>NZ_QASO01000048.1 GCF_003052605.1 Ectopseudomonas oleovorans | reverse complement strand
GTGGCTGGGTCGTGGAAATGCGACTACCTGGGGTATGGGATGAGTTGGCACTCGCAGCCTAGACTGCGAGTGGCAACCATGAGCCTGCGCCGTGTGCGCGACCGTCTCAGGGAACTGCTGCGAGGGGTGCGGGGCCACAAGATGGCGAATGTCATCGAGCGGGTAAACCCGGTGCTGCGAGGCTGGGCAGGCTACTTCAAGCTCAGCCAGAGCAAGCGTCCACTGGAAGAGCTGGATGGCTGGGTCAGGCACAAACTTCGCTGTGTCATCTGGCGGCAATGGAAGCAGCCCTCTACGAGGGCGCGCAACCTGATGCGCCTGGGATTGAGCGAGGAGCGTGCCTGCAAGTCGGCCTTCAATGGCCGAGGCCCGTGGTGGAACTCAGGAGCGCCGCATATGAATCAGGCGCTGCCGAAGAAGCTATGGGACAGACTTGGACTGGTCTCGATACTGGATACGATCAATCGGCTTAACCGCATGGCCTGAACCGCCGTGTACGGAACCGTACGCACGGTGGTGTGGGAGGACGGCGGCCGTGAGGCCGCCTCCTACCCGATCCTGCCATTCAAGGATGACTGCCGTAGGGTGCGTCGCGCGCGCCGCCGGTTGGTCTGCGTTACAGCTTCCACGCCCGGCGTAGCGTCTGCACCGCCTCGATGATTTGCGCCTCGGGCACCGCGGCAAAGCCCAGCACCAGTCCAGCGCGGGCCTCCTCGGCCGTTTCGCTGTCGGGCAGCCAGTAGTCGCTCAAGGGGGTCATCTCGATACCGGCTGCGCGGGCGGCGCCGATCAGCTCGCGTTCACGGGCCAGGCTCTCGACCCTGATGCTTAGATGCAGGCCGGCTTCCACGGCCGGCAACGGTGAGCATCCGGGAATCGCCTGCGGCCAGGCCTCGATCAGAGCGTCGCGGCGGCTGCGCGCCGCCTGGCGCATGCGCCGCACATGACGCTGGAAGTGTCCGGCAGCGACAAATTCGGCCATCACCGCCTGGGTGCCGACCTCCGAGTGGCGTATCTCCAGCGCCTGGCGCCTGGCGAAGGGCTCGGCCAGCGCGGGCGGCAGCACCAGATAGCCCAGGCGCAGCGCCGGGAAGGCGAGCTTGCCGAAGGTGCCGATGTAGATCACCCGCTGCTGCCCATCCAGCGCTGCCAGTGGCGCGAGCGGGGTGCCGCTGTAGCGGTACTCGCCGTCGTAGTCGTCCTCGATGATCCAGCCGTTGACGCGCTTGGCCCATTCCAGCAAGGCCAGGCGCCTGGGCAGCGACAGGGTGACGCCGGTGGGGTACTGGTGCGCGGGCGTGACATAGGCCAGCCGGCAGTCGTGCAGACGCTGCAGGGCGTCGACGTCCAGGCCGTCATGGTCCACCGCCACGCCGCACAGCTGCGCGCCGGCCACGGCGAAGGCATGGCCGGCCGCGCGGTAGCCGGGGTTTTCGATGGCCACGCGGTCGCCCGGTTGAATCAGCAACTGCGCGCAGAGGCTGATGGCCTGCTGCGAGCCGCAGGTGATCAATATCTGCTGCGTTTCGCAGGTCAGGCCGCGGCTGCTGCGCAGGTAGGCGGCGATCAGCTCGCGTAGCTGCAGGTCACCGGCCGGGTCGACATAGCCCAGCCGTGCCAGCGCGGGTTTGCGCCAGAAGCGCGCCTGCAGGCGTGACCAGGTCTCGAAGGGGAACAGATCGAAAGCCGGTACACCGATGCGAAAGGCGCGCGGCGCGCCGCTCGGCGGCAGCGGCAGGTGGTGCGTGTGCAGGCGCTGCAGTGCCGGGCTGGATGCCGCTGGCGTAACGGCTGGAGAGGGCGTGGGGCGACTGCGCGCCAGTTCGGCGACATAGGTGCCATCGCCGACCCGCCCGGCCACGTAGCCCTCGGCATACAGCTGGTCCAGCGCGCGGGTCACGGTGTTGCGCGAGATGCCCAGTAGCGCGGCCAGCTCACGGCTGGCCGGCAGGCGCGTGCCACTGGCCAGGCGGCCATCGAGGATGCGCACGCGCAAGGCCTGGTACAGCTGACGTGCCAAGCCCTGGCCGGGTTGCAGGCGAATACCGGAAAGGTCGAACGGCAATGAGGGCGAGCGGCTCATGAGGATTGCGATTGGCTCTATGAAAGTCATCCAAAATGGATCTTACATCAGGCCAATAGCCTGCCTAGCATGGCTTCATCACATCAGGAGATGCCGCCATGTACTGCCCCGCCGCCTTTCGTCAGGACGACCTGCCCAGCCTGCACGCGCAGATACAGTCCAGTGGACTGGCCATCGTGACCAGCACTGGCGCACAGGGCCTTCAAGCCAGCCATCTGCCGCTGTTGCTTGAACCTGGCGAAGGCGAGTTCGGCACCCTGTACGGCCACTTCGCCCGCGCCAATGGGCACTGGCGCGATCTGGCCGCTGGCGCCGAGGCACTGGTGGTATTCAGCGGTGCGGACGCCTACGTGCATCCCGGCTGGTACCCGGCCAAGGCCGAGCACGGCAAGGTGGTGCCGACCTGGAATTACATCGCCGTGCATGCCTGGGGCCAGGCCGAAGTGTTCGACGAGCCCGAGCGCCTGCTCGAGCTGGTCAGCCGCCTCAGCGACCGCCACGAACAAGGCCGCGCGCAGCCCTGGGCGGTCAGCGATGCGCCGCGCGAGTACATCGACGCCATGCTGCGCGCCATCGTCGGTTTCGCCCTGCCGATCCGCCGACTCGAAGGTAAATGGAAGCTCAGCCAGAACCGCTCAGCCAGCGACCAGGCCGGCGTGCGTACCGGCCTGGCAACGTCCAACAACCCGCGCGACCACGAATTGGCAGCGCAGATGAATCCCGCCGACTGATCACCAAAGGAAGGCCATCATGCTCGACATTCGCCCTGTCACCCCTGCCGATCACGCCGCCTGGATGCCGCTCTGGCAGGCTTACCAGCGCTTCTACCAGGCCGAGATCCCGGCAGAAACCAGCGCCCTCACCTGGCAGCGCTTTCTCGACCCGGCCGAGCCGATGCATGCCGCCCTGGCCTGGCGGGACGGCGAGGCAGTCGGCCTGGTGCATTTCATCTATCACCGCAGTTGCTGGACCACGGGGGACTACTGCTACCTGCAGGATCTGTTCGTCGCCGAGCACATTCGCGGTGGCGGCATCGGCCGCGCGCTGATCGAGCACGTTTACGCCGAGGCACGCGCTGCCGGTGCCAGTCGCGTGCATTGGCTGACTCAGGAAAGCAACTACCAGGGGCGTATGCTCTACGACCGCATCGGCGACCGCTCCGGTTTTATCCAATACAGAAAACTGCTCTGAGGCAGGCCTCACTCCATCTCGAACAATCCACCCCGCAGCTGCGCGCCGCCCAGGCGCTGGCGGATGTCGTCGTCGATGCGCGGGTCGTCGGGGGCGTAGAGCATCAACTGGCGATAGGCGTTGACCCGGTTGATCTCGTTGCCCAGGTACTGCCAGACCACGCGGGTGCAGGCCGGTGTACGCCGGTCGCCGCTGGAGACGCCGGTCTTGATGCCGTTGAGGCGGATGATGCGGCTCTTGAAGCTGGGAATCAGGATGGTCTGGCTCATCTCGTTGCCGGTGAGCGACTCGTAGTCCACCAGAAACAGGCGGTCCTGCAGGAAGAACGCCGTGCCCAGGTAGCGACAGCGCACCCAGTCCTCACTGCCGCCGCGTGTAGGTTCCTGGCGCTCCTGGCGTTCCTGGCGCTCGAACAGGTAGTTGCCGCGCTCCTCGCGCAGGTGCACCAGTGACAGCAGCACGTGCCCCGGCACCGACATGCAGTTGGAGTATTCGAAGTAGTAGCCGCAGTAGCGCTCCATCGGGCTGGCCTGACGGCGCAGTGGGGCGAACAGGTCCAGCAGTGGGTCGTTGCCGCTGTGCTGCTGCGCATCGCCGCTGCGGGCACCGATCAGGCGGGTGAACTGTTCGGCCGGCATGGCCAGCTCGAAGGGCTCTACGCCGAAGAAATCGCAGATGCGCTTGAGGTTGTGCGTGGTCGGCCGACTCTGCCCGGCCAGGTAGCGGTTGAACTGCGCACGGTTGATCGACAGCTTGCGACACACCTCGGCAATCGAGCGGTAATGGCTGCAGAGCAGTTTCAGGTTGCTGCCGAGGGAATCGGACATATGGCCGCTCCAGCTGATGCGAATGACGCGATTCTAGCATCAACTCGCATCAGGTCGCCGCGACCTGCGAAATTGTCCCGCGCGGCGCCTTCACCAAAGATTGCGCCACCCGCCCGGTGCGGCGCATTCCCATTCAGAACAACAAGAGAGAAAGCCTCCATGCTCGATCTTCTCAATGACCTCATCTGGAGCAAGCTGCTGATCGTGATGCTGATCGGCCTTGGTCTGTACTTCACCGTCGCCTCACGTTTCGTCCAGTTTCGCTACTTCAGCAGCATGTTCCGCATCTTCAGTGAGGCATTCAAACGCCAGCCGGGTCAGCTCAGCTCGTTCCAGGCACTGATGCTGTCGGTGGCTGGCCGCGTCGGCGCCGGCAACATCGCCGGTGTATCCGTGGCAATCATGCTCGGTGGCCCGGGCGCCATCTTCTGGATGTGGGTCGTGGCTCTGGTCGGCATGGCCACCAGCTACTTCGAGTGCTCCCTGGCGCAGCTGTACAAGCGGCGTGAACCGGATGGCACCTACCGTGGTGGCCCGGCCTTCTACATCCAGCACGGCCTCGGCCAGCGCTGGCTGGGTGTCGTCGTGTCGATCCTGCTGCTGGTGACCTTCGGCTTCGGCTTCAACGCCGTGCAGTCGTTCACCGTGGCCAGCTCGCTGCATGACACCTTCGGCCTGCCGACCATCGTCAGCGGCCTGATCCTGACCGGGGTGATCGGCGTGATCATCTTCGGCGGCATCAAGCGCATCGCCAGCATGGCCGACGTGCTGGTACCGATCATGGCGTTCTCCTACATCGGCATGGCGCTGGTGGTGATCGGCATGAACCTCAGTGAGGTGCCGGCTACCTTCGCCATGATCTTCAAAGCGGCCTTCGGCCTGGAGCCGGCCTTTGCCGGCGGCATCGGCGCGGCCATCATGATGGGCGTCAAGCGCGGCCTGTTCTCCAACGAAGCGGGGCTGGGCAGCGCGCCGAACGTGGCGGCGGTGGCCGAGGTCAAGCATCCGGCGGCGCAGGGCATCGTGCAGTCGCTGAGCGTGTTCATCGACACCCTGCTGGTGTGCACCAGCACCGCGCTGATCATCCTGCTCTCCGGCGTTTACCAGCCGGGCAGCGAAATGGCCGGTGTCGTCCTGACCCAGACCGCCCTGGCGGCCGAAGTCGGTGAGTGGGGCCGGGTGTTCGTCAGCATCGCCCTGCTGCTGTTCGTCTTCACCACCCTGATCTACAACTACTACCTGGGTGAAAACGCCCTGGGCTTCTTCAGCCAGAAGCGCGGCCCGGTGGTGATCTACCGCGTGCTGGTGGTGGCTCTGGTGCTGTGGGGCTCGGTGCAGGATCTGGGCACCGTGTTCGCCTTCGCCGACGTGACCATGGGCCTGCTGGCGATCTGCAACCTGATTGCCCTGGCACTGCTGTTCAAGGTGGGCCTGCGCCTGATGCGCGACTACGATGCTCAGATCAAGGCCGGGGTCGAGTCGCCGGTGTTCGATCCGCAGAAGTTCGCCGACCTGGATCTCGATCCCAAGGTCTGGCAGGCTCCGGCAGATGCTCCGGTAACCCACGCCGAACTGGGTGATCGCGTTTACCAGCGCTGATAGCCCCTGCTCGAAGAAGGGGGCGCTGCCTAATGCTGATCAGATAAGTTCGTCACCACCCCCTCCTACTTGCAGTAGAGGGGGCGCTTTTCGTAGGAGCCAGCTTGCTGGCGATGCTTTTTATGGCGGATCGCCGGCAAGCCGGCTCCTACAAAGATCGAGTGCAACGGCTTAACTGACTGACATTAGGGCGCTGCCCCCTTTTTTATCGCCCGCATTTCCCGAGGAGAGCCCATGGCGACCCCAGAAAAACTCCTGGTGCTGTACACCGGCGGCACCATCGGCATGCAGATGAGTGCAGACGGCCTGGCGCCGGCTTCGGGTTTCGAGGCGCGCATGCGCACCCAACAAGCCAGCGAGAACGCCAGCGAACTGCCGCAATGGACCTTCCGCGAGCTGCTGCCGCTGATCGACAGCGCCAACATGAACACCGGCCACTGGCTGGCGCTGCGTGACGAGATCGTCACCGCCGTGCAGACCGATGGCCACGACGCCGTGCTGGTACTGCATGGCACCGATACCCTGGCCTACAGCGCCGCCGCGCTGAGTTTTTTGCTCCTTGGCCTCGACGTACCGGTGGTGCTGACCGGCGCCATGCAGCCAGCCGGTGTCGATGGCGGCGATGCCTGGCCCAATCTGTTCGGTGCCATGCGTGCGCTGTACCGCGGCGTGAAGCCGGGCGTGCACCTGTACTTCAACGGGCAGCTACTGCATGGCGCACGTTGCTCGAAGTTGCGCAGCGATGCCTTCGACGCCTTCCAGGTGCTGCCGCGTCAGCGTCAGGCCGAGCGGGCAGAGGTCTCTGCACGGATCGACTATCGCCAAGCACGCAAGGCCGTGAACCTTGCCGTATTGCCGCTGCATCCGGCCATGCAGGCCGGGCATCTGCAAGCGCTGCTGACCAGCGGCGTGCAGGGGCTATTGCTGGAGTGTTACGGCAGCGGCACCGGCCCGGCCGGCGACGCGCAATTGATGAGCGTGCTGCGTGAAGCGCATCAGCGCGGCGTGGTATTGGCGGCGATCAGTCAGTGCCCGCAAGGCCATGTGCAGTTCGGCGTGTACGCGGCCGGCAGTCGTCTGGCCGAGGTGGGCCTGGTGTCCTGTGGCGGCATGACCCGCGAAGCCGCACTGGGCAAGCTGTTCGCCCTGCTCGGCGCCGGTTTGCCGCAAACGGAGGTTGAGCACTGGCTGGCGCGCGATCTCTGTGGTGAGATGAGCGACTGATCCACCTGCCCAAACAGAGGAAGGACGATGAGCATCGAAATTCGCCCTGTAGTCGCTGCCGATCACCAAGCCTGGTTGCCCTTGTGGCAGGGCTACCAGCGCTTCTACATGACCGAGATTCCAGCCGAGACCAGCGCCGTTACCTGGCAGCGCTTTCTCGACCCCGCCGAGCCCATGGGCGCCGCCCTGGCCTGGCGTGATGGGCAGGCTATTGGTTTGGTGCACTGGGTCATCCACCGCTCGACCTGGACCACCGGCGACTATTGCTACCTGCAGGACCTGTTCGTCGCCAAGGGTGAGCGCAGCGGTGGCATCGGGCGCAAGTTGATCCAGCATGTGTTTGAGCAGGCGAGCGCCGCCGGCTGCTCGCGGGTGCACTGGCTGACGCACGAGACCAACAGCCAGGCCAAGCTGCTGTACGAGCGCATCGGTGAGCGCTCGGGATTCGTGCAGTACCGCAAGCTGTTGTAAGGCCCCGCATCACGTGCGGGCGGCGATTGGCCGCGCTGGCCGCCCGACAGGACGCGCCATGCGCAGCAGCACTTATGCGCGGCTAAAAACACCGACCAGCCGATGCGCTCGCTGAGCAGCTCCAGCGCCTTGATCCCGGCCAGGGAGTTACCCGCAGCGTTCAACTCCGGTGACCACACGCACACACTGAACTGCCCGGGGACGACCGCGACGATGCCGCCGCCCACACCGCTCTTGCCCGGCAGGCCAACGCGGTAGGCGAAGTTGCCCGCTTCGTCATACAGGCCGCTGGTGGCCATGATGGCGTTGATCTGCTTGGTCTGGCGGGGCGACAGCACCTGCTCGCCGCTGTGCTGGCAGAAGCCTTCATTGGCCAGGAAGCCAAAGGCGCGCGCCAGGTCGACGCAGCTCATGCGCAGCGCGCAGCAGCTGAAGTAGCTGCGCAGCACGGCCTCGACTTCGTTATGAAAATTACCGAACGACTGCATCAGGTAGGCTGCTGCGGCGTTGCGCGCGCGGTGCTGGTACTCGGACTCGGCGACATGATTGTCCACCGTGACCTCGGGGTTGCCCGACAGGCGCCGGACGAAGTCGCGCATCGACAGCGCCGGTGCGGCGTAGCGCGACTGGTTGATGTCGCAGATCACCAGGGCACCGGCATTGATGAACGGATTGCGCGGCTTGCCACGCTCGAATTCGAGCTGCACCAGCGAGTTGAACGGCTGTCCGGACGGCTCATGGCCCAGGCGCTGCCAGATGCTCTCGCCGCTGTGGCCGATGGCCTGGACCAGGCTGAACACCTTGGAAATGCTTTGGATCGAGAAGGGCGTACGGGCATCGCCGGCGACATGCACCTGGCCGTCGTTGCCGTATACGGCGATGCCCAGTTGGTCAGGCACCACGCTGGCCAGCGCTGGAATGTAATCGGCCACCTTGCCCTGGCCGATCAGCGGGCGAACTTCATCGAGAATTTCGTTCAACAGCGCTTGCATGCTCAGGCTCGCGAGGGCGCCGGGCTTGCCCAGCATGTCTGAGCTAGACGCCCATTGACGGACACGAATCACAGCGCGCGGCTTGCTCTGCACGGTTCTGCGCCCTAGTCTCGGCCTCTTACTGTCGACGGCGTAGCCTGATGTCCACCGTTCTCAACGTCCTGCTGCCGATCTTCGGCCTGATCCTGGTCGGCTACATCTGCCGGCGAACCAATCGCCTGGGGCCGACTGCGGCATCGGAGATGAATCGCTTCGTGGTCTGGCTCGGCCTGCCGGCCCTGCTCTTCAGCCTCACGGCCAAGGCCGACTGGGCGCAGATCTGGCAGCCGGGGTTCCTGCTCGCCTTCACCGGCGGCATGCTCGCGGTGTTTCTGCTCACCCTGGTGTATCGCTGGAAAACCACCGGCAGCCTGGTCGACGCCAGTATCGACGGGCTTAGCGCCGGTTACGCCAACACCGGCTATATCGGCATTCCGCTGTGCGTGCTGGTACTGGGTGAGGACGGCATGGCGCCCGCGCTGATCGCCTCGCTGCTGGTGGTCTGCGTGCTGTTCGGCCTGGCGGTGGTGTGCATCGAGGTGGGTCTGCAGAGCAAGAAGGGGCTGGGCGGCGCCATCGTTCAGGTGGTCACCGCGCTGTTGAAGAACCCGCTGGTGATCGCACCACTGCTCGGTGCTGCCTGGGCCTTTGGTGGCGTGCAGATGCCCGCAGCGCTGGACGAGTTTCTGCGTCTGCTCGGCGCCGCCACCGTACCCTGTGCGCTGGTGTCGCTGGGCTTGTTCCTGGCGCAGCGGCAGAGCGGGCCGAGCGACGGTGCCTGGCCGCTGGTGGCGCTCAAGCTGGTGCTGCAACCGCTGGTGACCTGGTTCATCGCCTTCGTGCTGCTCGACCTGCCGCCGTTCTGGGCGCATGCCGCGTTGCTGCTCAGCGCACTGCCAACCGGCACCGGGCCGTTCATGCTCGCCGAGTATTACCAGCGCCAGGCGGCGCTGGTGTCGCGGGCGATCCTGTTTTCCACCCTCGGTTCGCTGCTGACCCTGTCGCTGATCCTGCTGGCGATCAGCCCTTGAGCTGCAGCTCAAGGCCCAGTTGCCGGGACAAGCAGGGCCAGCGCTGCCAGGCCGATGCGGTGTCCGGCGCCGCCAGGCGCTCGCGGTAGGCCTGCGCCGAGGGTTGCTCGAAGCTGGCGTCATCGAGCATACCGGTCAGGGCATGATGCACGGCTTCGTCGAGCTGGTTGGCAAAGGGCTCGCCAATCAACTGGTGGGCGATCAGGTTAGCGCGCGTGGTGTCCAGCGGGATCAGCGGCTGGCCGAAATGGGCGATGTAGCGGTCGTTGACCTCCTCCACCAGGCGATGCGCCAGATAGGCTTCATCGAGCAGACCCACGAGCCCTTCATGGCCTTGCATCAATGCCGGCGGCTGCAGGAAGAAATGCTCGGCGATCTTCAGCACGGGTTTTACCACCGCCTCGATCCCCGCCTCCTGCGCCACCTTGGCAGCGGCATCGAGCACATCCGGCACCTGCTCGATATAGGCGATGACGAAGGCCGTCAGCGCATCCGGGGCAGCGTCCTGCGGCAAGCGGATGGCGGGGTGCAGACCATCCAGCTGGGCCTGCAGCATGCGCGCGAGCACCTGGCTGCCATGTTCCTGCTGGCGCGCCTGGGCGATCAATTGACGAATGGCGACGGTGCTCATGACTACTCCTACATGTCTGGACATGGGCGTGAACCTTAGCCGGCCGTTGTGGCGTGCTAAGACGCGATTGTCATAACTTTTTCATACTTATGAGAGTTCGCTATATCCAACTGTTTCAGAATAGCTACACCCCGCATCAGCCGTGGGGTTTAGGACAAAGCTTGCGCGTCTTCAGCCATTTTTGTCTGAACGTTGCGAGGTAAACCTCGCTGTCTATACTCGATTTCGAAAGGCAGTACCTGATGGAACCGGACGGGCTTTGGCACGGGAGGTTTCGGCAGCAGTCGCCAGCAGTCGAGCGTGGCCCGCGGACAGTGATTCCGCCGTACAGGCTCATGGCAGTCGATCCCTTAGCCGCAGGCTCAGCCGGCGGGATAACAAGAACAATCAAGGGGAACCCGCAATGATGCGACATCCACGAGTCTGGATGGGCCTCCTGCTGTGGCTGGCATTGGGCTCGGCGCATGCGCAGTGGACGGTCAATATGACGCCCGGTGTCACTGACGTCAGCCGCTCCGTGTTCGATCTGCACATGACCATCTTCTGGATCTGCGTCGTGATCGGTGTGATCGTGTTCGGCGCCATGTTCTGGTCGATGATCATGCACCGCCGCTCCACCGGCCAGAAACCCGCGCATTTTCACGAAAGCACCACCGTCGAGATTCTCTGGACCGTGGTGCCGCTGGCCATCCTGGTGGTGATGGCGATTCCGGCGACCAAGACGCTGATCGAGATCTACGACACCTCGGAGTCCGAGCTGGATATCCAGGTCACCGGCTACCAGTGGAAGTGGCACTACAAATACCTGGGTCAGGACGTCGAGTTCTTCAGCAACCTGACCACGCCGCGTTCGCAGATCAACAACCGCGAAGCCAAGGGCGAACACTACCTGCTGGAAGTCGACGAGCCGCTGGTGGTGCCGGTGGGCACCAAGGTGCGCTTCCTGATCACCGCTGCCGACGTCATCCATTCCTGGTGGGTGCCGGCACTGGCGGTGAAGAAGGACGCCATCCCCGGTTTCATCAACGAATCCTGGACGCGCATCGAGGAGCCCGGCATCTACCGTGGCCAGTGCACCGAGCTGTGTGGCAAGGACCACGGTTTCATGCCGGTGGTGGTCGAGGCCAAGTCCAAGGAAGACTTCGATGCCTGGCTGGCCGAACGCAAGGAGGCTGCTGCCGCCGAGCGCGAGCTGACCAGCAAGGAATGGACCATGGAAGAGCTGATGACTCGCGGCGAGAAGGCCTATGTCACCGCCTGCGCGGCGTGCCACCAGCCTGGTGGCGAGGGCCTGCCGCCGATGTTCCCGGCCCTCAAGGGTTCGGCAATCGCCAAGGGGGACGCCGAGGCTCATATCGATATCGTCTACAACGGCAAGCCGGGCACCTCCATGGCGGCCTTCGGCAAGCAGCTGTCGCCGGTCGATCTGGCCGCCATCATCACCTACGAGCGCAATGCCTGGGGCAACAATGTCGGTGACATGGTCACGCCCAAGGACATCCTCGATTTCTCCAAGGCGCAGGAGTAAGGACATGAGTGCAGTGATCGACCACGGTCATACTGACCACCACCATGGCCCGGCCAAGGGCCTGATGCGCTGGGTGCTGACCACCAACCACAAGGACATCGGCACGATGTACCTGTGGTTCAGCTTCGCCATGTTCCTGCTCGGCGGCTCGATGGCCATGGTGATTCGCGCCGAGCTGTTCCAGCCGGGCCTGCAGATCGTGCAGCCGGAATTCTTCAACCAGATGACCACCATGCACGGCCTGATCATGGTCTTCGGTGCGGTGATGCCGGCCTTCGTTGGCCTCGCCAACTGGATGATCCCGCTGATGATCGGCGCGCCGGACATGGCCCTGCCACGCATGAACAACTTCAGCTTCTGGCTGTTGCCGGCGGCCTTCGGCCTGCTGGTCAGTACGCTGTTCATGGAGGGTGGCGGGCCGAACTTCGGCTGGACCTTCTATGCGCCGCTGTCGACCACCTACGGGCCGGAGAGCACCACCTTCTTCATCTTCGCCGTGCACCTGATGGGCATCAGCTCGATCATGGGGGCGATCAACGTGGTCGCCACCATCCTCAACCTGCGCGCGCCCGGCATGACGCTGATGAAGATGCCGCTGTTCGTCTGGACCTGGCTGATCACCGCCTTCCTGTTGATCGCGGTGATGCCGGTACTGGCTGGCTGCGTGACCATGATGCTGATGGACATTCACTTCGGCACCAGCTTCTTCAATGCTGCTGGCGGCGGTGATCCGGTCTTGTTCCAGCACGTATTCTGGTTCTTCGGCCACCCCGAGGTGTACATCATGATCCTGCCCGCCTTCGGTGCGGTCAGCTCGATCATCCCGGCCTTCGCGCGCAAGCCGCTGTTCGGCTACACCTCGATGGTCTACGCCACGGGGGCGATCGCCTTCCTGTCGTTCATCGTCTGGGCGCACCACATGTTCACCGTTGGCATCCCGCTGACCGGCGAGCTGTTCTTCATGTACGCCACCATGCTGATTGCCGTGCCCACCGGGGTGAAGGTGTTCAACTGGGCCAGCACCATGTGGCAGGGCTCGATGACCTTCGAGGCGCCGATGCTGTTCTCGGTGGCCTTCGTCATCCTGTTCACCATCGGTGGTTTCTCCGGGCTGATGCTGGCCATCGCCCCGGCGGACTTCCAGTACCACGACACCTACTTCGTGGTGGCGCACTTCCACTACGTGCTGGTACCCGGTGCGATCTTCGGCATCTTCGCCTCGGCCTACTACTGGCTGCCCAAGTGGACCGGCCACATGTATGACGAAACCCTGGCCAAGCTGCATTTCTGGATGAGCTTCATCGGCATGAACCTGGCGTTCTTCCCGATGCACTTCGTCGGCCTGGCCGGCATGCCACGGCGCATCCCCGACTACAACATGATGTTCGCCAACTTCAACATGGTCTCCAGCATCGGCGCCTTCATGTTCGGCGCCACCCAGTTGCTGTTCCTGTTCATCGTCATCAAGTGCATCCGTGGTGGCAAGCCGGCCCCGGCCAAACCCTGGGACGGTGCCGAAGGCCTGGAGTGGACGGTGCCGTCACCGGCGCCCTACCACACCTTCAGTACACCGCCGGAAGTGAAGTAGGAGGTCTGCCGTGAGCGAGGTCATTGCGACTCGTCGTCTGGTTAGCCGTCTGCTGGTCGTGGTGGTGGTGATGTTCTGCTTCGGCATCTTCGTCCTGCCGCCTTTCTACGACGCCATGTGCCGGGTGTTCGGCATCAACGGCAAGACGGCAGGGGCCTACCAGGGTGAGCAGATGATCGACGTGGCTCGAGAGGTGCGCGTGCAGTTTCTCGCCACCAATTCGGCCGGGATGATCTGGGAGTTCGGCCCGCAAGCGGACGAAATAGTGGTTCACCCGGGCGAAGTAGGCGACATGCTGTTCGTCGCCTACAACCCCAGCGACCAGCCGATGATGGCGCAGGCCGTCCCCAGCGTATCGCCATCGCGGGCGGCGGCCTTCTTTCACAAGACCGAGTGCTTCTGTTTCACCCAGCAGGTGCTGCAGCCGGGCGAACGCATCGAAATGCCGGTGCGCTTCATCGTCGACCGTGACCTGCCACAGGACGTGAAGCACCTGACGCTGGGCTACACGCTGTTCGATATCACGGCGAGCAAACCGCCAGTGGCACAGGCTCCATAAGGAGAACAACAATGTCGAGTCACGAAAGTCACGAGAACTATTACGTACCGGCGCAGAGCAAGTGGCCCATCGTCGCCACTATCGGCCTGCTGGTCAGCTTCTACGGTGTCGGTACCTGGTTCAACGATCTGTCGGCAGGCCGCGAAGGTTCCAACGGACCGCTGATCTTCTTCGTCGGCGGGCTGATTCTGGCCTGGATGCTGTTCGGCTGGTTCGGTAACGTCATCAAGGAAAGTCGTAGCGGTTTGTACAGCGCGCAGATGGACCGCTCCTTCCGCTGGGGCATGAGCTGGTTCATCTTCTCCGAGGTGATGTTCTTCGCCGCCTTCTTCGGCGCCCTGTTCTATATCCGTACCTGGGCCGGCCCCTGGCTTGGCGGCGAGGGTGACAAGGGCGTGGCCAACATGCTCTGGGAAGGTTTCGAATACAGCTGGCCGCTGTTGCAGAACCCCGACTCCAAGCTGTTCCCGCCGCCAACCGGGGTGATCGACCCCTGGCACCTGCCGCTGGTCAACACCATCTTGCTGGTGTCATCCAGCTTCACTATTACCCTGGCTCACCACGCGCTGAAGAAGAACCACCGTGGCCCGCTCAAGGCCTGGCTGGCGGCGACCATCGTCCTCGCCCTGGCGTTCCTGTTCTTTCAGGTCGAGGAATACATCGAGGCCTATACCGAGCTGGGGCTGACCCTGGGTTCGGGCATCTATGGTGCCACCTTCTTCATGCTCACCGGCTTCCACGGCGCGCATGTGACCTTGGGCACCATCATCCTGATCGTGATGCTGGTGCGCATCACGCGCGGGCATTTCGACGCCGATCAGCACTTCGGCTTCGAGGCGGCCGCCTGGTATTGGCACTTCGTCGATGTGGTCTGGCTGGGATTGTTCGTCTTCGTCTACGTACTGTAGCGGGGGCTACCACGTAACGTGGGACACCAGTTGCCCTGAGTAGAAGCCCCAGGCGACCAAGGCAACGGTAATGGCGGTAAGGCCGACACGGACAGTCAGCGCGCCGACCACGCGCGAACCATGGCCCTCATCCTTGACCAGGAAGAACAGGCCGCTGAACAGGCTGGCGATGGTTGCCAGCAGCATGAGGACGATCGCGGCCTTGAGCATGTGAGACTCCGGGGGATTGACGTGATGCATTGCAGTATAGCCAGCAACCCCGATCGTAACGGCAGGGCGCAATGAGCGCCTTCCGTCCCGGTTGGTTGCCCAGCGTGCTGGTTGCCCTGCTGCTGCCGGGGTTGCTCTGGCTGGGCTTCTGGCAGCTGCAGCGTGGCGAGGAGAAGCGCGCGCTGCTGGCCAGTTTCGAGGCGCGGCGCCAGGCAGAGCTGATCAGTCTCGAGCAACTCGAGCCTATGCCGGACCCCGCCTACCGCCGCGTCCACCTGCGCGGACACTTCGATACCGAGCACAGCCTGCTGCTCGATAGCCGCATCCGTGATGGCCATGCCGGTGTCGAGTTGCTGCAGCCTTTTTACGATCAGTCCAGCGGCCTCTGGGTGTTGCTCAACCGTGGCTGGCTACCCTGGCCGGACCGGCGCACGCCGCCGCATTTCGATAGCCCCGACGGCGTGCTGCAACTCACTGCCTGGGTCTACGTAGCGCCTTCTGGTGGTTTGAATTTGCGCTCCGGCGCAGCATCCGAAGGCTGGCCGCGACTGATCACGCAGGTCGAGGCCGACAGCCTCTGGCGTCAGCTGGGCCGTGGCGGCCTGCCTTTCGAGGTGCGCCTGGAGTCCGGGCCGGCCAGTTATCGCGTCGACTGGCCAATCGTGGCCATGAGTCCCAGCAAGCATCTGGGCTATGCGGTGCAGTGGTTCTCATTGGCTGCCGCGCTGCTTGGTCTGTTCATCTATCTCGGAATTCACAATGCACGGGAGCGTCGTCATGAACCCAGCCATCGCCATGCCTGAGGCACCGCGCAAGGGGCGTGGTCGCCTGCAATTGTTGTTGATCCTGGCCATTGCCATCGGCCCGATGTTCCTGGCCAGCGCCATGTACCAGTGGCGCTTCTGGGTGCCGGAGACGCGCAGCTACCACGGCGTGCTGATCGGCGATGGGCGCACCCTCGCCGATCTCGGTGTGCAGGGGCAGGTAGAGCCGTTGTGGCAGATTCTGGTGACAGCACCGGGCGCATGTGAGGCCGACTGTCAGCAGCTGGTCTACCTGGCGCGGCAGATCCAGATCGGTCTCAATCGCGAGACTGCCCGCGCCAGTCACGGCCTGGCGCTGGCCGAACCATTGCCGGCCGAGTACGACGCCACGCTCAAGCGCGAGTACCCGCAGCTTGGACGCTATCAGCTGGATCTGCAGGCCTACGACAAGGCCGCCGAGGCGTTAACGGGTGCACAGCTGTGGCTGGTCGATCCACACGGCAACCTGGTGCTGCGCTATCCGGCCGGCAGCAAGGGCAAGGCCATTCTCGATGATCTGCGCTACCTGCTGAAAATTTCCCTGATCGGTTGACGCCGCGCTCTGTCCATATCGACAGAGCGTCAGGCCCAGTGCCCAAGGAGTAGACATGCACAAGCCCGGTTACCGTCTAGCGTTGTTCGCGACCCTCCTGACCGTGGTGGTGGTGCTGCTAGGTGCCTACACCCGCCTTACCCATGCCGGCCTGGGCTGTCCGGATTGGCCGGGTTGCTATGGTTTTCTCGGCGTGCCGATGAGCGAGCACAAGCAGGCCATCGCCGAGGCGCGTTTCCCTGATGCACCGGTGGAGGTCGCCAAGGGCTGGTACGAGATGATCCATCGCTACTTCGCCGGCGCCCTGGGGCTGGTGATTCTCGTCATCGCTGCCCAGGCCGTGCGCCGTCGCGCGGAGCCCACCCAGCCGCTCAAGTTGCCGTTGGCGATTCTGGCGCTGGTGATCCTGCAGGGCGCATTCGGCATGTGGACGGTCACCCTGCAGCTGTGGCCGCAGGTGGTCACAGCTCATCTGCTCGGCGGTTTCGCCACGCTCAGTCTGTTGACCTTGCTCACTCTGCGTCTGTCTGGACGCTTCGCCCCGCTGCAGCTGCCAGGGCGCCTGCGGACATTGGCGGCGGCGTGCCTGCTGCTGGTGATCGGGCAGATCACCCTCGGCGGCTGGGTCAGCTCCAATTACGCTGCCGTCGCCTGCGTCGACCTACCTACCTGTCATGGCGAGTGGTGGCCTACGATGGATTTCGGCAAGGGCTTTCACCTGACCCAGCACATCGGCCCCAACTACCTGGGCGGACAACTCGACAGCGACGCGCGCACCGCCATTCACATGAGCCATCGCATCGGGGCGCTGCTGGTAACGCTGGCGCTGCTGGTGCTGGCCTGGCGGCTGCATGTGGCCGGGCTGTCGCGCCTGGCTGGCCTGCTGCTGCTGGCGCTGGCCGTGCAGGTGGGCCTGGGTATCAGCAACGTGATCTTCCACCTGCCGCTGCTGGTGGCGGTGGCGCACAACGCCGGCGGTGCGGCCCTGCTGCTGAGCATGGTGCTGATCAACTATCGCCTGCGCACGGCAGGTGAGCGCAGGCATGCCGTGCACACGCTCACCGATGCCCACGCGGCTCTGGCTTCCAACGGCCTGCTGCAGGCCGGTAAATAACGAATCAGGGAGAAATGCCATGGCGACCATCCTGCAAGCCCATGCCGAACCTGCCACCTGGCGTGATTATCTGGAGCTGACCAAACCGCGGGTGGTGATGCTGATGCTGATCACCTCGCTGGTCGGTATGTTCCTCGCTACCCGTGCCGGTGTGCCCTGGACCGTGCTGCTGTTCGGCAACCTCGGCATCGGTCTGTGCGCCGGCGCGGCGGCGGCGGTCAACCACGTGGTGGATCGACGGATCGACTCGATCATGGCGCGCACGCACAAACGTCCGGTCACCGCCGGTCGTGTCTCGCCGGTGGCGGCGTTGACCTTCGCGCTGCTGCTGGCCATCGCCGGCATGAGCCTGCTGATGGTGTTCACCAATGAGTTGGCTGCCTGGCTGACCCTGGCCTCATTGCTCGGCTATGCGGTGATCTACACCGGCTTTCTCAAGCGTGCCACGCCGCAGAACATCGTTATCGGTGGCCTGGCTGGCGCCGCGCCGCCGCTGCTGGGCTGGGTCGCCGTCACCGGACACCTGAGTGCCGAGCCGCTGCTGCTGGTGCTGATCATCTTCGCCTGGACGCCGCCGCACTTCTGGGCCCTGGCCATCCACCGCAAGGCCGAATACGCTAAGGCCGACATCCCCATGCTGCCGGTGACCCATGGCGAGCACTACACCAAGGTGCATATCCTGCTCTACACCCTGGTGATGTTCGCGGTGACCCTGCTGCCCTACGCCATTCACATGAGCGGGCCGCTGTACCTGGTCTGCGCCCTGCTGTTGGGCGGCCGCTTCCTGCACTGGGCCTGGGTGCTGTACCGTGACAGCAAACCGCACGCAGCGATCAACACCTTCAAGTACAGTATCTGGTACCTGTTCCTGCTGTTTATCGCGCTGCTGGCGGATCACTATCTGCTGCTGAATATCTAAGGTTTTTCATGACGCGTACCCACACAACGGTTTTCGTTCTTGTCGCCATCGTGGCCCTGGTGCTGGGGCTGACCGTCAACAAGGTGCTCAACAGCAAAAGCCAGGGTGACCCGGCGGCACTGCTCGATGCCGGTATCGTCCTGCTGCCGCAGAACCGCAGCCTGCCAGCGCTGAGCCTGATCGATCAGGACGGCAAGGAGGTCGCGGTGGATCAGCTCAAGGGCGACTGGACGCTGCTGTTCTTCGGCTACACCTTCTGCCCGGACATTTGCCCGGCGACCCTCGCCCAGCTGCGCCAACTGCAGACTCAGCTGACCGAAGAAACTCGCGCACGGCTGAACGTGGTGATGGTCAGCGTCGACCCGCATCGCGATACACCGGAGCAACTGAGCAAGTACCTGGGCTTCTTCAATGCCGGCTTCAAAGGCCTGACCGGCGAAGAGGAAACCCTGCAGAAATTTGCCAACTCGGTGAGCATTCCCTATATCCCGGCTGACACCAGCAAGGAAAACTACACCGTCGACCACAGCGGCAATCTGGTGATCATCGGCCCGGATGGTACCCAGCGCGGTTTCATCCGCGCGCCGATCAACAACGCCAAGCTGGCGGCGCAACTGCCGGGGCTGGTTTCGGGTAGCTGATCCGCTGGGGTGCGCCTACGCACCACCATCATCCAGGCTGCATGGCAAAGCATTTCCCGGATTTCATCCGGGCTACGGCCCCGACGCGTAGGGTGGGTTAGCGGCGCCGAACGCCAATATTGCAAACGCAGATAAGGGCAGTGCGCCGCGTAACCCACCAGGTGATGGATGGCATTGCGCCGATGGTGGGTGACGCCGCTGCAGGCACAGCGGGCGTTTCAAAAGGCGTGACAGGTGGTCAACCCGCCTTACGGAATGCGCCGATCTAGCTACAGTGCGAACGGCAGCGGCAGGTTGACCTGCTGGCGCTGTGCCAGGCGCCGCTGGAATTCGCCCGGATCATGAATCAGCACTTCCTGCCCGGCGAACGACTCGGCGGCGATCAGGCGCGACAGCCAGAAACGCACGCAAGCCACGCGCAGCATGGTCGGCCACAGCTGGGCCTCGGCAGCGCTGAAGGGCCGCAGCGCCGCATAAGCGCCGAGCAGCGCGCGGGCACGAGCGCCATCGAGGCTGCCGTCTTCGTGCGAGCACCAGTCATTGAGGGTGATGGCCAGGTCGTAGAGCATCGGCCCGGAGCAGGCGTTGTAGAAGTCGATCACCCCGGCCAGGTGGTTGCCGTCGAACAGCACGTTGTCGCGGAACAGGTCGGCATGCAGGTTGGCACGCGGCAGGGCGAGGATGCGCGGTTTCAGCTCGGCGATCTCGGCCAGCGCATCACGCAGTAGCGGTAACGCCTGTTCATCAAGCTTCAGCGCCTGACTCGGGCCTTCGGCGAGCATCCAGTCCAGGCCGCGGTCGCTGCGACGTTCCACCGGCTGTTCGCGAGTCGCCAGGTGGATGCGGGCCAGCAGGCTACCCACTTCCTGACAGTGATGCGCGTTGGCCTCGCGCACATGTTTGCCGGACAGCCGGGGCTGCAGCAGCGCCGGTTTCTCCGCCAGGCGGCGCAGCGCCTCGCCATCCTGCGTGCGCAGGGCATAGGGCACCGGCAGGCCGGCATCGTGCAGTACGTCGAGCAGCTCGATGAAGAACGGCAGGTCGGCCACCGGCCCGCGTTCGACCAGGGTCAGAACGTACTCACCCTGCTCCAGGCTGACGAAGAAGTTGCTGTTTTCGCTGCCCGCAGCAATGCCCTGGAAATCGCGCAACCGACCAAGCCCATAGGGCGCCAGGAAGACTTCGAGCTCATGACGCTCCAGGGGGGTGAATACCGACATATCAGACCTTAATGACTTACCAGCTAAAGATTTCCCAGGACGGGATCAGCATGTCCGGATCGTCCGAACGTACGAAGTTGCCGTCGCTGCCATCGGCGCGAACGAGAAAGTAGGGTTTACCGTTCTTCGGGATCACCTTGATGGCGTAGAGGAAGCCATTGACCCGGTATTCCTGAATGGTGCGGTCGCCATCCTGGCGAATGGTCACGTCGGGATCGGCGGAAACCGGATCCTCGGCTTGAGCGGCAAGCGGAAGACAGGCCATAAGGCCGACCAGCAACAGGCGATTAAGCGTACCCATGATAATCTTGCTCCTTTGTTTTTCACCGATGCAGCCATTCTACCGCTGCGCCCGCCGAAAAGGTTGATCCCGCGCATGAGCCAAGCCCCCCTCGTTCTGGTCGACGGTTCCTCGTACCTGTACCGCGCCTTCCACGCCCTGCCGCCGCTGACCACTTCCAAGGGCATGCCCACCGGAGCGGTAAAAGGCGTGCTGAACATGCTCAGGAGCCTGCGCAAGCAGTACCCGAACAGCCCCTTCGCCGTGGTCTTCGACGCCAAGGGCGGCACCTTTCGCGACGAGCTGTTCGCCGAGTACAAGGCCAATCGCCCGTCCATGCCGGACGAGTTGCGCGTCCAGGTCGAGCCGCTGCATGCCAGCGTGCGCGCCCTGGGTCTGCCGCTGCTGTGCGTCGAAGGCGTTGAAGCTGACGACGTGATCGGCACCCTGGCGCGCCAGGCGGCGGGGGAAAAGCGCGACGTGGTGATCTCCACCGGCGACAAGGACATGGCGCAGCTGGTCTGCCCGCACGTTACGCTGGTCAACACCATGACCGGAAGCGTCTATGACGAAGGTGGCGTGAAAGAGAAATTCGGTGTCGGCCCTGAGCTGATCATCGACTATCTGGCCCTGATGGGCGACAAGGTCGACAACATCCCCGGCGTGCCCGGCGTCGGCGAGAAGACCGCCCTCGGTCTGCTGGTCGGCATTGGCGGCGGTCTCGATATGCTCTACGCCAACCTCGACAAGGTCCCTGAGCTGCCGATCCGCGGCGCTAAGAACCTGCCGGCCAAGCTCGAAGAACACCGCGAGATGGCCTACCTGTCGTATCAACTGGCGACCATCAAGACCGACGTGCCGCTGAATATCGAGATCGACTCGCTGCATCCCGGCGAGCCGGATCAGGCCGCGCTGGTGGAGCTTTACGGCGAACTGGAATTCAAGAACTGGCTGGACGACCTGCTGCGGCAGAACAAGTCACTGGCGGCCAAGACTGCTGCGCCGGCTGAAGATCTGTTCGCCGAACCGACTGACGCAGCCGCCGAAGATGCCGCTGAACCCGAACCGGCAAGCACCGGTGATTACCAGCTTGTGCTGGAACAGGCGCAGTTCGATGCCTGGCTGCAGAAGTTGGAGAAGGCCGAGCTAATCGCCTTCGACAGCGAGACCACCAGCATCGACGCCCAACAGGCGCAACTGGTCGGTCTGTCCTTCGCGGTCAAGGCCGGCGAAGCGGCTTATATCCCGCTGGCCCACAGCTACATGGGCGTGCCGCAACAACTCGATCGCGATGCGGTACTCAAGGCACTCAAGCCGATTCTTGAGGACCCGGCCAAGGCCAAGGTCGGCCAGCACGCCAAGTACGACATCAATGTCCTGGCCAACGCCAGCACGCCGATTGCCGTGCAGGGCGTGGCTTTCGACACCATGCTCGAATCCTATGTGCTGGACTCCACCGCCACCCGCCACGACATGGACAGCCTGGCGCTGAAGTACCTGAACCACAGCACCATTCGTTTCGAGGACATCGCCGGCAAGGGCGCCAAGCAACTGACCTTCGACCAGATCGCTCTGGAGCAGGCCGGCCCCTACGCCGCCGAAGATGCCGACGTGACCTTGCGTCTGCATCAGGAGCTTTGGGGGCGCCTCGAAGCCGTGCCCTCCTTGGCCAAGGTGCTGCGCGAAATCGAGATCCCGCTGGTGCCGGTGCTGGCGCGTATCGAGCGCAACGGCGCGCTGGTCGACGCCAAGCTGCTTGGCGAGCAAAGTGTCGAGCTGGGCGAAAAACTGGTGGAGCTGGAGCGCAAGGCGTTCGAGATCGCCGGTGAGGAATTCAATCTGGCCTCACCCAAGCAACTCGGCGTGATCCTCTACGAAAAACTCGGCTACCCGGTGATCAGCAAGACTGCCAAGGGCCAGCCCTCCACCGCCGAAGCGGTACTGGCGGAACTGGCCGAGCAAGATTTCGAGCTGCCCAAGGTGCTGATGCAGTACCGCAGCTTGAGCAAGCTCAAGAGCACCTACACCGACAAGTTGCCGGAGCAGATCAACCCGCGCACGGGGCGTATCCATACCAGCTATCACCAGGCGGTCGCCGCTACTGGCCGCCTGTCGTCGAGCGACCCGAACCTGCAGAACATCCCGATCCGCACCGCCGAAGGCCGGCGCATCCGCCAGGCTTTCGTGGCGCCCAAGGGCTACAAGCTGATGGCGGCGGACTACTCGCAGATCGAGCTGCGCATCATGGCTCATCTGGCCAAGGACAAAGGTCTGCTCGATGCCTTCCACCATGACCTGGACGTGCACAGGGCCACTGCTGCCGAGGTGTTTGGTGTGGCACTGGAAGAGGTGACCAGCGACCAGCGGCGCAAGGCCAAGGCGATCAACTTCGGCCTGATCTACGGCATGAGCGCCTTCGGCCTGGCCAAGCAGATCGATGTCGAACGCAAGGAGGCGCAGGCTTACATCGACCGCTACTTCGCCCGTTACCCGGGGGTGCTGACCTACATGGAAAGCACCCGCGCGCAGGCTGCCGAGCAGGGCTATGTCGAGACGGTCTACGGCCGGCGCCTGTACCTGCCGGAAATCCACGCGCAGAACCAGGCCATGCGCAAGGGCGCCGAGCGCGCGGCGATCAACGCACCGATGCAGGGCACGGCGGCGGACATCATCAAGCGCGCCATGATCGCCGTGGATGGTTGGCTGCAGGACAGCGGCATCGACGCCCGCATCATCCTGCAGGTGCACGACGAACTGGTACTGGAAGTGCGTGAGGAACTGATCGACGAGGTCAGCGCCAAACTCAAGAGCCTGATGAGTGGTGCCGCCGACTTGGACGTACCGCTGTTGGTGGAAGTCGGTGTCGGCGCCAACTGGGACGAAGCGCATTAAGCCCCGTCGCCGCGGCCGCTTTAGCTTTTGGGTTTCAGGGAATCAAAAGGCGCTTTCTTATTGCAAATGGTTTTAAGGCGGCGATGAACTTTCTGTAAACCCACCCGGTCAGAGTTCATGAATGGCCGTTAAGCCCTTCAATGCTCCTTTGTTGTGTTAAGTGTTGGCAGACATCTGAACCCCGCCCTAGCGGTTCAGACCTTGAACCCCGAACTTCTCCCTCCCCATACGAAGCTCGGGGTTTTTTTTGCCTGTAAAAAGGCCGCTAGCGGCATTCTGATGACCCTCTCCCTCCGGGAGAGGGTGCCCGAAGGGCGGGAGAGGGTTTATCCGGCGATGCCGAGCGTCGCCTGAACCACCCTCTCCCCAGCCCTCTCCCATAAATGGGAGAGGGAGCAGACCGTGCATGCCGGGTGTGCGTCGCACCCTACTCCTGTTCCTCATCCTCTTGCGGCAATAGATCCAACCAACCGGCCAGTACCATCTGCGCTTCTTCCACGCCCATACGCTTAGGCGCCGAGAACAACTGGATGCTGATGCCCTCGCCCCACTGCTTGTGAATTTCCTGGCGCACCTTAAGCAAAGTGGTCTTCGCTGCGCCGAAAGCCAGTTTGTCGGCCTTGGTCAGCAGGATATGCAGCGGCATGCCACTGGCTACCGACCAGTCCAGCATCATACAGTCGAACTCGGTCAGCGGATGGCGGATATCCATCATCAACACCAGACCGCTCAAACTCTCGCGGCTGCCCAGATACGCTTCCAGATGTTTCTGCCAGTGCTGTTTGAGCGGGATCGGTACCTTGGCATAACCGTAACCGGGCAGGTCGACCAGGCGACGCTCGTCGTCCAGGCGGAAGAAGTTGAGCAACTGCGTACGTCCCGGTGTTTTCGAGGTGCGCGCCAGGCTGGCGTGGGTAAGGGTGTTGAGCGCGCTCGACTTGCCAGCGTTGGAGCGGCCGGCGAATGCCACCTCCAGGCCGCTGTCCTCGGGGCACTGGTCGACCTTGGCGGCACTGATGAGGAAGCTGGCCTGCTGGCACAGACCGATGATGGGATTTTTCGGGAGCATGGGGGTATCCGGTGGATGCCTCGATTCCTGTTCAGTGGTTCGAGGGCTTGCGACATTTCCGCGCACCTGCTGCACTCCAGAGGGAGCGGCAGGGAGCGTCGTTTCCGTTTCAGTATTGCCAGTATATAATGCCGCAGATTTTGTGTGCGCTTTGTCCCACCCGCAGGAACCCAATTGCCGGGAGCGATTACATCTCTGCTCGATAGAAAGCAGGACGCTCCCAACCCTGATGAGGTTGATCTGATGAAGAAAATGCTGCTTGCTGCTGCCGTTATGATGTTGTCGTTCAACGGCTATGCTGCTCAGGATCCGCAAGCTGTGTATGACCGTTCCTGTGGTGTATGTCACAACGGCCAGATTCCCACGGCGCCCCAGAAGGGCGACAAGGCCGCATGGGAGCCGCGTCTGGCCAAGGGCATGGATACACTGGTGCAGAGTGTCACCAATGGTTTGAATGCCATGCCGCCGCGCGGCCTGTGCATGGACTGCTCGGCCGAGGATTACCAGGCGGTCATCAAGCTGATGACCGAGTGAGTAAGCCCGCTCGATAACCCTTTCTCTCTTAGCCGTAATTGGATTAGCTGATGAACAAAGTACTCGTGAGTCTGCTGTTGACCCTGGGCCTCACTGGCGTGGCACAGGCTGCTGGCGATGCCGAAGCCGGTCAGGGCAAAGTCGCTGTCTGTGCTGCCTGCCATGGCGCCGATGGCAACAGCCCTGCACCAAACTTCCCCAAGCTGGCCGGTCAGGGCGAGCGTTACTTGCTCAAGCAGCTGCACGACATCAAGTCCGGTGCCCGTCCGGTGATCGAGATGACCGGCATGCTGGATAACCTCAGCGATCAGGACATGGCTGACATCGCCGCTTACTTCGCCAGTCAGAAGATGAGCGTTGGTGCTGCCGATCCCAAGCTGGTCGAGCGTGGTGAGGCGCTGTTCCGTGGCGGCAAACTGGAAGAAGGGATGCCGGCCTGCATTGGTTGCCATGCGCCTAACGGTGCCGGTCTTGCCGCCGCTGGTTACCCGCACCTGGGTGGTCAGCATGCGCAGTACACCGCCAAGCAACTGACCGATTTCCGTGAAGGCAACCGCACCAACGATGGCGACGCGATGATCATGCGGTCCATTGCGGCCAAGCTGAGCAACAAGGATATTGAAGCCGTGTCCAGCTTCATCCAGGGTCTGCACTGATAATTTGCTGCGCGTCGGCCCTGCGGCGTCAGAAACAGGATCGGAAGCCGCTTGCGGCTAAACCCCTTCAGGGCGGATCCGGAGGGGCGAACGGAGCGAGTCATGCGGATGTACAAAAGTACAGTCGCCCGCGACTCCGACCGTTCCTCTCCTGTTTCTTCCTTGCCGGGCTCTAGCTCGCGAAATTCTCAAAAGACCAAGGGCTTGTTGCTTTTGGCAAGACAAAGGGTGGCTGCGGCCGCCCTTTTTCGTATGTGCCATGGCTACAATGGGCGGAACCGGCCCAGCGGTAGCGAGTCATAGTCTCAAATCGCCACTTAGGGCGACGCTTATCCAGTTGAGGAGTACCCCCATGCGTAACCTGATTTTTGGCGCCGCTCTGGCGATCAGCGGCCTGTTCGGCCTTAGTGCCCATGCCGAACCGGTAGCCGGCCAGCAGTATGTCGAGCTGAAGAGCCCGGTGCCGGTGTCCAAGCCTGGCAAGGTCGAAGTGGTGGAGCTGTTCTGGTACGGCTGCCCGCACTGCTATCAGTTCGAAGCGACTCTCAACCCCTGGGTCGAGAAGCTGCCGGACGACGTCAATTTCGTCCGCGTGCCGGCGCTGTTCGGTGGCATCTGGAACGTGCATGGCCAGGCGTTCATCACCCTGGAAAGCATGAAGGTCGAGCACAAGGTGCATGACGCCGTGTTTAACGCCATCCACCAGGAGAAGAAGAAGCTGGCCTCGGCTGAAGAGTTCGCTGACTTCGTCGCCACCCAGGGCGTTGATCGCGATGCCTTCCTCAAGACCTTCAACTCCTTCGCCGTCAAAGGCCAGATGGAAAAGGCCAAGAAACTGGCCATGGCCTATCAGATCACTGGCGTGCCGGTGATGGTCGTCGGTGGCAAGTATCGCTTCGACCTGGGCTCTGCCGGTGGCCCGCAGCAGACGCTGGAAGTCGCCGATCACCTGATCGCCAAGGAGCGTGCCGCGCTCTAAGCGGCCGCAGGCGCGAAGCATGTTGCGCCGCTGGCGAAAGACACGTGCGGTTGGTCTGTGCGACCCGCAGATCAACCCGCACTGCTCGCCCCATGCCGACTGGCCAGCTGACGGCCTATTGCGCTTGCTCAGTTTCAATGTTCAGGTCGGCATCAATACCCAGCGTTACCACCACTACCTGACGCGCAGTTGGCAGCATCTGTTGCCTCATGCCGGGCGTGCCGGCAATCTTCAGCGCATCGGTGATCTGCTCGCCGATTTCGATCTGGTGGCGTTGCAGGAGGTCGATGGCGGCAGCCTGCGCTCGGGTTATATCAATCAGGTCGAGTACCTGGCCCAGCAGGGCGCCTTTCCCTTCTGGTACCAACAGCTCAATCGCAATCTCGGGCGCCTCGCCCAGCACAGCAACGGCGTGCTAAGCCGCTTGCGTCCCACCTTGCTGGAAGATCATCCACTGCCCGGGCCGCCTGGGCGCGGTGCGATCTTTCTGCGGCTGGGAGAGGGCGAGCACGCACTGGGCGTGGTGATGATGCACCTGGCCCTGGGCGCTCGTACCCGCACCCGGCAACTGGCCTATATCCGTGAGCGGGTCAGCGAGTTTCGCCATCTGGTGCTGATGGGCGACATGAATACCCATGCCGTCGACCTGCTGGAAAATTCGCCGCTGCGTGATCTTGGCCTGCTCGCGCCGCAGGTTGAGGCGACCTTCCCGAGTTGGCGACCGCAGCGCTGTCTTGACCATATCCTGCTCAGTTCCGAACTTGAACTGGGGCGTGTCGACGTACTCAGCCAGCCAATTTCCGATCACCTGCCGGTAGCCGTGGAAATTCGCTTGCCGGCAGCACAGAATGCTGCGCAACTGCCTATGCTGAAAACGCCATCTCCCGAGTAAGCCGTATGAGCGATGACGCGCAACGCTGGAAAGACAAGTACCTGAGCAGCCTTGAGCAGCAGGAAAAGCTTGACCGCCGCTGGGAGTCGCGCCTGGATCTGCTGCGCCGTGGTCTGGTGCGCAGCAGCCTGGCCGCCGAGGGCGCGGACAAGGCGGTCGATCAATGCATGCAGGAAATGCGCGAAATTCTTCGCCGCGACGATATGGACGCTGCATTGGGCGGCCTTATCCCGCGTCTGGAAAAGGCCGTGCTGGATTCCGAGCAGCGCCGTCAGCAGCGTGCCGGCGAGGCCGCCACGGCATTGGCGGGCCTGATCGAACAGTTGCAACGTCTGCAGCCGCCGCGTGAGGTACGCAAGGCACTCAAGTCACTCGGCAAACAACTGCAGGACGCCACCAGCCACCAGTATCTGTTGCCCGCATTGCTCAGCCAACTGAGCAACCTGCAAGGGCAGGCGCTGAGCGTTCTGCAAGCCCCGGTGCAGGAGCAACCCGGCTTGCTGCAGCGCCTCTTCGGCTCGCGTGTTGAAAGCAGCGAAGAGATCGCGAACACTGCACCTGCACCTGCACCTGCACCTGCACCTGCACCTGCACCTGCACCTGCACCTGCACCTGCACCTATATCTGAGCCTGCCACTGTCTCCGAGAGTGCAGAGCGCACGCCAGCGGTCCTCACGCCTGCGAGCGAGCCAGCGGCGGTTGCCAGCTTGGCAAAGAGAAAGCATCAGGCCAACGACGCCGCGCCCATGCTCGACAGCCTGCCACTGCCGCCTGGCCTGGTGCCGCCGGAGGATGCAGGCGACAGCCCGTTCTCCCTGCCCAGCAGCGAACCCGGATACAGCGCGGTGGCCCCGCATATCGCCAGCAGCTTGCGCAGCCTGCTCGACGAGCTGGAGTTGCCGGCACGTCATCAGCCGCAAGGCGATGCGCTGCGCCAGCGTCTGGAGGGCAACCTCAACTGGTACGAACTGGTACCCGTGCTGGACGATCTGGCTGTGCTGGTATTGGCAGTCACCGACAGTGGCCAGCGTGAGTTCGCCGGTTATCTCAAGCAGCTCAACGAGCGCCTGGCCGCCTTTATCAGCACCCTCAGTGAAGCGCATGAGGGTTATACCGCCTCGGTGGAAAGCACGCGCCACTTCAACCAGCAGTTGCGCGATCAGGTCAGCGACTTGCAGAACAGCGTGCAGGAGGCGGCCGATCTGGACGCGCTCAAGCAGGCGCTGGAGCAGCGTCTGGAGGGCCTGCTGCAGAGCGTCAGCAATCATCAGCGTCAGCGCGACAGTGGTGAGGATGACGTGGCGGAACGGCTGCAGGGCCTGGTCAAGCGTGTCGCTGAAATGGAGCTCGAGGCGCAACAGTTTCGCCAACATATCGAGGAGCAGCGGCAGAAATCGCTGCTCGACCCTCTGACCGGCTTGCCTAATCGCGCGGCCTGGAGCGAGCGCCTCGACCTGGAGACTGCCCGACGCCAGCGCTATGGCGGCCAGTTGCTGATGGCGGTGCTGGATGTCGATCACTTCAAGCGGATCAACGACGGCTACGGCCACCTGGCAGGTGATCGAGTGCTGAAGATCATCGCCGGGGAGCTCAGCAAGCGTTTGCGCAAGACCGACTTCATCGCCCGTTTTGGTGGCGAGGAGTTCGTTCTGCTGATTCCTGCAACGCCGCTGGAGGGAGGTGTCCAGCTTCTGGAAACCCTGCGCGCAGCAATCGAGGCTTGCCCGTTCCACTTCAAGGGTGAGCCGGTGACCATCACCTTCTCCGCCGGTATCGCCGAGTTTCGCAATGGCGAGGCGACCGAGGTCACCTTCGAACGTGCCGACCAGGCGCTATATCGCGCCAAGGGCGCGGGGCGTAACCGCGTCGAGCAGGCTGCCTGATCGCGTCTCCGTCGAGCCGCAGCGGCAGGCACCGCGGCTCCCGTACGAACCACTCACTCCTTCTAGGATGTTGCCTCGGCCGGGTCCCTGCTGGTTGCTCCAGCGGTTCGTGCCCGTGGTGCGTGATCGTCCTCGTCCTGCAACGGCACCTCATTGCCCTGAGCGTCGTACAGCTTGCCGCCGATGAAGTGGTCGCCATCGTGCAGGACGGCGATGTTGCGGTAGCGCAGGCTGCGCTCGGTGGCGAACAGCACGATGCCGGCGCACCTCGAACACCGGCACGCCGAAATGCAACGGAGTCGGGAAGGCCAACACCGGCCCTTCACTGACCTTGGAAAAGTCGGCCATGCCGAATGCCAGGGCGACCAGCGTGCCGATCACCATGGTCAGCAGGATCGACAGGCGCGAGATGGTGGCGCTGCCGACGAAAAGCGAGGCGGCGATCAGCAGGCTGATATCGGCAGGCGACAGACCGGCCGCCTGGCCGACGATCAGGGGCACTGCGACGATGCCGCCGTACATGGTCAGTACGTGCTGCAGGCCGTAGAGCAGATTGGAGCCGAGGCCAAGGTTTTCGTCCTCGGGGCGCTGGGTGGTGGAGGTCATGGAAAGCTATTTGCTGTTGTTCTTGTGCGGTCAATGCAGATATTTTGTTGAAATATTGGATGCTACTTTGTATGCATTTCTTCGGGTGTTGTTTCCTGGAACCATTACAGCGCTACCGGTCATAAAATTTCCACGCGCGCTAAAAATGTTCGAATCTGACCGTGCCCCGGCTCGCGAGGGGACCCCTTCAGGCCCTAGACTATGCGCACTAGACACCGGAGACGCCCATGGACATCTTCAGCATCGCCGTGCTGATCTTTTTGGTCACCGACCCTTTCGGCAATATCGCCATCTACATTGCCGCGCTGAAGAACGTCGAGCCGCGCAGACGGTTGTGGGTCGCCGCGCGCGAACTGCTGTTCGCCCTTGGTCTGTTGCTGCTGTTCCTCACCTTTGGTGACAAATTCCTCACCAGCCTCGGTCTGTCACGCGAGGCAACCGCGATTGCCGGCGCTATCATCCTGTTCGTCATCGCCATGCGCCTGATTTTCCCCAGCCCGCAGGGCCTGCTCGGCGACGTGCCGGATGGCGAGCCGATACTGGTGCCGTTGGCCACGCCGGCGGTCGCCGGACCTTCAGCGCTTGCGGTGCTGATGACCCTGCGCAACACCCACACCGGGCCGCTCTGGGAGCTCTACCTGGCGGTCATCCTGGCCTGGGCGGCGACGGCATTCATTCTGTTGCAGGCTTCGTTCCTGCAGCGTTTTCTTGGTAATCGCGGGTTGATGGCGGTAGAACGATTGATGGGCATGCTGTTGATCATGCTCAGCGTCGACCTGCTGCTGGACAACCTGCAGAGCGTATTCGGTCACGCATGAAGTCTCTTTGCCTTGCCCTAGTTCTTGTTCTGCTTGCCGGTTGTACCGGTGGTCTACGTATCGATGACAGTCACACCGCGACCGGTCAGAACAGCCGTGTGCAATACGTCGTGCTGCACTACACCTCTGCTGACCTGCAACGCTCGCTCGATCTGCTGACGCAGACCGAGGTGAGCAGCCACTACCTGATCGGTGATGCACCGCCGACCGTCTACCGCCTGGTGGACGAGAACCGTCGCGCCTGGCACGTCGGTGTCAGCGAATGGAAGGGGCGCACCTGGCTCAACAGCACCACGATCGGCATCGAGCTGGTCAACCAGGGCTACTACCAGACGCCGGCGGGGCGCTACTGGCAACCCTTCGCGCCGCAGCAGATCGATACCCTGATCGTGCTGCTCAAGGACATCGTCAAGCGTCACCAGCTACCGCTGGGCTCGATCATCGCGCACAGCGATGTGGCGCCGCAGCGCAAGGTCGATCCGGGCCCATTGTTCCCCTGGAAGCGTCTGGCCGACGAGGGCCTGGCGCCCTGGCCGAACGAAGACGCCGTGGCGCGCCAACAGGCGCTTTTCAGCACCAGCCTGCCCAGCGTGCAGTGGTTCCAGGAGCAGTTGGCGCAAAACGGTTACACGGTGCCGCAGCACGGTGAGCTGGATGAGGCGACGCGCAATGTCATTGCCGCCTTCCAGATGAAGTATCGCCCGGCCAACTACGACGGCCAGCCGGACGCCGAAACTGCAGCGCGGTTACTGGTGCTCAATCTGCAGGCGGCAGGATAGAGCTCAGCTAGGCGTGGTGCCGATCAGCCGAGAGTCGGCCAGCGCTGCGCTGAACGGTGGCGGCCTGGTATCGGGGTCCACGAGCATGCTCAAAAAGGCTGCTGACGAAGGATAGCGCACCAGCAGAAGCAGATCCCACTGCTCTTGCTTCGGTGCGATCAAAGCCAGGTGGGCGTCTGCCATCACCTGCACCTCACCACCCACCCCGCGGACCTTGCTCAGCGCGGTGCGGCTGTAGCGCGCATAGGCTTCGCGCCCGCTGCAGGGCGCATGGAGGCTGCCTGGTGTTGTAAGCAGCTTGGCTGTTGAAACGCAGCAGATTGAGCATCAGGATCGGTGTATCGCTGGGCGAACTCCAGCAGATTCTCGCGGTTGGGGTTGATGCTCGGCATGCAAGTTCCTCGGCTGGCGTTTTCCCTGAACCTCACGCCTGAAGCCGAGTGCGGCAAGTGCAATCGATCCGCCTGATAGCCGATCATCTGCTCAGCATGGTGCTGCGCTAGGGGCTGTTGCCGTTTCGCGCTAATCATTTGATATATAAGAGCAAACTCGTATCGTTGAAGCTCTGATTCAACATCGATACGAGTTTGCAATGCCCCGATTATTGCTCAGTGATGAGCATTGGTCGAAGCTGCGGAAAATTCTGCTGCACAAGGCCATCTACAACAAGCGTGATCTACGAATGACCGTGGAGGGCATGCTGTACCGCATGCGCACGGGATGTCCCTGGAGAGATCTACCCGAAGCGTTCGGGAACTGGAATAAGGTCGGATAGTGCTAAGTCTGTGAGCAATACGCACACAAACTTGCCAGTCCGGTATCACTCACACTTCTCCCAGACCATCCGAAGTGCTTTCTCTCTGCCGCCCTCGAACCTGTCGACGTTCATTTAACTGTCACATTCGTTTCATAGAGTGTTCACGTGGCCTGCAGATACTTGGGCCCGTTCCATCCAACACAACACCATCCTGCTAGGAGCAAGGCATGAAACTGAAGCGTTTGATGGCGGCCCTGACTTTCGCCGCCGCTGGCGTAAGCGCCGTATCTGCTGTAGCCGCCGTCGATCCGGCTCTGCCGACCTATGAAAAGACTTCCGGTGTATCGGGCAACCTGTCCAGCGTCGGTTCCGACTCGCTGGCCAACCTGATGACCCTGTGGGCAGAAGAGTTCAAGAAGAACTACCCCAACGTCAACATCCAGATCCAGGCCGCTGGTTCCTCCACTGCGCCACCCGCGCTGACCGAAGGTACCGCCAACATGGGGCCGATGAGCCGTCCGATGAAGGACAGCGAGATCCAGGCCTTCGAAGAGAAGTACGGTTACAAGCCGACCGCCGTTCCGGTTGCCATCGACGCCCTGGCCGTGTTCGTGCACAAGGACAACCCGATCAAGTCGCTGACCATGCAACAGGTCGACGCGATCTTCTCCAGCACCCGTCTGTGCGGTGGCGACAAGGACCTGAAAACCTGGGGTGACGTTGGTCTGACCGGCGAGTGGGCGAGCAAGCCGATCCAGCTGTTCGGTCGTAACTCGGTATCCGGCACCTACGGTTACTTCAAGGAAGAAGCCCTGTGCAAAGGTGACTTCAAGGCCAACGTCAACGAGCAGCCGGGTTCGGCTTCGGTTGTCCAGTCGATCTCCAGCACCCTGAACGCCATTGGTTACTCGGGTATCGGCTACAGGACCTCCAGCGTCCGCGCCGTGCCGCTGTCGAAGAAGGGCGGTGAAGCCTTCGAAGCGTCGGAAGAGAACGCTCTGGCTGGCAAGTTCCCGCTGGCTCGCTTCTTCTACGTCTACGTCAACAAGGCGCCGAACCAGCCGCTGAGCCCGCTGGATGCCGAGTTCATCAAGCTGGTGCTGTCCAAGCAGGGCCAGGATGTCGTGATGAAGGATGGTTACATCCCGCTGCCGTCCAAGGTCGCCGAGAAAGCGATGAAGGACTTGGGTCTGTAAGGCTTCCAGCCTGATGGCCTGGCGCTAGCTAGCGAGGCCATTCGACGAACCCGCCACCCCATGGGTGGCGGGCTTCGTCATGTCAGCAGACTGTAATCTTTCTGTCATACAAGCCCGCTAAATTGACAAGCCTGGGCAGCCGTATGCGCTGCAATCAAGCCCGCGCAGAGACTTCTCGCATGAATGACTTGGCAAACGAATCCATGAACCGTTCGCAGAACCCTCTAGGGATCGACTTCAACACGCCCGCCCTGCAACGCAAGCGCCGTCTGCGCGCGTTGAAGGACCGCATGGCGCGTTGGTACGTCTCCATCGGTGGTCTGGCGGTGCTCGGTGCCATCACCCTGATCTTCTTCTACCTCGCCCATGTCGTGCTGCCCATGTTCCAGGGCGCCGAGCTCGAGTCGCGCAAGGCTCAGCAACCGGCCTGGCTGGCCGAAGCTCAGGCGCCATTGCTTCTCGCCGTGGAAGAACAGAACCAGGTCGCCATGCGTCTGGATGCTTCCGGTGCCGTGCAGTTCTTCGCACTCAAGAATGGCGAGGCCCTGCAGCGTCTGCAGTTGCCGCTGCCGCAAGGTGTGACCGTCGCCTCCGTCGGTCAGGACCAGCCGGGTACGCGTCGCGTGGTATTGGGGCTGTCCAACGGCCAGGCGCTGATCCTGCAGCACAACTACAAGATCACCTATCCGGACAACGTGCGTACCATCGCGCCGCAGATCGACTTCCCCTATGGCGAGGCGCCGATCGAACTGGACCCGCAGGGGCGTCCGCTGGAGCATGTGGCGCTCAATCTCAACAGCGGTACGCTGATGCTGGCCGGCTCCACCAACAACGAGCTGCATCTGATCAGCCTCAGCCGTGAGGAAAACCTGTTCACCGGCGAGGTGAGCGTCAGCGAGCAGCGCATCAACCTGCCGCAGATCGGCGAGCCGGTCAGCCAACTGCTTATCGACCCCCGCCAGATGTGGCTGTACGTGTTCAATGGCGACTCCAGTGCCGACGTCTTCGATCTGCGCAAGCGCAGCCTCAATGGTCGTTACGAGCTGCTCAAGGATGCGTCCAATCGTGTGACCAGCGCCACCAGCCTGCTCGGCGGCATCTCGATCATGATCGGTGACGCCAAGGGTGGTATCCAGCAGTGGTTCATGGTGCGCGATCAGGACGGCAAGTCCACCTTCCAGTCGATCCGCAGCTTCCAGCTCGGCGACAGTGCGATCACCCAGATCCTCCCCGAGGAGCGTCGCAAGGGCTTCATGGCCCTGGATGCCGACGGTCGCCTGGGCATTTTCCATAGCACGGCGCACCGCACTCTGCTCAAGGAGCAGGTCGCCGAAGGCAGCGCCATCGCTGCTCTGTCGCCGCGCGCCAGTCGTGTGCTGGTCGAGTCGGACGGCAAGCTGCAGCGCTTCGTGGTGGATAACCCGCACCCGGAAATTTCCTGGAGTTCGCTGTGGGGCAAGGTCTGGTACGAAAGCTACCCGGAGCCTGACTATGTCTGGCAGTCGACCTCGGCCAACACCGATTTCGAGGCCAAGCTGAGCCTCTCGCCGCTGGCCTTCGGTACGCTCAAGGCAGCGTTCTACGCCATGCTCCTGGCGGCCCCTCTGGCCGTGGCTGCAGCGATCTACACCGCCTACTTCATGGCGCCGCGCATGCGCACCAAGGTCAAGCCGGTGATCGAGCTGATGGAGGCGCTACCGACGGTGATTCTCGGCTTCTTTGCCGGTCTGTTCCTCGCGCCGTTTTTGGAGAACCACTTACCCGGCATCTTCAGCCTCTTGTTGCTGACACCGGTGGGCATCCTGCTGTTCGGTTTCCTCTGGACCAAGCTGCCTGAGTCCATCCGCCACCGTGTTCCCGAAGGCTGGGAAGCGGCACTGCTGATTCCGGTGGTGGTCGCCGTGGGCTGGTTCTCCATCGCGATCAGTGGGCATCTGGAAAACTGGCTGTTTGACGGCAATATGCGCCTGTGGCTGACCAATGAGCTGGGTATTCCCTTCGATCAGCGCAACGCCCTGGTGGTGGGGCTGGCCATGGGCTTCGCGGTAATTCCGAACATCTACTCGATCGCCGAAGACGCCGTGTTCAGCGTGCCCAAGAGCCTGACCTTCGGCTCCCTGGCGCTCGGCGCCACGCCCTGGCAGACCCTGACCCGCGTGGTGATCCTCACCGCCAGCCCGGGCATTTTCTCGGCGCTGATGATCGGCATGGGCCGTGCGGTCGGCGAGACCATGATCGTGCTGATGGCCACCGGCAACACGCCGATCATGGACATCAACATCTTCGAAGGCATGCGCACCCTGGCGGCCAACGTCGCCGTGGAAATGCCCGAGTCGGAAGTCGGCGGCACTCATTACCGCGTGCTGTTCCTCGCCGCGTTGGTGCTGCTGCTGTTCACCTTCGTGATGAACACCCTGGCCGAACTGATCCGTCAGCGTCTGCGTACCCGATATTCGAGTCTGTAAAACATGCCTGTGCAGCAGGCCAACTGATGACCCTCTCCCATTCATGGGAGAGGGTGCCCCGAAGGGGCGGGAGAGGGTGGTGCAGGCGCGTGCCTAAGCCCTCTCCCCCAGCCCCTCTCCCGCAAGCGGGAGAGGGGAGCAAGATACTCCTCGCCCTTTAAGGGAGAGGTGCCCGCAGGGCGGGTGAGGGCAGTGCGAACAACGCCGCAACCCTCTCCCCCGGCCCCTCTCCCGCAAGCGGGAAAGGGGAGGTAAAGAATGATTTCATTCAAGGTGTGATGCCGTGAAACAGAACAACCTGAAATCCTGGTACAAGAGCGGCGCCCCGGGCGTGTGGATGAGCGGAGGCGCCGTTGCCATCGCCATCATCATGACCCTCGGTCTGCTGGCAGTGATTGCCTCTCGCGGCCTCGGCCACTTCTGGCCGGCAGATATTCTCGAAGCCGACTACCAGGTGCCTGGCCAGGAAGCCCGGGTGATGCTGGGTGAGGTGGTGCAGGTCGAGGAAGTGCCACGTGCCCGTCTCGCCGCAGCCGGCCTGCCGGTGGCCGAAGGTGGCGAATTCATGACCCGCGAATTGCTCAAGGTGGGTAACCGCGACCTGTTCGGTGCCGACTTCACCTGGGTGGTTGGCGAGTGGCTGAGCAACCCGCGCAAGCCGGCCGGCATTACTGTGCTGGAGCGCCGCGAGTGGGGCAACTTCTACGGCAACCTGGTCAACGTCAAGGAAAGTGGCCAGGTGGTCGCCGAGGGCGATGCGGCCTGGGCTGCATTGCAGGAGCGCCTGGATCGCGTCGACGACCTGCACGCACAGCTGGTGCGTCTGGAGAAGAAGGACATCGGCCGTATCAACCATGGCCTGGAGCGCATCCGTCTGGAAGGCCGCAAGCTGCAGCTGCAGGACAAGCTGGACGCCGCTGCCCAGGCTGACATGGATGCCCGTCGCGATGCACTGAATGCCGAGTACAAGGTGCTCGAAGAGCGCATGGTGGCGCTGACCCAGCAGATCAATCGCGACAGCGTGACCCTGGCCGCCAGTGATGGACGCCAGACCGAAATCGAACTGGGTAAGATCGTCCGCGCCTTCCGCCCGAACGCCATGAGCACCGTCGACAAGCTCGGCTTCTACGCCATGAAACTGTGGGAATTCGTCAGCGACGAGCCGCGTGAGGCCAACACCGAAGGCGGTATCTTCCCGGCGATCTTCGGCACCGTGCTGATGGTCATGCTGATGGCGGTGATCGTTACCCCATTTGGCGTGATCGCCGCGGTCTACCTGCGCGAATACGCGCATCAGGGCGCACTGACCCGGGTGATCCGCATTGCGGTGAACAACCTCGCCGGCGTACCGTCGATCGTCTACGGCGTGTTCGGCCTGGGCTTCTTCGTCTACGTGCTGGGTGGCTCGATCGACCAGCTGTTCTTCCCCGAATCCGCTCCGGCGCCGACCTTCGGCACCCCGGGCCTGATGTGGGCCTCGCTGACCCTGGCGATCCTCACCCTGCCGGTGGTCATCGTTGCCACCGAGGAAGGCCTGGCGCGGATTCCCCGTGCGGTGCGTGAAGGCTCGCTGGCGCTTGGCGCGACCAAGGCCGAGACGCTGTGGAAGGTGGTCATCCCGATGGCCAGCCCGGCGATGATGACCGGCCTGATCCTCGCCGTGGCACGTGCCGCCGGTGAGGTGGCGCCGCTGATGCTGGTGGGTGTGGTCAAGCTGGCGCCGACCCTGCCGCTCAACGGCAACTACCCGTACCTGCACCTGGATCAGAAGATCATGCACCTGGGCTTCCACATCTACGACGTCGGCTTCCAGAGCCCCAACGTCGAGGCCGCGCGTCCGCTGGTTTACGCCACTGCGCTGCTGCTGGTGATCGTTATCGCCCTGCTCAACCTGACTGCGGTCTATATCCGTAACCACCTGCGCGAGAAGTACAAGGCGCTGGATCACTAACGCAGCTACGAGTCGCGCACCGCCGGTGCGCAGCTTGCAGCTTGTAGCTACGAACGGAGTGAGTTTATGCAACACGAAACCCATACCCACGGTATCGATCTGGCCGCCCTCGGCCGCGACAAGCAGAGCCTCAACCTGGCCAACGAGACCACGGCCATCGAAGTGCCGGGTCTGAACCTGTACTACGGCCAGAAGCAGGCGCTGTTCGACGTCAAGATGGATATCCCCAAGCAGCGCGTGACCGCCTTCATCGGCCCGTCCGGCTGCGGCAAGTCGACCCTGCTGCGCACCTTCAACCGCATGAACGACCTGGTCGATGGTTGCCGCGTGGAAGGCGAGATCAACATCGACGGGCGCAATATCTACCGCAAGGGCGAGGACGTCGCCGAGCTGCGTCGCCGCGTCGGCATGGTGTTCCAGAAGCCCAACCCGTTCCCCAAGAGCATCTACGAGAACGTGGTGTATGGCCTGCGTATCCAGGGCATCAACAGCAAGCGCGTACTCGACGAGGCGGTGGAGTGGGCACTGAAGAGCGCCGCGTTGTGGGATGAGGTCAAGGACCGCCTGCACGACTCGGCCCTCGGCCTCTCCGGCGGTCAGCAACAGCGTCTGGTGATCGCCCGTACCGTGGCCGTGCAGCCGGAAGTGCTGCTGCTCGACGAACCCTGCTCGGCGCTCGACCCGATCTCCACGCTGAAGGTCGAAGAGCTGATTTACGAGCTCAAGAGCAAGTACACCATCGTCATCGTCACCCACAACATGCAGCAGGCGGCGCGCGTTTCCGACTACACCGCGTTCATGTACATGGGCAAGCTGATCGAGTTCGGCGACACCGACACGCTGTTCACCAACCCGGCCAAGAAGCAGACAGAAGACTACATCACCGGTCGTTACGGCTAAGGCCATGGCAAATACTCCCTGGCTTTGTCGGGCGCCGTACTGTCAGCGCGCGCCCTTCGCGCCAGAGAGCATTTTCCAAGGGCCTTAGTGCTGAAACTCAACGTGTAGGGTGCGCCGTGCGCACCATGGCCATCCAAGCCGGCAGCTTTCGCGGAGCGAAACATGATCAACAAAGATAACCTTACCCAGCACATCTCCCAGCAATTCAACGCCGAACTGGAGGAAGTGCGCAGCCACCTGCTGGCCATGGGCGGCCTGGTGGAAAAGCAGGTCAACGATGCCGTCACCGCGCTGATCGAGGCCGACTCCGGCCTGGCCCAGCAGGTGCGCGAGATCGACGACCAGATCAACCAGATGGAGCGCAACATCGATGAGGAGTGCATCCGCATGCTCGCCCGCCGTCAGCCGGCGGCCTCCGACCTGCGCTTGATCATCAGCATCTCCAAGTCGGTGATCGACCTCGAGCGTATCGGCGACGAATCGACCAAGATCGCCAAGCGCGCCATCCTCCTCAGCGAGGAAGGCGAGGCGCCCAAGGGTTACGTCGAGATCCGCCACATCGGCGACCAGGTGCGCAAGATGGTGCAGGACGCTCTCGACGCTTTCGCCCGTTTCGACGCCGACCTGGCCCTGGCCGTGGCCCAGCACGACAAGACCGTCGACCGCGAGTACAAGACCGCGCTGCGTGAACTGGTCACCTACATGATGGAAGATCCGCGTTCGATCTCCCGCGTGCTCAATGTGATCTGGGCGCTGCGCTCGCTGGAACGCATTGGCGATCATGCGCGCAACATCGCCGAACTGGTGATCTACCTGGTGCGTGGCACCGATGTGCGCCACATCGGCCTGACTCGTATGCGTGAAGAGGTCGAGGGCAAGTCCAGGGACTGACGCCTGCTTCGTGCTGACGGCCCGGGCTTGCCCGGGCCGTTTCGCTTGCGCGATTTGTTGCACGTCCGGCGTTTTCCGTTGGCCTTAGGCCACTGGCCATGACTATGCTTACCGCTATTCGTACAGGAGTGGTCGATGAGCAAAGTCAGTGTGCTGGTGGTGGATGACGCAACCTTTATCCGTGATCTGGTCAAGAAAGGGCTGCGCGATAATTTCCCCGGCGTACAGATCGAGGAAGCGATCAATGGCCGCAAGGCCCAGCAGATGTTGAGCCGTCAGGTGGTCGACCTGATCCTCTGTGACTGGGAAATGCCGGAGATGTCCGGCCTCGAACTGTTGACCTGGTGCCGCGAGCAGGACAACCTGAAAACCACGCCCTTCATCATGGTCACCAGCCGTGGCGACAAGGAGAACGTGGTGCAGGCGATCCAGGCCGGTGTTTCCGACTACATCGGCAAGCCTTTCTCCAATGAGCAACTGGTGACCAAGGTGAAGAAGGCCCTGCAGCGCGCTGGCAAGCTGCAGGCGCTGATGTCCAGTGCGCCGTCGAAGATGCTGAGCACGGGTGGATTCGCCAACGACTCGCTGGCCGCACTCACCGGTGGCAAGGCCGAGGTGGTAAAGACCAGTGCACCAGCGCCGGCAGCTGCCGCCCCTGCGGCACCGAGTGTCGCACCTGCCCCGGCCGCCGCAAGCAAGTCGCCGGCCGGTCGTGGCCAGGGTCAGCTGCGTTTGCCAGCGGGCAGTATGGCCTGCGTGATCAAGGCGCTGAGCCTCAAGGAGGCATTGCTGGTGGTCAAGCGCACCAAGCAGCTGCCGCAGGTGCTGGAGAGTGCAGTGCTCGACCTGGAACAGGGCGAAGCAGCGGAAACCGCACGGCTCAATGGCTACCTGCACGCAGTGGCGGCATTCGAACCCAAACCCGACAGCGAATGGCTGCAACTGACCTTTCGCTTCGTCGACCGCGATCCGCAGAAGCTCGACTACCTGTCGCGGCTGATCGCCCGTGGCACCGCGCAGAAGCATTTCAGTCCTGGCGCGTAGTGCACCACAGCGATTATCTGTATCTGCTCGAAGGCTCTGGTTGGCGCTGGTCGCCCGGCGCTGTCCCCGCACCATCTTCTGCTACGCATTGCCTCGGCGTACGCCGTTATCTTCCTCGCTGACACGCTGCTGGGCTTGCCAACCCGTAGTCCGGGTGCAGTCAAGGGCGCTATGCCGACCAATGGCGGTGAGCCGGTTCACAGCCTGACGGTCGGTGTCTCGCGCACTCCGTGCTGCGCTGCTAGTCTTGCTAACCCGGATATCAAAAAGCCATAAGATCCGAGTCGTTATGCTAGCAGCTTGTCGGACTTGACCCCGCAAGAAAGGATAGAGCGGGATCAAGGTGCTTTTTGACGCGTTGCCGTTCCTTTCAGACATCTGAGTCCGCTGGCGCGACCCCAAGGACGTATCTGCACGCCTGGGCCGCCGTTTGAGCGGCCTCAGGGCGTACCTTTCTACCTTTACGCGGCACGCAGTACATGCAGGCGCTTGATGTTCCAGGCCATGGTCACCAAGCTCCATTCACCTTGAGCCTTGGCGAGTCCGCGCATGCTCATTTGCCGCCAGCCCATCACCCGCTTGATGATGCCGAACACCGGCTCAACCGTCTGCTTGCGCAGTTTGTACAGCGCTCGGCCACTTTGCGTGCTCAGGCAATGGGCCATCTGCTCGACCGGGTCGCTCGTCTGCGGTGACGGCGAGTCGGCGGCAAAGCGCTCCAGCACGGGCAAATGATGCGATTCGCGCTTGAGCGCCAGCAGCGGTTCGATCTCGGCTGCGTGGCAGGCGCTCACGTTGGCTTGGCTGAAGAAGCCGTTGTCCGCAATCAGCGTTTGCACCTCGCCCAGCGCGGCGGGCAAGGCCGCAATGCGCTGCAGCGTAGGGACCACTTCGCGCTTGTCGTTGCTGGCCTGGGTGACATGCTGTGTGATGACCAGCATCGTCTCGACATCCACCCCGGCCTGAGCGTTGTAGCTCTGCTCGAAGCCGCCGCTTGAGGCGGGCATGATGCGCGATTCTTCATCGGTTAGATTGACTTGATCGCTGTCTTTGGGGCCGGCCGCAGGTGGTTCGGGATCCTTGCCCCGCGGCTTCTTGCCGGCCTTGCGTTGGGCCTGACGCTTGGCCGTCTTGACCTCGAATTCCTGCTGCTCGACGGCGTGTCGCTCAGCCGCGCGCTGCTCGATCTTGGCCTTGGCCTGGGCAATGGCGCTGAGCCGATCTTCACGCCGGGCAATCTCGGCCGGTACATCCATGCCATCGGGCACGGCGGCACGGTCACTGTTCTCGGCCAGCGTCAACAACTGCTGGACTTCCTCGCGTAACTGCACCTCGATCCTGTTGGCATAGCCCCAGGACAAGGCTTTGTGCTTACTGGCATTGGCATCGATCTTGGTGCCGTCGAGCGCAATGTGGCCAAGCTTGAGCAGCTTCATCTCACGTGCCAGCAGCAGCACCTGGACGAACAGCGATTCGACCGCCGTCAGGAAGCGCCGACGGAACGTGGCCAGGGTGTCGTGGTCGGGGTGAGTGTTGGCCGCCACATAGCGAAACGCCACCGAGTCGTAGGTCGCGCGCTCGATCTTGCGGCTGGAGTGCACGCCGTTGGCGTAGCCGTAGATCAGCAGGCCAAGCAGCACGGCCGGATGGTGTGCGGCCGACCCCCGGCCGGCGTATTGGCCGGTCAGTTCGCGCAGATCGAGTTGCTCGATGACCTCAACCACGAATCGCGCCAAGTGATCATTCGGCAACCATTCGTCTACCGAGGGCGGCAGCAGGTACGCGGTGTCACGGTCAACTGGGACAAAACGGCTCATAGGGACGGGCTCTCGGTAGCAGAGCCCCGATTGTCGCGGATACCCCCAACGCGCGGAAGACTTGGAAAGTCCGACAGACTCCTAG
>NZ_QASO01000047.1 GCF_003052605.1 Ectopseudomonas oleovorans | reverse complement strand
CGCCGGGCAGATCGAGGCCGGCATCGTCTGGGTCAACAGCTGGTTCCTGCGCGACCTGCGCACCGCCTTCGGCGGCAGCAAGCAGTCGGGCATCGGGCGCGAAGGGGGTGTGCACTCGCTGGAATTCTACACCGAGCTGAAAAACATCTGTGTGAAACTCTGAGGAGCTGGCCATGAACGCACCGCAGCAAAGCCCTGAAATCGGTCGCGAAATCCTCGCCGCTGGCTACCGCACCAACCTGCATGATCAGGGCGAAGGCTTCCCGGTTCTGCTGATCCACGGCTCCGGGCCGGGCGTCACCGCCTGGGCCAACTGGCGCGGGATCATTCCGCAGCTGGCGCAGACGCGCCGGGTGGTCGCTCCGGACATGCTCGGCTTCGGCTACAGCGAACGTCCGGCCGATGGACAATACAGCCAGGCGCGCTGGGTCGAGCATGCCATCGGCGTGCTCGACGCCCTCGGCATCCAGCAGGCCGACATCGTCGGCAACTCGTTCGGCGGCGGGCTGGCGCTGGCACTGGCCATCCGGCATCCCGAGCGGGTGCGCCGGCTGGTGCTGATGGGCAGCGTTGGAGTGAGTTTTCCAATCACGCCGGGCCTGGATGCTGTCTGGGGCTACGAGCCGTCCTTTGCCAGCATGCGCCGGCTGATGGACGTTTTCGCCCACGACCGCACCCTGGTCAACGACGAGCTGGCCGAGCTGCGTTACCAGGCCAGTATCCGCCCCGGCTTTCAGGAGTCGTTCGCCGCGATGTTCCCGCCGCCACGGCAGAACGGAGTCGACGATCTGGCCAGCAACGAGACCGATATCCGCGCCCTGCCCAACGAAACCCTGGTCATCCACGGCCGCGAGGATCGGATCATCCCGCTGCAGGCTTCGCTGACCCTCGCGCAGTGGATTCCCAACGCCCAGCTACACGTGTTCGGCCAGTGCGGCCACTGGACCCAGATCGAACACGCCGAGCGTTTCGCCCGCTTGGTCGAGAATTTCCTCGCCGAGGCCGACGCCCTCCATTCCTGAGAGAGACCGATATGGACAAGACATTGATCAACGAACTCGGCGACGAGCTCTACCAGGCGATGGTCCAGCGCGAGACCGTCACGCCGCTGACCAGCCGCGGCTTCGACATCAGCGTCGAGGACGCCTACCACATTTCCCTGCGCATGCTGGAACGGCGCCTGGCCGCCGGCGAGCGGGTGATCGGCAAGAAGATCGGCGTCACCAGCAAGGCCGTGCAGAACATGCTCGGCGTGCACCAGCCGGACTTCGGCTACCTCACCGATGCCATGGTCTACAACAGCGGCGAAGCCATGCCGATCAGCGAGAAGCTGATCCAGCCGCGCGCCGAGGGCGAGATCGCCTTCATCCTCAAGAAGGACCTGATGGGGCCGGGCGTGACCAACGCCGACGTGCTGGCTGCCACCGAATGCGTGATCCCCTGCTTCGAAGTGGTCGATTCGCGCATCCAGGACTGGAAGATCAAGATCCAGGACACCGTGGCGGACAACGCCTCCTGCGGGCTGTTCGTGCTCGGCGACCAGGCCGTCTCACCGCGCCAGGTCGATCTGGTCACCTGCGGCATGCTGGTCGAGAAGAACGGCCAGCTGCTCTCCACCGGCGCTGGAGCGGCTGCGCTCGGCTCGCCGGTCAATTGCGTGGCCTGGTTGGCCAACACCCTCGGCCACTTCGGCATCGGCCTGAAGGCCGGCGAAGTGATCCTGTCCGGCTCGCTGGTTCCGCTGGAACCGGTCAAGGCCGGTGATTTCATGCGCGTCGAGATCGGCGGCATCGGCAGCGCCTCCGTGCGCTTCATCTGATCGAGGACAGCCTGATGAACAAGAAACTGAAAGTAGCGATCATAGGCCCGGGCAACATCGGCACAGATCTGGTGATGAAGATGCTGCGTTCCGAGTGGATCGAGCCGGTCTGGATGGTCGGCATCGACCCCGAGTCCGATGGCCTCAAGCGCGCCCGCGAGTTCGGCCTGAAGACCACCGCCGAGGGCGTCGACGGCCTGCTGCCGCACGTGCTCGAGGACGATATCCGCATCGCCTTCGATGCCACCTCCGCCTATGTACACGCCGAGAACAGCCGCAAGCTCAACGAGCTGGGCGTGCTGATGGTCGACCTGACCCCGGCCGCCATCGGCCCGTACTGCGTGCCGCCGGTGAACCTCAAGCAGCATGTCGGCACGCTGGAAATGAACGTCAACATGGTCACCTGTGGTGGCCAGGCCACCATCCCGATGGTCGCCGCGGTATCGCGCGTGCAGCCGGTGGCCTACGGCGAGATCGTCGCCACCGTGTCCTCGCGCTCCATCGGCCCGGGCACCCGCAAGAACATCGACGAGTTCACCCGCACCACCGCCGGCGCCATCGAGCAGGTCGGCGGGGCCAAGGAAGGCAAGGCGATCATCGTCGTCAACCCGGCCGAGCCGCCGCTGATGATGCGCGACACCATCCACTGCCTGACCGAAACCGAACCGGACCAGGATGCGATCACCGCATCGGTCCACGCGATGATCGCCGAGGTGCAGAAGTACGTGCCCGGCTACCGGCTGAAGAATGGCCCGGTATTCGACGGCAACCGCGTCTCGATCTTCATGGAGGTCGAGGGCCTGGGCGACTACCTGCCCAAGTACGCCGGCAACCTCGACATCATGACCGCCGCCGCCCTGCGCACCGGCGAGATGTTCGCCGAGGAAATCGCCAGCGGCACCATTCAACTGCCACGTCGTGAAGCGGCACTGGCCTAAAGGAGTCGCACCATGAATCTGCAAGGCAAGAACGTCACCCTGCACGACATGAGCCTGCGCGACGGCATGCACGCCAAGCGCCACCAGATCAGCCTCGAGCAGATGATCGCGGTCGCCACCGGCCTCGACGCCGCCGGCATGCCACTGATCGAGATCACCCACGGCGACGGCCTCGGCGGTCGCTCGATCAACTACGGTTTCCCCGCGCACAGCGACGAGGAATACCTGCGTGCGGTGATCCCGCGCCTCAAGCAGGCCAAGGTATCCGCCCTGCTGCTGCCGGGCATCGGCACGGTCGACCACCTGAAGATGGCGCTCGACTGTGGCGTCTCCACCATTCGAGTGGCCACGCATTGCACCGAGGCCGATGTCTCCGAGCAGCACATCGGCATGTCGCGCAAGCTGGGCGCCGATACCGTCGGCTTCCTGATGATGGCGCACATGATCAGCGCCGAAAAAGTGCTGGAGCAGGCGCGGCTGATGGAAAGCTACGGCGCCAACTGCATCTATTGCACCGACTCCGCCGGCTACATGCTGCCCGATGAAGTCAGCGAGAAGATCGGCCTGCTGCGCGCCGAGCTGAACCCGGCCACCGAGATCGGCTTCCACGGTCACCACAACATGGGCATGGCCATCGCCAACTCGCTGGCGGCCATCGAGGCCGGCGCCTCGCGCATCGACGGCTCGGTCGCAGGGCTAGGCGCGGGTGCCGGCAACACCCCGCTGGAAGTCTTCGTCGCGGTGTGCAAGCGCATGGGCGTGGAAACCGGCATCGACCTCTACAAGATCATGGATGTGGCCGAAGACCTCGTCGTGCCGATGATGGACCAGCCGATCCGCGTCGACCGCGATGCGCTGACCCTGGGCTATGCCGGCGTATACAGCTCATTCCTGCTGTTCGCCCAGCGCGCCGAGAAGAAATACGGCGTGCCGGCCCGCGACATTCTGGTCGAGCTGGGGCGCCGCGGCACCGTCGGTGGCCAGGAAGACATGATCGAAGACCTCGCCCTGGATATGTCCCGGGCCCGCCAGAACCAGAAGGTGAGCGCATGAACCGTACCCTCAACCGCGAGCAGGTGCTGGCCCTGGCCGAGCACATCGAGAACGCCGAATTGCAGGCCCATGACATCCACAAGGTCACCAACGACTATCCCGAGATGACCTTCGCCGATGCCTACGACATCCAGTGGGAAATCCGCCGGCGCAAGGAGGAGCGCGGCAACAAGATCGTCGGCCTGAAGATGGGCCTGACCTCATGGGCGAAGATGGCACAGATGGGCGTGGAGACGCCGATCTACGGCTTTCTCGCCGACTACTTCAGCGTGCCCGACGGCGGCACGGTGGACTGTTCCAAGCTGATCCACCCCAAGATCGAGGCGGAAATCGCGGTGGTCACCAAGGCACCGCTGGTCGGGCCTGGTTGCCATATCGGCGACGTGATCGCCGCGGTCGACTACGTGATCCCCACCGTCGAGGTAATCGACTCGCGCTATGAGAATTTCAAGTTCGACCTGATCAGCGTGGTGGCCGACAACGCCTCGTCGACCCGCTACATCACCGGAGGCCGCATGGCCAACCTCGAGGAGGTCGACCTGCGCACTCTCGGCGTGGTGATGGAGAAGAACGGCGAGGTGGTGGAACTTGGTGCCGGCGCCGCAGTGCTCGGCCATCCGCTGTCCAGCGTGGCCATGCTGGCCAACCTGCTGGCAGAGCGCGACGAACACATACCGGCCGGCACCTTCATCATGACTGGCGGCATCACCGCCGCCGTCGCAGTAGCGCCGGGCGACAACATCACCGTGCGCTACCAGGGGCTTGGCAGCGTCTCCGCGCGCTTCGTCTGAGCCATCCGGCCGCCCTGCCCGGGCGGCCTCTTCTTCAGGAGGCACACCATGCCTATTGCCCAGATCCACATCCTTGAAGGCCGCAGCGACGAGCAGAAGGAAACCCTCATTCGCGAAGTCAGCGAGGCCATCTCGCGCTCCCTGGATGCGCCGCTGACCAGCGTGCGAGTGATTATAACCGAGATGCCCAAAGGCCACTTCGGCATCGGCGGCGAAAGCGCCAAGGCCATTGGTCGATGAACCTGCCTCCTCCTGCACAGAGTCCGGCACATGAGAACAACGAATCAACGCTCGCTGCACTGGGAAGCCGCCTATGCCGCCACCCGTGCGGCCGTGGCACATGCAGAGAAGCTAGGCGTGCGCATTAACGTCTGCGTGGTTGACCACTCCGGCCTGCCGTTGGCCTATCTCCGCATGAACGGCGCCTTTCTACATTCACGGGAAATTGCCGAAGACAAGGCATACACCGCCGTGAGCTTCGGCTTCTCCACCCGCGACTGGCTCGACGTGCTGGGTGACAACCCGCGCCTGCGCATCGGCCTGCCAAGACGCGAGCGGCTGGTGGTGTTCGGCGGGGGCCTGCCGATCCTGCTCGATGGTGAATGCATCGGCGGCATCGGCGTCTCTGGGGCCGACGAGGGGCAGGACGAAGCCTGCGCGGCAGCGGGCTTGGCGGCCATAGGGCATCATGAGGCATCCAGTTTGGGGTAGAGGCAGATTTTGACTTTCGCGCCCGAACGCATCATGCGGCTGGCTTCCAGAAGGGAAATCAGCAGCATTGATTGGCCTTCTGATCTCTTTAGGCGGTTTCGGTAATAAGCGGAGCGAGAAACAGATCAGCCGATGGATGCTAGGTCGGCAAGCCCGTTCAGTTTGGCGGTGGCAGATAGACCGTGGGCCAATGGCTGGTTGGCGGCGAGCAATTCCTGCAACTGCACGGCTTGGCCGCCCTTGAGGTGCTCAGCGTTGCGCAGCAGCAGCCAGCGGCTGCGCTTGACCACCTTGCGCGCTGGTTTGTTATCGCGCAAGGTGGTTGGCCTGGTCGACGCGGATACGGTCGATCACCTCACGACCGTAGCGCGCCACCCCATGGAACAGGTCGTACACCACTTCGGCTTGAGGGCAGTGCCGCTTCACTTCCAGGTCGAAAGCGGTGTTCATGTCCATGGCGACCGCCTCGATATGCCGGCAGTGCTCACCGAGCCACTCGAAGAATGGGCGAATCGCCTGGCGGCTGTGGCCGACCCACAGCACGCGTGTTCGCTCGGCATCCATGATCACCGTGGCGTAGCGATGGCGCTTGTGCAGGGCGAGCTCGTCCATCACCAGGCGCCGGACGTCGCCCGGCTCGATGACGCCTGCCTCCGCTTCCAGGCGGCGTTTGTCGAGGGCCTTGAGGGTGTGCCAATGCAGGCCGGTGAGCTGGCTGACGTGGCTGATGGGCAGTATCCGCAACAAGCCCTCGAGCCAGGCTTGCAAACGTCGAGTCAGGCGGGAAGCCGGCTCCAGCCAATCGTTCCGTTCGGTCACCCGCCCACACCGCAGGCAGTCGACGCGACGCATGGACAATTGGAGCAGCACCTGCTGATTCAGCAGGTCGCGGTCACGCACGTGGCGTAGACGCCGTTCGTGAATCAACGGACAGGGCTGTAGACAGCGCCCACACCAGGGCACTCGCGTGGCCTGGGGTTCGAGCTCGATCAGCAGGGTATTCTCAGCTACGGGGCGAGAGGCGACGACGTCGTAGCCTGGCCAGAAAGCGGCAAGATCAATAGGATGCACGGCGACAGCAGGGTGTGGGGGTTGGGATGTTGAGCGACTGCCAATTTACCCACTTCCCTGCCTGTCAACGCGCTCTTTCCCCAGAATCCGCGAAGAACCTTTATTCTTCCTATGCTCGAGCGCTCGCACTGGTGAGCGCCCTTAACAGTTGCCACGGGAGTATAAAGCACACCATGCTGCAGCTCGGGCTGCCTCGTAAAACCCTCTACAATAAAATAAAAAGGCACGGTCTGGACAAGGCTGCTTTCACGGAATCATGGACTCACGTATCTTCTCACACGTTCATTACCCGCTAGCGCAACTGCACGGCTGAGAAGCCTCTGTTGAGCGCCACTGAAGATTCCCAGATTTTCCCTGCGCTCCTGCAACTTCGGCCGAGGTCTTTCGTCTTGTGACTAACGTTTTTTTCAACGTCATCCTGCCAATACTGATTGTCGCGGCGGCCGGTGCCGGACTCAAACGCTGGCGCAATATCCCTGCGGCCCCTTTCAGCCAGATGATGCTATACCTGCTATCACCTGCGCTGGTGCTGGACTCTCTGCTTAATGCGAGCCTGCCGTTGGAGGCGACCGGACGGATCGTTGGCGCGATCCTGCTCATGAGCATCAGCCTGGTGGCCGTCAGCGCGCTGCTCAGCCGCAGCCTTGGTCACAACCGTCCCATGCAGAGTGGGTTTATGCTTGCCACGGCATTTCCCAACGCCGGCAACATGGGCCTACCTGTGGCCCTGCTCGCCTTTGGCCAGGAAGGCCTTGCTGTCGCGGTCATCATTTTTGCATCCCAGGCCATCCTGGGCTGGTCGCTGGGAGTCTTCATCGCGGCGCGCAGCCACAATGCGGGGCTCGGCCCCCTCAAACAAACCCTGAAGCTGCCGGTAGTATGGGCGATCGGGCTGGCCTTTCTGCTTCGCGTCACGGATACAACCCTGCCGCTCGCGCTCGCTCAGCATTTAGAGATGCTGGGCCAGGCCTCAATTCCGATCATGCTGCTAATTCTGGGCTTCCAGCTTGAGAAAGGCGTAGCCCTGGACCGGGGTGCCAGCCTATTGGCGGCACTCGGCCTGAGGCTCATTGGCAGCGCCGTCTTGGCCTACCTGGTCAGTGAGCTGTTGGGTCTGGAAGGTGTTGCACAGCATACATTCATTGTTATGGCGGCCATGCCCACTGCTGTCTTCACGATAATCCTGGCAACCGAATTCGATGCCGAACCGCGTTTCGTCTCAAGTCAGGTGATCGCCAGCTCACTCCTGGGTTTTCTGACTCTGACCGTGCTGATAATGTTGCTGCAGAGCTTTGGCGGGAGCATTTAGTGAGCCGGGAACTCTAAATCACTCGAATCCGATCGCTAGCAGCCTGTCGGTCTTTCCCATGGTTTTCTGCGATCATGGCGGCCTGCCCTTAGCGAGACCCAGCATGAGCCGTTTCCGCCCAGTCGATCGCCACACCAGCTACCTGTTGCCGCCCTCCATCGAAGACTGGCTGCCGGAAAATCACCTGGCTCGCTTTATCGTCGAAGTCGTCGACGGGTGTGATCTTAGCGCGCTGGAGAAAGCGTACGCCGGGCGTGGCAGTAGCGCCTATCACCCGTCGATGCTGCTGGCCCTGCTGATCTATGGCTACGCCACCGGCGTGTTCTCCAGCCGCAAGATCGAGCGCGCCACCCATGACTCGGTGGCCTTCCGCTTCATCGCCGCTGACGCTCATCCCGATCACGATACCCTGGCCAGCTTCCGCCGCCGCTTTCTCGACGAACTGGCCGGCCTGTTCGTGCAGGTACTGCAAATGGCGCAGGAAATGCGCCTGCTCACGCTGGGCACGATCAGTCTGGATGGCACCAAGATCCACGCCAACGCATCGCGCCATAGCGCGCTGTCCCATGGGCATATCGAACAACTCGAAAATCAGCTCAAGAGCGAAGTGCAGACGCTATTCGCCCTGGCCGAGCAGGCGGATCAATCGGCCGTCCCGGACGGCATGAATCTGCCAGAGGAAATCGCTCGCCGTGAAACCCGCCTGGCGGCCATGGCCGAGGCGAAGAGCAAGATCCAAGCCCGTGCCAAGGCGCGCTTCGCCAAGGAGCAAGCTGAGTATCAGGCCAAGCTGGCGCAGCGGGAGGAAAAGGCCAAAGCCAGTGGCAAGAAACCACGCGGCAAAGCCCCCAAGCCACCCATTGCGGGGCCGACGGCCAAAGATCAGATCAACCTGACCGATGAAGACTCGCGCATCATGCCGGTATCCGGCGGCGGCTTCGAACAGGCCTACAACGCCCAGGCAGCGGTGGATACGACCAGCATGCTGGTGGTGGCGCCAGCCGTCACCCAGGCCTGCAACGACAAGGAACAAGTCATGCCGATGCTGGCACAACTGGCCGAATTACCCGCCACGCTGGGCAAGCCCAGCGAACTGCTGACTGATAGCGGCTACTACAGCGCCGCCAATGCCAACGCCTGCACCGCGAGCAGCATCGAGCCGCTGATGGCGGTCAAGCGAGAGGAGCATCACCCCTCGCCCTGCGCGCGCTTCACCGAGCCACCGGCCTTGGCCGCCGACGCCACCCCGGCGCAGCACATGGCGCACAAGCTGAAAACCAGGTGGGTCGTGCGCGGTATGCGTTGCGCAAGCAAACGGTGGAGCCGGTGTTCGGCATCATCAAGTCGGTGCTGGGCTTTCGGCAATTCTCGCTGCGTGGAATGAAAAGGTCAGGGGCGATGGACGCTGGCGTGCCTAGCGTGGAACCTGAAACGCATGGCCGTACTACGCCCGCAAATCGGAAAAATTGAGCAAAAAAACAGGCATAAATCCGGGGAAATTGGCTAACTAAAAACGCCTGTTTTCCGGAAAATCTAATGTTCTATCTGCCTGTCGGACTTGAGTTCACGAGAGGGGCATCAGGAGCGAAGGCGAAGCCATTCGTCCACAGCCGGCAGCGACGTGCCCACGAGATCCAGCCGTCGAGCAGGGCTAACGGCGTGGCGTGCTTGATAGAGTTGGCGCAATGCCTCTTTCAGGCGCAAGGCACGTGCTGTCTTCAGGCCGCTGCGCTGCAGCCAATGCATGGTGTCGATCTGTTTGCGATACCAGTGCGCCGCGCGCTTGAGCAACGCCCAACGACTGCCTTTTAGCTCCGGCGCGAGCTTCACTTCCGCACGCCGAACCTGGTCGAGCGCCCGACTGGCCAGCGCCACCACATGAAATGGATCGAAGGCGAGGCGCGCCTGCGGATGCTGCTTGGCCGCGCCCGCCTGGAAGGCCCTGGGCAGTCGATGCCAATGTCGGTGATCGCGTCGGGCTCGCCACCATACGCACGCAGATCGGCTGCGAACGTCGCAAAGGTCTGGGCATCCCGGCCCGGCGTGGCGAACAGCAAGCGCCGCGCATCGGTATTATGGAACAACGTCACGTAGAGCGCTGGCCGCGACGGGCGTTAGTCTCGTCCACACCCGGCCGCCGCGCCGCGCTGAAGTTCACTGCGTGCACCCCACCCACGGCGGTGGGCATCGATGAGACGCGAAACTGGAAGAAGTGCAGGTGCTGCCAACGGCGCTCGCCCCGGTCGTGGATTGGCTGCTCCGGCGCAGGGCACGCCGGACACGGCAAGCGCTAGCTTGGCACTCTACGAAGTAGATTACGTGAATCCGGTTCGCAGCCCGTTCCGATTGTTTGCGGCAGGTTCCAGCCGACCACCGCAGCATCCCGCCATCCAAACGACTGTGGAACGGCGTGATGACACCCCATGGCAACCCGATGACCCCTTGCCGCCGTGTGCCGGCCTTGGCGCTGATCATCGCGCTGGCCGGCGTATCGCCCGCATCGGCCGGCGATGCCACCGCTGAACACGAGCAGCTCGCCGCGCTCGCGCGCCAGCTCGACCTGATCGACCGACTGGTCGAGCACGCCACCAGCACCGCCCCGCAGGCGCGCGCCCGCTACCACTTCGACTACGCCCGGCTGCGCGCCGACCTGCAGCGCGTTCGCACCGGCCTGCAGGACTACCTCGTGCCCCAGCGCGCCCAGCCGCGCGATCCCGTCCCGCTGGCCGGCGATTACGTCCGCCGCGAGCGCGCCGACGACGAGGAACCGTCGCCATGACGCCCTCTGCCGATCAGGTCGCCGCCTTCCAGGCCAACGGCGGCTTTGCGCCTTCGGCCGTCTCCGCCGTGGTGCTGGGCTTCGTGTTCGCCGTGTTACTGCTGTGGGGCGTGTGGGCCATGCGCACCGCCTATGTCGGCTGGGCCGAGCACCGCATCACTGAACGTCAGTTCCTCGCCGTCGTCGTGCGCTTCGTGGCGATGTACCTGGTGCTGGCCTTCTTCCTCCTCTCCTGACCGTCACGAAGGGCCATACGCCATGAACACGCCAACGACATCCCATCGCATTCCGTCCCGCATCGCCGCGCCGCTGCTGCCGCTGGCGCTCTTGGGGCTGCCGCCATCCGCGTTCGCGCAGGGCCTGCCGACCATGGAAGACCCATCGCGCGGCCAGGGCAGCGGCATCCTGCAGACCCTGCAGAACTACGGCTACGACATCGTGCTGCTGATCGCGCTGCTCGTGGTCGCCTCGATGTTCGTCGGCGTCTGCTACCACGCCTACACCCGCTACTCGGAGATCCACGCCGGCCGCGCCACCTGGGGGCAGTTCGGCCTGACGGTCGCCGTGGGCGCGATCCTGCTGGTGGTGGGCATCTGGCTGCTCACCGAGGCCACCGGCGTGCTGTGAGGGCGGCAAGCGATGGCCGTCCCTGCGGAGACCCCGCGCGACACGCTGGTGACCTTCCTGCCGCACCGGCTGAACCGCCAGCCGGTGGTCGTGCGCGGGTTGACCGCCGACGAGTTGTGGATCTGCGCCGGCCTGTCGGCCGCCGCCGGGTTCGCGCTCGGCGTGCCGCTGGCCTGGCTCACGCACAGCATCGCCATGGTGCCCACGCTGATCGTCGCCGGTATCGCGCTGGGCGTCTTCATCGGCGGCGGCTTCCTGCGCGCACAGAAGCGCGGCCGGCCCGAGACCTGGCTATACCGGCAGCTCCAGTGGCGGTTGGCCCTCAGGCATCCAGCGCTGGCGGCGCTCCTGGGCGGCCAGCGCCTCATAACCCGCTCGGGCTACTGGACGACCCGGCGCAATGCCGATCGAGGGGCGCCATGAGCCGTTTCAGGAACGAGGTTGCGCACCTGCAGGCGCACGTGAGGACGCTGCGCCTGGGCGCCGGCGCGCTGTTCGCGGTGGTGCTGCTGCTCGGCTTCGGTTGGTGGACTGCGCCGAAGAGTCTCACCATCCATGTGCCGCCGGACCTGCGCTCGGGCAGCACGCGCAAGTGGTGGGAGGTGCCGCCCGAGAGCGTGTATGCCTTCACCTTCTACATCTGGCAGCAGGTACAGCGCTGGCCCACGAGCGGCGAAGAGGACTATCCACGCAACCTGCGCGCGCTGTCGGCCTACCTGACGCCGAGCTGCCGGGCCTTCCTGCAGCAGGACTACGAGTACCGGCGTGCCAGGGGCGAGTTGCGTCAGCGCGTGCGCGGCATCTACGAGATTCCCGGCCGCGGCTACGGCGACAATCCGGCCACGCGCGTCAAGGTGGTCTCCGACCGCGATTGGATCGTCACGCTCGACGTGAGCGCGGACGAATACTACGGCTCCGAGCAGGTCAAGCGCGCCCTGGTGCGCTACCCCATCAAGGTCGTCCGGCTGGACATCGACCCCGAGCGCAACCCCTTCGGCCTGGCGCTGGACTGCTACGCCAGCGCACCCCAGCGCATCGAACCACCGCCGACGCCCACGCCGACCCGGGCCGGCACGCCCGCCAACGCCTCCGGCCGCCTGCAGGGAGGCTCCCCATGAAGTCCGTCGTCTTGTCGGCCCTGGCCGCCGTCCTGCTGACCCTCGGTTTCGTGCCGGCCAGCCAGGCCGTGGAAATCCTGCGCTGGGAGCGGCTGCCCCTGCCGCTGCCGCTGGTGGTCGGCCAGGAGCGCGTGGTCTTCATCGACCGCAATGTGCGCGTCGGCGTGCCGACCGGTGTTGGCGACCACCTGCGCGTGCAGAGTACGGGTGGCGCGATCTACCTGCGGGCGAGCGAGCCGATTCCGCCAACGCGGCTGCAACTGCAGGACGTGGAATCCGGCGCGCTGATCCTGCTCGACATCGCCGCCGAGCCGGCGCAGGACGGCCAGGCGCCGCTGGAGCCGGTGCGCATCGTGGCAGCGGAAGCCCCCGCCAAGCGCTACGGCGGCGGTGCGGCAAGTGGCGCGGACGCGCAGGCCGATGCGCCCGCAGACAAATCCGTTCCCCGGCGCGAAACGCCGCTACCGGTCGTGCTGACGCGCCATGCCGCACAGAACCTGTACGCGCCGCTGCGCACCGTCGAGCCGGTGTCCGGCATCGGGCGCGTGAACCTGCGCCGCGACCTCGCGCTGGACACCCTGCTGCCGACGCTGCCGGTGCACGCGCGGGCGCTGGCCGCGTGGCGCCTGGAAGACCAGTGGGTGACGGCCGTGCGACTCACCAACACCGCCGCGCGCTGGCTCGACCTCGACCCGCGCGCGCTGCAGGGGAACTTCGTGGCGGCGACCTTCCAGCATCCGAACCTGGGGCCGGCCGGCACCCCGTCCGACACCACGGTGCTCTACCTGGTCACGCGCGGCCACGGCCTGGCCGAGTCGCTGCTGCCGGCGCTGAGCCCGATCGACGCCATCGTGAACCTGCCGCCGGCCGCCGCGGCCGGCTCGGCCGGAGGAGCGCGCGATGAAGAGTAATCCGCTGCTCAAGTGGCTGCTGATCCCGATGGCGCTGCTGCTGGTGGTCGTCGGCATCAAGCTGTTCTCCGGCACCCCCGGCGGCCAGTCCGCGCCCAAGGGCGCGGCCGGTACGCTCACGGCCGAGGAGATGAAGGCCCTGGGCATCGCCGGCGACACGCCGCGCGATACCGTCGCCACGCTGGTGGCGCAGGTGAAGCAGTTGCGCACCGAGCTGCAGAGCGCGCTCGGCGACAACAGGCAGCACAAGGCCGAGAACGAGCGCCTGCGTGCGCGGGAAAGCGCGATCGACCAGCGCATCCAGAGCGCGCTGGAAGGCGAACGCAACCGCCTGGAGCAGGAGCGCAATCAGGTGGCCAGCGACAGGCAGCAGACCCAGGGGCTGCTGCAGGATCTGCAGCGGCAACTGGACGCCATTGCCGGCAAGGGCGGCCCGTCCGACCTGCCCGTCGGGCTGGGGCTGGAAGAGGGTGACGGCAAGCGCTTCAACCGCGGCGTCGGTGGCACGCAGTGGGTCGAGCCCGACGATGCCAAGGTCGACGCCAAGAACGGCAGCAAGGAGCCGAGCTTTCCCCTGAGCTTCGGGCCGGCCCAGAAAAGCCTGTCGGCCGCAGTGGAATCCGTCGGCGACGTCGGCAGCCGCGCCGTGGGCGCATCCACGAAGGCGGTCTACACTGTGCCGTCGAACTCGACGCTCATGGGGTCGATTGCCATGACGGCGCTGATCGGGCGCGTGCCGATCGATGGAACCGTCAACGATCCCTATCCGTTCAAGGTGCTGATCGGCCCGGACAACCTCACGGCCAACGGCATCGACATCCCCGACGTGGCCGGCGCCGTGGTCAGCGGCACGGCCTCGGGCGACTGGACGCTCTCGTGCGTGCGCGGGCAAATCCGCTCGGTCACGTTCGTGTTCCAGGACGGCACCATCCGCACGGTGCCCGAGGACGGCAACCGGGACCAGCGCAGCGGGCAAGCCAGCGCCAACAGCACGACGAGTGCCACGCAAGGCGGCCTCGGCTGGATCAGCGATCCCTACGGCATTCCCTGCGTCAGCGGCGAGCGGCGCAGCAACGCGCAGCAGTACCTCGGCAGCCAGGCGCTGATCACCGCGGCCGGCGCCGGCGCGGCCTCGCTCATCAAGTCCGACAACGGCAGCGTGGCCGTGGTCGCCAACAGCAACGGCTCGATGGGCACCGTCGGCATCAGCGGCAACGAAGCGATGGGCCGGATCCTGGCCGGTGGCGTGCGGGACATGGCCGACTGGGTCAACAAGTTGTATGGCCAGGCCTTCGCGGCCGTTTACGTGCAGCCCGGCGCCAGGGTCGCCGTGCATCTGGAGCAGCCGCTCAACATCGACCGCGACGCCCAGGGGCGTCGGGTGAACCACCGCATCGGAGAAGCCCATGCCTCGGACCTGGATTGACGCGGCCGTCGTGCTGCTGGCGGCCGTCTTGCTCGGCGGCTGCGCGACCAGCAAGGAGAAGCTGCTGCCCCACGGCCACAACACCATGCTCGACATCTGGCAGCAGGAGACCGGCGGCGGCGAAGGCGGGGGCCCCGCCGCACGGCAACTGCTCGACGCACGCCAGGGCCTGCGCCGGCCGCTGACCGAAGCCGACGTGCAGGCCACACCCGCCGTGCAAGAGCGCTACACGCGCACCGCGAGCAACGAAATCTACCGGCAGTTTCATCGCCTGCCGAATCCCGACTTGGTGATGTACGTGTTCCCGCATCTGGCCGGCACCGACCCGGTGCCAGTGCCTGGCTACAGCACGGTGTTCCCGTTGTACCAGCGCGTGCAGTACGCAATGCCCGGCGAGCGGGTGGAGGACTATTGATGGCCTGGTCGATGCCGTGGCCGCGCAAGGGAGCCGCCCCTCCAGCGGATGGTGCGCAGGCGGCGGACGACGCCTGGGCGCTGCATGTCGCGACGCTGGCCGCGCAGGGCATACCCGAGCCCGGCGGCGCGCTCGCCGGCCAGCGCCGGCCAGCGACCCAGTCCGACCACGATGCGCTCTACACCGTCGCGCCGTCGTTCGCGGACATGCTGCCCTGGGTCGAGTACCTGCCGAGGTCGAAGACCATGCTGCTCGAAGACGGGCGGTCGGTGGCGGCCTTCTTCGAGCTGGCGCCGGTCGGCACCGAGGGCCGCGAGATGGTCTGGCTATGGCAGGCGCGCGATGCGCTGGAGAACGCCCTGCAGGATTCCTTCGACGAGTTGGACGACAACCCCTGGGTGGTGCAGCTCTACGCCCAGGACGAGGCCGACTGGAACAACTATCTGCGTTCACTGGCGAACTATCTGCAGCCGCGTGCGCAGGGAAGCGCGTTCAGCGACTTCTACCTGCGCTTCTTCGCCCATCACCTGCAGGCCATCGCCAAGCCGGGTGGCTTGTTCGAGGACACCACGGTGACGCGCCTGCGGTGGCGCGGCCAGGTCCGGCGCGTGCGCATGGTGGTCTATCGCCGCACGTCCGCGGCCCCGCGGCGCGGCCAGTCGCCCGAGCAGGCGCTGACCACGATCTGCGACCGCCTGGTCGGCGGGCTGGCGAATGCCGGCGTGAAAGCCCGGCGTCTCGGCGCGGCGGACATCCACGCCTGGCTGCTGCGCTGGTTCAACCCGAACCCGACCCTGCTCGGCGCCACTGCCGAAGACCGGGAACGCTTCTATGCGCTGACCCGCTACCCGGAAGAGCGGGAAGAGGGCGAGATCGAACTCGCCAGCGGCACCGACTTCGCGCAGCGCCTGTTCTTCGGCCAGCCACGCTCGGACGTGCCCAACGGCCTTTGGTTCTTCGACGGCATGCCGCATCGGGTGATCGTGATGGATCGCCTGCGCACGCCACCCGTGACGGGCCATCTGACGGGCGAGACGCGCAAAGGCGGCGATGCCATGAACGCGCTGTTCGATCAGATGCCCGAGGACACGGTGATGTGCCTGACGCTGGTCGCCACGCCCCAGGACGTGCTGGAGGCGCACCTCAACCACCTCGCCAGGAAGGCCGTCGGCGAGACCCTGGCCTCGGAGCAGACCCGCCAGGACGTGCAGCAGGCGCGCGGCCTGATCGGCAGCGCGCACAAGCTCTACCGCGGCGCGCTGGCGTTCTACCTGCGTGGCCGCGACCTGGCCCAGCTCGATGCGCGCGGCCTGCAGCTCGTCAACGTGATGCTCAACGCCGGCCTGCAACCGGTACGTGAAGAGGACGAGGTGGCGCCGCTGAACAGTTATCTGCGCTGGCTGCCGTGCGTGTTCGATCCGGCTGCCGACAAGCGCCAGTGGTACACCCAGCTCATGTTCGCGCAACACGCGGCGAACCTGGCGCCGGTCTGGGGCCGCAGCCAGGGCACGGGGCATCCGGGCATCACGTTCTTCAACCGCGGCGGCGGGCCGATCACCTTCGACCCGCTGAACCGCCTCGACCGGCAGATGAACGCGCACCTGTTCCTGTTCGGCCCCACCGGTTCGGGCAAGAGCGCGACGCTCAACAACATCATGAGCCAGGTGACCGCGATCTATCGGCCGCGCCTGTTCATCGTCGAGGCGGGCAACAGCTTCGGCCTGTTCGGCGACTTCGCGGCGCGGTTGGGCCTCAGCGTGCATCGGGTGAAGCTCGCGCCGGGCGCGGGCGTCGGTCTGGCTCCGTTCGCCGACGCCTGGCGGCTGGTCGATACGCCCAGCCAGGTACAGACGCTGGACGCCGATGCGCTCGACGAAGACCAGACAGGTGTCGACATGGCCGTGGAAGGCGACGAGCAGCGCGACGTGCTCGGCGAGCTGGAGATCACGGCGCGACTGATGATCACCGGCGGCGAGGACAAGGAAGAAGCGCGCATGACGCGCGCCGACCGCAGCCTGATCCGCCAGTGCATTCTCGATGCGGCCCAGCATTGCGTGGCTGACGAACGCACGGTGCTCACGCGCGATGTGCGCGACGCGCTGCGCGAGCGCGCCCGCGACGCCACGCTGCCGGAGATGCGGCGCGCACGGCTGCTGGAGATGGCCGACGCCATGGATATGTTCTGCCAGGGCGTGGACGGCGAGATGTTCGACCGGTCCGGCACGCCGTGGCCCGAGGCGGACATCACCATCGTGGACCTGGCCACCTTCGCGCGCGAGGGCTACAACGCGCAGCTCTCGATTGCCTATATCTCGCTCATCAACACGGTCAACAACATCGCCGAGCGCGACCAGTTCCTGGGCCGCCCGATCATCAACGTGACGGACGAGGGCCACATCATCACGAAGAACCCGTTGCTCGCGCCCTACGTGGTCAAGATCACCAAGATGTGGCGCAAGCTCGGCGCCTGGTTCTGGCTCGCCACGCAGAACCTGGACGACCTGCCGAAAGCGGCCGAGCCCATGCTCAACATGATCGAGTGGTGGATCTGCCTGTCGATGCCGCCCGATGAAGTCGAGAAGATCGCGCGCTTCCGCGAACTCAACGCTTCCCAGAAGGCGCTGATGCTCTCGGCCCGCAAGGAGGCCGGCAAGTTCAGCGAGGGCGTCATCCTGTCCAAGTCGATGGAAGTGCTGTTCCGCGCCGTGCCGCCCAGCCTCTACCTGGCGATGGCGATGACCGAGCCCGAGGAGAAGGCCGAACGCTTCCAGTTGATGCAGCAGCACGGCATCAGCGAGCTGGATGCCGCCTTCCGCGTGGCCGAGAAGATCGACCGTGCGCGGGGCATCGAACCCCTGGCGCTGGATACGTTGGCCTGACGGGAGCGACACGATGCGCCTTCCCTCATTCGCCCGCCGTCATCCCTGGATCGGTCTGCTGATCGTGGTGACGATTGCGGTTGCCTGGTGGATGCTGCTGCGCGCGCCGCATCCGGCGACCGACCCCGTGTCCCTGGCTGCTGCCGGGTCCGAAGCGTCGAAACCGGCCGGCCCGCCCTGGCTGTATGGCCGTGCCGATGCGCGCTTCACGGTGGTCGGGTACGCCGACCTGGAGTGTCCGTACTGCCGGGCCTACTTCCCCGCGCTCAAGCGCTGGATCGACGCCCATCCCGAGGTGAACTGGCAGTGGCACCACCTGCCGCTGTCCATGCACGAGCCGGCCGCGACTGCCGGGGCACGCCTGGCCGAGTGCGCGGGCGAGACCGGCGGACATGCCACGTTCTGGCAGGCCGTGGCCTGGCTCTACGCGAACACCCGCGGCGACGGCCAGGGCCTGCCGGAAAGCCTGCGCTATCCCGACCTCACACCAGCCATGCAGGGTTGTCTCGACAGCGATCGCCCCGATGCCATCATCCGTGCCCACGCGGCGGAAGCGGCACAGCAGGGCATCGCGGCCACGCCGGCCCTGCAACTGCGCGACCGCGAGTCCGGCAAGACCCTCCTGCTGCACGGTCCCGTCGAAGGCGATGCCTTGCTGTCGGCCATCGACCTGCTCGCCGCCGGCAGCACGACCGCAGCCGAACCAGCCCATTCCCCAGACATGCCCGCCGGCGTCGCCGGTGACATGCCCAGGTAGCCATCGATCTTCAAGGCTGCGGCGCGGCTCGTCCGCGTTGATCGAAACCCGTTCGCATCGCATCCCTTGACGCGAACAGCCACCGCATCCGCGGTGGTGGATGCCCGCTCGTCACCCGTTCCATCCCCATCGTCCCCAGGAGGGTTTGCCCTCCAGGGGCAGGCGCCCTCCGATCTCATCCATTGGAGGTTCGCCATGTCTCTTGTCATCGCCGACTCCTGCCCGGAGTCGCTCACCCTGATCGCCGCCCAGCATGAAGACTGGATCATCCGGCAGGCCATCACCCTGCTGGAGAACCGCGTGTTCAAGGCCGGTCCGGCGCTGGGCAGTCCCGCCGCCGTGCGCGACTACCTGCGCCTGAAACTGGTCGCGGAGCCGAACGAAATCTTCGCTGTCGTGTTTCTCGACAACCAGCACCAGGTACTCGCCTTCGAGCCGCTGTTCAAGGGCACGGTCGACCAGACTTCGGTGTATCCGAGGGTGGTGGTCCAGCGTGCGCTGGCGCTCAACGCTTCGGCGCTGATCCTGGCGCATCAGCATCCCTCGGGGAACACCGAGCCCTCGGCCGCTGATCGTGTGATCACCGAGCGGCTGAAGAGCGCCCTGGCCACCGTCGATGTCCGGGTGCTGGATCACTTCATCGTCGGCAAGGGCAGCCCGTACTCGTTCGCCGAAGCCGGCTTGTTGTAGTCCGCAGGCGCCCCTTCCGGGGGCGCCTTGCGTCTTGCCCCTATCCACACGTTCGCGATGCGCTCTGATGGTCGCGACTTTCGGAAGCTTGGAAGGCTTGTGGGATAGGCGGCTGAACCGGCCTTTACCTGTTGAGAAGCACACCTTTGCATGGCAGAATCTGCATATTTTCTAGTTGCCAGCAACGCGAATGTCTGCCGTCACCGCCATCCAGTACACTCAGGACCAGATGCGCACGCTAACCGGCGTGTCCGTCGAAACGGTGCGGCATTGGCGCAAGACCGTGCCCTACTTGGCGTCCAAGACCGGGAAGGCTGCCCGATTCACCTTCGCGGATCTCCTAGGCTTGGCCGTTACCAATGAGTTGGTCAGCTCGTTGGGAGTGCACATCGCCACCGTCAGCGTCGGCGTTGACGCGCTCTTTCGGTTGCTGGGCACGAGTAGCGCATTGGCGCTGAATGGGTCCGTGGCGTTCGTGACGGCCACTTCGGCGACCCTGTGCGATATCGGCCCCGAGGGGATTGGACCGGCGCCGACGCAACCGACTCTCGTCATCCCGCTCGATCCGTTGATCATGCGGCTTCAGCAGCACATGCTGCCGATCGTCCCGACGCCGAGCCAGGCAGCGTTGCCGTTTCCACCCGAAGCTATCCGGAGTAGGGCGTGAACACTGCCACGCTGGAACAGGTGCTCGCCGCAACCGGCTACCTGCCGGACGGGCAACCCGCGCCCGGTCTTCGGTTGGGGGCCGAGGCGCAGTCCTCGCGCCACGGCCGCGTTTTTGTTCCGGACGCATTGTGGCGCAGCGCGTCGTCGTTGACCGTCTACTTCAAGTTTGAGCAAAGCGCGCCTGCAGACGATCTGGTCAGCCAGTGGCGACGAGAGGTCTGGAACGAGGGGTTCGCGCCGTTGCTGTGGGTGATCTCGCCGCAGCGTATCGACCTGTACAACGGTTTCGGCACACCCGCGAAAGAAGGCGATGCCCAGAGACATTTGATTCGGCGTTTCGAGAACATCGAAGGTTCGCTTCATGAACTGGACGAGTTGGCCGGCCGACTGGCGATCGAGACGGGCCAATTCTGGGCCCAGGTGCCGGCCATCGATCGCAAGACCAGCGTCGATCAGAAGCTCCTGTCTGACCTTGGATGTCTCGAACGCGATTTGGTCGCAGGCAATCTCGCGCGCGATGCGGCGCAGGCCTTGATTGGGCGCGTGATCTTCACCCAGTACCTGATTGACCGCGAGATCGTCAGTGCGGCGCGGTTGAAGCGGGTATGCGGCCGCACGGCGTTGCCGGCGATCCTGCACGACCGGCCAGCGACCAGCAAGCTGTTCGCATGGCTGGCCCAGACCTTCAACGGCGATATGTTTCCGCCCTCGTCGGTGAAAACGACACCAGCAGCTCACCATTTGACGCGGGTTGCGGAGTTCCTGGAGGCTGTCGATCCTGAAAGCGGGCAACTCAGCTTCTTCCCGTACCAGTTCGACGTGATTCCGGTCGAGCTCATCAGCTCGATCTACGAGCAGTTTGCACATGCTGAGCCGCAGACTGGAGGAAAGCGCACAGAAGCGTTGCGAAACGGCGTGCACTACACGCGACTGTCCGTCGTCTCGCTGGTCCTCGATGAGGTCATGGATGGTCTATCTGGACGGGAGTCGGTGCTGGATTTGACGTGCGGCTCCGGTGTCTTCCTGGTCGAAGCGCTGCGGCGCTTGGTTCATCTTCGCTCGCAAGGTCAGCCGCCCACGAGGGAGCTGATCCGCTCGACGCTCTACGGGCAGGTGTATGGCGTAGACATTAGCGAAGCCGCGATTCGCGTCGCTGCGTTCAGCCTGTACCTGGCTGCGCTTGAGCTGGACCCTGACCCGCAACCACCGCAGTCCCTGAAGTTCCAGCCATTGATCGGCAGGACATTGCTCGTCGGTGACGCTCGTACTGTCGAACGTGATGGAGATGGCAAGGCCGTGCTGGCGACGCCGACAGGGCTGAAGCAGTTCGACCTTATCGTGGGCAATCCCCCTTGGAGCTTTAGGGGGCAGACAGGAACCGAAGCGCGGCGCAAGACCAGGGTTGCGGGCGTACCTGCGCAACCGCGCGGTGAAGGCTTGGATTTCGTGTTGCGAGCGGCGGAGTTCTCACATGAGAAGACCCGTTTCGGCATCATTCTTAGCGCGATGCCGTTCTTCAGCCGCAGCGGCACCGGCATGGCAGCAGCTCAGCATGTGATGCGAGCCGTGGCTCCGATCACCTTGGTAAATCTGTCCAATTTGTGCAGTTGGCTCTTCGCGACAGCGGCCATGCCCGCAGTGGTTCTCTTTGCCCGTCATCGACCGAAGCAGCGAACGGATCAGGTCACGGTCGTTCAGATCCCGTGGACGCCCAGCGGTGCAAGGACTCATTCGTTCGAGGTGGCGCCGAGTGACGTCATCACTTTGACACTCGACGAAATCCAAGAACAGCCGTTGAAGCTCAAGGCAGCAGCCGTTGGCCGGCGCCGTGACCTCCTATTGCTGGATGACTTGACTTCGGCCCACAGAAATCTGGGCGAGCAACTCTCATTACTCGACACTACCTTCCAGGTTGGATTGATTCGCGGGGCCCCAGAGAATCAGACGCGCGATGCTCGCCCGCTAAAAGGATTGGATGTACTGCAAGTCAAAGACATGCAGCACTTCAACATTCCCGATGATTTGCCGACTTTCAGCCAATCGAAGGCACAATGGCCACGATCGCGGGAGATATATCAAGCCCCGCTTCTCATCGTGAAGGAAATGCTTCTGGGGAGTCCACGCGTCTTGGCGGCCGTCTCCGAGCGGGATCTCGTCTTCACGAACTCATACTTCGCAGTGTCTCTTCCGAGAGGGCACACGCGGACGGCACATTTGCTTGCCACCGTGTTGAGTTCTGCTTTTGCGACATGGTTCTTCTATCTGACCGCTGCAGAGTTTGGAATCTACAAGAGGAAGCTGCTGGCTCGCGACCTCAGCTTCCTACCGGTGCCTAATTTCACGAGCGCAGTGAAATCTGAGGCTGGCCAGCGCCTGCTGCAGATTGAGAAGAATCTGCGCGCCAACGGCACCGACGAGAGGGGATGGGCTGAACTGGACGAAGCTGTCTTCGATCTGTACGAACTGAACGATGCCGACCGAACTGTCATTCGAGACGGCCTCCTTCGCGCCGGGTGGCAATGGGAAACCGGCCGCGAATCATCCGTGGAGCCATCGGACAGTCGTACTGAGGTCACGGCGTATGCCAAGACGTTCCTGTCCGTTATCGAGGATTGGCTTTCCGTTCGCAATAAGCGGCACATGCGCGCCGAAGTGCTCGACTTGCCAAGCAGTTCGGCCTTGCGCGTCGTGCGCTTTGTCTTGGAAGAAGGGCCGGGTAATGCGAGCGTGAGCGTCGTGGCACCACAAGGCGAATTGGGTGAAGTACTGGCACGTATCGGCAGGCGCCTGAAAGTCAAGATTGCGACCGCGCTCAGTGCAGAGCGGGAATTGCGAGTACACGGACGCAACGAAGTCGTGATCATCAAGCCAGCAGCGCGGCGCTACTGGATGGGCATAGCGGCACTGGAAGATGCCGATGCAGTGGTCGCGGAGAGCTTTTCAGGGGGCAAAGTTTGAGGATCCCCTATGAGGCACCTCCTGCACTGGGCAGAGAGTTCATTGAACTTGAGCCCGAGGTTGTGGCGGTCATTCTGCTGACACTGGCCGCAGGTTGGCAGCGAGCATGCGCAGCCGAGGACGTGAATGCCAACGCTGGAGAGGTAATCATGACCGAGCGCCTGCGGGACGGGATGCGCATTGCGCTGAAGAACTCCCCGTGGAAGCAGATCATGGTGCTGCCTGGCACGGAATCGCGATCCAAAAGCAACGTGATGCTGCCAGACGGACGTACCGACATCCCGCTGGCGTTCGTCGAAATTTTCTTGCGCACGCAGGAGCATGATCCGCACGCGATCATCGAATGCAAACGAATCGCCGGGTCGGACACTCACTTGTGTCGAGAGTACGTCGTCGAGGGCATGGATCGATTCATCCAGGAGAAGTACGGCGAGAACCATGCTATCGGCTTCATGGTGGGGTACGTTCTTGCCGGCGCTCCTTCGGAATCCGCGGATGGCGTCAACGCTTACTTGAGAAGAGTTTCGCGCTCGGTAGATCGCCTCGCCCCGAGCGACATCAGTGACGGGACTTGGCAGAGCCTACATGCACGCTCCAAGCCGTCGATGCCGATTCGCTTACAGCATGCGTTTCTTGGGTTCGCGGGCACCTCAGCGTCCCGCACCTGATCTCCGCCTCCGACAGGAGGCAATCACAACGCTCACAACGGCATAGGGTATGAAACCGGCAGGGGCCGGATGCGGTTTCTTTGTCGCGCTAGATCGGCACTTGAAGTCGACTGTGACTTTGATCGACTCCAAGGACGCCCGATATGCCGGCCCCCGTCTTCAAGGCTTCGCCCCGGCTGCCGACCATCAGCATTGCGCCCGGACTGTGGGCAGTGCTGTTCATGTTTACCCAGACTGCAGCAGCCGACGTGCTCGTCGTCACCGACAGCCGTCATCCGGTGCAGGCTCCAGCCGGCGTGCGGATCATCGAGCTGGACCAGGCCACGCGCATCGAGGTCGAACTCGCCGCGCACCTACCGGCCGACCCGCAACAGGCTGCAGCCCTGGTGCGGCAGCGGTTGCATGACGGCGGCGAGGCCCTTCAACGCCGCATCGGCCACGCCTACCAAGGTGTCGCGGATGCCTGGGGACTGGGCATCGCCAAGATTCCCGCCGTGGTGGTCGATCGACGCTACGTGGTCTACGGCGAGCCCGACGTGCCCCGCGCCGTCGCGCGCATCAACGCCTACCGGAGCACGCAGCCATGAGCCTCCTGCTGGCATCCCGGCGCCTGCGCGCCACCGTCGCCTCGCTGCTGCTGAGCACGGCCACGTCGACGTTCGCCCTGGACACCGCCACCATCGTCTCGTCGGCGCTGTCCCCCGACTGCCTCGAATACCGCGTGGTCGGTATCTGCTACTGGCTGTACTGCACGCCCTTCGGCTGCTCGGTTCGCACTTCCGTCAAGGTGCGCCACTACGTCCCCGATGCGGTGGTGTCGAGCTACTCGAACACTGGCGAAAACCCGTGGCTGGAAGTCAGGGCGATGAGCATGCCCAACCCAAGTGCTAAGGCTGGCGGTGACGGCACGACCAATCACGACAACGAGAACAACCTCGCCAAGTTCAAGAACGCCGATGTCATCGGCCATCCGGCCGGGATGGTGTTCAGCCAGTTCGCCAGCGCCTCCGGCTACACCTGCGAAGGCGCTGGCACGGCCTTCATGCCGTATCTATTGAGCACGCTCGACACGATCGCCTGGCGCTACAACATCCCGGAAGCGTTCTACCCCGAAGCGCTCATCCCCGGCCGGCGCGAAATCGGTACGCGCACCGACCTGAACCTCTGGGGCAACGTGTATCCACGCGGTGGCTTCCTGCACCAGACCGACGACTACAAGAGCGGCGCCGTGGTCGCGCAGCGCGCGGGCGACATCGTGACGCGCCGCAACCAGATTCATGTGTATCAGCCGCTGCTGGCCAACGCCCGCGACGGCTACTGGCCGGCCGCCGCGCTGATGGAGACCGACGCCTCGACGGGCAAGTGGCAGGAGCTGACGCCCACGCGCTCGAACAGTTGCGTGGTCTTCCCGCACAGCCGCACCCGCGTGCAGGCCCAGCAAGGCGACTACGCCTGGGCCTTGTGGCGGCCGTACTCCTGCTGCCAGCGCCGTGGCCAGGTCTTCCTCGGCAGCGTCGATTTCATGTGAGGAACCCACGATGAACGCCTCCCTGCCTGACTTCCTGCGCCGCGCGAAGCCGCATCTGCGGGCCACGCTGCTCGTGGCGGTCATCACGCTGGCCGTCGGCGTCGCCTGGGCGCAGACGCGCATCGACCCCAATGGCGTGAACGTCGGCGGCAGCGTGATCGGCGACGACGTGCTCTACAGCATCGGCGGCGGCCGGGCCGTGTCGATGGGCGGTGCCGGCAACATGCAGAGCATCGGCGTGGGGGTCGGCTGGAACAGCAACCTGATCTGCGGCGACATGAGCATCACCACGACCCTGCAGAACCAGCTCAACGGCATCAGCAACGGCTTCCAGACGATCATGAGCAACGTGATCCAGAACGCCACCAGCGCCGTGGCCTCGCTGCCCGCGCTGATCATCCAGCGCGCCGATCCCGGGCTCTACAACCTGCTCACCAACGGCATCCTGCAGGCGCGCCTGGATTTCGACCGCTCGAAGATGACCTGCCGGGCCATCGCCAATCGCATGGCGGACATGGCCGGCGGCCAGGCCGGCTGGGACCAGCTCGCCGAGGGGATGGCGCTGCGGGATGCGGTCGGCAGCACCGACGCCGTCTCCGCCGTCGAGAAGGCCGAGTCCAACAAAGGGAACAACGGCGTGCCCTGGGTCGGCGGCGGCAACGCGGGCGGCTCCGGCCAGAGTTCGATCAAGGTGGTCGGCGACGTGACGCGAGCGGGCTACAACCTGCTCAACGGGCGCAGCGCCACCGATACCTTGTCGATCGCGCGCAACGCCTGCGGCAACCGCCTGACCTGCCAGACCTGGTCCTCGCCCCAGGCGGCCGCAGACTGGGCGACCCGCGTGCTGGGCGAACGCGAGCAACGTACCTGCGAGAGCTGCACGAAGACCCAGACCACGCCTGGCGTCGGGCTGACGCCAATGATCCAGGAAGAGTACGAGACCAAGCTGCAAGTGCTGCAGGAGCTGGTGACGGGCGCCCGGCCGACGACGCTGGCCAATCTCGACGCAGCCGGCAGCAGCTCGCTGCCGATTACCCGCGGCGTGATTGAAGCGCTACGCGACGAGCCCGACCAGGACGTGCTGGGCAAGCGCCTGGCGTCGGAGGCTGCGCTGTCCAACGTGCTGGAGAAGGCCCTGCTGCTGCAACGCACGTTGCTGACCGGCAAGAAGGAGCCGAACGTCGCCGCCAACGAGCTGGCCGTGCGGGCGGTCGACCAGGAGAACAGCGCGCTGGAGCAGGAGATCGACAACCTCAAGACTGAGCTGGAGCTGCGCCGCACGCTGGCCGGCAACTCGGCGATGGCGATCATCCAGCGCCACAGCATCCGCGCCGTCGGCTCACGCGGTGTCTTCGAGGGCGACACCACGCGCGACCGTCTCCGGGAAGTCCAGAAACAGCGGAGCGGCACGCCATGAGCCGGCCGGCCTGGTTGCGACTACCGTGGCTTTTCAACCGCCGCGTCGGCGTGGCGCTGCTGTGGACCTTGCTGGTGGTCGCCGCCGCGGTGGCGGTGAACATCGCCGGCATCCACGTGGTCGGCGGCGTCGAGGGCTGGCAGCACTGGCTGCAGGCGCACGCCGGCCATTTCTTCGTGTGGCGGCTGTGCCTCTACGGAGCGACGGCTTACGGCTGGTGGTGGCTGCGTCGGCGCCTGTTGCAGCGGGAGCCCTCCCGCGAGACGCATCAGCGCCTGCTGCGCACGCAGATCGCGGCCGTGATCGCCGTGGTCGCGCTGGAAGCCAGTCACCTGTTGCGGCACGACTGAGACCGGGAGGCAGGCATGATGCTCTACACCACGGACTACCTGGAGTATTACCTGACCCTGGTGGCCTGGGTGGTCAACAACGGCATCTGGAGCATCCTCGTGGCCAGCGGCGTGTTCGCGCTGCCGTTCGTGGCCATCGTGATCCAGGAATGGCTCAAGGCCCGCAGCGAAGGTGCGGACGAAGGCAACAAGGGCGTGCTGTCGTCGATGCGCATCGAGAACCGGGTGTGGGTGGCGATCGTGGTCATTCTGTTCGCCGGCATCCCGTTCATCCCGGTGGATCTCGCCACGATCAAGTTCGACACCACGCGCTCCGCGCAATGCCAGGTCAACGTCCCGCTGCCCAACGAGACGGGCTGGTCCAACGTCTACACCGCGCTCAACGATCAGAGCGCGCTGGTGCCGGTGTGGTGGTTCTTCATGCACTCGCTGTCGAAAGCCGTGACGGGCGCCGCGGTGGCGGCGATTCCCTGCGGCACGGACCTGCGTCAGATTCGCATGGATGTGGATGCCACGCGCATCGAGGATCCGGTGCTGGCACAGGAGGTCGCCGACTTCACGCACGACTGCTACGGGCCGTCGCGCGCCAAGCTGTTCATGAACCGGCCGACGCTCTCCGAGGAACAGATGAACGACGTCACCTGGATCGGGTCGAGTTATTTCCTCGACACGCCCGGCTTCTATGACACCTATCGCGCCAAGACCCCACGCACGGCCTGGCCCTACGACGCGACCCGCGATGCGGGGCTGGCACAGGTGGACAGCGGCGGCGGCTATCCGTCCTGCCGGCAGTGGTGGGCCGATGGCGGCCAGGGACTGCGCAGCCGGCTGCTGGCTCAGGTCGACCCGGATCTGCTGTCGCGCATCGCGCGCTGGGCGGGCTTCCTGTCGCAGAGCGAGTTCAATGACTCGGTGATCCGCGCCGTCGTCTCACCGAGGCAGCAGAAGATGAACCAGGGCGCCGTCTACACCGACTACGGCGGCCAGATCGACAAGACGCTGCCGAACGTCGTCACGCGCGACGCGGGCGACCTGGGGCTGACCGTCGGCTCGCTGGGCTTCTTTCCGGCGATGGACGTGGTGCGCCAGGCGCTGCCGATGGTGCTGACGATGCTCAAGATGGCGCTCGTCATCTGCATCCCGCTGGTGCTGCTGATCGGCACCTACGACCTGAAGACGGTGGTGACGGTGAGCTGCGTCCAGTTCGCGCTGTTCTTCGTGGACTTCTGGTTCCAGCTCGCGCGCTGGATCGACAGCACGATCCTGGACGCGCTCTACGGCTGGCATTCGCCGCACAGCAACTTCAACCCGCTGATGGGGTTGAATAACGCTTTCGGCGATATGCTGTTGAATTTCGTGATGGCGATGATGTTCATCGTGTTACCGACGTTCTGGGTGATGGCACTCGGATGGGCGGGAGTTCGCGCTGGAAACTTCCTGGGCGGTCTCATCACTGGCACGTCCGATGCAAAGTCGGCTGGAGGTAGCGGCTCTCGTCTTGCGATGACGGCCGTATCGAAAGGTGCCGCGAAGTAAGGAGCACTCTCTCGCGCTGATGCGGCGGCTACGGCTCGTCGGGATCGCCCATGTCGATCCGCCAGTCATCTTTGTCGTACAGGCCGACGCCCGAGTGTCCGTCTCTAAGTTCCGGCTGCTTCTCGTCATCCGCATCGGCATTCCGCGCGAACCATGTGGCGACCACCGCAAAGGCCAGCAGCAGGACGAGCCAGGATACGGTGTAGAGCAGCATGCCAAGCACGGCCAGCTTGACGATCCAGAGCACCGCCGTCGCCGCGCCTGCGGGCACCCCGCGCGTCACCAGCCGGCCGGCGACACGCTGCTCGCGGCGCTGGTATCCACGCCAGGCACGGCCAGCCCCCCGGCCCAGCCGGTGGCTCCAGCGCCCGTTGTGCGTGTTGGTGGTCATGCTCATGTGCCTCGGTTTCAGTGGTGCCTCACCTCAGGAGCGGCCGGTTGTGGCTTGCCCTCCAGCATAGACCGCGATCAGGAGGGCGGGTGGGTTGCGGCTGGCAGAGCCAGGCTGGCTCGGGTGTCGCCAAGATGATTAGATTTTGCAATAGAAATCAAACCTTATGCTACTTTCCCTGTGAGGCTCTTGCGATACCTCTAGGGGCTGATTGGATTCCGTGCTATTTTTATAGCATGGATGGAAATTCTAGGCACCAGGTAATCAAGCGGCTGCAGGCCGGACTCCCCCGCGGGGCGCCGTTCGACCTCGCCACCCTGAGTCAGTTCGGGGTGTCGCCCCAGCTTGCCGCCCACTATGCCGACGGCGGGTGGCTCGTGCGCCTGGCCCATGGCGTCTATGCCTTCCCGAACGATGAATTCGGGGTCTACAGTGCGCTGAAGTTCCTGCAACAGCGCGTGCCCGGCCTGCACGTCGGCGGCAAGAGCGCCCTGGCCCTGCAGGGCGTGCGCCACAACCTGGGCAGCCGGGAGACGCTGGTACTGTGGGGCGACGGTCGTTTCGCGTTGCCGGCCTGGTTCACCGCGCGCTTTCCGGCCCGCTACGTCCACGCCCGCCTGTTCGACTGGCCGGACACGGCGCTGGCCAGCATGACCCTGACCACGCCGCCTGGCCTGCCCGAGGATCTGCGGGTGGCTGCCTCCGAGCGTGCCGTTCTGGAACTGCTGTACGAAGCCGGCGCCAAGCAGAGCCTCGAAGAGGCCCGCAACATCTTTGATGGACTGCGTTCCCCCCGCAAGGACTTACTCGGGCAACTGCTGTCCTGCTGCGCCAGCGTGAAGGCCGTGCGCCTGTTCCTCACCTGGGCGCGCGAGACCAGCCTCGTGGATGTCGATGCTCTGCTGGAGCAGTACCCGGTTCGCACCGGCAGCAACACGCGCTGGATGAGCCGGCTCGATGACGGCACCTTGCTGAGCCTGAGACCTCATGGATAAGACCTACGCGGACACCGTTCGCCTGCTGCTGGCCGTCGCGCCTGACGTGTTCGCCAACGACATCTTCGCCATGAAGGGCGGCACGGCCATCAACCTCTTCGTGCGGGACATGCCGCGCCTGTCGGTAGACATCGACGTGGTGTACCTCCCTTGGCAGACGCCGCGCGACGAAGCGCTGCAAGCCATCAACCAGGAGCTGGCCGCCATCGCCACGCGCGTTGCACCACTGGGCGTGCAGACACGCCTGGTTCGCGCCAAGGACCTGGGGGACACCAAGCTGATCGTCGAGAACGACGCCAACCAGGTGAAGATCGAGGTCAACGTCGTGTTCCGAGGCAGCGTGCTGCCCGTTGAGCGGCGGCCGCTGAGTGCTAGGACCAGCGATCTGTTCGGCATCGAGTTGGACGTGCCGATCCTGGCACCAGACGAGCTGTATGCCAGCAAGCTGGTGGCCGCGCTGGATCGGCAGCACCCCCGCGACCTGTTCGACGTGTGGCAGCTCTTTGAGTCGGGCGACATCAGCGACGGCATGGTCGAGTGCTTCGTGATCTATCTGGCGGGCCACAACCGACCGCCCCACGAAGTGCTGTTCGGCAACGACAAGGACATCGCCGGCGAGTACGAACGGGCCTTTGTCGGTATGGCCGAAGTGGACTGCCCCTTGGACACGCTGCTGGAGGCTCGCGCGCAGTTGCGACGCGAGTTGCAGCAACGGCTGACGAAGGCGCACAGGCGGTTCCTGAGCGGCCTGGTACGCGCAGAACCGGACTGGTCGCTGATGCAATGCCAGCACGCCGCGCAACTGCCGGCACTGCGCTGGAAGCTCAACAACCTGGAGACCTTTCGCAAGAAGCGCCCCAAGGACTTCGCCGCGCAAGCCGCTGCGCTCGATGCCGGCCTGGGCCAGATCTGACGCGGCGACAGAAGTATTCCCCGCTTGTCGGGCCTGCCCCATGCCGCATTCATCGTGGCATCCGCGAAGCAGCGGCCCTATACCCAAAGGCTTCCGACAAAGGCCAAAGGCCAAAGGGCTGGGAAGGGGCAAGGGAACGGGGCCAAGGGGAAAGGCCCTACCCGAAAAGGCCAAAAGGCGCCCCGATCAGCCCGTCATCCGGGGGTCGTCATGCTCTCGCTGTTCCAGCGCAAACGGGTGCCACCCACCGCCGGCACACCGCCCACATCCGCCATCGAAACTCCGAAAGGGTCGATGCGGCCCGAGTCGGCCGCATCGCTGCTGGCCTCGCCGCGCCGGCGGAAACTGCTGGAACGCATCTGGCAGCGCACATCGCTCTCGCGCCGACAGTTCGCCACGCTCTACCTCGCCCCACTGGAACGCTACGCCGAGCTGGTCCAGAAGTTCCCGGCCTCCGAGAACCACCACCACGCCTATCCGGGCGGCATGCTGGACCACGGCCTGGAAATCGTCGCCTATGCGCTGAAATTGCGGCAGTCATACCTGCTGCCTGCGGGCGTCACGCCAGAGGCACAGGCGGCCCAGGCCGAAGCCTGGACCGCAGGCACGGCCTACGCGGCCCTGCTGCACGACATCGGCAAGATTGCCGTCGATCTGCACGTCGAGCATGTCGACGGCAGCGTCTGGCATCCCTGGCACGGCCCACTGCGTAAGCCCTACCGCTTTCATTACCGAAAGGAGCGTGAGTACCGCCTGCACAGCGCCGCCACCGGGCTGCTCTACGCGCGCCTTCTCGATCGAGACATCTTCGACTGGCTCAGCGGCTATTCCGACCTCTGGGCCGCGCTGCTGTACGTACTGGCCGGCCAGTACGAGCACGCCGGCACGCTCGGCGAGCTGGTCGTGCAGGCCGACCAGGCATCGGTCGCCCAAGAACTCGGCGGCGATCCCAGCAAGGCGCTGGCGGCGCCCAAGCATGCGCTGCAACGCAAATTGCTCGACGGCTTGGGCTACCTGCTCAAGGAGGAGTTCAAGTTGAACCAGGCCGGCCCGGCGGACGGTTGGCTGACCCAAGACGCCTTGTGGCTGGTGAGCAAGACCGTCTCCGACAAGCTGCGCGCACATCTGCTGTCGCAGGGCATCGACGGCATCCCCGCGAGCAACACGGCGGTGTTCAACGTGCTGCAGGATCACGGCGTCGTGCAACCGACGCCGGATGGCAAGGCGATCTGGAAGGCTACCGTCACCAGCGACGCCGGCTGGTCGCACGCCTTCACCTTCCTGAAACTCTCGCCGGCGATGATCTGGGATGCCGCCGACCGGCCGGCGCCGTTCGCAGGCCGTGTGCAGGTCGAAGCGGAACAGGCGGAGCCGCAGGCGCCGGGGGTGGCCGATGGGCCGCGCGTGGAAGGCACCGAAGCTGCACCCGCGAGCGCGGCGCCGATCCCATCCGCAGCCATGGACACCGGCGTGGCCGCGCTGCTCGACCTGCTGGGCGACGCCGCTCCACCCACGGAACCGGAGATCCCGAGCTCCACTGTTGCCGAGCCCGAGCCGGCCCCTTCGACCGTGCCCCCGCCGCAGATGAGCCTCGCGCCTGCCCAGGATCGCACGGAGCCCTCCGGGGCGCACTTCATGGCTTGGCTGCGTCAGAGCATCCAGACGCGCAAGCTCATCATCAACGACGCCAGGGCCCTGGTGCATACCGTCGCCGGTACGAGCTACCTCGTCAGCCCCGGCGTGTTCCAGCGCTACGCGCAGGAGTACCTTCAAGTCGTCGCGCTGGCCAAGCAGGAGAAGCTGGAGGGGTGGCAGTGGGTACAGAAGCGCTTCGAGAAGCTGGGACAGCACCGCAAGCAGCCGAGCGGGCTGAACATCTGGACCTGCGAAGTCACGGGGCCGCGCAAGTCGCGCCGGCTGCACGGCTACCTGCTCGCCAGCCCGGATGCGCTGTTCCAGGAGACGCCGCCAGACAACCCATACCTGCGGCTCCTGCATGAGGACTTCTTACCAAGCGCGAACCCTCTGTAAAACCTGCCCCCTATCCAAGCCGGGAATTAGCAATCTAGGTTGAGCAGGTCGTGAGCTGCATTAAGCGCATGCTGAGCGGCATCGCCCCCCATTTAGCAACCGATCACGGTTAAGCCCGCCTCCGCGAACCCATGCTGTGGGTAGGTGCCCGTTTTCGGCTCGTCTTATGAAAAAAGGTGAGCGTCCAGCCGTCCCATCGTTACTCAGGTTGAGACGCCGAGGGGCAACAGCTCCTCGATCTGGCTGTTGGGCCAGATGGGCAGTTTTTCCCGGGGTGTCCTTGAGCCAGGCGCCGGGCTCGAGACCGTTCAGTCTGGTGGTGGCCAGCACGCTCTGGATGGTGGCGGCGCGGTAGCTGCAGCCGGTCGTGTAGGGCCTGCAGTTTGGGCAGGGCTTTCTGTTCACGCAGCAGCTGCCGGACGGCCGCGTCGAGTGCGGGGGCGCGCCAATCGAGGGCATAGAGATCGGCGATGCGCCGCAAGGCCTCGGCTGTCACTGGGCTCCAGGTCGTTGCTGCGGTAGGCCCAGAGTAGGCCCAGAGATAGGGGCGTTTGGTTTTCCCCTCGCCGGGATTGAGTTGCTGCAGAGGGAGTTTCATCGGCATGCAGCACCTGGCGTTGGAGCAATAAGGCGCGCAGCCGATCCACCAGGGGCTCAAGGCCACGCCGTAGCGCCCGACTCACTCGGCGAGGGCCGAACGGGCAGGGTGACGCCGTCACGGGCAGCGATCTGTTCGAGGCGGTAGAGCGGCAGGCGGTCAGGTCAGGGGCGGCCATGCCGCCTTCGATCACTGCTGGCGGAACCGGCGCGGCGCTGATGCTTTCGCACGGGCGGCAGGCTTATTGCGGGCGACTGTGCCGGTGGACGAAGGACCTGGCCAGGATCAGGTCGAGCTGCTCGCTGATGTCTTCGCCGATCTTGACCAGCGCGGCGCTGCATTCGGCGGCATGGAACTAGCGAAAACGGCCTTGATGCAGACGGCGCTGACCCAACCACACACCGGTGCCGTCCTTCTGCAACAGCTTGAGCCGCGAGCCGTGCCGATTGCGAAAGGCATAGGTCGTGCCATCGCAGGGTGGTCGCCCGAGGGCCTGCTGAAGGTGCACCAAAGCCCGTCGATCCCCAAGCGCATGTTGATCGGTCGGCCACCAGCCAAACCTGGGCCGGCATTCGCGTCAGGCCATCCCCCGCAGCAATCCGGCCAACCAGCTTGCATCGACGTCCGCCGGCAACGCCAACCGCCAGCCACTGGCATGCCTGCAGCAGCCACACCCCTGCCGCTGCCGCTGCCACGGGCACCAGGGTAAGCGGCGTGGCCGCCCGCTTGCTGCGTCTGATCCAGTAGGCCAGTGCCTCGGGTTTGAGCGCATGCTACTGGCAATAAGCAACTGCGTCAGCCCGCTGTCCTGCCAGGCCTGAACATGCCGAGCCCAGGACTCGCGGCGCGCGTGCATCGTTTCCATATAAATCCCCTACTGGAAAAGCACAGGATGCAGGGCGGGGTGTTCGAGCAAAAGGGGGGGCGCTTACTGTCGATACGCGGCGGCAGCCGCAAGACCGTCGCCGCGAGCAGCCTGTCCAGCACGCTCGAATACATGGATGAAAAGCGCATGCAGGCTGATACCGGTAGTTTGCGAAACGGCGCGGAGGATCAGCGTGGAGCTGGGCAGCAGCCAGGGTAGTTGGCTGCATGCCGAGAAGATCGGTGGCTTTTGCTGCCTGGTGGGTTCCGCGCGTTCGAGATTCGGGTTAATGAGATGGTCATCCCCACCCTCCGAGGGCACACTTTCGCAGGGTGTTTTTATTTCGGAGGCCATCATCACGAGCGCAGTTGCACTGGTAGGGATTGATCCGGGCAAGCAAAGCTTTCATCTACACGGAAAAGACGGTTCTGGCCGGAAGATCTTTCGCACGAAAGCGACACGCCAGCAAATGATGCGATTGCTTGGCATCCTGCCGGCTTGCACGGTGGTGATGGAAGCCTGCGCCGGAGCGCACTTTATGGCGCGCCAACTGACGGCGCTCGGGCATCAAGTGAAATTGATCTCGCCGCAGTTCGTGCGTCCTTTCGTCAAGGGCAACAAGAACGACTTCATTGATGCCGAAGCGATCTGCGAAGCCGCCTCGCGGCCCAGCATGCGCTTCGTCTCGCCCAAGACCGAGGCCCGGCAAACGCTTTCGGTATTGCACCGGATGCGTGATTCGCTGGTGCGTGATCGTACCAAGACGGCCAACCAGGCCCACGGTTTCCTGCTGGAGTTCGGCATCAGCCTGCCCAAGGGACTATCGCTGGTCAGACGACTGCCGAGCACGTTGGATGAGCATGAGCTGCCGCCTCGGCTGGTCGCACTCCTAACGCGCCTGCATCAGCATTCACGCTATCTGGACGGACAGATCAAGGCACTGGACAAGGAAATGACCACCCAGCTTGAGGAAGATGACCTGGGGAGTCGCTTGCTGACGATTCCCTGTGTCGGCCCGATCACGGCCAGCCTGTTATCGGCCGAAATGGCGATGGCAAGCAGTATGGCGGCAGCCGTGATTTCGCGGCATCGGTGGGGCTGGTGCCCCGCCAGCACAGCACCGGCGGTCGAGCCAATTTGCTGGGGATGAGCAAACGAGGGGACAAGAATTTGCGGCGACTTCTAGTGCAATGCGCCCGGGTCTAGCCGCAGCGCCTGAAGCATCAGCAGGGCGCCCTGGCCGACTGGGTCCGTTCGCTACGAGAGCGACGCCGCTCGAATCACTCGAATGTAGTGGTGTGCGCCCTGGCCAACAAGTTCGCCCGAATCGCCTGGGCGATCGCTGCCAACCACTCGGAATTCGAAGCAGGGCCAGTCGTCTACGCCGCCTGATCCGGCCATTACAGCTGTACCACGGAACACCCTTCCAGGTTTTGCGATGCTGAACAACCGATGACGTGAACGGCCACCGGCTTGGTGAAGAACCTGACATAAAAAACGGCTTTCGAAGCCGCCGGCTTGTCAGGATCACCAGGCGCGACTCTCATCGTGGCGCGAGGCAGCCCAAACGAGGCGCCGGATAGATTTACGCAAGCCATAGAATCATCGCTGGTCAGTATTGCAGAAACGGGGTGACCGTAAATTTTTTCTTCAAAAAAATCTCTTGCAGCACCCATCAGGCGGCGACCGCCGCCACCACCCCCACTCAAGACGCCAGAATCTTCCCCGGATTCATGATCCCGTGCGGATCGAGCGCGCGCTTCACCGTCGCGATCAAGGACAGCTCCGCCGGATTGCGGCTGTAGTGCAACCACGGCCGCTTGTGCAGCCCAATGCCGTGCTCGGCCGAGACCGATCCCGACAGGCTGCGCACGATAGCGTAGAATGCGGCCTCGATGCGCTGTTCGGTCTTGCGGTCGTCAGTCGGCAGCGAACCCACCACGATATGCACGTTGCCGTCGCCGACGTGGCCGAAGTAGATCGCCCGAACGCCGGGGAAATCGCGCGCCAGCGCCTCGCGCATCCGGGCCACGCATTCCTCGATGCCCGAGATGGGCGCGGACACGTCGAAGTTGATGGTGGGCGCGAAGGTGCGCAGCATCTCGGAGATGGCATCGCGCAGTTCCCAGAAGGCTTGGGTCTGCGTGTGAGATTGGGCCACGGCGGCGTCGGCGATCCAGCCTTCGGCCAGCGCGTGTTCCAACATCGCCTCGAAGCGCGCCGCATCCTCTTCGGGTGCGGCCGCCTGCAGGTCCAGCAGCACGTATAGTGGATACGTGGCCGGCAGCGGCGCGGCGATGCCGCCGGCGGTTGTGGCCGCGGCATAGTAGTCCTGCCACATCATCTCGAATGCGCTGACCCGGCCGCCCAGGAGGTGCTGCGCATGGCGCAGCAGCTTGATGGCCGAGCCGAAATCGGGCGCGGCTACCAACGCGGTATTGGCGCCCGAGACGCCCGGATGCAGGCGGAGCACGGCCTGCGTGATGATGCCCAGCGTGCCCTCGGTGCCGATGAACAGATGCTTCAGATCGGGGCCGGCATTGTTCTTGACCATCTTGTTCATCATGGACAGCACGGTTCCGTCGGGCAGCACGGCTTCCAGTCCCAGCACCAGGTCGCGCGCCATGCCGTAGCGGATCACGCGGTTGCCGCCCGCATTGGTGGCGATGTTGCCGCCGATCTGGCATGAGCCGCGCGCGCCCAAGTCCAGCGCGAACAGAAAGCCCGCCGCCTGCGCGGCTTCCTGAACGACCTGCAGCGGCGTGCCGGCCAGCACGGTCATGGTGGCTGAGGCAGGGTCCAGTTCGACCACGCCGGACATGCGCTCCAGTGAAACGAGCACGCAGCCTTCTATCGGCGTGGCACCGCCGGCCAGGCCGGTCAGCCCGCCCTGCGGCACCACCGGGCAGCGTCCTGCATGGCATAATGCCATCACGCGCGCAATTTCGGCGGTGTCGTGCGGGCGCACCAAGGCCAGCGGCCTGCCGCCTTCCTCGCCGCTCCAGTCGTTCAGGTACCGGGCCTCGATGTCGGCGCCCGCCAGCACTTCGCCGATGCTGGCGTCGGCGCGCAGCGCGGCCAGAATTCGTTTAGGGTTCCAGGGCCCGGACGCCGGTTCCGATGCAGTGATGTTCATGAAGAGACTCCTCTTCCAGTTTATGGAACGGCCAGCGTGTCCAGCCTTTATAATGGGCGGCCGCGGATTCTGGGGAAAGAGCGAGTTACTAACCCGAAATTTTGTATCCGGACAGTCAAAAAGTTTTCCGATAAGTATCCGTGAAACCCATAACACGCTGATGCTTTTGTGTTTTTATGATGTCAGACAATACCGCGAATATTATTGCGATGTTCGGATACTTTGTTCCTCATTAGTAACAGGCGAGGAAGTGGGTAGATTGGCAGTCGCTAAACATCCCAACCCCCACACCCTGCTGTCGCTATGCAGCCGCCAGGCGATTCGCCCATTCTTCGAGTGGCTCGGTGAGCACTGCCGGCATATCGAGGCGGTCGCCATGGACATGAACACCGCTTTCGACCTGGAAGTGAAGCGGCACTGCCCTCAAGCCGAAGTGGTGTACGACCTGTTCCATGGGGTGGCGCGCTACGGTCGTGAGGTGATCGACCGTATCCGCGTCGACCAGGCCAACCACCTTGCGCGATAACAAACCAGCGCGCAAGGTGGTCAAGCGCAGCCGCTGGCTGCTGCTGCGCAACGCTGAGCACCTCAAGGGCGGCCAAGCCGTGCAGTTGCAGGAATTGCTCGCCGCCAACCAGCCATTGGCCCACGGTCTATCTGCCACCGCCAAACTGAACGGGCTTGCCGACCTAGCATCCATCGGCTGATCTGTTTCTCGCTCCGCTTATTACCGAAACCGCCTAAAGAGATCAGAAGGCCAATCAATGCTGCTGATTTCCCTTCTGGAAGCCAGCCGCATGATGCGTTCGGGCGCGAAAGTCAAAATCTGCCTCTACCCCAAACTGGATGCCTCATGATGCCCTATGGCCGCCAAGCCCGCTGCCGCGCAGGCTTCGTCCTGCCCCTCGTCGGCCCCAGAGACGCCGATGCCGCCGATGCATTCACCATCGAGCAGGATCGGCAGGCCCCCGCCGAACACCACCAGCCGCTCGCGTCTTGGCAGGCCGATGCGCAGGCGCGGGTTGTCACCCAGCACGTCGAGCCAGTCGCGGGTGGAGAAGCCGAAGCTCACGGCGGTGTATGCCTTGTCTTCGGCAATTTCCCGTGAATGTAGAAAGGCGCCGTTCATGCGGAGATAGGCCAACGGCAGGCCGGAGTGGTCAACCACGCAGACGTTAATGCGCACGCCTAGCTTCTCTGCATGTGCCACGGCCGCACGGGTGGCGGCATAGGCGGCTTCCCAGTGCAGCGAGCGTTGATTCGTTGTTCTCATGTGCCGGACTCTGTGCAGGAGGAGGCAGGTTCATCGACCAATGGCCTTGGCGCTTTCGCCGCCGATGCCGAAGTGGCCTTTGGGCATCTCGGTTATAATCACTCGCACGCTGGTCAGCGGCGCATCCAGGGAGCGCGAGATGGCCTCGCTGACTTCGCGAATGAGGGTTTCCTTCTGCTCGTCGCTGCGGCCTTCAAGGATGTGGATCTGGGCAATAGGCATGGTGTGCCTCCTGAAGAAGAGGCCGCCCGGGCAGGGCGGCCGGATGGCTCAGACGAAGCGCGCGGAGACGCTGCCAAGCCCCTGGTAGCGCACGGTGATGTTGTCGCCCGGCGCTACTGCGACGGCGGCGGTGATGCCGCCAGTCATGATGAAGGTGCCGGCCGGTATGTGTTCGTCGCGCTCTGCCAGCAGGTTGGCCAGCATGGCCACGCTGGACAGCGGATGGCCGAGCACTGCGGCGCCGGCACCAAGTTCCACCACCTCGCCGTTCTTCTCCATCACCACGCCGAGAGTGCGCAGGTCGACCTCCTCGAGGTTGGCCATGCGGCCTCCGGTGATGTAGCGGGTCGACGAGGCGTTGTCGGCCACCACGCTGATCAGGTCGAACTTGAAATTCTCATAGCGCGAGTCGATTACCTCGACGGTGGGGATCACGTAGTCGACCGCGGCGATCACGTCGCCGATATGGCAACCAGGCCCGACCAGCGGTGCCTTGGTGACCACCGCGATTTCCGCCTCGATCTTGGGGTGGATCAGCTTGGAACAGTCCACCGTGCCGCCGTCGGGCACGCTGAAGTAGTCGGCGAGAAAGCCGTAGATCGGCGTCTCCACGCCCATCTGTGCCATCTTCGCCCATGAGGTCAGGCCCATCTTCAGGCCGACGATCTTGTTGCCGCGCTCCTCCTTGCGCCGGCGGATTTCCCACTGGATGTCGTAGGCATCGGCGAAGGTCATCTCGGGATAGTCGTTGGTGACCTTGTGGATGTCATGGGCCTGCAATTCGGCGTTCTCGATGTGCTCGGCCAGGGCCAGCACCTGCTCGCGGTTGAGGGTACGGTTCATGCGCTCACCTTCTGGTTCTGGCGGGCCCGGGACATATCCAGGGCGAGGTCTTCGATCATGTCTTCCTGGCCACCGACGGTGCCGCGGCGCCCCAGCTCGACCAGAATGTCGCGGGCCGGCACGCCGTATTTCTTCTCGGCGCGCTGGGCGAACAGCAGGAATGAGCTGTATACGCCGGCATAGCCCAGGGTCAGCGCATCGCGGTCGACGCGGATCGGCTGGTCCATCATCGGCACGACGAGGTCTTCGGCCACATCCATGATCTTGTAGAGGTCGATGCCGGTTTCCACGCCCATGCGCTTGCACACCGCGACGAAGACTTCCAGCGGGGTGTTGCCGGCACCCGCGCCTAGCCCTGCGACCGAGCCGTCGATGCGCGAGGCGCCGGCCTCGATGGCCGCCAGCGAGTTGGCGATGGCCATGCCCATGTTGTGGTGACCGTGGAAGCCGATCTCGGTGGCCGGGTTCAGCTCGGCGCGCAGCAGGCCGATCTTCTCGCTGACTTCATCGGGCAGCATGTAGCCGGCGGAGTCGGTGCAATAGATGCAGTTGGCGCCGTAGCTTTCCATCAGCCGCGCCTGCTCCAGCACTTTTTCGGCGCTGATCATGTGCGCCATCATCAGGAAGCCGACGGTATCGGCGCCCAGCTTGCGCGACATGCCGATGTGCTGCTCGGAGACATCGGCCTCGGTGCAATGCGTGGCCACTCGAATGGTGGAGACGCCACAGTCGAGCGCCATCTTCAGGTGGTCGACCGTGCCGATGCCCGGCAGCAGCAGGGCGGATACCTTGGCCTGCTTGAGGCGCGGGATCACCGCACGCAGGTATTCCTCGTCGCTGTGCGCGGGGAAACCGTAGTTGATCGAGCGACCGCCGAGGCCGTCGCCGTGGGTGATCTCGATCAGTGGCATGCCGGCGGCGTCGAGGCCGGTGGCGACCGCGATCATCTGCTCGAGGCTGATCTGGTGGCGCTTGGCGTGCATGCCGTCGCGCAGGCTCATGTCGTGCAGGGTGACGTTCTTGCCTTGCAGATTCATGGTGCGACTCCTTTAGGCCAGTGCCGCTTCACGACGTGGCAGTTGAATGGTGCCGCTGGCGATTTCCTCGGCGAACATCTCGCCGGTGCGCAGGGCGGCGGCGGTCATGATGTCGAGGTTGCCGGCGTACTTGGGCAGGTAGTCGCCCAGGCCCTCGACCTCCATGAAGATCGAGACGCGGTTGCCGTCGAATACCGGGCCATTCTTCAGCCGGTAGCCGGGCACGTACTTCTGCACCTCGGCGATCATCGCGTGGACCGATGCGGTGATCGCATCCTGGTCCGGTTCGGTTTCGGTCAGGCAGTGGATGGTGTCGCGCATCATCAGCGGCGGCTCGGCCGGGTTGACGACGATGATCGCCTTGCCTTCCTTGGCCCCGCCGACCTGCTCGATGGCGCCGGCGGTGGTGCGGGTGAACTCGTCGATGTTCTTGCGGGTGCCCGGGCCGATGGAGCGCGAGGACACGGTGGCGACGATCTCGCCGTAGGCCACCGGCTGCACGCGCGATACCGCGGCGACCATCGGGATGGTGGCCTGGCCACCACAGGTGACCATGTTGACGTTCATTTCCAGCGTGCCGACATGCTGCTTGAGGTTCACCGGCGGCACGCAGTACGGGCCGATGGCGGCCGGGGTCAGGTCGACCATCAGCACGCCCAGCTCGTTGAGCTTGCGGCTGTTCTCGGCGTGTACATAGGCGGAGGTGGCATCGAAGGCGATGCGGATATCGTCCTCGAGCACGTGCGGCAGCAGGCCGTCGACGCCCTCGGCGGTGGTCTTCAGGCCGAACTCGCGGGCGCGCTTGAGGCCATCGGACTCGGGGTCGATGCCGACCATCCAGACCGGCTCGATCCACTCGGAACGCAGCATCTTCATCACCAGATCTGTGCCGATGTTGCCCGGGCCTATGATCGCTACTTTCAGTTTCTTGTTCATCAGGCTGTCCTCGATCAGATGAAGCGCACGGAGGCGCTGCCGATGCCGCCGATCTCGACGCGCATGAAATCACCGGCCTTGACCGGTTCCAGCGGAACCAGCGAGCCGGACAGGATCACTTCGCCGGCCTTCAGGCCGATGCCGAAGTGGCCGAGGGTGTTGGCCAACCAGGCCACGCAATTGACCGGCGAGCCGAGCGCAGCCGCTCCAGCGCCGGTGGAGAGCAGCTGGCCGTTCTTCTCGACCAGCATGCCGCAGGTGACCAGATCGACCTGGCGCGGTGAGACGGCCTGGTCGCCGAGCACGAACAGCCCGCAGGAGGCGTTGTCCGCCACGGTGTCCTGGATCTTGATCTTCCAGTCCTGGATGCGCGAATCGACCACTTCGAAGCAGGGGATCACGCATTCGGTGGCAGCCAGCACGTCGGCGTTGGTCACGCCCGGCCCCATCAGGTCCTTCTTGAGGATGAAGGCGATCTCGCCCTCGGCGCGCGGCTGGATCAGCTTCTCGCTGATCGGCATGGCTTCGCCGCTGTTGTAGACCATGGCATCGGTGAGGTAGCCGAAGTCCGGCTGGTGCACGCCGAGCATGTTCTGCACGGCCTTGCTGGTGACGCCGATCTTCTTGCCGATCACCCGCTCGCCGGCGGCCAGGCGCCGTTCCAGCATGCGCAGGGAAATGTGGTAGGCGTCCTCGACGCTGATGTCGAAGCCGCGGCTGGTCAGCGGCGTGACGGTCTCGCGCTGGACCATCGCCTGGTAGAGCTCGTCGCCGAGTTCGTTGATCAATGTCTTGTCCATATCGGTCTCTCTCAGGAATGGAGGGCGTCGGCCTCGGCGAGGAAATTCTCGACCAAGCGGGCGAAACGCTCGGCGTGTTCGATCTGGGTCCAGTGGCCGCACTGGCCGAACACGTGTAGCTGGGCGTTGGGAATCCACTGCGCGAGGGTCAGCGAAGCCTGCAGCGGGATGATCCGATCCTCGCGGCCGTGGATGACCAGGGTTTCGTTGGGCAGGGCGCGGATATCGGTCTCGTTGCTGGCCAGATCGTCGACTCCGTTCTGCCGTGGCGGCGGGAACATCGCGGCGAACGACTCCTGAAAGCCGGGGCGGATACTGGCCTGGTAACGCAGCTCGGCCAGCTCGTCGTTGACCAGGGTGCGGTCGTGGGCGAAAACGTCCATCAGCCGGCGCATGCTGGCAAAGGACGGCTCGTAGCCCCAGACAGCATCCAGGCCCGGCGTGATTGGAAAACTCACTCCAACGCTGCCCATCAGCACCAGCCGGCGCACCCGCTCGGGATGCCGGATGGCCAGTGCCAGCGCCAGCCCGCCGCCGAACGAGTTGCCGACGATGTCGGCCTGCTGGATGCCGAGGGCGTCGAGCACGCCGATGGCATGCTCGACCCAGCGCGCCTGGCTGTATTGTCCATCGGCCGGACGTTCGCTGTAGCCGAAGCCGAGCATGTCCGGAGCGACCACCCGGCGCGTCTGCGCCAGCTGCGGAATGATCCCGCGCCAGTTGGCCCAGGCGGTGACGCCCGGCCCGGAGCCGTGGATCAGCAGAACCGGGAAGCCTTCGCCCTGATCATGCAGGTTGGTGCGGTAGCCAGCGGCGAGGATTTCGCGACCGATTTCAGGGCTTTGCTGCGGTGCGTTCATGGCCAGCTCCTCAGAGTTTCACACAGATGTTTTTCAGCTCGGTGTAGAATTCCAGCGAGTGCACACCCCCTTCGCGCCCGATGCCCGACTGCTTGCTGCCGCCGAAGGCGGTGCGCAGGTCGCGCAGGAACCAGCTGTTGACCCAGACGATGCCGGCCTCGATCTGCCCGGCG
>NZ_QASO01000046.1 GCF_003052605.1 Ectopseudomonas oleovorans | reverse complement strand
GTGGCTGGGTCGTGGAAATGCGACTACCTGGGGTATGGGATGAGTTGGCACTCGCAGCCTAGACTGCGAGTGGCAACCATGAGCCTGCGCCGTGTGCGCGACCGTCTCAGGGAACTGCTGCGAGGGGTGCGGGGCCACAAGATGGCGAATGTCATCGAGCGGGTAAACCCGGTGCTGCGAGGCTGGGCAGGCTACTTCAAGCTCAGCCAGAGCAAGCGTCCACTGGAAGAGCTGGATGGCTGGGTCAGGCACAAACTTCGCTGTGTCATCTGGCGGCAATGGAAGCAGCCCTCTACGAGGGCGCGCAACCTGATGCGCCTGGGATTGAGCGAGGAGCGTGCCTGCAAGTCGGCCTTCAATGGCCGAGGCCCGTGGTGGAACTCAGGAGCGCCGCATATGAATCAGGCGCTGCCGAAGAAGCTATGGGACAGACTTGGACTGGTCTCGATACTGGATACGATCAATCGGCTTAACCGCATGGCCTGAACCGCCGTGTACGGAACCGTACGCACGGTGGTGTGGGAGGACGGCGGCCGTGAGGCCGCCTCCTACCCGATTGCGTATCGGAAAGTTTCCGATGTGGGTTTGGGGGCTTCTGAAACGCCCGCGAATGCGGGAGCCCAGGAAATCCGCAGGACGCGTTCCTGTGTAGGAGCCAGCTTGCTGGCGATCATTGCGGCATATGGGGTGTATCGCCGACAAGCCGGCTCCTACCGGTCTGTGCGTCGACTGCAATCCGTAGGCTGGCGTTGTCGTTGTGATCCGAGAGTGTTGTTGACTCATGCGCCCACGCAGAGCGTGGGTGCTATTTTCGTCCCTGGCTGGTCTGGCGCTGAGCTGGGGTGTTTCACCGTCGCCGTAGGAGCGGATTTATCCGCGATTCTCGGACGCACCCGCTAACGCAGTACGTAGGGTGGGCCGGGCGGCGATCCGCTTCAGCCCACCAAGGTCTGCCGCTGTTGGTGGGCTGAGGCCCACCCCACCACTTGCACGCTTAGAACTGCGTGTCCTGCAAGCCCATCGCGCACCTAGCGCGGATACAGCGGCGGCAGCGCGCTGCTTTCCTGCGGGGCTGCGCTCGGCTCCTGGCTGGCGGGCAGGCTGCGAATGGCTTTCCACAGCTCTTCGCCTTGCCAGAACTGGCCGCTTTCGCTGTACAGGGCACCGTTGAGACCGTCGAGAGCATCCGACAACGGCACGTAGCGCGCGGCCATGTCGGCCAGGGTTTCCGGTTGTTGGCGAGCCCAGGCGTCGAGTGCATGACGAGTGGCCTGGGCATCGCCGGCCTGGCAGGCACGCTTGATGTCGTCGAGCAGCGTGCGCGGGCTCGGGCCACTCTGCGCCGCGCGCTGGATCGCCGGTTGGCGGCGGGCATGCCACCACAAGCCGAAGCCGAGCAGCGTGGCCAAGCTCAGCACAGCGCAGGCCAGCTGCCAGGGCCACAGTTCCGGCCCCTCGATCACCTGGGTCGTCACCATCGGCGTATTGGGTTGTTCATCGTTCTGCAGTTGCGGGTTTTCCGCGACCTGCAGGGTACGGGCCGACAGTGTCGTGCGCTCCAGCGTGTCGGTCTGGGTGTTCCACCAGACTATTTCCAGCGGTGGCAGTTCGAAATTGCCTGCCCGGCTGGGCACCAGTGCTTCGCGCTCCTCGCGGGTGCCGACGATACCGTTCTCGCTTTTCTGATCGTCCATCTGCGGTTGATCCGGGTAACGACGCAGGCCGTCGACCTGGGTTGCCGGCAATGGTGGCAGCTGGGCGCTGGAAAGGCCGTCGACCTTGAGAATCAGGCGGCGGGTCAGGGAATCGCCAACCTGGCTCTGTTCTGGTTGTGGGTTCCAGGTTTCCGCCAGGCCCAGGGCGCGCGCCGGTAGCCAGGGCACTTCAGCCGGGTAGTCGGCCGGCTTGGGTTTGACCTGCAGCGGAATGTCCGGTGATTTGACCCGCGAGACCTTGCCGGTGCGTGGCCCGAAGGGCAGGAAATCATTGTTGCGCGAGCGGTCGACCAGGGTGGCGCTGAAGGTCTGGCCCGGGATCACCAGTTGTCCGCTGCGCTGCGGGTAGATGGCGTACTGAAACTCGATCACGCCGTGTAGCACGCCGCCGATGCTCTTCTCGTAGGTGCGTGGTTCGCCCAGTTGCTCGACACGCGCATCCGCGATGCGCAGGGGCGTCAGGCTGCTGTCGTCGTACATGGACACCGAGTGGTAGATGCGCAGGGTCAGCACGGCCTGGGCCTGGACGTAGACGCTCTCCTGATCGAGGCTGGCATCGATGAATACCGGTGCCAGCTGTTCGCCGTTGCCGGCGCTGACGGCTGCCTCGACATTCAGCGTGATCGGCAGGGTTTCGGCGTCTTCCAGGCGGATTGCCGGGATCGTCACCTCGCCGTTGCGGCGTGGCTGCAGGGTCAGGATCCAGCGAGTGCTGGCGCGTGGCGTATCGCCGATGCTGCTCAGGCGATTGACCTGGCGGCTGCCAAGTACCTCGAAGTCTTTATCCAGCGGGCTCAGGTCGGGTCGGCCGAAGCGGGTCGGGTCGGTCGACTCCAGCGTCAGCACCACGGTTTCGCCCTCGCTCAGGCGAGTGCGGTCGACGCTGGCGAAAAAGGCCTCTGCATGGGCCTGCCCCGCGAGCAGTAGAAGAAGCAGGAAGACCAGACGCTTCATTGATTCGAGTCCTGACGCTGTTGCTGTTCATACCAGAATTTGCGCCGCAGCAATTCGGCCGGGTCATCCGGTATTTGCCGCAGCCATTGTTCCAGCGCCTGTCGGCGTTCCGCCGCCGTGCCCAGATCGGCTGCCGTGCGGGGTGGCGCAACGGGCTCGGCGTCGCTCGGGAGTTCACTGCTGGTGCTGGGCTGGGTGTCTTCCCCGGCGCCATTGGCGCTGCCCTGTACGTCGCTGTTTTCACTGCTCTCACCGCTACTGCCCGGCTGGGTAGGCTGTGCGGCACTACTCTCGGCGGGCTGGCCGGCCGGCGATTCATTCGGCTGTGACTGCTCGTTGGCGTGTTCCTGCTGCTCGGTCGAATCACCCTCGCCGGATTGCTGCTGATTTTCGCGCTGACGCAGCGCTTGTTCCACCAATGCTTTGTTGTGCTGCGCCGCGGCCAGCTCCGGCTGGCGCTCCAGGGCCTGCTCATAGGCATCCAGCGCTGCCTCCAGTTCGCCGGCCTTGGCCAGGGCATTGCCGCGATTGTAATGATCGGCTGCGCTGTCGCCCTTGGCGAAACGTTCTGCGGCGGCGGCATAATCCTCGGCCTCATAGAGTGCCTTGCCCTGCCACTGTGGATCGACGAAGCGCTGCGCTGCCTCGGCCGGGCGTTGTGCCTGCAGCAGGCGCTGGCCCTGTTGGTCGGGGCGCAGCCAGAGGTCGTCGAGTCCGAAGGCGTGGCTGCTTTGCGGTGGCAGCATCAGCAGCAGGGGCAGGCAGAACAGCCAGCCGCGCCGCCCGGCACAGGCGGCGAGTAACAGCAGGGGCAGCAACAGCCAGTAGCCCTGGTCGACATGGCTGTCGAGCTGCGTTGGCTCGCCGGCAGCGCGCATGGTCTGCGGGCTATCGAGCAGGCCCAGGCGACGCAGGTCTTCATCGTCCAGGCGCATGGAGGCGTAGCGGCCACCGTGGTTTTCTGCGGTCTCCTGCAGGCCGCGTGCATCGAGGCGGGGAATCAGAATGGCGCCGCGCGAATCCTTGAGGAAGCTGCCATCTTCCTGTGCCACGGGTGCGCCTTCGCGACTGCCCACGCCGAGAATCAGCAGGGGTACCGAGTGCTTTTGCAGCGCTTGCTGGATGCCGCTGCGTTCCTCTTCAGAGAGGGCACTGGTGATCAGCAGCAGGCGACCCTGGCCCAGCTGCGTTTGGTCGAGCAGCTGCAGTGCACGCGCCACGGCCAGATCGGCACGGCGACCCGGCTCGGGCATCAGCGAGGGCTTCAGCGCTTCGAGCAAATTACGGCTGGTGGCCAGGTCATCGGACAGCGGCACCAGGCTGTGTGCGCTACCGGCATAGACGATGATCGCCGTCTGTGCATCGCGACGCGCTTCGAGCAGATCGAGCAGCTTGCGCCGGGTCTGTTCCAGGCGGTTGGGGCGACCGTCGGTGGCGAGCATCTGCGGCGTCAGTTCGAGCAGCACCACCAACGGATCGGCAGGCTTCTGGTTGCTCTGCTCGACGCGCTGCCAGCTGGGACCGAGCAGCGCCAGTACGGCCAGCAGCCAGGCCAGGCCGAGTGCCAGCCAGGGCAGCTTGCTGGAGCGGCCGCTGCCACCCTTGAGCAGCGCCTGATGGAAGGCCGCTGGTAACAGGAGTTGCCAGCGCCCGCTCTGGCGCTCGCGATGCCACAGGCGCCAGAGCAGCCAGGCCAACACAGGCACTGCCAGCAGCCACAGTGGGCGCAGCCATTCCGGCCAGAGCAGGCTCATGTACGCCTCCGCAGCCGCTGCAGCAGCTCGGGCCACAGTACCTGACCGACCAGCAGCAGCGAGCCCAGCAGCGCCAGCGCCAGCGGCCAGGGATAGAGGGCCAGGACCGGGCGGGCGAGGGTAGGTTGCTGGGCGACCGGCTCGAGACGGTCGAGGGTCAGTTCGATCTGCTCCAGCTCGGCCTGATTGCGTGCACGGAAATACTCACCGCCAGTGACGTCGGCGATCGCGCGCAGGCTGGTTTCGTCCAGATCCAGGGCGCTGAAGCCGAAGCTGCCGAATGCACCGCTTTGCTGCGGATCGGCGCCGATGCCGATGGCATAGATGCGCACGCCCTCATCGGCGGCCAGTTGCGCGGCGACCATCGGATCGATCTCGCCGCCGTTGTTGGCGCCGTCGGTGATCAGCACCAGCACGCGGCTCTGCGCCGGGCGCTGGCGCAGGCGCTTGACCGCCAGGCCGATGGCATCGCCGATGGCGGTGTTCTTGCCGGCGATGCCGATCATGGCTTCGTCCAGCCAGGTGCGCACCGTGTGACGGTCGAACGTCAGCGGTGCCTGCAGATAGGCCTGGCTGCCGAACAGGATCAGGCCGACGCGATCACCCCGGCGGCCTTCGATGAAGTCGCCGAGCAGGCGCTTGACCAGTTCCAGGCGGCTGATCGGCTCGTCGTCCCACTGCATGTCGGCGTAATCCATCGAGCCGGAGACATCCACCGCCAGCAGCAGGTCGCGGCCGCTAGCCGGCAGCGGCAGCGGCTCACCGACCCACTGCGGTCGTGCGGCGGCGCACAGCAGCAGAAACCAGAGCAGCGCCAGCGGTGCTTGTTGGCGCCAGCTGGGCAGTGCGGCGCGGGCGCGGCGCCCGCTGAGGGCCTGCAATTCGTCGAGAAAGCCGACACGCAGCGCCGCATCGCCGCTGTCGGCTGGAGGCAGCAGCAGGCGCAGCAGCCAGGGCAGCGGCGCGAGCAGAAAGACCCAGAGCCAGGCGAACTCAAACATGCTTGCGAATCCAGATGGTGATGGCCTGATCGAGCTCCACGATGGCCTTGTCGCTCAGGGTGCACTGCGGTTTGTAACTACCGTCGACGAGGATCATCCAGCGGGTCAGGCCGGCTGCCGGGCAGCGGTTGTCGAGAAACGCCAGCCAGGCGCGGCTGCTCAGGGTGTGGCTGGCGCTCTCTGGATAGCGTTCGCGGCACAGGCGCTTGAGCAGGGCGTTGAGCTGCTGCAGCCAGGGGCCGGCCGGGGCGCCATCGTAGGGTTTGCTCAGGCGCGACAGCTCATCGAGGGCTGCCTGGCGCAGTGGGTCGAGCGCCTGCTCTGTCGTCACCTTGCGCGGGCGCTGCTGCCAGTTATGCAGCAGGCGCCACAGGCCCCAAGCCAGCAGTGGCAGGAGTACCGCGAGCAACCACCAGCCCGGTGCCGGAGGCCACCAGGGCACCGGCGGCGGGTCGATCAGCGGTTGCAACTGGTCGAGGGGATTCATAGGGATTTTCTCGCCTGCAGACCGCTGAGCTGTTCCTGCAACTGCTCGACCAGTTCGAGCTGCGTGCTCAAGGGTAGCAGCGGCACGCCAAGCTTCTGCGCCAGACGCTGCCAGCGCGCTTCACGGGCCAGGGCCTGGTTGCGGTAGGCCTGGCGCAGGTCACCGTTGTGGCTGTCGAGCTCCAGTTGCGCGCCGTTCTGGGTAAAGCGCAGCAGCCCGGCAGCCGGCAGGGCGCGATCGAGTGGATCGGACAGCGGCAGCAACAACAGATCGGTATGGCGCGCGAGCAAGGTGAGTTGCTGCTCGGCGTTGTCGCTCAGCGCACGTTCGTCGCACAGCACGATCACCAGGCTGCCTGGGCGTAGTACTTCGCGAGCGCGGCGCAGGGCTAGGCCGAAGTTGTCGCGGCCCGTGTTGGCCTGGCTCTCCGGGCCGAGCGCCTGGTTGGCACGGGCCAGCAGATTGAGCAGTTGCAGCAGGCTCTGCTTGCTGCGCCGGGGTTTCACTTCGTGATGTTCGTTGTCGGCGAACACCAGGCCGCCGATGCGGTCGTTGTGGCCCAGCGCGGCCCAGCCGATCAGCGCGGCGGCGCGCGCGGCCAGCACCGACTTGAAGCACTGGCCGGAGCCGAAGAACAGGCGCTGGCTCTGCTCGGCGATGATGAAGATGGGGCGTTCGCGCTCTTCGTGAAACAGCTTGGTGTGTGGCTCCTGGGTGCGCGCGGTGACGCGCCAGTCGATGGTGCGCACGTCGTCACCGGCCTGATAGACACGCACTTGGTCGAAGTCCACGCCACGGCCGCGCAGCTTGGAGTGATGCAGGCCGATCAGTGGGCTGCGGCGTGCCGGGGTGGAGAACAGCGGCACTTCATGCACTTTATGGCGCATGTCGATCAGCTCGCCGAGGGCGATATGGATGCCGGGTGTCGGGGTTGGGCTGGACATATCGGTCTCACGCCATCTTGCCGTGCTCCCTCGCCCATTCATGGGCGAGGGCTGGGGAGAGGGTGGAGCGTTTCGCTGCCCTCTCCCCCGACCCCTCTCCCGCAAGCGGGAGAGGGGAGACAAGCGTGCAATATGGCATTCAGGCCACCGCCACCACGTCGAGGATGCGCTGGATCACGCGATCCTGATCGACGCCCGAGGCTTCGGCCTCGAAGGACAGGATGATGCGGTGGCGCAGCACGTCGAACAGCACTGCCTGGATATCTTCCGGGCTGACGAAGTCACGCCCGGCCAGCCAGGCGTGGGCGCGCGCGCAGCGGTCAAGGGCGATGGAGCCGCGCGGGCTGGCGCCATAGGCGATCCAGTCAGCCAACTCGGCATCGAACTTGGCCGGGGTGCGGCTGGCCATCACCAGTTGCACCAGGTACTCCTCCACGGCATCGGCCATGTACAGGCCGAGAATTTCCTTGCGCGCGGCGAACACCGCCTGCTGGCTGACCCGGTGCTCGGGTTTGGCCTCACCGTTGAGCGCATCACCACGGGCCTGAGCGAGAATCTTGCGCTCCACCGCCGCGTCAGGGAAACCGATTTTCACATGCATCAGAAAACGGTCGAGCTGCGCTTCTGGCAGCGGGTAGGTGCCTTCTTGCTCGATGGGGTTCTGCGTGGCCATGACCAGAAACAGCGGCGACAGGTCGTAAGTCGAGCGGCCCACCGAGACCTGGCGCTCGGCCATGGCCTCGAGCAGTGCCGACTGCACTTTGGCCGGGGCACGGTTGATCTCGTCGGCCAGCACCAGGTTGTGGAAGATAGGCCCCTGCTGGAACACGAAGCTGCCGGTTTCCGGACGGTAGATCTCGGTGCCGGTGATATCCGCCGGGAGCAGATCCGGGGTGAACTGGATGCGATGGAACTCGCCTTCGATGCCTTCGGCCAGCTCCTTGATCGCCTTGGTCTTGGCCAGGCCGGGAGCGCCTTCGACCAGCAGATGGCCGTCGGCGAGCAGGGCGATCAGCAGGCGCTCGATAAGCTTGTCCTGGCCGAGAATCTGGGTGGAGAGAAATTGGCGTAACGCGACCAGCGCTTCACGGTGTTCCATCGTCGGGCTCTTCTGGCGGATGGGCGGGGCTTTTACTGCCACGCGTGCAGACCGCCGACTTTAATGCATTTGCGGCTTCGGCCGCTATGTGCGGCGCGGGTCATGAACAGTCTGGCAACAGAAATCAGAGGTGCTTTTGCCGCCGTCGTGGCCCTTTGTTTGCCCCGGAGGCCAGTCAGTTTCTGGGGCTGACGGCTTGTCGTGCACCGCATCGGTGCGGCCTTGAAAGAAAATGTCGCAGCGCCGCAAGCGGTTGCGGGCCATCTCTCGTTAAGCTCGCTGGCTATATGTGACCAGTCGGTCACTCCCTTCACGCCGGTCCGCATGCGACTCGCAAGTGTCATCGTCGCTTCATGGACTAACGTTGAACTAACACCTCACGGCAGCGATCCAGACCTCCTGTCGAGCCACTAGCCCAATGGAGCAAAACCATGGCGTTCTTTACGGCGGCCAGCAAAGCCGACTTCCAGCACCAACTGCAAGCGGCCCTGGCACAGTACGTGAGTGAGCAGGCGCTGCCACAAGTAGCCCTGTTCGCCGAACAGTTCTTCGGCATCATCGCCCTTGAAGAGTTGACCCAGCGGCGCCTGTCCGACCTGGTCGGCTGCACCCTGTCGGCCTGGCGCATGCTGGAGCAGTTCGATCACGCCAAGCCGCAGGTACGCGCGTTCAACCCCGATTACGAGAAGCACGGCTGGCAGTCCACCCACACCGCGGTGGAAATCCTCCATGGCGACATTCCGTTTCTGGTCGACTCGGTGCGCATGGAGCTCAACCGCCATGGTTACAGCATTCACACCCTGCAGAACAGTGTGTTCAGCGTACGCCGTGACCAGAACGGCCAGTTGCTGGAAATCCTTCCGCGCGGCACCCAGGGCGAGGGCGTGCTGCACGAAGCGTTGATGTTTTTGGAAATCGACCGTTGCTCCAGTGCGGCCGAGCTGAAAACCCTGGAGAAATCCATTCACGAAGTCTTCGGCGACGTGCGTATGAGCGTTGCCGACTTCCAGCCGATGAAGGCCAAGGTGCGTGAGCTGCTGGCCTGGCTGGATCGCGCCAAGCTCAAGGTGGACAAGACCGAGCTGGATGAAATCAAGGTCTACCTGAACTGGTTGCTGGACAACCATTTCACCTTCCTCGGCTATGAGGAGTTCACCGTTGCGCCGACTGCCGATGGCGGCAGCATGGTCTATGACGAGAAATCCCTGCTGGGTCTGTCCAAGCGCCTGCGCACCGGCTTATCCGCCGAGGAGCTGCATATCGAACCGGAGGCGGTGGCCTACCTGCGCGAACCGCAGTTGCTGTCCTTCGCCAAGGCCGCAGTGCCGAGCCGTGTGCACCGTCCGGCCTACCCGGATTTCGTCTCCATCCGTGAGCTCGATGTCAAGGGCAATGTGATCAAGGAATGCCGTTTCATGGGGCTGTACACTTCGGCGGTGTACGCCGAGAGCGTGTGTAACATCCCCTACATCCGCCGCAAGGTGGATGTGATCAAGCAGCGTTCGGGCTTCGACAGCAGCGCCCACCTGGGCAAGGAACTGGCCCAGGTACTGGAAGTGTTGCCGCGCGACGACCTGTTCCAGACCCCGGTGGATGACCTGTTCAACACCGCGCTGTCCATCGTGCAGATTCAGGAGCGCAACAAGATCCGCGTGTTCCTGCGCCGCGATCCCTATGGCCGCTTCTGCTACTGCCTGGCCTATGTGCCGCGCGACGTCTACTCCACCGAAACCCGGATGAAGATCCAGCAGGTGCTGATGGAGCGCCTGCAGGCCACCGATTGCGAGTTCTGGACCTTCTTCTCCGAGTCGGTGCTGGCACGCGTGCAGTTCATCCTGCGCGTCGACCCGAAGAACAAGACCCAGATCGACCCCGTGCTTCTAGAGAAGGAGGTCATCCAGGCCTGCCGTTCGTGGAAGGACGACTACGCCAGCCTGATGGTCGAAAGCCTCGGCGAAGCCCAGGGTACCAACGTCCTGGCCGAATTCCCCGGCGGCTTCCCGGCCGGCTACCGCGAGCGCTTCGCCCCGCATTCGGCGGTGGTGGACATGCAGCACCTGCTCAGCCTGAGCAACGACAAGCCGTTGGTGATGAGCTTCTACCAGCCACTGGCCCAGGCAGGGCAGCAACTGCACTGCAAGCTGTATCACGCCGACACGCCGCTGCCGCTGTCCGACGTGCTGCCGATTCTGGAGAACCTCGGCCTGCGCGTGCTTGGCGAGTTCCCCTACAAGCTGCGCCGCAATGACGGCCGCGAATTCTGGATCCACGACTTCGCCTTCACCTACGCCGAAGGCCTGGACGTCGACATCCAGCAGCTCAACGACACCCTGCAGGACGCCTTCATTCACATCGTCGGCGGCGATGCCGAGAACGATGCGTTCAACCGCCTGGTGCTGACCGCTGCCATGCCCTGGCGTGAAGTGGCGCTGCTGCGTGCCTACGCGCGCTACCTGAAGCAGATCCGCCTGGGCTTCGACCTCAGCTATATCGCTGCGACCCTGATCAACCACGCCAACATCGCCAAGGAGCTGGTGCGCCTGTTCCGCACCCGTTTCTACCTCGCGCGCAAGCTCACCGCCGAGGATCTGGAAGACAAGCAGCAGAAGCTCGAACAGGCCATCCTCGCCGCGCTGGACAACGTCGCCGTACTCAACGAAGACCGCATCCTGCGTCGCTATCTGGACCTGATCAAAGCCACCCTGCGCACCAACTTCTTCCAGGCCGATGCCAGCGGTGCGGCCAAGTCCTATTTCAGCTTCAAACTCAGCCCGCGCCTGATCCCGGAGATTCCGCGGCCGGTGCCGAAGTTCGAGATCTTCGTCTACAGCCCGCGCGTCGAAGGTGTGCACCTGCGCTTCGGCGACGTCGCCCGCGGCGGCTTGCGCTGGTCGGACCGCGAGGAAGACTTCCGTACCGAGGTGCTCGGCCTGGTCAAGGCGCAGCAGGTGAAGAACGCGGTGATCGTGCCGATGGGCGCCAAGGGCGGCTTCGTGCCGCGCAAGATGCCAGTCGGCGGTTCGCGTGACGAGGTGATGGCCGAGGGCATCGCCTGCTACCGCATCTTCATCAGCGGCCTGCTCGACATTACCGACAACCTCAAGGAAGGCGAGGTAGTACCGCCGCAAAACGTCGTACGCCACGACGCCGATGACCCCTATCTGGTGGTAGCGGCGGACAAGGGCACCGCAACCTTCTCCGACATCGCCAACGGCATCGCTGCCGAGTACGGCTTCTGGCTCGGCGACGCCTTCGCTTCCGGCGGTTCGGCCGGCTATGACCACAAGGGCATGGGCATCACCGCCAAGGGTGCCTGGGTCTCGGTGCAGCGTCACTTCCGCGAGCGCGGCATCGACGTGCAGAAGGACAACGTCACCGTGATCGGCATCGGCGACATGGCCGGCGACGTGTTCGGCAACGGCATGCTGCTGTCGGACAAGCTGCAACTGGTGGCCGCCTTCAACCACATGCACATCTTTATCGACCCAAACCCGGATGCGGCCAAGAGCTTCGCCGAGCGCAAGCGTCTGTTCGAGCTGCCGCGTTCGAGCTGGGCCGACTACGACGCCAAGCTCATTTCCGAAGGTGGCGGCATCTTCCTGCGCAGCGCCAAGAGCATTACCATTACCCCGCAGATGAAGGCGCGCTTTGATATCGCCGCCGACAAGCTGGCGCCCACCGAGCTGCTCAACGTGCTGCTCAAGGCCCCGGTCGACCTGCTGTGGAACGGCGGCATTGGCACTTACGTCAAGTCGAGCAAGGAAAGTCACGCTGACGTCGGCGACAAGGCCAACGACGCTTTGCGCGTGGATGGCTGCGAGCTGCGCGCCAAGGTGGTGGGCGAGGGCGGCAACCTGGGCATGACCCAGCTCGGTCGCGTCGAGTTCGGCCTGCATGGCGGCGCCAGCAACACCGACTTCATCGACAACGCCGGCGGCGTGGACTGCTCCGATCACGAAGTGAACATCAAGATCCTGCTCGGTGAAATCGTCGCTGCCGGCGATATGACCGGCAAACAGCGCAACAAGCTGCTGGCCGAGATGACCGGTGATGTGTCCGAGCTGGTACTCGGCAACAACTACAAGCAGACCCAGGCGTTGTCGCTGGCCGAGCGTCGTGCCCGCGAGCGCATAAGCGAATACAAGCGCCTGATGAATGCGTTGGAGGCTGCCGGCAAGCTGGATCGTGCGCTGGAGTTTCTGCCGTCTGATGAAGAACTCAACGAGCGCGCGGCCAGTGGCCGTGGCCTGACTCGTCCGGAACTGTCGGTATTGATCTCCTACAGCAAGATCGACCTCAAGGAGTCGCTGCTCAAATCCCAGGTGCCGGATGACGACTACTTGGCGCGCGAGATGGAAACCGCCTTCCCGGCGATCCTCGCCGAGAAGTTCGGTGACGCCATGCGCCGCCATCGCCTCAAGCGCGAGATTGTCAGCACGCAGATTGCCAACGACCTGGTCAACCACATGGGCATCACCTTCGTGCAACGCCTGAAGGAGTCCACTGGCATGAGTGCGGCCAACGTCGCCGGTGCCTATGTGATCGTGCGTGACCTGTTCCGCCTGTCGCACTGGTGGGCGCAGATTGAGGCGCTGGATTACAAGGTACCGGCCGAGCTGCAGCTGCAACTGATGGACGAGCTGATGCGCCTGGGCCGTCGCGCGACGCGCTGGTTCCTGCGCAGCCGCCGTAACGAGCTGGACGCTGCCCGTGATGTGGCGCATTTCGCACCGCGCATCGAGGCGCTGGTCGGCCGTCTGGACGAACTGCTCGAAGGCCCGGCCCGTGAGCAGTGGCTGGCGCGCTACCAGAGCTTCGTCGAGGCCGGTACGCCGGAGGAGCTGGCGCGCGTGGTCGCCGGCACCAGCCATCTGTACACGCTGCTGCCGATCATCGAAGCGGCGGATGTCACCGGCAAGGACACCAGTGAGGTGGCGACGGCCTACTTCGCCGTGGGCGGTGCGCTTGAGCTGTCTTGGTACCTGCAGCAGATCACTAACTTGCCGGTGGAGAACAACTGGCAGGCGCTGGCCCGCGAGGCCTTCCGTGACGATCTGGACTGGCAGCAGCGTGCGATTACCGTGTCGGTGCTGCAGATGGCTGACGGTCCGCAGGAGATCGAAGCGCGCGTGGCCCTGTGGCTCGATCAGCATCAACGCCTGGTCGACCGCTGGAAGGCGATGCTGACCGAGCTGCGTTCGGCGACCGGCACCGACTACGCCATGTACGCGGTGGCCAACCGCGAGCTGATGGACCTGGCGCAAAGCGCCTGAGCCGTGCGCTGAAAGAAAAGAGCCCCGCCAAGTGCGTAATGCTGTTCACTTAAGAAACGGTCGAGCTCGATCAGTCCCCTCGCCCCTCCGGGGAGAGGGTTAGGGAGAGGGGGAAACTGGCAGTTTTGAGGTGTTTTCTGCCCTCTCCCCCAGCCCCTCTCCCATAAATGGGAGAGGGGAGCCAAACGTGTGCAACCTTAAGTGAACAGCATTACGCCAAGTGCGGGGCTTCTTTTTGTAGGGCGGTATTCACAGGCTTACGTAGCCCAATGAAATCCGGGGAATTTGCCGCCGATGTCCCGGATTGCATCTGCGCTACCACGCCGTTATCGGTGCGCGCACCGCACCGCCATGCTCCGGATCAGCGCAGCATCTGCTCGACCAGGCGCTTCTCCTCGGAGAGCTCGCGCTGACGGGCATCGATGCGCGAGGCCAGCTGGAAGTTGTTGCTGGCGCGGCGCTTGGCGAAGTCCAGCTGCTCGATGGCCTGGTTGTAGTCGCCGACCAGGGCGAAGAACTCCGCGCGTGCCTGGTGCAGGCCGATGGTATTGCCACTCAGGCCACGCACCTCGGCGACCTGATACCAGACGTCCGGGTCCTTGGCGCGAGTCTTGAGCAGATTGTCCAGGGCGCGCTCGGCATCGGCGATGCGTTGCTGCTTGAGCAGCAGATCGACGCGAGCCTGCTGCAACGGGTAGTTGCTCGGGTAGTGGGTGAACATGCGCTCCAGACGACGCTCGGCGGCGTCCAGGCGATTGGCCGCCATATCCAGCTCGATCTGCGCCAGGTTGTAGGTGATGTCGTCCGGGCTCTTGCTCAGTAGCGGCGCCAGGGTTTCACCGGCTTCGGCGAGTTGGCCGGTTTTCATCTGCGCCAGTACCAGGCCGTAGCGTGCGGCATCGAGGCCAGGGTTCTCGTCGAGCATGGCGCGAAAGCGCTTGGCCGCAACGCCCGGCGTCTCTTCGTAGGTCAGTTGCACGCGGGCGCGCATCAACTGGTAGCGCAAGCTGTCTGCGCGGCCTGTGGCCGGGTACTGCTCGGCGCGGTTGCGGGTGTCGGCAATACGCGATTCCGACACCGGGTGGGTCAGCAGGAATTCCGGCGGGCGGGCGTCGTAACGGTACTGACGCATCAGCCGTTCGAACATCAGCGGCATGGCGCGTGGGTCGTAGCCGGCCTTTTCCAGGTTGACCAGGCCAATGCGGTCGGCCTCCTGTTCGTTCTGCCGGGAGAAACGCCGTTGTTCCTGAATGGCAGCGGCCTGGGTCGACATGATCGCTGCCATGCCGGCATCGCCGGCGCCGGCCGCCGCGGCGACAATGCCGGCGAGCATGGCCGCCATCATTGGCAGCTGCATGCGTTGCTGGGCCTCGACGCCACGGGCGAAGTGGCGCTGCGACAAGTGCGCCAATTCGTGCGCCATGACCGAGGCGTACTCGGCTTCGGTCTGGGCATAAAGGAACAGGCCACCGTTGACCCCGACGATCCCGCCGGGGGCGGCGAAGGCGTTGAGCTGCGGGCTGTTGAGCAACACGAACTCCAGGCGGCGGTCCTGCAGCTGGCTGGTTTCCGACAGGCGATAGACGCTGGACTCGACGAAATCCTTCAGTTGCGGGTCGTCCAGCTGCGAAACCTGACCACGCAGCAGGCCGAGCCAGGCACGGCCGAGCTGGTGTTCTTGCTGGGGCGAGACGATCGAGGAGCTGGCGTCGCCTAGCGACGGCAGGTCACTGGCACCCGTGTGGGCGGCGAACAGGCAGGCCAGCGTCAGCAGGGTGGGGCGCAGAAAAGTCATGCACTCAGGGCTCTCGGGCGGCAAAGGCGTTACTGTAGCCGGCCAGCTACCGCGCTGGCCAGGGTTGTGGCGGCTTGGGTATCCTAGCCGACCTATCAGGAGTAGACGATGACAGACGTACCGGCTTTCGATGCTGAACTCGATGCCTGCGGGCTGAACTGCCCGCTGCCCTTGCTCAAGGCCAAGCTCGAGCTCAATCACCTGGCCAGTGGCGCGGTGCTCAAGGTCAGCGCCACTGACGCCGGCTCGCAGCGCGACTTTCGCGCTTTCGCCAGCCTGGCCGGGCATGCCCTGCTGCACGAAGAGGTGGAGGGCGGGGTGTACCGTTACTGGCTGCGCAAGGCTTGAGAGCCAGTTCATGATCTGCTGCGCTAAACAGGCTCGGAATGCTCATGTACAAAAGTACACTCCGCTTTCTCGCCTGTTTTTGCCTTGCATAGCTCTAGCTCGCGAGATCGTGAACAGGTTCTGCAACCGCTGTAGCGGAATGAAACATATGCGCTGTCGCCGTTCGCCGGCCGTGCACGTCATTTTTCACGCACCTGGCGTACGAGTGAGCCGGTATTTTCCCGGGTTAAGGAATTCTGATGGTCAAGGTTTTACGCGATTGGCTGCACCGCTACTTCTCCGACGAGCAGGCGGTGGTGCTGTTGGTGCTCGGTTTCGCCGTGGTACTGACCCGGCATGCTCGCGCAGGTGCTCGCCGTGTGGCTGGTGTTCACCCTGTTCATGGGCGGCCTGACGGTGTTTTTGCTGGTGCTGATGCCGCTGCTCTGGCAACAGTTGAGCACGCTGTTCAATGAACTGCCGCGTATGGCCGCCGAATGGCAATCGGTGTTCCTGCTGCTGCCGGAGCGTTACCCGAACCTGATCACCGACGCGCAGGTCGTGCAACTGATCGACAGCATGCGCGGCGAAGCTGGCAAGTTCGGGCAGTGGGCGCTGTCGTTCTCCCTGTCCTGCCTGCCGATGCTGGTCAGCGTGATGATCTACCTGGTACTGGTGCCGATTCTGGTGTTCTTCTTCCTCGAGGACCGCGAGCAGATCGGTCAGTGGTTTCGCAGCTACCTGCCGCGCGAGCGCTCACTGATTACCCAGGTGGCGCAGGAAATGAACCAGCAGATCGCCAACTACATCCGTGGCAAGTTCATCGAGATCATCATCTGCGGCGTGGTCACCTATATCGCCTTCGCCTACCTGGGCCTCAATTACGCCGCGCTGCTGGCCCTGCTGGTCGGCCTGTCGGTGGTGGTGCCTTATATCGGCGCGGTGGTGGTGACCGTGCCGGTGGCGCTGATCGGCCTGTTCCAGTGGGGCTGGAGCGATCAGTTCCTCTACCTGGTGGTGGTCTACGGGATCATCCAGGCGCTCGATGGCAACGTGCTGGTGCCGCTGTTGTTCTCCGAGGCGGTCAACCTGCATCCGGTGGCGATCATCTGCGCGGTGCTGCTGTTCGGCGGGCTGTGGGGCTTCTGGGGCGTGTTCTTGGCCATTCCGCTGGCGACCCTGTTCAAGGCCGTGATCAACGCCTGGCCGCGTACCGAGCCGGTGTCCGCCGAATAAGGCGTCGATGGCAAAGGCTGTGCCTGGAATAAGGGTTCCAGCGCGGCCTTGCGTAGGAGCCCCGCCCCGGGGCGAAGCTCGTCAATTGCGCGCCATCCATGTTCGCGGCGGGGCGCCGCTCCTACAAATACGGCGCGTAGATGCTTGGCTGAGCGCCGGGTTTTGCACAGCTCAAACCAGGCTACCTCCCAACAAAAACGCCGCGACGGCCATTGGCCGTCGCGGCGTTTCATGTGCAGGGCAGGGGGTCAGCCTTTGTTCAGGGCTTCGGCGGCTGCCAGCACCTTGTCGACATGGCCGGCGACCTTGACGTTGCGCCACTCTTCACGCAACACGCCGTCCTTATCAATGAGGAAGGTACTGCGCACGATGCCCATGTATTCCTTGCCGTAGTTCTTCTTCAACTGGTACACGCCGAACAGGTCGCACAGTTGGTGCTCTTCGTCGCTGATCAGCTCGAAGGGGAACGCCTGCTTGCACTTGAAGCTTTCGTGCTTCTTCAGGCTGTCCATCGACACGCCGAAGATCAGCGTGTTGGCCGCCTTGAACTGCTCGAAGCGAGCGCTGAAGTCCATACCCTCGGTGGTGCAGCCCGGGGTCGCGTCCTTCGGGTAGAAATACAGCACGACCTGCTGGCCCTTGAGGGCGGACAGCTTTACCTGCTGGCCACTGGTGGCCTCGGCCTGGAAGTCGGCAACGGCTTTGTCGAGTTCAACGGGCATGGAAACTCCTTCATTTAGAGGTTGTCGGCGATCTCGCGAGCTAGAGCCATGCAAGGCAGAAACAGGTGAGGCCGCGGAGTTTACGAGTTGTAAATGAGCAGGCCGAACCTGTTTCTAACGCAGCAGGGCCGACGCGCAGCAGATCGTCATGGATTCTGCGGGCGCCAGGGTTCGATCAAGGCATCAAGATTCAGCGCATCGGCGAAATCCAGGAACTGATCGCGCAGCCAGCTGATCTGTGTACCGGCCGGCAGCGTCACGGTCAGGGTGGCGTTGAGCATGGTGCCGCCGGTCTGCGGCGCCTGGTAGGTGTCGCAGGTCAGGGCTTCCAGCTCGACGCGGTGGTCGATGAAGAACTGGCATAGCTCGTTGAGAATGTCCGGGCGGTACACCGCGCTGACGTAAGCTACATATGGCAGCGCCTGCGGGCGCACTTCGGCGGCAGCGCTGCGCGCCAGATCCACGCTGAAATCATGCTTCTTGGCCAGCAGCGGCAGGCTCGACTCCAGGCGCGCCAGGGCATCCCAGCTACCGGACACCTGCAGCACCAGGGCGCTGAATTCACCGTGACGGCTCAGGCGAGTGCTGATCACCGCACAACGGTTCTCATGGCTGGTGCGGCTGAGCAGGTTGGTCAGGGCCATGGCATCGCGGCCGAGAGCGCTGATGACGAGGAATTGTTCGCGAACGAGGGGGGTGGACATGCAGCCTTCCTAAAGCGATGAACGGTCCACGCGCGAGAAGCCGCAGACCAAAGACAGCAGGTTAGCGAAAAGCACCGCCGAGGGGAATGGCGAAGCCTTGTGCATCGCACGACGGCATGCGCCGATAGCCGGTCGCGGAAAACGCAGGTCATGTGCAAACGACCTGATAAGCCCTTGTCCGTTGCTTGTGCCGGATTGGTGGCACCAGTACCATTACGGCTCAAATTTTCCGGCAGGAGCGGTTGCATGATTGCGGGCAGTATGGTGGCACTGGTCACGCCCATGGATGCGCAGGGTGGTCTGGATTGGGAGGCCCTGAGCAAATTGGTGGATTTCCACCTGCAAGAGGGCACCAATGCCATCGTCGCGGTCGGCACCACGGGTGAGTCCGCCACGCTGGAAGTGCCCGAGCACATCGAAGTGATCAAGCGCGTGGTCAAGCAGGTTGCCGGCCGTATCCCGGTGATCGCCGGCACCGGCGGCAACTCCACCCGTGAATCGGTCGAGCTGACCCGTGCCGCTCAGGAAGTCGGCGCCGACGCCGCCCTGCTGGTCACCCCGTACTACAACAAGCCGACCCAGGAAGGCCTGTACCTGCATTTCCGCCACATCGCCGAAGCCGTCTCGATCCCGCAGATCCTCTACAACGTGCCGGGCCGTACCGTGTGCGACATGCTGCCGGAGACTGTCGAGCGCCTGTCGAAGATCGACAACATCATCGGCATCAAGGAAGCCACCGGCGACCTGCAGCGCGCCCAGGATGTACTGGATCGCGTCAGCAAGGATTTCCTCGTCTACTCCGGTGACGACGCCACCGCTGTCGAGCTGATGCTGCTGGGTGGCAAGGGCAACATCTCCGTCACCGCCAACGTTGCGCCGCGTGCGATGAGCGATCTGTGCGCCGCCGCCATGCGTGGCGAGGCTGCCATCGCCCGTGCCATCAACGACCGTCTGATGCCGCTGCACAAGGCACTGTTCCTCGAATCCAACCCGATTCCGGTGAAATGGGCGCTGCACGAAATGGGCCTGATGGGCGACGGTATTCGTCTGCCGCTGACCTGGCTCAGCCCGCGCTGTCACGAACCGCTGCGCCAGGCCATGCGCCAGTGCGGTGTATTGGCTTAACTCAAGGATTCTACGCATGAAGCGACTGGCCGGATTTTCCGCCCTTGCTCTGATCGTCTCCAGCACCAGCGGTTGTGGCTGGCTCTGGGGTGAAAATGGCTACTTCCGTGATCGCGGCAGCGACTACCTGGACGCGCGTCAGACTGCACCGATGCGATTGCCGGCCGATGTCCAGGCCAAGCGCCTCGACCCGTTGCTGCCGGTGCCTGCCCAGGTGGCCAGCAGCACCGCGACCCCCGCTGAGTTCGAAGTGCCGCGCCCGCAAGGCCTGCAGGTACGTGCCGACGAGCGCGAGTTCAGCCTGCAGCGCAGCGGCGATTCGCGTTGGGTCGTGGCCCAGCGCGTGCCGGCCGAAGTCTGGCCGCTGGTGCGTCAGTTCTTCGAGGACAACGGTTTCCGCATCGCCAGCGAGCGTCCGCAAACCGGTGAATTCATCACCTCCTGGCAGCGTTTCGATGAGCTCTCCACGAGCATGGCGCGCAGTCTGAGCAGCCGTGTTTCCGGCGTTGCGGCGGACGCCGAAACCCGTGTGCGCGTGCGTATCGAGCCGGGCGTACAGCGCAACACCAGTGAAGTGTTCGTCACCAGCGCCGTGCGTAACGCCGGCAGCAGTGCCGATGTCGACTTCGTGGCCGGCAGCGGTAACGCCAATCTCGAGGCTGCACTGCTCGACGAAATGCTGGTGAGCATGGCCCGTGGTGTGGAGCAGGGCGGTTCGGTGTCGCTGCTCGCAGCACGCGACTACGATGCGCCCAGCCGCGTCAGCCTGAGCGAAGACGGCAACGGCAACCCGGTGCTCAACCTCGGCGCCGATTTCGACCGCGCCTGGTCTGGCGTCGGCCGTTCGCTGGAGCTCGGCAACGTGCGCGTCGACGACCTCAACCGCAGCCTTGGCCTGTACTACATCAACATGGCCGAAGGCGCTCAGATCAACGAAGAGAAGCCAGGCTTCTTCGGTCGCATGTTCGGCAGCGCGCCGAGCAAGGAAGAGATCGAAGCCCGCGCCGAGCGCTATCAGGTGCGCCTGACTCCGGTTGGCGATGGCGTCCAGGTCACCGTGGAAAAAGACCTCAACACCGTAGCCCCGGCCGATGTATCGCGCCGCGTGCTGAGCCTGATCCAGGATAATCTCGGCTGATCGGCGCCAGCAGGTCGTTGAAAAATGGCCTGCAGCGCGCTCCAGCCGTTAATCGATGGGCGAAACCCGCAAAGGTTTCGCCTTGTTAGTGTGAAAGTCGCGCAGCGACGTCTTCCTTCAGTCCTTCTCCCTCCGGGAGAAGGTGGCGCGAAGCGCCGGATGAGGGAGGGCATGCCGCGAAGGCTTTCATCATTCGGGATGCCTCTCGCGGCATACCCGTTTGCCAGAAACGGAAATGCCGACATGAGCACACCCACCACCCTGAGCCTGAAGAAGATCTACTCGGGCAAGGTCCGCGACCTCTACGAAATCGACGACAAGCGCATGCTGATGGTGGCCACCGATCGTCTGTCGGCATTCGACGTCATCCTCGAACAACCGATTCCGGAGAAGGGCAAGATCCTCACCGCCATCTCCAACTTCTGGTTCGACAAGCTTGCTGGCGTGGTGCCCAACCACTTCACCGGTGACAAGGTCGAAGACGTCGTGTCCGCCGCCGAGCTGCCGCTGGTCGAAGGCCGTGCGGTCGTCGCCAAGCGCCTCAAGCCGGTCGCCGTGGAAGCCATCGTGCGTGGCTACATCGTCGGCTCCGGCTGGAAGGAATACCAGAAGAGCGGCACCGTGTGCGGCATCGCCCTGCCGGCAGGCCTGAAGGAAGCGGCCAAACTGCCGCAACCGATCTTCACCCCCTCGACCAAGGCCGCCGTGGGCGATCATGACGAGAACATCAGCTTCGCGCAGTGTGAAGCCATCATCGGCACCGAACTGGCTGCCCAGGTGCGCGACACTGCAATCAAGCTGTACACCACGGCTGTCGAGTACGCCGCTACCCGCGGCATCATCATCGCCGACACCAAGTTCGAATTCGGTCTGGACGAAGACGGCACCCTGACCCTCATGGACGAAGTGCTGACCCCGGACTCCAGCCGCTTCTGGCCGGCCGACAGCTACGCCGAAGGCAGCAACCCGCCGAGCTTCGACAAGCAGTTCGTGCGCGACTGGCTGGAATCCACCGGCTGGAACAAGCAAGCCCCGGCCCCGGCCGTACCGGCAGACGTCGTGCAAAAAACCGCTGACAAGTACCGCGAAGCGCTGACCCGCCTGACCGCCTGAGCCCTGCGAGAGAAGGCCGGGCAGCCCCTGACTTTTTCACAAGCGCCTGATAGAACACGAAAAATTTTCAAAATAAGCTTCGCCAAAGCGCATTCAGCTGTTATGATTCGCGCCGCTTGGGAAGATGCCGGAGTGGTCGAACGGGACGGATTCGAAATCCGTTGTGTCAGCAATGGCACCTAGGGTTCAAATCCCTATCTTCCCGCCATACTAAAAAGCCCCGTAATTCAATGAGTTACGGGGCTTTTTCTTGTCTTCAGGAAAGCGAAAAAACGCTTGGGGGCAAAATTGGGGGCAAATGGGGGCAAAAACCTGTTCCCCCAAACCGTTATATACCGCTCCAATCCTCCCCAAATCCCATCTTCTCAGACACCGCACTGCCCATCCGCTTGGTATCAGTCGGGATCAGCTTTGCATAGTGTTTCTTAATCATGGTCGTGTCGGCATGGCCCAGCTGTTTCGCTAGCCACTCCAGTTCGACGTGGCAGGACAAGGCCTGGCTCGCATACGTATGACGGCATTGGTTGATGCCCCGATGGCTCACCTTGGACTTGACCAGGTGATCCTTGAACCATTCATCCAGGTGGTCAGGGTGCCATGCCATACCCGTCGTCCAGTCCCGGAACAGGAAGGTGACGCACTCGGATTCACTGGTCAGATTGTCGCGCTGGGTGACCTCAATCTGTTGGGCCAGGCAACCGGTGGTGTCTTGCAGGATGAGTTCCATCAACTCCGCTGCTGGCTTGATCAGCTCAACATAGCGCTCACGCTTTTCTTCTTTCGGAATACGGTAGATACCGTCCACGTAGGCGCGGCGTACATGGATTAGCTTGTTATCGAGATCCACGTCCTCACGGGCCAGTGCCATCAGTTCAGAGCGTGATAGGCCGGCCCAGCAATTCATCACGACCACGCGCGCCTCGCGAAGCCTCAGAGGATCTGCATGCTGGATCCTTTTGATTTCAGCGCGGGTGAACGGGTCTGCCAGGCTTTTGTATTTTACTTTGTGGTTGTGGATGTTTTTCATGTGATCGCTCGAAATTAGGTCGTTTGATTTGGCGTCTGCCCAGACGCCTCTAACCACGGTCAATACGTCGTTAACCGTCTTCGGTGACAGCCCCTTGGAGCCGTCCTCGGGTTTCACCAGGTGGTTACGAAACAGTCTCAGATCCTGAATCGTTACTTGATTGATGGGTGTATCGCCAAAGTAGCGAATCACATGGCCTGCTTTGCACTTGTAATTGAGGTACGTGGTCGACGCCGTCCCGCTCTTTGCCACGCGCAGCCAGAGCATGACGCCCTCTTTCACCGTCAAGCAGTCAGTGGTCGGCGCGGAAGGCACCTCAACGGGTACAGCGATAGCAGGTTGGGCAGGAAGAGGACTTTGCGCCTGATCAACCTCCACGGCTTTAGTCACTTTGACGGAATCCGGAAATCGGCGCTGGTAGTCCCCGCAGTTAGGCGAATAAACTTCGCTTAGATAAACAGCGTTTCAAGTATCTCGCCTGAACGCACGGCAATGATTTCACCCTCTTTCATTGGCTGCCATCCCTCACAGGCCAGGGGCACGCTGGCGATTAGCGTTACCTGCTGCTGCGCAATGCCTGCGTCAGGCGAAATATCCGTGGGCTGTTGCGCGGGACTCATTGCCGGGGTCTGCCAGAGATATAGGGCTGGAGGTGCCACCAGCCCCGTGTCCACCTGCAAGCGGCGGTCAGCATGGGCAAACAGCACATCACCATCCGCATACATAAAGTTAGCCGGGCCGAGCTTACGCAACTCGATGGCAAAGCTCGCAATCAGGTCGAGGCGCTGCTTCAGCGTTGGCATATCCGCGCTGATATAAAGCGCTTCTAGTTTTCCGAGCAGCGCGCAAAAAGCGTGTTCCGAGTCAGTCTCGCCAATCGGTTGGAACGAACCGGAAGCGAGCGAAAGATCAATGCCATGCAAATTGCCATTGTGGGCAAATACGTGCATTCGACCCGCTAACTCTCGGGTAAACGGTGCAGTGTTAGCCAGCGTCCTGGCACTTTGGGTTGCATGTCGAATATGCCCCAGTGCCAGTGTCGTACAGGGCCCTCCAGCCAGCAGGAGCTGTACTAGCGGGCTCTCGCTAGCCCGACCAGCTTCTCTAAACACCGCCACGTCGCGCTCATCGTAGAGCGCACCCCAGCCATCGCTGTTCCTGCTGGAGCCCCCTGCGTGTGCTGCCAGACTCATGAGTGACGAGGTCAGTCTCGCGGGATACCGACTAGACATTCCCAGCAACTCACACATGGCGCGTGCTCCGGATAGGGTATTGGCTTAGCTCGCCAACTGCTGATGCCTGGGCAGACCGATGGATATCAGCGCGGCCAACACGACAAAGGTGCTGGAGACCCACAGGCAGGCTTCCAGGCCGTATTGCTGGAAGACCCAGCCGGACAACAGCGTCCCGACCAGCCGGCCAAGCGCGTTGGACATGTAGTAGAAACCGACATCCAGCGACACGCCGTCTTCCTTGGCGTAGCTGACGATCAGGTAGCTGTGCAGCGACGAGTTGATGGCAAAGACGGCACCGAAGATCAGCAGTCCGCCCACCAGCACCACCTGCTTGGGTAAATCACTGTCCAGGCCCAGAGCAATCGCAACCGGAATGCCGGCTAACAGCGCCGCCCAGAGAAACGCCGCACGGCCATCGGGCACATGCCCGCTGCGCTTGCCGGTCAGGGCCGGAGCGAAGGACTGCACGATGCCGTAGCCGATGATCCAGCTGGCCAGAAAACCGCCGACGATCCAGAAGTCCCAACCGAAAACCGTGCTCAGGTAAACCGGCAGGGCAACCACGAACCAGACATCGCGGGCGCCAAAGAGGAACAGGCGCGCGGCGGAGAGGATGTTGATCGCCCGGCTTTTGGAAAGGATGTCCTTGAACTTGGGCTTGGCTTTGGCCTTGCCCAGATCCTTCTTCAACAGGAACAGACTGGCGATCCAGATCACCGCCAGCACGCCGGCCATGGTCAATACCGCGCCGGCAAAACCCAGCACGGCCAGCAGGGCGCCGCCGAGGAAGAAACCCACGCCCTTGAGCGCATTCTTCGAGCCGGTGAGGATTGCCACCCACTTGTACAGCGTGCCCTGCTGGGCATCGGGCACCAGGAGTTTGATGGAACTCTTGGCCGACATCTTGTTGAGGTCTTTGGCGATCCCCGACAGCGCCTGTGCGCCCATGACCCAAGGCACGGTTAGCCAGGCGGCGGGCACGGTGAGCATCAGCAGTGCGACCACCTGCATCGCCAGGCCGATATTCATGGTGCGATTAAGGCCCAATCGGGCGCCGAGGTAGCCGCCGACCAGGTTGGTGACTACGCCGAAGATCTCGTAAAACAGAAACAGCGCGGCAATCTGCAAGGGGCTGTAGCCCAGGCTGTGGAAGTGCAACACCACCAACATGCGCAAGGCGCCATCGGTGAGGGTGAATGCCCAGTAATTGCCGGTCACCAGCAGGTACTGTTTGACCTCCGGGGCCAGGGCTGACAACGCCTTCATGCTTGCATCCCTACTTGGTTAAACGGCCAGGCCGACCAGTTTGGCCAGCTCCACGGTGCGGTTGGCATAGCCCCATTCGTTGTCGTACCAGGCATACAGCTTCACCTGAGTGCCGTTGATGACCATGGTCGACAGCGCATCGATGATTGAGGAGCGCGGGTCAGTGCGGTAATCGATGGAGACCAGCGGGCGTTCCTCGTAGCCGAGGATGCCTTTCAGCTGGCTGTCGGCAGCAGCCTTCAGCAGTTGGTTGACTTCCTCCACCGTGGTGGCCCGTTCGACTTCGAACACGCAGTCGGTCAGCGAGGCGTTGGCCAGCGGCACGCGCACGGCATGGCCGTTCAGCTTGCCGCGCAGCTCGGGGAAAATCTCGGCGATGGCGGTGGCCGAACCGGTGCTGGTCGGGATCAGGCTCATGCCGCTAGCGCGTGCACGGCGCAGATCCTTGTGCGGGGTGTCGAGGATGCTCTGGGTGTTGGTCAGGTCATGAATGGTAGTGATCGAGCCATGGCGGATGCCGAGGTTCTCGTGAATCACCTTGACCACCGGAGCCAGGCAATTGGTGGTACAGGAGGCAGCGGTGACGATGCGGTGCTCGGCTGGATTGAACAGCTGCTGGTTGACACCCATCACCACGTTCAGTGCGCCTTTCTCCTTCACGGGCGCGCAGACCACGACCCGCTTCACGCCCTGATCCAGGTAAGCCTGCAATACCGCCACGGTCTTCATCTTGCCGCTGGCCTCGATCACCAGATCGCAGTCCGACCAGTCGGTGTCGGCAATCGCCTTGTTGGCGGTGACCTGGATGCGCTTGCCGCCGATCACCACGCAATCGCCTTCGCTGCCGGCTTCGTGGTGCCAGCGACCGTGCACCGAGTCGAAGTTGATCAGGTGCGCATGGGTGGCGGCATCGCCTGCCGGATCATTGATGCGGACAAATTCGAACTCGGGCCAGTCCCAGGAGGCGCGCAGCGCCAAACGACCGATGCGACCGAAACCGTTGATACCAATTTTGATAGCCATGTTTTTCGACTCATCTACTGGAGTTAGTGGGCAGCATCGAACTGGGTGATCCAGTTGATGTGGGCAGGGTGTTGAATAGCCTTGGGACGCAGGGCTTGCACCAGGGCAATGGCATCGGCGCGGGGAATGCCGGCCTCGATCATGATCCGCGCCGCAATCAGCCCGGTGCGTCCCGAGCCGCCCTTGCAGTGGATGGCGATGTCCTGGCCCGCATTGAGCCGCTCAAGGATGCTCTGTTTGCAGGCTTTCCAGCCCTGGCCGAAATCTTCGAGCGGTACTTGCTCATCCGCCACCGGCAGGTGGAACCAGGCCATGTCTTGCGCCTGGCATTGCTTGCCGATGTCCTCGGCCTCGTTGGAGGCCAGTTCGCTTGCCGGCATCAGGCTGATCACGGCAGAGGCACCGGCCTGTTTCAGCGTGGCCAGCGAGTCGACAAGGCTGCTGTCTTTGGTGCCGGGACAGGGCGTGAAGATGAGTTTGCCTTGGATACCGGGAATGCTGAGCCGGTCGTAGGGGTGATTCATTGAGAGGGTTTCCTGGTAGTCAGATGGCGCGCTGGTTGACGCGCTTGGAGAGTTCTTCAGCGGACTCTTTACGTTCCGAGTAACGGTCGACCAAATAGTCGCTGTGGCCGCGCAGCAGCAGGGTGAACTTGACCAGTTCCTCCATGACGTCCACAACGCGGTCGTAATAGCTGGAAGGTTTCATGCGCCCGGCCTCGTCGAATTCGAGGTAGGCCTTGGGCACTGAAGACTGGTTGGGGATGGTGAACATGCGCATCCAGCGCCCCAGCACACGCATCTGGTTAACCGCATTGAAGGATTGCGAGCCTCCACAGACCTGCATCACGGCCAGGGTCTTGCCCTGACTGGGACGGATGGCACCCATGGTCAGCGGTATCCAGTCGATCTGCGACTTGAATACGCCGGTCATAGCGCCGTGGCGCTCGGGTGAACACCACACCTGACCTTCAGACCAGAGCACCAGGTCGATGAGTTCCTTGACCTTGGGATGGCTGCTGTCGGCATCGTCCGGCATGGGCAGGCCGGAAGGATCGAATATTCGGGTTTCCGCGCCGAAGGCTTCCAGCAAGCACGCCGCTTCCTGGGTCAGCAGACGGCTGTAGGAGCGCTCACGATTGGAGCCATAGAGCAGCAGAATGCGCGGCTTGTGCTCGCCTTCGGCGAGGCCCAGGTTTGTCGGGATAGAGCGGGCAAACAGCTCCTCGGCGACGTTGGGCAGGTTGTCGATCATGGGTTTGTACCTCTTGGGCTACAACGAGCCGATTCTGTTCAGCTCGGCCTTGAGCGCATCGCTGTCGAGTTGAGTAAAGGGCAGCGCGATAAATGCGCTCACGCGTGTCTGAATCTGCTGGATGGTGGCTGCAAACGCGGCGTCAATTTCCGCCTCAGAACCGTTGACTTCGGAGGGGTCACTCAGCCCCCAGTGACAACGAGTCGCCGGGCCAAAGAAAACGGGGCAGGCCTCTCCGGCTGCGTTGTCGCAGACGGTAATGACGATGTCAGGGGCGAGAGCCTGATGGGCATCGGTTGATTTGCTGTACAGCCCATCAACATCGAATCCGGCATCAAGCAGTGCCTGCAAGGCCAATGGGTTGACCTCTCCCTTGGGGTGACTGCCCGCACTAAAGGCCCGCATACCCTTGGGGGCCAGCGCATTGAAGATGGCCTCCGACAGGATGCTGCGGCAGCTATTGGCGGTGCAGAGAAACAAAACGTTCATGGTCATCCCCAGTGCCTGGTATTCAATCGCAGGCAGGCTTGCGCCCAGGGCGATCACGCATTTGCCAGAGGCGCTGCACATCCTGGCGCAACCACTCGGCATTGTTGTCCAGGGTCTGCTTGAGGATATCGGTCACCCATTCCGGCAGCTGCGGGTGCAGGCGGTAGTACACCCACTGACCATTGCGTCGATCCTCCAGCAGACCACAGCCGCGCAGCAGGGCCAGGTGCCGGGATATCTTGGGTTGCGCCTCTTCTAGTGCAGAGGTCAGTTCACAGACACAGAGTTCCTGTTCCAGGGTCACCAGCAAGGCGATTCGCGCCCGCGTTTCCTCGGCCAGGCATTTGAAGACCTCGGTTGGCGACATGGCATGCAGGGTGGAAGCTTCATTCGCCGGTTTACTTTTAATCAGCACGAACATCTTTATCCGTTCATGTATCTCATGCAGGGTCTTGCGATAGGCATCTTTCTGCGAGCTGGTCGCTGGGTCTTCGAAGTTCCAGGCGATGTACTCACCGGCCCCTGGAAGTGCCTGGCACTCCAGGGCGGACTTGTCACACAGGGTGATCACATAGTCGAACGGCTCGCCAGCGACCTGCTCGATGGACTTGCTGTAAAGCCCATCAGTGGGAACACCAAGCTGCTCCAATGCGTTGCGGGCTCGGGTGTCGACTTCAGTGGGGGCGGAGCCTGCGCTGTAGACTTCAAAATGTTCTGAGTCGGTGTGGCGCAGCAGGGCTTCGGCCATCTGCGAGCGTGAGGAGTTCGCGACGCAGAGGAACAGGACGCGCTTTTTCTGGCTCATGTTGATCCCTATCAAAGATGCACATGAGAAAATATATTATTTTTCGAATATGCAGTAAAGTGAATATGCGGCGCGTTGCGCGCCAAGGGAACGAGGATAGGCAGCAAAGATGACAAATGCGTGTGAAGTCGCGATGAAGCAGGCCTCTGGGGCTCAACTGGGAGTTTTTGAGCGCTACCTGACCCTGTGGGTGTTCCTGTGCATCGTGGTGGGCACCGTGCTTGGCTTGGTTGTGCCGCAAGCGGCTCAGGCCGTCGGCGCCCTGGAGGTGGCGAAGGTCAATATCCCGGTTGGCCTGCTGATCTGGGTGATGATCATTCCGATGCTGATGAAGATCGACTTCAGCGCCATCAGCGAAGTGCGCCAGCAGAAGAACGGCATGTTCGTCACGCTGTTCGTTAACTGGGCGGTCAAGCCGTTTTCCATGGCGCTGATTGGCTGGTTCTTTATCAAGCAGGTGTTTGCGCCCTGGCTGCCCGCCGAAGAGCTGGATAGCTACATGGCCGGCTTGATCCTGCTCGGTGCGGCGCCCTGCACGGCGATGGTGTTTGTCTGGAGCAACCTGTGTAAGGGTAATGCCAACTTCACTCTGACCCAGGTGGCACTGAACGATCTGGTCATGGTGTTTGCCTTTGCGCCTATCGTGGCGCTGTTGCTGGGCGTTTCTTCGATCCCGGTGCCTTGGGACACCCTGCTGCTTTCCGTGGTGATGTACATCGTCATCCCGCTGGCCATCGCCCAGTTTCTGCGGGCTCAACTGATGAAGCGCGGCGAAGCCTATTTCGAGAATGTGCTGGCGAAGATTTCGCCATTTTCCATCATCGCTCTGCTGGCCACTCTGGTTCTGTTGTTCTCCTTCCAGGGTGAGTCCATCGTCGAGCAACCTCTGATAATCGGCATCATCGCGATCCCCCTGCTGGTGCAGACGCTGTTCATCGCGGCACTGGGTTACTGGCTCTGCCATACCCTGAAAGTGCGCCACGACATAGCGGGCCCGGCCACCATGATCGGCGCCTCCAACTTCTTCGAGCTGGCCGTAGCCGTGGCCATTGTCTTGTACGGATTCAACTCGGGTGCCGCCCTGGCAACCGTGGTCGGCGTACTGATCGAAGTGCCCGTGATGCTATGGCTGGTACGCATGGTCAACAGCACACGCAACTGGTACGAGAGCAGCCTCAACAATCGCTAGGGGGTCAGAATGCGCTTTATCGACAATGCACCACGCTTCCTGTTCTTCACCGGCAAGGGGGGGGTCGGAAAGACCTCCATTGCCTGCGCGACAGCCCTGGAGCTGACCCGTCAGGGCAAGCGAGTGCTGCTGGTCAGCACCGATCCGGCCTCCAATGTCGGGCAGGTATTCGGTCTGGAGATCGGCAATCACATTACCGCCGTGCCTGCCGTGGAAAACCTGGCGGCCCTGGAGATCGACCCACAGGGCGCAGCTCAGGCCTATCGGGATCGGATTGTGGGCCCGGCGAGGGGTGTCATGCCTGCTGATGTGGTCAAAGGCATGGAGGAGCAATTATCGGGAGCCTGCACGACCGAGATCGCAGCCTTCGACGAATTCACCTCACTGCTGGTCAACGATGAACTGAAGGCCCGCTTCGATCACATCATTTTCGATACCGCCCCGACCGGGCACACGATTCGGCTGCTGCAACTGCCGGGGGCCTGGAGTGGATTCCTGGAGGCGGGGCAAGGCGATGCATCGTGTCTTGGGCCGTTGGCCGGTTTAGACAAACAACGTGACCAGTATCGCGAGGCAGTAAAGGCGCTTTCTGATCCAGCCAAGACCCGTCTGGTTCTGGTTGCCAGGGCACAGGCCGCTACCCTGCGCGAGGCTGCCCGCACACGCGAGGAGCTTGCAGCCATTGGATTGCAAGAGCAGTACCTGGTGATCAACGGCGTGCTGCCGGCGAGTGAGGCGCAGAAGGATGTCCTGGCTGCCGCCGTCTATAAGCGTGAACAGGCCGCAGTCGCCGCCATGCCGCCAGCGCTGCGAACACTGCCGCTCGATCTGTTGCCCTTGAAAGCATTCAACCTAGTGGGACTGGATGCCCTGCGACAACTTTTGCTTGAGGGCTCTGCTGACGGCACGCAGGCGCCGGCCAGTGCGCCGATTGAATTGAACGCTCCACGACTCAAGTCCCTGATCGACGAGATCGCCGCCGATGGTCATGGCCTGATCATGGTGATGGGCAAAGGTGGTGTCGGGAAAACGACTCTGGCCGCAGCGGTTGCCGTCGAGTTGGCTCGACGTGGGCTGCCCGTGCACCTGACTACTTCTGATCCTGCCGCGCACCTTGCCGAGACACTGGATGGCACGCTTGAGCACCTGACGCTGAGCCGCATTGACCCGCATACCGAGACACAGCGCTATCGTGATCACGTCATGCAAACCAAGGGCGCGGGCCTGGATGAGCAGGCTCGGGCGCTGCTGGCCGAGGATCTGCGTTCACCCTGCACCGAAGAGATCGCCGTATTCCAGGCTTTCTCGCGAATCATCCGTGAAGCCGGCAAAAAGTTCGTGGTGATGGACACCGCCCCGACCGGCCACACCTTGCTGCTACTGGATGCCACCGGGGCTTATCACCGCGACATTGCTCGGCAGATGTCGGGCAGCAACATGCGCTTTTCCACGCCGATGATGCAACTCCAGGATCCTAAGCAAACCAAGGTGCTGTTGGTGACCCTGGCCGAAACCACTCCTGTGCTGGAGGCTGCTGGCCTGCAAGCTGATCTGCGTCGTGCCGGCATTGAGCCTTGGGCATGGGTGATCAACAACAGCGTGGCAGCCGCAAAGACTGAATCACCGCTATTACATAAACGGGCGGTCAATGAACTGAGGGATATTGAGCATGTCGCGACGGAGCACGCGCAACGCTATGCGGTCATTCCGCTCATGTCGGAGGAGCCGGTAGGGGTTGAGCGTTTACTCGCTCTCAGCAAGTAATCTGCATCAATGAGAAGGCCCGCATTCTGCGGGCCTTCTGCTTGAAAGCGCTTACTTCTTGATGACCTCAAGGTAATCCTTGAGGGTTTTCTCGTCAGCCGCTTTGACCGTCATGCCATTCGGGCCGGAACCGATATCAGTGAACTGCTTGGCTGGCTCGCCAGTGGCTTTGAAGTCCTTCAGTTCCTGAGAGTCTTCGCGGAAAACCCAGAGACGACCATCCTCAACCTCGGTAACAAAACCAGGCTTATCGAATTCGCTGGCCATAA
>NZ_QASO01000045.1 GCF_003052605.1 Ectopseudomonas oleovorans | reverse complement strand
AGTTGCTTGCGGCATTTGACCTGCTCATGGCTGTCGACACCATGAACTTGAAAAACCTGCTTTGCCAAATCCACGCCTATGCGTTTAAGTTTCATGCGGGCTCCCCCTCCGGGATTGCTTGTTTTACAACCTTCAGTCTGGCGCAATGACGCCGTAGGAGGGAGGAGTCCATCTCATTGGGCTACCCGCTGATCGCGGGCTACCCGCTGATCGCGGCACCGCGCTGGTGGAGTCGTCATCAGCGCCCTGCATGACCCACCACTCCAGAGTCTGATAGTGCTGCTCTGCGTGCGGCCGCCTGGCTAGACTCCTCGCCAATTCAACAAGAATCGCTGCGAGGAAGCAGACATGAGCATGACGTTCTCCGGCCAGGTCGCCCTGGTCACCGGCGCTGCAGCCGGTATTGGCCGTGCCACCGCCCAGGCCTTCGCTGCCGAAGGGCTCAAGGTGGTGGTTTCCGATGTCGACGTGGCCGGTGGCGAGGGCACTGTCGAGCTGATTCGCGCGGCCGGCGGCGAGGCCTACTTCGTGCGTTGCGACGTGACCCGCGATGCCGAAGTCAAGGCGCTGATGGACGCTACCGTGGCGCAGTACGGCCGCCTGGACTATGCCTTCAACAACGCCGGTATCGAGATCGAACAGGGCAAGTTGGCCGACGGTAACGAAGCCGAGTTCGACGCCATCATGGGCGTCAACGTCAAGGGTGTGTGGCTGTGCATGAAGCACCAGATCCCCTTGCTGCTGGCCCAGGGCGGTGGTGCCATCGTCAACACCGCTTCTGTCGCCGGCCTGGGGGCCGCGCCGAAGATGAGCATCTACGCTGCCTCCAAGCATGCGGTGATTGGCCTGACCAAATCGGCGGCGATCGAGTACGCCAAGAAGAAGGTGCGGGTAAACGCGGTCTGCCCGGCGGTGATCGACACCGACATGTTCCGCCGCGCCTATGAGGCGGATCCGAAGAAAGCGGAGTTCGCCGCCGCCATGCACCCGGTCGGGCGCATCGGCAAGGTCGAGGAGATCGCGGCTGCCGTGCTCTATCTGTGCAGCGACCACGCGGCATTCACCACTGGTCAGGCATTGGCCGTGGATGGCGGGGCCACAGCAATATAAAGGCTCTAGGGTCTGTTGCCGTTTCGACGCGAGCCGCGTTGCTGCGCCAAATTGCGCCACGCGAGGCGCGGGATGCAGGTAATGGTCGTTCCCTTGCCAAATCCCGCAACGACGCATGGCGCAATTTGCCGCGCAACCCGAAGGGACGGGCCAGTTTTTGCGTGGTACGTCGTTACTCGACGGCTCATTTGGGCGACCAAACTTCGCGTCTCGCGCCTAGCCCCACGCAAAAACTGGCTCCGTCGCAGCCGTGCGCGAAACGGCAACAGACCCTAGCCCGGTCGTCTGCACGTCGGCTAAGGTTGGCTCGCAGGGCCACTGTCAGCAGTGGTCCTGACTCAGCACAATCCTGCCAGGTTCAACTGGAGCGATAACAATAATGACCGCCGATCCCTTGCTGACGTTTTTCCTTCCCGCTGCGCTGGGCATCATCATGCTCGGGCTTGGCCTGTCACTGAGCCTGGCCGATTTCGCCCGCGTGGCCAAATTCCCCAAACCGGTGTTGATCGGCCTGGCTTGCCAACTGCTGTTGCTGCCGCTGGCGTGCTTCTTCCTGGCCAAAGCGTTCGGCCTGGCGCCGGCGCTGGCCGTAGGCCTGATGCTGCTGGCAGCCTCGCCGGGCGGAACTACGGCCAACCTCTACAGCCACCTGGCCCATGGCGACGTGGCGTTGAACATCACCCTCACCGCGGTCAATTCGGTGATCGCGATTCTGACCATGCCGCTGATCGTCAACCTGTCGCTGGCCTACTTCATGTCGGCCGATCAGGCCATCCCGCTGCAGTTCGCCAAGGTGGTGCAGGTATTCGCGATCGTCCTTGGTCCGGTGGCCATCGGCATGTGGCTGCGCAGTCGTTTTCCGGGCTTTGCCGAGCGCATGCAGAAGCCGGTGAAGATCATCTCGGCGCTGTTCCTGCTGCTGATCATCCTGTTGGCGGTGGCCAAGGACTGGCGCACCTTCGTCGATTACGCGCCTGCGGTGGGCGGCGCGGCGCTGGCCTTCAACCTGCTGAGCATGGCGGTGGGCTACTGCGTGCCCAGGCTGCTCAAGCTCAATCTGCGTCAGGCCATCGCCATCGCCATGGAGATCGGCATCCACAACGGCACCCTGGCCATCGCCCTGGCGCTGAGCCCGGCGCTGCTGAACAACCCGACCATGGCCATTCCGGCAGCCATCTACAGCCTGATCATGTTCATCACCGCGGCGCTGTTCGGCTTGTGGGTCAACCGTGTGCATGGCGCAGAGCTGGCCGAGCCAGTGGTGCAAGGGGAAAAGGCGTAGCGTTGAAGAATGGGGGCGGGGCTTTACCTGCAACAGTCGCGGCTAAAGCCCCTCCCACTTTCGACCGAGACCGTAGCCCAATGAGATGGACTCCTCCCTCCTACGGCGTCATTGCGCCAGACTGTAGGTTACGAAACAAACAATCCCGGAGGGGGAGCCCGCATGAAACTTAAACGCATAGGCGTGGATTTGGCAAAGCAGGTTTTTCAAGTTCATGGTGTCGACAGCCATGAGCAGGTCAAATGCCGCAAGCAACT
>NZ_QASO01000044.1 GCF_003052605.1 Ectopseudomonas oleovorans | reverse complement strand
AGGTGCTCTGACCCACTTGCGAATCGTGTTGCGCGCCAACCCGGTGCGCTTGGCTATCTCATGCAGCGACAGCTTGTCGCGGAAATACATCCGGCGGATTTTGCACCCATCATTTCCATACTGATCACCCTGTGTTCTCCTGCTCAAAAATTGAGCAGAAGCAGTTGAACACCTGGGTCAGTTTTCAGTCGGCAGAACAGCCTCTACTGGGTCAGTTTTCGGTCAGCGGCAACAAGCGATGGCGGCGTAAAAGCCCTGGCTTTTGCTGTTCCAGAAGGTGCTAAAGAGCGCCATAAACGCTCTGTAGCGTTACCGGTGCTGGTCGGGGCAAAAACTTGGGAAATCGACTCGGCGAGGAGAGCCTGGTTAAGGCACTCAAGATACGAAAGCGTTTTTACACGCTCTGGGCCGGGAGTCGACTGTTGTAACAGGCTGGTCTCGGCCAAGAGCTGACATTCAGCGACACCACTCTCTACTTCATGTACCAATTCACACTGCCTTGTTCGCTATCCCTCTAAAGACAGCTATCGATCACCGAATCGCCTCTGAAGATTTGTTAGCTCACGGCCTTTGCCAAAAATTTCTGCAATGACTTGTAGGTCGTCATGGGTCAAGGTGGAGGCATCAACCTCTCGAAGAACCGCATGCGTACCCAACTGATGCGCCAATCGCGCGAGGTTCGCCTTTATCGTTATAGATGAACATTTGGGCAGGTTATTCAGAAGAAGTAATGCGATATCAAAGCGACTGCTTTGATCCGCCAGCTGTAGGCAAAGCTTTTCCAGTTCCTCGTTGGCAGCAGCAGTAGTTTCTGGCGCGGAGGGTAGTATGGTGAGGCCGACAGCCAGATTAATAAGTTCTCGAATTCCCGGCTTGCTACTGAGCGATGAAATCTGCCGCCACAAACGACGTCGCCCTTGATCGGCAATCTCTGGGCTGAGTACCGCTTGCTTGAGTACAGCATAGGCATCCTCACCTAAGGATTTTCTCCACAAGGTAAGGCCATGATCGGGTAGTTCACTTGTACCGATCTGCCCCTTCGCAACTATTTGAATTGTTGCTGGCACCCGCTCAGTCGGGGCCAGATTTTGCGCGGCGTTCATCCAGACTCTTTCCAGCCACTCCACTTCGCTCGTCGCCTCCCAATTGATCACATCGGGCATCGTTGCGATCTGGTCTGCTGGAAGAGCTCCGGTAGTGCGTGCCAAGAATTGCTCTGCCTCTGCAGGGTGGGTTCTCCAGATGAGATTTGCGACCTCCATAAGCGCATTCTCATGCTCGGCTCCAACGATGCCAGCATGAAGCATTGAATCAAGCGAATGGAGCAGTCCGCGCTTCGCTTCCTGGGGGAATTTCCTTGCAACCTGGATGGCACTATCAAAGATGATTTGCGGGCTGTAGCCCGGATGGACCGCTACTGTGGTGGGCCAGGTGCCAGCGAAATACTGATGTAACAAATTGAGTTGGGCAGGATAGCTACTAGCCCCAGTGAAGGTGTTGTGCAGACAAGCCGCCACCGTCGCCGGCTCAGCATGAAGGTATATCTTCGAAAACCCTGGTAGCAGGGCTTTGAGGTCCGACACAGCACTGCTGACCTTGGACGGAAGCTTACTCAGAGCCTGAGCTAGATGTGCCTTGAGTTCGCCCGAATTCCAGCAATCTGTCGGAATCTCCTGGGCTGCCATTTGGTACAGCTCGTCAAAGGAATCCGGTGGGGAGGCCAAAGTAAACCCGCTATCAAAATAAGCAGCGATTTGGCTGCGCACGGTTTCTGGTAGCTGTGTATAGCTTCGGAAAAGCGCCGCACAGCAAGACAAAGGAAGAGAATCAGCAAGCGCTTGGATCCACTGCGCGCTTACGCTCGCGACCAGTGTCTCGTCGCGCCGAATGACTCCCTCGAAGAGTGCCACGGCATCCTTTTCGTAGGCTTCACCAGTTGCCAGATTCGCCGCGAGATGGGCAAGTTTCGATTTCGCTTCGTTAGTTAAATCTTCAAAGCGGGAGGAAGCGACGTATGCGTCTGGGCATCCCGTCTTGCGCAACTAAACCAGTCGCCACCTATGCGGCAGCAGCTCCGTAATCTCACTTGCCCGCTGCGTCGGCAGGCGCGTGAGGACGTCCTTCAAATAGGCGTACGGGTCATGCCCGTTGAGTCGAGCTGACTGGATCAAACTCATGATCGCCGCTGTCCGTTTACCGCTGCGCAGTGAACCTGCAAAGAGCCAGTTCTTGCGCCCCAACGCCCATGGCCGGATCTGGTTCTCTGCCCAATTATTGTCAATGGGTACGGCGCCGTCATCGAGATAGCGCGACAGCGCCGTCCAGCGTTTGAGGCTGTAATCCAATGCTTTGCTGATGGCCGAGCCATCGTGCACAAGTAGGCGCTGGGTGATCATCCAGGCATGCAACGCGTCCATCACCGGTACGGCTTTTTCTTGTCGTATTCGGCGGCGTAAATCCGGTTCTAGGTCGCGGACTTCATGCTCGATTTCGTACAGCAGCTGGATGTACCTCAAGGC
>NZ_QASO01000043.1:19173-19682 GCF_003052605.1 Ectopseudomonas oleovorans | reverse complement strand
ACAACCACCGACTGAAGTCGGTGGGTTAGTGACTTACGGACTGAAAGTCCGGATACGCGTCGACTGAACGACGCGTCGGATCAGTCAGGCTCCATCCTGAAATTATCGTTCGGGCTCGGCTCAAAATGATGCTCCAGATACTGCTTGATCATCTCTTCCGTCATCTGCCCAACCGTCGCGCAAAAGTACCCGCGAGCCCAAAAATGCTGCCCCCAATAGCGCTTTTTCAGATGGGGAAACTCCTCGAAAAGCTTGCTCGCCGTACGCCCCTTGATCCGCCTCATGATCTCACTCGGCGCCAAATTCGGCGGACTGCTCACCAGAATATGCACGTGATCCTTGCTCACCACACCTTTCACAATCCGAATTTCAAATGCTTCGCACGTCTGTCTCACCAGCTCTCGCACTCGCTCAGCAACCTCACCGCTGAGCACCTTGTATCGGTACTTAGTCACCCAAACAAAGTGATACTCGATCTGGTAGACCGTATGACTGCCGTATCTGTAATC
>NZ_QASO01000043.1:0-19154 GCF_003052605.1 Ectopseudomonas oleovorans | reverse complement strand
CCCGCATGGTGGCGCTAAAGCTCACCGGCTGAAAGCCGGTGGTTTTAACCTTTCGATGGAAAATAAAAAACCCAAGTAAGAACAGTAGGTGGCGAAAGAAGTTCTATTCCTGTCTCTGTCGGCGGGTTTTTATTGCCTTCGATTTGTCGGTAGCGCCTTTCAGCTCAGAAAAGCCACCACCTGCTCGGCATCGAATGGCCAGTTCAGCTCGCTTCCACTGTCGCAGCGGCGCAGCACCGGAATGCGCAAACCGTACTGCTCGACCATCCCTTCGTGCTCGGCGATGTCGATCAACTCGACCAGCAGACCATTCTCGACGAATGGCATGAGCAACGCCTCGGCCACCTCACAAAGGTGGCAGCCCAGGGTTCCGAAAAGTTGGCATTCAGGCGTCATGAGCGCACCTCACTATCAGCAAGGTGCGCAGTTTAGCACCAGCTGTCGATCAGCTCGCGTCAACGCCCTTGCCCGCTTGGCCAGCGAGCAGCGACTGCAAGCCGTCGAGCAGGCTGCGGTTGAGGCTGTCGGCTTTTTCCAGGCGCGGCAGGTCGAAGCGCTCATCGAGCGAGAAGCCGCCCTTGAGCAACTCTTTGAGCATGCCGCCGGCATCCTGCGCCAGGTCGCCGGCACTGCGCAGCGCATCGAGCAGGCCCTGGGCATATTCCTGCAGCCCGGCATTGACTGCACTGGCGCCTTGCCCAGCCACGGCGCCATAGGCATCGGTGGCCTGACGCACGCTGGTCTGCGTCAGGCGCAGCGACATCGAAGCCAGTTGCTCACCGTCCATATCCACCGCCATGGCACGGTCGAAGACACCTGCCAGATCACCGGCGTAGAACTTGTCGGAGAGATCCTGCACCTGACTGAAAAGCTTCTCCAACGCCTTGATCTCGTCGTCGTCCAGCTCACCCTCGACATCCACCTGCCAGCCACCGATGCGCATGCTGCCAGACTGACTACTGCCCACCACAGTGGTGGGCTTACCGTCGCTGGAAGCGGCGAAACTGCTCTGCGACCAGCTGGCCGAAGCCTTTGCCACGGAAATACGCAGGCGATCGCCATCGCGGGTCGTGACGGACAGGTCGAAGGTCTCCGCCAACGCACTGAAGCGCTCGCTGTAGCCCGCCACAGCAACCGTGTCCCCCGCGCTCGGGACAGCGCTGCCGAAGCGCTTGTCGAGATCGGTGAAACCATCCTGAATGCGCTTGTAGGTGTCATCGATATCGCCAGCCACCTGGCCCTTGAGCACACCCATGCCATCGAGAATCTTGCGCGCCTCGGCGAAGCCTTTCTCCACTCCATCACGCGCCTGGGACAGCAGCTTGTCCAATTTGGTCGGATCAGCGCCAGCCGCCGCCTCGCTCTGCAGGCGCTGCTCGATGAACCCCAGAATCCGCCCCGCCACTTTCTCCGGGGTGTATTCATCACGCGATCCAGACAACGAGCCCGACGGCACACCGAGCTTCTCGGCGAGGCGATTGGCCAAGGTGGCCTGGGCATCGACGGCATTGCTGCGCGCCGCCAAAGCCTGGCTGGCTTGCGCAGTGCGGGAAGCGGCCGAATTCAGTGAGCTCAGAGGATTCATGACGGGGTACCCAAACAGGTTATCTGCCGAACTTAACGGCCGTTGAAAGGCAAGCTTTAACCTTTATCGACCAACGGTTGTCGACTTTTCTCAGCTCGTTTGCGCTCGAACGAGATTTTCCCGCTCGATGGCCAAACCCAGAAAATCCCTGCTAACCGCGATCTAGAGGCCGCCCTCACCTACGCTCCAGCCACGCTCAAAGCCCCGCCAGACTAAAGTCTTACAGTCGACTCGCAGGTGAAATGCTTTATTTCATCGCGCCGTAACTGGTCGGTCACATCGTGGCCGACCTGCCAATAACAACGAGGAGACAACAATAATGAGCAAAACTCCCCTCGCCCGCGTCGTGGCCCTCGCCACGCTGGGCGCCAGCCTGACTCTACCGAGCCTGGCACAGGCTGACTTCATCGGCGACAGCAAAGCGACGCTGGAACTGCGCAATTTCTATATGAATCGCGACCTGCGCGACACGACGGCTGCCCAGCAGTCCAAACGCGAGGAATGGGCGCAGGGCTTCATTCTCAAGGCCGAGTCCGGCTTCACCGAGGGTACCGTCGGTTTTGGTCTGGATGCTTATGCAGGCCTGGGCCTGAAGCTCGACTCGTCTGATGAACGCGCCGCCACCGGCCTGCTGCCCAACGCTTTCGGCAACGAGGGGCCGGACGAATATTCCGAGCTCAGCGGCGCGGTCAAGGCACGCATTTCCAAGACCGTCGGCAAGGTCGGCGGGCTGATGCCCAAGCTGCCCATCGTCTCCTCCGGCGACTCGCGCCTGCTGCCGCAGGTGTTCACCGGCGGCATGATCACCTCGCAGGAAATCGACGGGCTGACGCTCAATGGCGGCCAACTGCGTGACGTCAACCAACGCGCCTCTACCGACAGGGTGGATATCACCGCCACCAACATCGGCGGCGAAAGCGACCGCTACAACTTCGCCGGCGGCGACTACAAGTTCAATGGCGGCAACACCACGGTCGGCGTGTGGTACGGCGAGCTGGAAGATATCTACGACCAGAAGCTGTACAACCTGATCCACGTGCAGCCGATCGGCGACTGGAAGCTGGGCGCCAACCTGGCCTATTTCGACTCCCAGGACAACGGCCGCAAACTCGGCGGCACTCTGGACAACAACCTGACCTCGGTCAACCTTTGGGCAGGCATTGGTGCGCACACGTTCCGCCTTGGCTATCAGAAAGTCAGCGGCCACGGCGCATTCCCTTTCCTCAACGAGACCGACCCCTACATCGTCAACTATATCCAGATTCTCGATTTCACCCGTGAAGACGAGAAATCCTGGCAGGCACGCTATGACGTCAACTTCGCCAGCTACGGCATTCCGGGTCTGACAGCTTTCGTCCGCTACGTCACCGGTGACGGCTTCGACGGTGTGGGTGGGGCGAGTGGCAAGGAATGGGAACGCGACGTGGATATCAGCTACATCATTCAGCAGGGCCCGCTGAAGAACCTTGGCGTGCGCTGGCGTAACGCGATGGTGCGCTCCAACGCGAACATTGGCGATCTGGACGAAAACCGCCTGATCGTCAGCTACACCATTCCGTTGATGTAAGGCGCGTCCGCGAAACGAAAACGCCGTAACACCAGTATCGGGTTGCGGCGTTTTTGGTTTTTATCGAAGCTGGAAAAGCACGCGCTGCCTGACCCCTTCTCGACCAGGGATACGCTCAAAAGCTGTACACCGTCACTCCCGCGAAGGCGGGAGCCCAGATACTGCGGGGTTCTGGTTTCCCGCCTGCGCGGGAATGACGACTACTTCATTCCGGGCTGGCCTGACCAACACGGAGGACGCCCTCGATGGACAACTACCAACCCTTGGCCTGTGATCTCTACGACTACCTGGAGATCGCCTGCATGCACCGCTATCAACTGGATATCGAACTGGTCGACGGCTCGACCCTACTGGGCCAGGCCCTGACCACCGAAACCACGGCGAGCAAGGAAGAGTTTCTGCTGGTGCGTACTGCCGAGGGCGAGCAGCGCCTGCGTATGGATCGCCTGCTGGCGATCACCCCGCAGGATGCAGGCGCCAGCTTTGGTCGAGTGCTGTTGAGCGGCAACCGCTGCTAATCTCAGGGCGGCGCGGTGCGCACGGCGCACCCTACGGCGTCCTGCGATGCGGTATTACCACATCAGATCATCAGGAATCTGATAAGCCGCGTAAGGATCATCGGCATCTGGCTCTTCGACATGGGTGTTGAGCAGGACGATGCGCGATGCATCGCGCTCCTGAATCTTCAGCGCAGCCTCGCGCGGGATGATCTCGTAACCACCGCCATGACGGACGATGGCCAGCCAGCCGTTGGACAGCTTGTTGCGCACCATGGTGTTGACCGGCAGGCGCTTGACCTTCTTGTCATCGACGAAGTTGTAGTAGTCCTCGCCGTCGAGCTTGGGCAGGCGTGAGCGCTCGATCAGTTGCTTGACCTGCGCCGCACGGGCTTTCTGTTCGGCTTTTTCCTGCTGCTGACGATTCAGCTCCTGATCACGTGCGGCCTTTTCGGCTTGCGCCTGCAGCGCGGCCTGGCGTGTGCTGTCATCCAGTTCGGCCTGGCCTTTCTTGGCCAGACGCTGCTGCTTCTGTTGTTGCTTGCCGGCCTGTTTGGCCTGCTTTTCATTGACCAGACCGGCTTTGAGTAGTTGATCGCGCAGGGAAAGACCCATGACTAAAGATCCCGAACATGATTCAGTTGCGGCAGCGACACAGATTTGCGCTGCCAATCCAAGGCGCCCAGCATAAGGGCTAAGGCGCAGCGGCTCCAGCCCGAAAACCCACCGTAGCCCGATGCAACCCGGGAAAAGCAATTCAGCAGCCAGGCTGCGTTATACCCGTCAGTCAAGCGTCGACGCTGCCAATGCGTAGGAGCGGCGCCCCGCCGCGAACCAGGGCGATGCGCAATTGAAAAGCTTCGCCCCGGGGCGGGACTCCTACGAAAGGCCGCCTTGGCAACCTTATCTGATCGGCATTAGCCAGGAGCCTGTTTTTCCTGCTTCTTCGCCTCGCCCCATAGCGCGTCCAGCTCCTCCAACGAGCAACTGTCCAGGCGACGACCGGCCTCACGCACGCTTTGCTCAATGAAGCGAAAACGCCGCTCGAACTTGCCATTGGCAGCACGCAACGCGCTTTCAGGATCAACCTTCAGGTGCCGTGCCAGGTTGCTGACGACAAACAGCAGGTCGCCGATCTCTTCGGCCACCGCCTCGGCATCGTTCTCACTCATGGCTTCGAGCACTTCATCCAGCTCTTCGCGCACCTTGTCCACCACCGGCAGTGCCTCGGGCCAGTCGAAACCGACCTGGGCCGCACGCTTCTGCAGCTTGGCCGCACGCGACAGCGCCGGCAGTGCAGTGGGTACGTCATCGAGCAGGGACAGCTGTTCAGGTGCCGCAGCCTTTTCCGCACGCTCCTGCGCCTTGAGCTCTTCCCAACGCTGCTTGACCGCAGCCTCCTCCAGCTTGGCCGCATCCGGGGCGCCGTACAGATCGCCATCAGGGAAGACATGTGGGTGGCGCCGGATCAGCTTGGCAGTGATGCCATCGACCACGCGGGCAAAATCGAAACGGCCCTCCTCCTGCGCCAGCTGGCTGTAATAGACCACTTGAAACAGCAGGTCGCCCAGCTCACCCGGAAGATGCTCGAAGTCACCACGCTCGATGGCGTCGGCGACCTCGTAAGCCTCCTCCAGGGTGTAGGGCACGATGCTTGCATAGCTTTGCTTGAGATCCCACGGGCAGCCGTGTTGCGGGTCACGCAGACGCGCCATCAGGTGCAGCAGATCGTCGAGTTGGTACATAAAAACTCCTGGGCTGGACGCTACAAGCGGCAAGCCACAAGAAAGGGCGCAGCGGCGCCTCTGACTTGCTGCTTGTCACCTGAAGCGTGCCGCTTAATTGGCCCGCTGGCGACGCGCCTCGATGATGTTGGGCAACTGGCCGATACGCGCCAGCAGACGCCCGAGCGCATCGAGCCCCGGGATCTCCACGGTGATCGACATGGAGGCGGTGTTGTCCTCCTTGTTCGAGTGGGTGTTGACCGCCAGCACGTTGAGTTTTTCGTTGAGCAGTACCTGGGTGACGTCACGCAGTAGACCGGAACGGTCGTAGGCCTTGATGACGATCTCCACCGGGTAGGTCTGCACCGGCACCGGCCCCCAGCTCACCTGGATCATCCGCTCCGGCTCGCGCGCCGTTTGCTGCAGTGCCGTCGGGCAGTCCTGACGGTGGATGGTGACGCCACGGCCGAGAGTGATGTAACCGACGATAGGGTCGCCCGGCAGCGGCTGGCAACAGCCGGCCATCTGTGTCAGCAGGTTGCCGACGCCCTGGATCTGAATGTCGCCGCGCTTGCCCGGCTTGAACCCCTGCGCCTTGCGCGGGATCAACTCCAGCTGCTCGTTGCCGCGCTCAGGCTCAAGCAGTTGCTGCGCCAGGTTGACCGCATGAGCCAGGCGCACATCGCCGGCCCCCAGGGCGGCGAACAGGTCATCAGCAGTTTTCAGGTTGGCCTTCTCGGCCAGCTTGTCGAAGTCCGCACCGACCAGGGCCAGGCGCGCCAGCTCGCGCTCAAGCAACTGCTTGCCGGCGGCGACGTTCTGATCGCGATCCTGTAACTTGAACCAGTGGACGATCTTCGCCCGCGCGCGGCTGGTGGTGACATAGCCCAGGTTGGGGTTGAGCCAGTCGCGACTGGGAGTGCCTTGCTTGCTGGTGATGATTTCCACCTGCTCGCCGGTCTGCAGGCTGTAGGTCAGCGGCACGATGCGCCCGTTGACCTTGGCGCCGCGGCAGTTGTGGCCGATCTCGGTGTGCACGCGGTAGGCGAAGTCCAGCGGTGTGGCGCCCTTGGGCAGGTCGATGGCGTGGCCGTCGGGGGTGAACACGTAAACCCGATCCGGTTCGATATCCACGCGCAGCTGTTCGGCCAGGCCGCCGATATCGCCCAGCTCCTCGTGCCACTCGATGACCTGACGCAGCCAGGAGATCTTCTCTTCGTAGTGGTTGGAGCCGGATTTGACGTCGGTGCCCTTATAGCGCCAGTGTGCACAAACCCCCAGCTCGGCCTCTTCGTGCATGGCGTGGGTGCGAATCTGCACCTCCAGCACCTTGCCCTCCGGCCCGAGCACGGCGGTGTGCAGCGAGCGGTAGCCGTTTTCCTTGGGGTTGGCGATGTAGTCGTCGAACTCCTTGGGAATGTGCCGCCACAGGGTATGCACGATGCCCAGGGTGGTGTAGCAATCACGCACCTCTGGCACCAGCACCCGCACTGCGCGCACATCATAGATCTGGCTGAATTGCAGGCCCTTGCGCTGCATCTTGCGCCAGATCGAATAGATATGTTTCGCCCGGCCGCTGATATCGGCCTTGATACCGGTGGCTTCCAGCTCCTGACGCAGATTCGCCATAGCGTCGTTGATGTACTGCTCGCGATCGAGGCGACGCTCGTGCAGTAGCTTGGCGATCTGCTTGTACTGCTCCGGCTCCAGGTAGCGGAAGGACAGATCCTCCAGCTCCCACTTGATATGGCCGATGCCCAGGCGGTGGGCCAGCGGCGCATAGATGTCGAACACTTCGCGTGCCACGCGCTGGCGCTTGTCTTCGTCGGCCTCCTTGACCGCACGGATGGCGCAGGTACGCTCGGCCAGCTTGATCAGCGCCACGCGCACGTCGTCGACCATGGCCACCAGCATCTTGCGCAGGTTCTCCACCTGCGTCTGCGAGCCGACCACCACCGATTCACGCGGATTGATACTGGCGCTGATCGCCGCCATGCGCAGCACGCCTTCGATCAGCTTGGCCACCACCGGACCGAAGCGCTGGTGCACCGCAGCCAGGGTGATCTTGCCTTCACGTACGCCGCGATAAATGATCGCCGCGACCAGCGAATCCTGATCGAGCTTGAGATCGGCGAGGATTTCCGCGATGTCGAGACCGGCGCGGAATGTAGATGCGTCCTCACTCCAGTGATGCGGTGTGGTGTTGGCCTGCTGCTCCAGATCACGGGCGAACTCGCAGGCCTCTTGCAATGCCTGGCGATCCAGCGCCGGATCGACACGAGTGACATGATCCAACCAGGCCACAAGATTGATGCTGCCGTCGTCGTTGACCGGCTGATGCGCTCTCACCTGAACCATCGTCTTACCTTCCCTACGGTGCGCCTGAGCGGCACCGAGCAGTCGCCGGCCTTCTCTGAGCCGGTCGGATTAACTGAAAGGGTGCGCGTCCTGCGCATCCCTGCGGTACCGAACGTACCGCTTTGACAGGTCGTTGAAAAACTACCTGCGTTGGCAATACTGCGTTAAAAACGGCCTCAAAATGCTCATTTAGAACACCTAAACTGCGCTTTCTCGGCCGCTTTTGCCTTGTCTTGCCCGCCTCGCCTACGTTTTTCAACGACCTGTTAGACCGAGGCTAGGGCTCGGATTTCTCGAATAGAGCCATCGCCTCGACATGCGCGGTTTGCGCAAACATGTCGAGAATCCCGGCACGGCGCAGGCGATAGCCCTGCCGCAGCAACTCGGCCGCATCACGTGCCAGCGTGGTCGGGTTGCAGGATACATAGACCAGGCGCCGCGCGCCCAGCTCGCTCATCCCACGTACCGCCTCCAGCGCGCCGTCACGCGGCGGATCGAGCAGCACAGCGGCAAACCCCCCACGCGCCCAGGTCTCGTTGACCAGCGGCTTGGACAGGTCGGCGCGATAAAAGTGCACATTGTCCAAGCCATTGTGGAGCGCGTTGTCAGCGGCCCGCTGCACCATCGCGGCGACGCCTTCCACAGCCACCACTTCGGCAGCCTGACGCGCCAGCGGCAGGGCGAAATTGCCCAGACCGCAGAACAGATCCAGTACCCGCTCGCCAGGCTGCACGCCCAACCAGTCTAGCGCCTGAGCGACCATGGCTGCGTTGACCAGACCATTGACCTGGACGAAATCACCCGGCCGATAGGCCAGTTGCAAGTGCCAGCGTTGCAACTCAAAGCCGAGCTCAGCACTCGGCTCATCAGGTAGTGGCAGCCCTTCGCCCTGCAGCCACAGCTGCGCATCATGCTCGCTGCAGAACACGCGCAGGCGGCTCAGATCCGCCTCGGCGAGCGCTGTCGTATGGCGCAGCAACAATGCTTCGGCAGTACCGCTGAACAGTTCCACGTGCCCGACTGCCTGTGGCTTTTCCAGACTGCGCAGCAAGGCCGGCAAGGCGCTGAAAATGGGCTGCAAGGGCTGTACCAGTACCGGACATTGGTCAATGGCCACGATGTCCTGGCTGGCCTCGGCACGGAAACCGACCTGCAGCTGCCGCGCCTTGGCATCCCAGCGCACGGCAACGCGTGCGCGGCGCCGGTAACCGAGTTCGGGGCCAACCAGCGGCGCAGCCCACTCATCTGGCTGCACGCCGCCCAGGCGTGACAACTGCTCGGCCAGCGTGCGCTGTTTCAGGGCCAACTGATCGGCATGGGGCATATGCTGCAGGTTGCAGCCGCCGCAGCGGTCAGCATGAATGCAGGGCGCCGCGCGGCGCTCGCTGCTGGCGGCGATGATGCGTTCGGCACGCGCCTCGACGGTCTGGCTGCGGGCACTGAGTACCCGCGCCTCGACCTGCTCGCCGGCCAGGGCGCCACTGACGAACCAGGTGCGCCCGCCTTCGAAGGCAATGCCGCGACCGTCACCCGCCAGGCGTTCGATGGCGAGCTTCTGCTTCTTGCCGACCGGAACCTGCGCCGCACGACTGCCGCCGCTGGGCTGAAAGCGCAGGTTGGAGCTGCGTCTGGCCATCAGTGCGCCGGTTCTTCGTAAACGCCGGTGGACAGGTAACGGTCGCCACGGTCGCAGATGATCGCCACCAGCACTGCGTTCTCCACCTGTTGCGACAGGCGCAGCATGCCGGCCACCGAACCGCCGGACGAAACGCCGCAGAAGATGCCCTCTTCCCGCGCCAGGCGCCGCATGACGTGCTCGGCCTCGGCCTGGCCCATGTCCATCACCTGATCGACCCGTTCGGCCTGATAGATCTTCGGCAGGTATTCCTCGGGCCAGCGGCGAATGCCGGGGATGGCCGAGCCTTCCTGCGGTTGCAGACCGACGATCTGGATCGCCGGGTTCTGCTCCTTGAGATAGCGCGAGGTGCCCATGATGGTGCCGGTGGTGCCCATGGAGCTGATGAAATGGGTGATGGTCCCGCCGGTCTGGCGCCAGATCTCGGGGCCGGTACCGCTGTAGTGCGCCTCGGGATTGTCGCCGTTGGCGAACTGATCCAGCACCTTGCCGCGCCCTTCGGCCTGCAGGCGCTCGGCCAGATCACGGGCGCCTTCCATGCCCTCTTCCTTGCTCACCAGGATCAGCTCGGCGCCATAAGCGGTCATCGCCCACTTGCGCTCGGCGGTGGAGTTGTCCGGCATGATCAGGATCATCTTGTAACCCTTGATCGCCGCGGCCATGGCCAAGGCGATGCCGGTGTTGCCACTGGTGGCTTCGATCAGGGTATCGCCAGGCTGGATATCACCACGCAGCTCGGCGCGGTTGATCATCGACAGGGCCGGCCGATCCTTGACCGAACCGGCCGGATTGTTGCCTTCCAGCTTGACCAGCAGGGTGTTGCTGGTATCACCTCCCAGGCGTTGCAGGCGTACCAGAGGGGTATTACCGATGCAGTCGGCAATGGTGGGGAATTGCAGGGTCATGGGTCGCTCGAATCCAGACTGACGCGAAGGGGCGTCATGATACGCCGAACCCGTCGCGGCATCACCCAGCGAACGTAACCAGCGGCTGTTCGGCGTGATCAGGCCACCGGCATGCGCAGCGATACGCGCAAGCCATGCCTGCCGTTCTCGGCCCAGACGCGTCCGCCTTGTGTCTCGATCATGCTACGGGCGATCGCCAGCCCCAGGCCGAAACCGTCGCCGCCCGGCCTGGCGGTGCTGAGACGGGTAAACGGACGGAAGATCGTCTCCAGCTCGTTTTCCGCCACACCCGGCCCCTGATCCTCGACCCACAGCAACCAATGATCGCCTTCCTGCCAACCAGCGAGGCGAACCAGCCCGCCGTGCGGCGAATGCCGGATGGCATTGCGCAGGATGTTTTCCAGCGCCTGCGCCAGGCCATTGAGGTTGCCGCGCACTCGGCAACCTACCGGCAGCTCGCAGGGCATGCGCTCAATGGGCCAGCCGGTCTCGAAGCCGGCGTTCTCGCGCAGCACATCCCAGAGCCTGACGATGTCCACCTCTTCCAGCGGCAAGCTGGGCCGTTCGGTGTCCAGCCAGACCAGCTCCAAGGCATCGCCGACCAGTTTTTCCATTTCCTCGACTTCACGCGCCAGACGCTGACGCAGCGCCTCGCCGTCCTGCTCGCTCTCCCCGGCCACGCGCAGGCGGGCCAGGGGCGTGCGCAGCTCATGGGACAGATCACGCAGCAGCTGGCGCTGAAAGGCTACGGTGCCGTCCAGGCGCTCAGCCATATGATCGAAGGTTCGCGCCAGCTCACCCAGCTCATCCCTGCGCCCGGTGACCTGCGCGCCGAGCCTGGCGGACAGATCGCCTGCACTGAGGGCCGCAGCCTGACGCCGGAGAATCGCCAGCGGAGCAATCAACAGGCGATACAGCAACAACGCCACGAGCACAGCCAGCACGGCCGGCAGCACACGCTGCAACAACGCCTCCCAGAGCATGTTGTAACGGCGCGGGTTCAGGCGCTGCGGCAGCTCCATCACCAAGCGCGCCTCGCCAGCATTGAAGGGGATATAAAAGGTCGGCGTAGCGCCGGGGCGTCCAACGGAAAAATCCAGCTTGCGCACGAAATCCAAACGCTGCGCCTGTTCGGCGCTCAGCGGTCGGGAAGACAGCGACCGCTTGTGAGCATCGACCACCACGGCCCAGATCTGCTCGCGCTCCTGCAATTGCCGGAGAAAGGCATCGACCCCGGATGAGCCTTCCTCTTGCCAGGCCGTCTCCGCCTCACGGGCATAGCCCTTGAGCGTCTGCCGGGTGGGTTCGGGCAGATAGGAGGTCGCCTCGATCAGTTCACGCCCCACATCCACATGCAGGCTGACCAACAGCAGGCAGAACAGGGCCAGCGCACCAGCCAGGCGCCAGAGCAGCGAGTGCCGGCCCGGCAGACTCATGCGCCGGCCCTGACCAGAACGTAGCCCTTGCCCCACACGGTATCGACGCGCGCAGCCTCGTAACCGACAGCCAGCAGTTTGCGGCGGATGTGGCTGACATGCATATCCAGACTGCGGTCATGCTGAGCGTAAGCACGGCGCAGCGCCTGCTGATAAAGGAAAGGCTTGCTCAGCGCCTCGTCCTGGTGTCGCCAGAGCAGCTCCAGCACCCGGTATTCGCTGGGCGTCAGACCGCCCCAGTGGCCACGAAAGGCGACATCGCTGCGCCCTTCGTCGAACTGCAAGCCATTGCCCTCTGAACCTGGCTGAGGCTCACGACGCTCATAGGCGACACGACGCAGAATGGCTTCTACCCGTACGCTCAACTCACCAAGACTGAAGGGCTTGGGCAGGTAGTCATCGGCACCCTGACTGAAACCGGCGATGCGGTTCTGCTCGTCCCCCAGAGCCGACATCAGCAAGACCGGCACGCTGCGTTGCCGGCGCAGCCGCTGCAGAGCCTCCAGACCACTGATTCCCGGCAGCAGGATATCCATCAGAATCAGATCGAAATCCTCACGTTCAGCCAGTTGCAGGCCTTCGCTGCCGTCATGCCTGAGGGTTACATCGAACCCACAGCCCATCAGGTGCGATTGCAGATGGCAGGCAAGCAGTGGATCGTCTTCGACGGCAAGAATGCGAGCCGGGGTGCGCGTGGAGGTCAGCATGGCCAGGAACCAGAAGGCATAATGAGAACAATTCTACCTATTAAACGACAATCGCTCACCTAAAGATTCCAGCGCGCCGAATCGCTACACTGCCGGCATGTAATTAAGGAGGAAGGTCGTGTTCAAGGATCTCAGCATCAGAGGCCGCGTACTGCTGCTCACTTTGCTGCCCACCAGCTTGCTGGCGCTGGTGCTGGGCGGCTATTTCACCTGGGTACAGCTCTCGGGCCTGCAGACGCAACTGCTGCAACGCGGCGAGATGCTGGTCGAACACCTGGCACCCCTGAGCGCTCCGGCCCTGCACCAACAGGATGTGAGCAAACTCGAGCGCATAGCCCGACAGGCGCTGGAGCACCCGGATGTACGTGCGGTGGCCTTGCTCACGCCCGAACGCACGCCGCTGGCCTATGCCGGCCCGAGCATGCTCAACCTGTCACCGGCCAGCCAACCGACCCTCAACCGCATCAGCGGCCAGGACGCCACGCGCTTTCTGCTACCGATCTATGACCAACATCTGGCGCTGAGCGACGATCAGGCCGATGAAGCCAACTTCCAGTTGCTCGGCTGGGTCGAGCTGGAGCTTTCGCATCAGGGCACCTTGCTCAGCGGCTACCGCAGCCTGTTCGCCAGCCTGCTGCTGATCATCGGCGGTCTGGCCCTGACAGCCATGCTCGCCCTGCGCATGAGCCGCAGCATCATTGCCCCCTTGCACGAAATCAAAGCGGGGGTTGCCCAGCTCAAGGACGGCCACCTGCAAACCCGCCTGCCGCCGCTGGGCAGCCATGAGATGGATGAGCTGGCCGCCGGCATCAACCGCATGGCCGAGGCCCTGCAGAACGCGCAGGAAGAACTGCAGCACAGCATCGAGCTGGCCACCGAGGACGTGCGGCAGAACCTGGAAACCATCGAAATCCAGAACATCGAGCTGGACTTCGCACGCAAGGAGGCGCTGGAAGCCAGCCGTATCAAGTCCGAATTCCTGGCCAACATGAGTCACGAAATTCGCACCCCGCTCAACGGTATTCTCGGCTTCACCAACCTGCTGCAGAAAAGCGAGCTAAGCCCACGTCAGCGCGACTACCTGGCCACCATCGAAAACTCTGCCGACAACCTGCTCGGCATCATCAACGAGGTACTCGACTTCTCCAAGATCGAGGCCGGCAAACTGGTACTGGAGAGCATTCCGTTCAACCTGCGCGACCTGCTGCAGGACACCCTGACCATCCTCGCTCCCGCGGCCCATGAAAAGCGGCTGGAGCTGGTCAGCCTGGTCTACCGCGACACCCCGTTGGCTCTGCGCGGTGACCCGCTGCGCCTGAAGCAGGTACTGACCAACCTGGTCAGCAATGCGATCAAGTTCACCCACGAAGGCACCATCGTCATGCGCGCCATGGTCGAGGACGAAAGAGCCGACAGCGCGCAACTGCGTATCAGCGTGATGGACACCGGCATCGGCCTGTCGGCTGAAGACCTGCGCGCGCTATTTCAGGCCTTCAGCCAGGCTGATAACTCGCTCAGCCGCCAGGCCGGTGGCACCGGCCTCGGCCTGGTAATTTCCAAACGCCTGATCGAGCAGATGGGCGGCGAGATCGGCGTCGACAGCACCCCGGGCGAAGGCTCTGAGTTCTGGATCACCCTGACCCTGCCCAAGGCCCGCGACGACACCGAAGACCTGCCACGTGCCTCTCTACAGGGCCGCCGCGTGGCTGTGCTGGAAAGCCACGAGCTGGCGCGCAAGGCGCTGGCCCACCAACTCGAAGACTGCGGCCTGGAGGTGGAAAGCTTCGCCGATCCCGCCCAACTCTTCGATGCGGTTAACCAGCAGCAGAATCAGGAACGACCGCTGAGCCTGGCTGTGCTTGGCATCACCGCCAGCCAACTACCACCCGACAGCCTCGGCCAGCGTATCGAGGAGCTCGACCGGCTCGGCTGCAAGGCCCTGGTGCTGTGCCCGACCACCGAACTGGGGCTGTTTCACGAACGTCTGCCCGACGCTTACACGCAACTGCAAGCCAAGCCCGCCTGCACGCGCAAACTGCACAAGGCACTGGTCGAGCTGGTCAATCCGCCACGCACGAGCACCGAGCCAGTCGCCATCGGCGACACACACCGGCCACAGATTCTCTGCGTCGACGACAACCCGGCCAACCTGCTGCTGGTACAGACCCTGCTGGATGATCTCGGCGCCCAGGTCACCGCCGTGGACAGCGGCTACGCGGCTATAGAAGCGGTACAGCACGGCAGCTTCGACCTGGTGTTCATGGACGTGCAGATGCCCGGCATGGATGGCCGCGAAGCCACCGAAGCGATTCGCCAGTGGGAAAGCGAACAGGGTCGCAGCGCCACGCCAATCATCGCCCTTACTGCCCACGCGCTGGCCAACGAAAAGCGCGCCCTGCTGCAGAGCGGCATGGACGACTACCTGACCAAGCCAATCAACGAACGCCAACTGGCCCAGGTGGTGCTCAAGTGGACGGGGCTGAATCTGCGCAACCAGCCCAATCAGAGGATTGCACCGGCTGCTGCGCCGCAGTCGCAACCCAAGGTACTCGACGCCGAAGAAGGCCTGCGCCTGGCCGCAGGCAAAGCCGATCTGGCGGCGGACATGCTGAGCATGCTGCTGGCCGGTCTGCCCGGCGACCGCCAGGCCATACGCCAGGCACGCGATGCCGGCGAACGCACCGCCCTGATCGAGCGAGTGCATCGCCTGCACGGCGCCACGCGCTACTGTGGCGTACCGCAACTGCGCCTGGCCTGCCAGCGCAGCGAGACCTTGCTCAAACAGGACGACCCCGAGGCCCAGCGCGCCCTGGACGAACTGGACGCCGCAATCGCGCGCCTGACCGAAGCGGCGGCACAAAGCGCCTGAGGAACTGCCATGCGTATCTGCCTGTTCAGCACCAAGGGCTACGACCGTGTGTCGTTCCTGGCCGCCAACGACACCTCAACACCGGCCGCGGCGCGCTGGTCGACGCGCCGGCACTGATCAAGGCGCTGAAAAGCAGCCAGCTCGGCTACCTGGGCCTGGACGTCTACGAAGAAGAGTCGGAACTGTTCTTCAAGGATCATTCCGACCTGCCGCTGCAGGACGATACTCTGGCCCGCCTGCTGAGCTTTCCCAACGTCATCGTCACCGCGCACCAGGCTTTTCTCACCCACGAAGCACTCGATGCCATCGCCCGCACGACACTGGACAACATCGCGGCCTGGCTCACCGGGCAGCCAAGCAATGAGGTCAAGGCCGGTGCGTGATAGCATGCCGGCTGATCCGGAGGACCCATGGCCGAACACGATTTCCGTTATTCCCTGCTCAACCCGCAACACACCCTCACCGAATGCCGCGCACTGGCGCCGGGCCGCTACCAGGTCACCGGCAACGGCGGTTCGATCCAGGCCAATGACGTGCTGCTGGTCACCCTCAAGGGCAGTCGCGACCTGCACATGCGCCTGGAAGTGGAGAAGGTTCGCCACCTGATCAACCCGCCCGGCCAATGGCTGGCCGTGTGCAAGGGCCCGCAGTTCAAGGAGCTGGCCATCCATAACTGGCAGGTGAACTGCGACAGCTGCGGCAAACAGCTGGATTTCGAATTCGCCGTCGATGCCGCGCTCGGCAAAGCCGCGCAAGCACCAGCCGCTGAAGCTCGTATCGCCGAGCTTGGCTGGCGCAACGACGCTGGCCGACACCTATGCCGTACCTGCCAGGAGGCCTGACACCATGTACCGCGCCCTGCCCCTCGCCCTGCTCACCGCCACCTTGGTCGGCTGTGCCAGCGACGCACCGCAGCTGGAAACCGAACGCAGCTACCGCGTGGAATGGATCGGTGAACGGCCGTTGATCGACCGCAGCCACCTGACCATTACCTTCGCTGCCGACGGCCGCGCCCATGGCAATGCCGGCTGCAACCACTGGTTCGCCGGCTATACGCTCAAGGGTCAGGCGCTCAGCTTCGACCCAGCCGGCAGCACCCGCAAGCTGTGCGCCCCCGCCCTCATGGAGCAGGAACAACGCTTCCTCGCGGCGTTGGAGGAAGTGCAGCGCTGGGACTTCAACGCCATCGGCCAGCTGCAACTGTGGCCGGCCAGCGGCAAGCCAATTCGCCTCTGGGCAGAATGACACGACGCTCGCCCTGCAGGACGCACACTGTCCTGTAGGAGCGGCGCCCCGCCGCGAACACCGGCGCTATCGGATCGCAAGGCTTCGCCCCGAGGCGGGGCTCCTACAAACAGCCGCTTTGCAGGTACTTGCATGCGTAGCACGGATGCAATCCGGGTTCAGGCTCAAGAACACCCCGGATTTCATCCGTATATGGGCTACGCAAACAGCTCCAATTGCTCCTGTCGCCCGCGCAGATCATGCAGCCTGACGCCCACCCCGAGCAGGCGCACCGGCTTGTCACCACGGGCGAAAGCGTTGCTCAGCAATAGCCGGTAACTGTCCAGGTCGCGACTGGCGCCCGCCTGCTCCAGGGTGGTCTGGGTGAAATCATGAAACTTCACTTTGACGAAAGGCTTGTCCGGTCGATAGCTGGCGTCCAGACGCTGCAGGCGGCCGTTCATCTCCTCGAGCAGTGCCGGCAGTTTCTCCAGGCAGCTCTGCAGATCCGGCAGATCCTGATCGTAGGTGTGCTCCACGCTCAACGACTGGCGACGGCTGTCCACCTTCACTGCGCGCTCATCGATACCATGCGCCAGGCGCCACAAGCGCTCACCGAAACTGCCGAATTCGCGCACCAGCGCCAGCTTGTTCCAGTCGCGCAGATCCAGACAGGTGCGAATGCCTAAGCGCGCCAGCTTGTCCGCCGTGACCTTGCCGACGCCATGCAGCTTGTTCACCGGCAACTGCGCCACGAAATCGTCGACCTGATCCGGGGTAATCACGAACAACCCGTTGGGTTTGCGCCAGTCGCTGGCGATCTTGGCCAGGAACTTGTTCGGCGCGACGCCAGCCGACACGGTGATGTGCAGCTCCTGCACCACACGACGGCGAATTTCCTGGGCGATGCGCGTGGCGCTGCCGGCAAAATGCGCCGAGTCGCTGACATCCAGATAGGCCTCGTCCAACGACAGCGGCTCGATCAGGTCGGTGAACTGACGAAAGATGCCGTGAATGTCACGCGAGACCGAGCGGTACACCTCGAAGCGCGGTTTGACGATCAACAGATCCGGGCACAGCTTCAGCGCATGCCGCGACGCCATCGCCGAACGCACGCCATAGGCGCGCGCCTCATAATTGCAGGTAGCGATCACCCCACGTCGGTCCGCCGAACCGCCGACTGCCAGCGGGCGATTGGCCAGGCTCGGGTCGTCACGCATCTCGATGGCGGCGTAGAAGCAGTCGCAGTCGACGTGGATGATCTTTCTTTGGCGGGTAAGCGGTTGATTATTCAATGGTTTCATTAGGGTTTGCGGATTTGATACCCGCTCTGATACCCGCTTTTTCGTTCACTGCGAAACAGCAGGTAACCGACTATCAACCGACCCCAATATAGGTGCCGACTACGTTCGGTTCTCTTAATTATACCCTCACGACCACCAGCTCTCCAGATTCGCATCTCTACACGCACCTCGCGCCGTTCAGGTTGTACACCGCTGATTTGATCGTCAAACCAAACTGCGCGCGTGCCAATCCGATGCTGCGGATCGTCTTGCCGCCCACGGTGCTGGAAAACGTGTTGATGCCGCTCATGCTGACTACTGGAAAACCTATAACGGAACAGCGTCGGCGGGCCATCGATCTGTTGTCGCGTGTGGGCCTGCAAGGCATGGAAAAACGCAAGCCAGATCAGCTCTCCGGCGGGCAGCAGCAGCGAGTTGCGGTCGCCCGAGCACTGATAACCCGTCCTGCCTTGTTGCTGGTCGACGAGCCAACCGGCAACCTCGACAGCAAATCGGCCGCAGAGGTCTTTCAGTTGTTCCGTCAGTTCAACCGCGAGTTCGGCTGCGCTGTGCTGCTGGTCACCCACGACTTGCGCCTGTCTGATCAGTGTGATCGTGTCATCTCTCTCGCAGATGGCTACATAGAGATCGATATGGCTCGGCAGGGGTGAATTGTTCGATTAAGCATCAGAGCCTGTGTCCCAATCAAAGCCCCATCGATTGCATCATCTCACTTTCACTAACCGCCTCTGGTGTCACTACCGCGTCTTTAAGCATCAGCTTTCCGCGCAATAAGCGGTCAAGGTGCACATCGAATGAATCAAACTGGGGGTGGATGACGGCAGGCAGATGGATGAACACGGGCTTGGTTTGGCCGATCCGGTAAACCCGATCAGACGCTTGCGCTTCTTTAGCCGGGTTCCAATGACGCTCTAAATGCACCACATGGTTGGCCCCAATCACCGTCAAACCGACACCAGCGGCTACTGGCGACATGATCAGGATGTTGAAGCCACTTTTCGCTTCAAACTCGGCAATTAGCTTCTTGCGCGTCATATCCTCGGCGCGAGTCGCCACAGCCTGGGTGTCACCATTGATCACCGCTACATTCAGGTCATAGATCTGATCCAGCCAGAGCTTGAGGACTCGTTGCAGGCGCTTTGTCATCATGAACAGGATGACCTTATCACCTGTTGGCGCTGATGGAAAATTGACCCACCCTGCCGATTGAAATTTGACCCAGGGCGGATTGCTGATTTTGTTACCAGCAACTGTGGATAAGTCTACCAGCGCAGCTGCTTTTGAACCCACTCCCTCGCTGTCCCAGTTCAGCTGTTGAAGACCTGCCACATGCAGCCATGCA
>NZ_QASO01000042.1 GCF_003052605.1 Ectopseudomonas oleovorans | reverse complement strand
GCCTTGAGGTACATCCAGCTGCTGTACGAAATCGAGCATGAAGTCCGCGACCTAGAACCGGATTTACGCCGCCGAATACGACAAGAAAAAGCCGTACCGGTGATGGACGCGTTGCATGCCTGGATGATCACCCAGCGCCTACTTGTGCACGATGGCTCGGCCATCAGCAAAGCATTGGATTACAGCCTCAAACGCTGGACGGCGCTGTCGCGCTATCTCGATGACGGCGCCGTACCCATTGACAATAATTGGGCAGAGAACCAGATCCGGCCATGGGCGTTGGGGCGCAAGAACTGGCTCTTTGCAGGTTCACTGCGCAGCGGTAAACGGACAGCGGCGATCATGAGTTTGATCCAGTCAGCTCGACTCAACGGGCATGACCCGTACGCCTATTTGAAGGACGTCCTCACGCGCCTGCCGACGCAGCGGGCAAGTGAGATTACGGAGCTGCTGCCGCATAGGTGGCGACTGGTTTAGTTGCGCAAGACGGGATGCCCAGACGCATACTCACGCAGCTCAGAAATGGCGCCTTGTTCCAGCACCGGTTGCGCGGCGACGCTGCGGCGGCAGGCGGCGCAGTCGATCAGCAGTTCGGCGATCAGGCGTTGGCCGGCCTGGCGTCGGGCCTGGCGCTGCGCCTCGTGATCCTCGATCAGGCGCTGCAACTGTGGGCGCGAACGCTCCAGCAGCAGGGCGAGGCTTTCGTACAGGCGCCGTTCGCCATCTTCCGGTGGCGCCACGCTGTCGAACGCCACCAGGGCATGCAGGCCGAGGCGCGCCAGTGCCTCGCGCCACTCACTTTCACGATGGCCGGCAGTGGCGACGAAGTTGAGCACCGGCAGTAATGGTCGGCCGCACATGGTCAGCACCGCCAGTTCGTCGCGGTACTTGGCCAGCACCGGTTCGCGCACATCGATCACGTACAGGCCGGCATCGGATGCCATGAGTTGGCGCAGCACCTTGGCTTCCTGTTCGTAGCGCTGGCGCGCCTCGCTGCCTTCGAGAAAACGGCTCAGACGGGCCGGCCCGTCCAGGCGTTCGCCTGGGCGGTCGAGGCGCTCCAAGTAGTCAAGCAGGGCAATGGCGTCTTCCAGACCGGGGGTGTCGTACAGCTCCAGTAGCGCCTGGCCATCCACCGACAGGCGCGCACCCTCGACGTGGCGAGTGGTGCTGGCGCGCGGTGAGACTTCGCCGAACTCCACGTCGCGGGTCAGGGTGCGCAGCAGCGAGGTCTTGCCGACATTGGTGTGGCCGACCAGGGCCAGTTTCAGTGGTGGGCTCATGGCGTGGTCTCGGCCGGGTAGCCCGGAAGCAGAGCGTGCATTGAGTTAGGAGCGAGCTCTGCTCGCGAACCATGGCAAACGGCAAAAGCTTCGCGAGCAGAGCTCGCTCCTACATGAAGCCCGTGTGCCTGCGGCTCTCTAGTCATGTCCGCTCTCCAGCCAGTTCAGCGGCGCCGTATCACCATGGGGCAGCCCGAGGTTGGCGATTGCCTGGTGCCAGTCCGTCAGGCGCGCGCTGTCCAGGCTCTCACCGGGCCTCGGCGGTAGCAGCCAGATGCGCGTGGCGCTCGCACAACGCGCCAGTTCGCCGAGCAGCGCCAGGGTGCCGCGATCCGGTGAGCGCCGCGGGTCGCAAGCGATGGCCAGGCGTTCGGGCGGGAAGCGGGTCAGTTGTTCGAGCAACTGGCGGCGCTGTTCGCGGCTGTCGATCACCCCGGCATCGGCCACGCCCTTGGGTAGCGGCGCGGGCGGCCAGGGGCGGCGCTCGTCCAGTTCGATGCCGAGCAGCAGCGCGCCGCTGCCGGCTTGGGCACTGGCGCCGCCTTGCGGCTGATGCAGAGCTGCTGGCGCCAGGTCGCAGACGCCGAGGCGTTCGCTGTCCGGTTGCAGGCGCTGGCGCAGCAGGCTGTAGCCCGGCAGGTCGAGATCCAGGCACAGCGCGCCTTTGCCGGATTGCCAGCGCCACAGGCACAGCAGCGCCAGCAGCAGGCGCGGCAGCAGGCCGTAGACCAACACCACGCCGACCAGCCAGCCGGCCCAGCTCTGCCGGGCCGCTTCACTGGCGATGGCGGCATCGCCGCTGGCACGAATGACCTCGATATCCGGCAGGCTGAAGCCGAGCAGCGCGGGCAGGGCGCCTATGGTTTGGGTCAGGGCGATGAAGGTGTCGCCACCAAGGATGGTGGTTTCCCAGACGAAGCCGTAGCGGCGCGTGGCGAGCAGCAGCAGCAAGGTGGCCAATGCCGCGAGCATGGCCAGCGTCCACAGGCCGTTGACCATCAGGCCGAGCCCCCAGCGGGTCAGGCGTTGGCGTTGCAGCATCAGCAGCAGGGCCGGGGCCAACTGCGCGGCGCTGGCGTCGCGTGCCAGCTTCTCGCTAAGCCACAGCCACAGGCGACCGAGCGCGCCAGGGTGGTCGCGGGTCAGCAGCAGACCCAGCAGCCAGCCAAGCAGCATCAGCAGGTTGAGCCCAAGCAGGCTGCCCAGCGCCCAGAACACATTGACGGGTTGGCGCCCGTCACCCAACGCGGCCAGAGCCAGACCGAAGCCGCTGAGCAGGGCCAACAGCGCCAGCAGCAGACCGGCCAGGCGTGCGCCCTGCAGCCAGTGCAGCAGCGCCTGCCACTGACCATCACGACGGGCGAGCAGCAGGGCGCGGTGCTGGATGCGCTCGGCCAGGTCAACCTGCTCGGCACGGACCAGGCGATTGGCTTCGGCGTCCTCGAGTGGGCCGGCATGTTCCTCGCGCAGGCGAATGGTCTCGCTGAGCCAGAGGCGTTGGAAGGGTGTAGGGGAGGAGGCGTCTGTCACGCGGCGTCTCGTCATTCGGATCAGGGGTTGAGAATAACCCCTGATCCGTCTCGGTGCGAATCAGCGCTGCTCGCGCAAACGCACGGCGATGTCCGGTTGGTCGATGAACAGGCCGTCGATGCCGGTGGCGAGGAAGGCACGCAGCTCGGCGTCGATGTCGCCGCGATTACTTGGTAAGTCGCCACTGCGCAGGCTGGTGGGCAGGAAGGCGTTCTCGGCGCGGAAGGTATAGGGGTGCACCTTGAGCCCGGCAGCATGGGCGTCACGTACCAGGCTGGTCGGCGCGGTCAGGTTACCGGCGGCATCACGCGGGATGATCATGCCTTTCTCCGGACCGATGCCGGCGGCGTAACTCGCGATGTTTTTCAGGCCTTCTGGCGTGATCATCTGTTGATAGCCAAGGTCACTGCCCAGTACCTGCTGATCGTAGGGTTGGCCCTCTATCCAGAGCAGCTGGACCAGGCGGATTGGGGTCAGTTTGCTCAGCGTCTTGAGGTTATCCACTTCGAAGGACTGGATGAAAACGGGCGCGTCGGCGCTGTCATAGCCGTTGCGTTCGAGCACCGCCAGCAGCGGTTTCTCCATGGCCAGGTCGAGTTGCTGGAAGTGGGTGGGGTGCTTGGTTTCCGGGTACAGTCCTATGTTCCGTTGCTGGAGGGCTTCCAGCCGTTTCACCAGATCGATGATCTCCTGCAGCGTGGGTATCTCGAACTGGCCATCGAAGCGTGTGTTGCCCGGCCGCTGCTGCGGGATGCGTTCGATGGCGCGCAGGGTTTTCAGCTCGGCCAGGGTGAAGTCCTCGCTGAACCAGCCTTCCAGGCTGACGCCATCGACCGTCTGGGTACGCTTGCGTTCGGCGAACTCGGGGCGCTGCGCCACGTCGGTGGTCAGCCCCAGTTCGTTGTCATGGCGGGCGACCAGTTGGCCGTCGCGGGTCATTACCAGGTCAGGCTCGATGTAGTCGGCGCCTTGAAAGGCTGCCAGCGCGTAGGCGGCCAGGGTGTGCTCGGGCGCGTAACCGCTGGCGCCCCGGTGGGCGATCACCAGTGGAGCCTTGGTGTCCCAGGTCTGGGGTTGCTTGGCGCTGGGTTGCTGCTGGGCCCAGTCGATGGCGGCCTGGACGTTATCCTGAGTAGGGCTGGCGAAGACCGACAGTGGCAGCAGTGTGACGCCCAATATCCAGGCAGATAGTGATTTAGACATGACGCTAGCTCCTTGCTCGTGGATGTAGCCGCTAGCCTGCTACGGCGAAGGTGACGATACGACGACAGCGTTGCTTCGGCCACAGGTGGGCTGCGAGGCCGCTGGGTGCTCTGCTATGCTCGCGGCCATGAAAATGACTCTACCCCTTTCCCTGATCGCCGCGCTCGCGCACAACCGTGTGATCGGTCGCGACAACCAGCTGCCCTGGCACCTGCCGGCGGACCTCAAGCATTTCAAGGCGCTGACGCTCGGCAAGCCGATCATCATGGGGCGCAAGACCTGGGATTCGCTCGGTCGGCCATTGCCCGGCAGGCTCAACATCGTGGTCAGTCGCCAGGCGGGCCTGACCCTGGAAGGTGCCGAGGTATTCGCGACGCTGGAAGAGGCCATCGAACGAGCCGACGCCTGGGCGCGCGAAGAGGATGCCGAGGAACTGATGCTGATCGGCGGCGCGCAGCTTTATGAGCTGGGCCTGGCCCAGGCCGATCGTCTGTACCTGACGCGTGTCGGCCTCGAGCCTGATGGCGATGCCTTCTTCCCCGAGATCGACGAGGCTACCTGGCGCATGACCTCCAGCGTCGAGCACCCGGCTTCGGCCGAGACACCGTTCTACGCCTTCGAAGTGTGGGAGCGCCGCGGCGCATAACCCTACCTAGCTTTCCGGCCATCTCTGCCGCCAGATTCTCCTGCGCGGCGTGATGGTCACTGCCTTGTCTCTGCCGTAACTTTCTTTTCGTGCATTCTGATGCAGGTTTCTTTCATGACTGAGCAATCGCCCATCGACGAGCGCCCGAGCGCCGTCGCTGCACTCTTCGTGCGCCATCCGCTGTGGGAAGATGCGCTGGCCCTGCTGTTCGGCACTGCTCTGGTGGCGCTGGGCATCGCCTTCTACGCCCATGCGGGTTTGCTGACAGGCGGCACCGTCGGCATCGCCTTTCTGGCCAACTACCAGGCCGGCTGGTCGTTCGGTCTGGTGTTCTGCCTGGTCAACCTGCCGTTCTATTTGCTGGGTATCTGGTGCATGGGCTGGGGTTTCACCTTGCGTACAGGCTGCGCGGTATTGCTGGTTTCGCTACTGGCCGAGCTGACGCCGCAGTGGGTCGCCTTTGCCCATCTCAGCGCCGTGTATGCCGCGCTGTTCGGTGGTGCCGCCATGGGGCTGGGTTTGCTGATGCTGTTCCGCCACCGCGCCAGCCTGGGCGGGGTGAACATCCTCGCGCTGTACATGCAGGAGCGCTTCGGTTTCCGTGCGGGTACCGTGCAGATGGCCATCGATGCGAGCATCGTGCTGGCGGCGATCTTCGTGGTGTCGCCTAACAAGGTGCTGCTGTCGGTTCTGGGAGCGGGGATGCTCAATCTGGTGCTGGCGATCAATCACCGGGCGGATCGCTACGTCGGCGTCAGTTGAGCCCATCAACGAACGAGGGGCTGCCTCGCTGGAGACAGCCCCTCGTTGTTTCGTTTTTCGCGGAGGCGAGAATCAGATCACTTCGGTGAACTGGATGATCTCGACCCAGTAGCCGTCCGGGTCCTTGATAAAGGCAATGTCGCGCATGCGACCGTCGGTCAGGCGTTTCTGGAAGTCCACGCCGAGGTCTTCGAAGCGCTGGCAGGCCGCCTTGATGTCCGGCACCGACACGCACAGGTGACCGAAGCCGCGCGGGTCGCTGTTGCCGCTGTGGTAGGAAAATTCCGGATCTTTCTCGGTGCCGTAGTTGTAGGTCAGCTCCAACACGCCGGGGATCGACTTGCGCCATTGATGGCGAGCCGCCGGGTCAGCCGGGATCTGCGACTTGTCATTGATCAGGGCGAGGAAGTACAGGCTGAACTCGGCATCGGGGAAGTCTTTCTTCTCCAGCAGGGTGAAGCCCAGCACGCGGGTGTAGAAATCCAGGGACTTCTGCAGATCCTTCACGCGGATCATGGTGTGGTTGTAGACGAAGTCGGCGGTGGCGACGTCGGGTTTGGCGGTCACGCCGGGAATGGCGTTGAGCTCGTCGAGGGTCATGGGGTTCTCCATCAGGTAGGGAATGGGGTCGGTGCTGAAAGGCCGTATCTACCTAGATGGCTTCGCCCATGGCGTTTTTCAAGGTCGAATGTCACAGCAGGGTGGATGGGACTCTTTCATCTGCCTTGCTGGCGTGGTGTCTTGATTGGTGGGCTGAAGCCCACCCTACAGCCATGCCCGATCGAGTAGGGTGGGCCGGGCGGCGATCCGCTTCAGCCCACCAATTCCAGCACCCGGATCAGACCTCCAGCGTAATCAGCTTAGCTCGTACCTGGCGGCCTTCGATATGCAGGAGGCCCACGCCGATGGGCAGCTTGAAGCGCCGCGGCCCGGCGCTGCCGGGGTTGAGGTAGAGCACTCCGTTGCGCTTTTCGTGCAGCGGCTTGTGCGAGTGACCGGCGATTACCACGTCGATGCCCTGAGCTGCCGGGTCGATATCCAGCTGCTTGAGGTCGTGCAGCACATGCAGGGCGATGGCGCCGAAGCGTAGCGTCAGGCGCTCGGGGATGGCGTCGGCCCAGCTGTCCTGATCATTGTTGCCGCGCACAACCGACAGCGGTGCGATGCGTTCCAGATCGGCCAGAATGTGCGGCCGCCGATATCGCCGGCATGGATCAGGTGATCGACGCCTTGCAACGCTGCTAGCGCTTCGGGGCGCAGCAGGTTGTGGGTGTCGGCGATCAGGCCGATGCGCATCACTGCCCCTTGAGCAGTGCCAGCAAGGCATCGGCATCGAGCTTGCCGCTCATCTCACCGCCTTCGAGCAGGCTGCTGGCAAGGTCGCGTTTGCGGGCGTGCAGGCTGACGATTTGTTCCTCGATGGTGTTTTCCGTAACCAGTCGGTAGATGGTCACCGGGCGTTGTTGGCCCATGCGGTGAGCGCGGTCGCTGGCCTGGTCTTCCACTGCCGGATTCCACCAGGGGTCGAGGTGGATGACGTAGTCGGCGGCGGTCAGGTTGAGGCCGCTGCCACCGGCCTTGAGGCTGATCAGGAATATCTCGCCTTCACCGGCCTGGAAGGCGTTGACCCGCTTCTGGCGCTCCTTGGCTGGGGTGGCGCCATCGAGGTACTGGTAGTGGATGCCGCGCTCATCCAGCCAGGCGCGGACGATGTTCAGGTGGTCGACGAATTGGCTGAAGACCAGCGCCTTGTGACGGTTTTCCAACAGCTCTTCGACGATTTCCGCGAAGGCCTGAAGTTTGCTGCTGCTCAGGGGGCTGCTCGGAATCACCAGTGAGGGGTGGCAGCAGAAGCGTCGCAGGCGGGTGATCTCGGTTAGCACCTGAAGAGGGCTGCGCTCTTCGTCGGGGGCGCTGAGGTTGTCTACGGCCTGTTGGCGCAGGGCTTCGTACTGATGGGCTTCGGCCTCGGACAGCGGCACCTTGTAGGTAATCTCGGTACGCGCGGGCAGCTCATCGAGTACCTGGCTTTTCAGGCGACGCAGGATGAAGGGTTGGATCAGGTTCTTCAGAGCTCGCCGCGCCGAGGCATCGCCCTGTTCGATGGGGGTGGCGAAGCGTTGGCTAAAGCTGTCCTGGCTGCCGAGCAAGCTGGGGTTGATGAAGCGGAACAGGTTCCACAACTCGCCCAGGTGGTTTTCCAGTGGGGTGCCGGTGGCGATCAGGCGGAAGTCGGCCTGCAGGGCCATGGCAGCCTGCGAACGTTTGGTCTGGGCGTTCTTGATCGCTTGCGCCTCATCGAGCACCACGCTGATCCAGGGTTGTTTGCTGAATGCGTCGGCATCCTGTTGCAGCAGGCCGTAACTGACGATGACCAGATCCCGTGGGCCCAGACCTTCCAGGGTGCGCGTGCGTTGGTAGTCGCGGATGTTGAGGGTCGGGGCGAAGCGATTGCTTTCCGCCTGCCAGTTAAGGGTTACCGAGGTCGGCGCCACCACCAACTGTGGGCCTTGTGCGGCGCGCAACAGCAGCAGGGCCAGGGTTTGTACGGTTTTACCGAGGCCCATGTCGTCGGCCAGGCAGGCGCCCACGCCCCACTGTGCCAGGCGTGCCAGCCAGGCAAAGCCTTCTTGCTGGTAATCACGCAGCTCGGCCTGCAAGGTGCTTGGCACCGCTGGCTGATAATCACGCAGGGACTGCAGGCGTTGCAGGTGGGCCTGCCAGTCCTGACCGGCCTTGAATTCGCCAGCTTCCTCGGCCAGTTCGGCGAGCAGCGGGGTGGTCAGCGGGCTCAGGCGCAGGCCATCGTCGTTGATCCGTTCGGCCAGGTGGCTCAGTTCGTCCAGGCGCTTGCGCAGGCTGTTGCCGATGGCCAGCCAGTCATTGCTGCCCAGTGTGATGAAGCGGCCAGGGCTGGCCTTGAGCAGCTCCAGCAATTGGCGTAGCTGCAGCACCCGGCCGTCATCCAGGGTCAGCTCGCCTTGAAGCTGGAACCAGTCGCCTTGTTGCTTGAGGCCAAGCTTGAGGTGCTGGATCTCGCTGCGGCCCTTGATGCGCATGCGCTCGCCTTCCGGCCATACGCATTCGAGTAGCTGGCCGTCGATGGCCTGCAGCTCGCTGAGCACCTGCAGGGCGTCCTGCGGGTTTTCCAGTTGCCACTCCTGACCGTCGCTGTCGGCATTGGCCAGGGCTGGGCAGGCGTCGAGGATCTGTTGCAGGGCTTTGCGTTCGTGCTTGAGATTACGCGCCACTTGCACGGTTTTACCGTCGCGCTCACCCAGCAGGCGCTCGCTGCCATGCCCTGGCCGGAACCAGCCACCTTCAGCCAGCGGCCGCACCAGCAATTGCAAGCGCAGCCCCTCGGCCAACGGCAGTAGATGAGCGTAGAGGCGGGTATCGGCGCTTATCTCTTCGACGTGCGCGGTCAGCTCCGGGATATCCGAGTGGATGGGCAGCAACGGGGCGATACTGCCAATGGCTTCGACCAGTTGCACCTTGGCTGACAGCGGCACGTTGAGGCCGTCACCGATGATCTCGGCGATCTGCCGCAGCTCCTTGCTGACTGGGTAGATCTTCAGTCGCGTGGGGGTTTCCTTCACCAGCAGCAACTCGCCGTGGCCGATGCCCTCAGGCTGAAGCCGCAGGCTGATCTGGCCTTTGCTTTCCTTGAGCTGCAGGCCGGGCTCGCCCAGGCTGACGTCGACCCTTACCTCTGGCGCATCCTGCCAGAACAGATGGGGATGGCCCACCAGGCGCTGCAGTGCAAGGGAAGCCGGCAGGCTGTACTGGCGACCACCGTAATAGCTGTTCTCGACCTGGATCAGGCGGCTGGCCTCACGATCCTGATCGCAGAGAAAGTCCAGGCTGTCGCCGTCCTCGAGCAGACGCTTGAGGGCAACGGGGCGGCCCTTGCTCCATTGCCCCTTGGCGTTGCGTTTTTGCTCGCGGGGCTCGAGCATCAGACCGCTGTAGCGGTCCATGTGGAGCAGCCAGGCCAGGCGCGTTTGTTGCTCGGCGCTCTTGACCGGGTTGGCCGGTGAGCGGATCAGGCTCAGTGCGTTGAGTGCCAGTTGCCAGCTTTCCTGACGCTGATACAGGTCTACCAGGGGCAGCGCACCATCAGGCAGTGGCGCGCTGCCGCCGAATTGGCGGCTGATCAGCGCTTCGTATTCATCGGCGAGCCAACGATAGCCATTTTCACATAGCTGCTGCGCCTGTTCCTGCAAGGCGTTACGCCAAGCCTTTTGCCTGGCCAGCGGCTCATCCAGCCAGTACAGCGCCAGGCCGAGCAGCAACCCATCCAGGCCCGGAGCCAGTGGCGGCAGTTTGTGCAACTGCGGCGGTCGACTGCCTTGGCGCAGGTCGAGAAAACTCAGCAGCAGCTGATAGGCGATGCCATACCCCTGTTTGCTGCCCAGTTGTAGGGCTTGTTTGAGCGTCGGTAACTGCTTGGGATCGTTTTCCTGAATCAGCGCCAGGCAGTACAGCGCGTTGAGTGTCGGCGGGAGGTCGATCTTGCGCTTTTTGGTCTGCTTGCGCAGATCGGCCATCCACTCACGTAGCACGGCCAGCATGTCGCGTAAGGCGCCCTTGGCGAACAGGCTGATGATCACATGCATCAGGCTGCGCGTCTCAAGGGCCATCTGCTCGAGGGTTGCCTGATCGCCGCGCCACAGGGCGTGCAGCAGTACCTGCAAGCCAAGCTCCATATCGTTGTGCTGTTGCAGGCTCTGCAGGGCCATTCGATAGCTCTGCTCGGCCGGTGAGCAGGCTATCGCGGCCAGTTGCAGGTGGTCGTCGAGCAGTAGCTGGCGAACCGGCAGGGACAGTCTGGCCAAGAGGGTCTGCCCGGCTTCGTCGTTGAGCATCTGCCGGATCGGGTGCCATTCCAGCGATTCATGGATGGGGACCACATCGTCCAGTTGCTCCAGCGCCTGTGCCAGGTAATCGGCATCGTCAGCGATGATCGCCAGCCAGACTTCCTCCATGAGCCGTTTGCTGGACGGTGATGACCAGGTGTCGAGCGGGGTTAGCTGTTGCACATGTGCCTTGAGCAATGCGACGCGATCCTCTGACTTGAACAGACGCAGCAGTACTTCGTTGCGTAGATTCGGCGTGATGCCAAACAAGGTGTGCCTGTCGCTTTGCCCCTGGGTTAGCCAGCCGGTTGCGATGAGTTCCTTGGCCACCTCGCTGAAGCATGTGTGATCAAGCTGCCGTGAGCTGGAGAGGCGCACGTTGAGCGCGCGCAGGTGTTTGAGCAATGCGGTTTTGTTCTGCCCCATGACACAGGGCGCCAGGTTGAATAGCACCGATTGCAAGTGATACGGCAAGGCTTCAAACGCGACGGGTGACTTGGGCATAAGAACGGGGCTCTGGCAACCTGACGGAGGGCAAATGGTAGTGGCTATCGATAAAACGACCAAGCCCGGCACATGGCCGGGCTTAGTTTAGGCAGGGGGCGGGTATCAGCCGTCCAGCATGGCCTTGTTGCGCACCGCACCCTTGTCGGCGCTGGTGGCGAGCAGGGCGTAGGCCTTGAGTGCGGTGGTTACCTTGCGCGCGCGTGGTGCGGCCGGCTTCCAGCCTTTCTTGTCCTGTTCGGCACGGCGGGCGGCCAGTTCTTCATCGCTGACCAGCAGGTTGATGCTGCGGTTGGGGATGTCGATGAGGATCTTGTCGCCGTCGTTGACCAGGCCGATGGCGCCACCTGCTGCCGCTTCCGGCGAGGCGTGGCCGATGGACAGGCCGCTGGTGCCACCGGAGAAGCGGCCGTCGGTGAGCAGGGCGCAGGCCTTGCCCAGACCCTTGGACTTCAGGTAGCTGGTCGGATAGAGCATCTCCTGCATGCCAGGGCCACCTTTCGGACCTTCGTAACGGATGATGACGATGTCACCTTCCTTCACTTCGTCATTGAGGATGCCCTTGACCGCGCTGTCCTGGCTCTCGAAGACCTTGGCGTTGCCCTCGAAGACATGGATCGATTCGTCCACACCCGCGGTCTTCACCACGCAGCCATCGAGGGCGATGTTGCCGTACAGCACCGCAAGTCCGCCTTCCTGGGAGTAAGCGTGCTCGACGCTGCGAATGCAGCCTTCGGCACGGTCGTCGTCGAGGGTTTCCCAGCGGGTGCTCTGGCTGAATGCGGTCTGGGTCGGGATACCGGCCGGGCCGGCCTTGAAGAAGTGGTGCACGGCTTCGTCGCGGGTCTGGGTGATGTCCCACTGGGCGATGGCGTCGGCCATGCTCGGGCTGTGCACGGTGGGCACATCGGTATGCAGCAGGCCGCCACGGGCCAGCTCGCCGAGGATGGAGAAAATGCCGCCAGCGCGGTGCACGTCTTCCATGTGGTACTTCTGGATGTTCGGCGCCACCTTGCACAGCTGCGGCACCTTGCGCGACAGGCGATCGATGTCGCGCAGGTCGAACTCGATCTCGGCTTCCTGGGCGGCGGCCAGCAGGTGCAGGATGGTGTTGGTCGAACCGCCCATGGCGATGTCCAGCATCATGGCGTTTTCGAACGCCTTGAAGTTGGCGATGTTGCGCGGCAGTACCGACTCGTCGCCTTCGCCGTAGTAGCGCTGGCACAGCTCGACGGCCAGGCGGCCGGCGCGCAGGAACAGTTGCTCGCGGTCGCTGTGGGTGGCCAGGGTCGAGCCGTTGCCCGGCAGGGACAGGCCGAGGGCTTCGGTCAGGCAGTTCATCGAGTTGGCGGTGAACATGCCGGAGCAGCTGCCGCAGGTCGGGCAGGCGCTGCGCTCGTACTCGGCGACTTTCTCGTCGGAGGCGGTCGAGTCGGCGGCGATGACCATGGCATCGACCAGATCCAGGCCGTGGCTGGCCAGCTTGGTCTTGCCGGCTTCCATCGGGCCGCCGGAGACGAACACCACCGGGATGTTCAGGCGCAGGGCGGCCATCAGCATGCCGGGGGTGATCTTGTCGCAGTTGCTGATGCAGACGATGGCATCGGCGCAGTGGGCGTTGACCATGTATTCCACGGAGTCGGCGATGATCTCGCGGCTCGGCAGCGAATAGAGCATGCCGTCGTGGCCCATGGCGATGCCGTCATCGACGGCGATGGTATTGAATTCCTTGGCCACGCCGCCGTGCTTCTCGATCTCGCGGGCGACCAGTTGGCCGAGATCCTTCAGGTGCACGTGGCCGGGCACGAACTGGGTGAAGGAGTTGGCGATGGCGATGATCGGTTTCTTGAAGTCTTCGTCCTTCATCCCGGTGGCGCGCCACAGGGCGCGGGCGCCGGCCATGTTGCGGCCGTGGGTGGAGGTTTTCGAGCGGTAATCGGGCATGACGGATTCCTGCGGCTAATGCGGTTGTATAGGCGGTGAGCGTCGGTGGGCGGCAGGTCGCCGCGTAGTGTGGGCTGCATGACGAAACGGGATCGCCGTTCGTGCGGCCAGGGCTCACAGGCCCGCCGGAGGATGCCGGGCGGGGAATGGGGCGATTCTACGCCCGGCAGGGCTGGCGGGGGAAGGTTGCCGGTCGTGCGCAGGCCCGTGACGGCTCAATGCGGTATTTCGATCCCGCGCATCCGCTCGGCACGTCGGCGAAGCAGTTCCAGGGTGACCAGCAGGGCGATGGAGACCAGGATCAGCAGTGTGGCGATGGCCAGGATGCTCGGGTTGATCTGCTCGCGCAGGCCCGAGAACATCTGCCGGGGAATGGTGCGTTGCTGTGGGCCGGCCATGAACAGGATCACCACCACTTCATCGAACGAGGTGATGAAGGCGAACAGCGCGCCGCTGATCACGCCGGGGCGAATCAGCGGCATGATCACGTCGAAGAACACGCGAATCGGCGTGGCGCCGAGGTTCAGCGCAGCACGCGCCAGGCTGTAGTCGAAACCGGTGAGGGTGGCGGTGACAGTGATAATGACGAACGGCGTACCAAGTGCGGCATGGGCCAGGATCACGCCCAGGTAGCCACCGGCCAGGCCGAGGTTGGAGTAGAAGAAGAACATGCCGGCGGCGGTGATGATCAGTGGCACGATCATCGGCGATAGCAGCAGGGCGGTGATGAAGCGGCGAAACGGCATCTCATCGCGGGCCAGGCCTATGGCGGCGCAGGTGCCCAGAATGGTGGCGAGGATGGTCGAGAGGATGCCGATGAAGAAGCTGTTCTTGATCGCCAGTATCCACTTCGGATCGTTGAATACCTCCCGGTACCAGCGCAGCGAATAGGCCTCGGGGTCGAGGGTGAGCATGCCTTCGGTGAAGCTGAAGAACGGCTCTGCGTTGAACGACAGCGGCACGATCACCAGGATCGGCAGAATCAGAAACAGCAGCACCAGCCAGGAGCTGGCCTTGAGCAGCCAGTGTCCGAGGTGGTGCCAGAAGCCGTAGTAGGCGGGGATCTTCATCGTCTCATCATCCCAACTTGATGTTGCTGGCGCCGACGAAACGGTCGTACACCCAGTACAGCAACAGGATCAGCCCGAGCAGCAACGAGCCCAGTGCGGCGGCCAGCTCCCAGTTGTTCGAACGCTGCATATGGAAGGCGATGATGTTGCTGATCATCTGCCCGTCGGTGCCACCGACCAGTGCCGGGGTGATGTAGTAGCCGACCGAGATGATGAACACCAGCAGCGCCCCGGCACTGAGGCCGGGCAGGGTCATCGGGAAGTAGATGCGGACGAAGGCTGGGATCGGTTTGTCGCCGAGGCTGAGTGCGGCGCGCATGTAGCTGGGGTCGATGCCGCGCATCACACTGTACAGCGGCAGAATCATGAACGGCAGCAGGATGTGGGTCATCGCCACCACGGTGGCGAACGAGGTATAGAGCATCTCGAAGGGCTGACTGATCAGGCCGATGCCCATGAGGAAGGAGTTGATCACGCCGTTGGTCTGCAACAGCGCGATCCACGAGGTGGTACGCACCAGCAGCGAGGTCCAGAACGGCAGCAGCACCAGCACCAGCAGCAGGTTGGCGCGGTTCGACGGCAGGCCGGCGAGGTAGTAGGCCAGCGGGTAGCCGAGCAGGGCGCAGAGCAGGGTGATGACCAGTGCCATGTTCAGGGTCTTGGAATACAGCTGCAGATAGATCTGCGTGTCCTGGCGCACCTGGATGCCATCGTCGGGGTGCATCTCCAGATCCAGTGCGGTCAGGTAGTAATCGTAGGTGTAAACCTTGCCGGCGCGCTCGATGGCGTACCACAGCTCGGGCTTGCTCCAGTTGCGGTGGGCCTCGAGCAGCGTCTGCACGCCTTGGCTTTGCAGCGCCTGGGCGTCCAGTCGGCCAACGCGCCGGGCAGTGGCTTTGACCACGCTGGACATGCCGGTATAGGCGCGGTTGAGTTCTTCGGAGAGCTTGCCGGACAGGCGTTGCTGGTTAAGGCCATGCAGTTCGCTGGCGAAGACCTGCAGGGTTTTTTCGTCCGGCAGTTGCTTGTGATCATCCCAGCGTTCGAGCTCGGCCAGGGTCAGGGGAATCAGCTCGGCCACGGTCGGGTGATGCACGCTGCGCCACAGCATGGTACCGATCGGGGCGACGAAGGTGACGAGGATGAACAGCAGCAGTGGCACCACGAACAGAAAGGCGGCGACGCGCTTCTTGCGACGGGCGCTGGCGGCTTGGCCGGCTTCGCTGGTGGTCAGGGATGACAAGGTGTTACTCCGTAAAACAGGGCGCACAGCAAGTGTCGATCAGTAGCTCCCTCTCCCGTTTACGGGAGAGGGCTGGGGAGAGGGTGACAGATTCACCCTCTCCCCCAACCCCTCTCCCACAAGTGGGAGAGGGGAGCTGATGGCCTTTACTTCAACAACCACTCGTTGAATTTCTCACCCAACGACTCGCCATAGTCAGCCCAGAACTCGGAGCCAGCCTGGATGCCTTTATCCAGGTGAGCGGTCGGCAGGTGCGGCGTCGCAGTCTGGTCTGCCAGCGGCATGGACGACTTGCGGGTCGGGCCGTAGGCGACGTCCGGCATGCCGGCCAGCGGCTTGGAGCCGGTGGCGTACTTGATGAATTCCATAGCTAGGTCTTTCTTCTTCGAGCCTTTGACGATGGCCCAGGCGTCGAGGTCGTAGACGTGGCCGTCCCAGACGATTTCGAAGGGCTTCTTCTCCTGCACGATGGCGTCGTAGAAGCGGCCGTTGGCCGACTGCACCAGCACCGCACCGCCGTCATTGAGCAGTTGTGGCGCCTGCGACCAGGAGTCGAACCAGACGATGTCCTTCTTGATGCTGTCCAGCTTGTCGAAGGCGCGTTGTTGGCCTTCCGGGGTGGCCAGCACTTCGTAGACTTCATCGGGCGCCACGCCGTCGGCCAGCAGTGCCCATTCCATGTTCACCTGCGGGCGTTTGCGCAGGGCGCGCTTGCCGGGAATCTTGGCGGTGTCGAAGAAGTCGCCGATGCTGGCAGCCTTGGTGCCGCCGATGGTGTTCTGGTTGTAGGCGAACACCACCGACCAGACGATGTTGCCCACCGCGCACTCACTGGCCAGGGCTTCGGGGATGAAGTCCTGTGCGGCCGGGGTGCCGTCGATGCCGGCCGGCAGTACGCTGTGGTCGATGGTTTCCAGCAGGCCTTCGGAGCAGGCGCGTTCGAGGTCGATCACCTCGAAGTCGACCACGTCCCACTGAATGTTGCCGGATTCGACCTGAGCCTTGATCTCGGCAACGCCACCCGAGTAGTCCTCGAACAGGACCTTGACGCCGGATTCCGCCTGGTACGGGTCGATAACGTGTTTCTTCTGCGCGGCGCCGTAGGACCCGCCCCAGGACACCACGGTAAGGCTGTCCTGGGCGGTGGCGCTGCCCGTTGCCAGTCCCAGTGCCGCCACCAGGGCGAAGGTGGAAACGCTGGTAGTCAGTGATCTAGCCATTGTTGTGCTCCATGTGCTTCTACTAGTTGTGGGGTGGGACTTCCGATCGATCCAGCGCCTGGCTGTCTTCCGGCAGCCAGGCGAGGGCGATTTCCTGCTGAGCGCTGAGTTGCGGGGCTGAACTGTCGTTCAGATTCTTCACCACCAGCTCGCTGCCGCTGGCGGTTTCGAAGTGGTAGCGGATGTATTCGCCGACGTAGTGGCGGGTGACGAAGCGGGCCTTGACCTGGTTGCCGGCGCCGCCAAGGCGGTCGGTGAAATTGAGCTTTTCCGGGCGTACCGACACCGTGGTGGCCTGGCCGACTTCGGTGCAATTGGCTTTCAGCGTGCGGACCAGGCCGCCATCGTCGAGGCGCACCTGGACGCGATCAGCCTCGACTGCCTCGATCACGCCGGAGAGCTTGTTGCTTTCGCCGATGAAGTCGGCGACGAACATGTTGGCTGGGCGTTCGTAGAGCACGTGCGGCGCGGCGCATTGCTGCACCACGCCGTTATTGAACACGGCGATGCGGTCGCTCATGGTCAGCGCTTCGGTCTGGTCGTGGGTGACGTAGATCACGGTGAAGCCGAGCTGCTCGTGCAGGCGCTTGATCTCGAACTGCATCTGCTCGCGCAGCTTCTTGTCCAGTGCGCCGAGCGGCTCGTCCATCAGCACGATGTCCGGGGCGAAGATCAGCGCGCGGGCCAGGGCCACGCGCTGGCGCTGGCCGCCGGAAAGCTGGGCGGGGTAGCGGCCGCCGAAGGCCTGCAGTTCGACCAGGGCGAGGTACTCCTCGACCTTGGCGCGAATCTCGTCCTTGGGCAATTTGCGGATTTTCAGTGGGTAGGCCAGGTTCTCGCGGATGGTCATGTGCGGGAACAGCGCGTACTGCTGGAAGACCATGCCGATGTTGCGAGCGTAGGGGGCGATGCTGGTGACGTTGCGGCCGTTGATCAGGATCTCGCCGCTGGTTACGTCCTCGAAGCCGGCGAGCATCATCAGGCAGGTGGTTTTGCCTGAGCCTGAAGGGCCGAGCAGGGTGATGAACTCGCCCTTGGCCACGTTGAGGTTGAAGTCCTTGACCACCAGGGTCTTGTGATCGTAGGTCTTCTTGACGTTGGTGAATCGCAGGAACGCGTCGTTCCCAGCCTGCGCAGTCATAGTCCTCCCCGCTGTCCGCAATGTGGAGTCAGCTCGTGGCCAAGGCTCCAACTTCTGAGTCGATTCGCCTCCTTCGTGGGAGGCGATCGTTATGTTGATAGCTAAAAGCAATAAGCAAGCCAGATGACTGATGGCCGGCTGATAGCGCTCTGCTATGCAGGTTCAAGCCTAGTCGATGCTGGGCGAGATGCGAGGCGGGTGTGGGGGGAGGTAACAGCGAGAGGGGAAGAGGCACCTGCCGACACGCACTCGGCAGGTGCAGCTTGCTCAGCTGTTGGGCAGCAGGCGTACGGTCAGGCTCTTGATGTAGCGGGTTTCATTGATGGCCGGGTGTACCGGGTGATCCGGGCCCTGGGCGCCGCGCTCGAGCAACTGGATGTTGCGGTCCAGATGGCGCGCGCTGGTCAGCAGAATGTTCTGCAGGTTGTCTTCCTCCAGGTGCATGGAGCAGCTGGCGCTGACCAGGATGCCGTCCTTGTTGAGCAGACGCATGGCGGTTTCGTTGAGGCGGCGGTAGGCGGCCTCGCCGTTCTTGATGTCCTTCTTGCGCTTGATGAAGGCGGGTGGGTCGGCGATCACCACGTCGAAGCGTTCTTCGGCGGATTTCAGTTCGCGCAGCGCGGCAAACACGTCACCCTCCACGCAGGTGACTTTCTCGGCGAAACCGTTGAGCGTGGCGTTGCGCTCGACGCCATCGAGGGCGAAGGCCGAAGCATCTACGCAGAACACTTCGCTGGCGCCGAAGGCCGCGGCCTGCACGCCCCAGCCGCCGATGTAGCTGAACAGGTCGAGCACGCGCTTGCCTTTGACATAGGGCGCCAGGCGCGCGCGGTTCATGCGGTGGTCATAGAACCAGCCGGTCTTCTGCCCTTCGATAACCGGTGCTTCGAACTTCACGCCGTTCTCTTCCAGCGCTACCCACTCCGGCACCTCGCCGTAGGCAGTCGCCACGTAGCGTTCGAGACCTTCGGCGTCGCGCGCGCTGGAGTCGTTCTTGAACAGGATGCCGCTGGGTTTGCACACCTGGATCAGCGCGGCGAGCACGTCGTCCTTGTGTGCCTCCATGGTGGCCGAAGCCAGTTGGACCACCAGAATGTCGAAGAAACGGTCGACCACCAGCCCCGGCAGCAGGTCGGAGTCGCCGTACACCAGGCGGTAGCAGGGCTTGTCGAACAGGCGCTCGCGCAGCGACAGGCAGACGTTGAGGCGATGCACCAGCAGGGATTTGTCCAGCACATGCTTGACGTCGCGCGACAGCAGGCGCGCGCAGATCAGGTTGTTCGGACTCATGGCAACGATGCCCAGCGGCTTGCCGCCAGCGGCTTCGAGAACAGCCTGGTTCCCGGCGGCAAAACCATGCAGCGGGGTGGCGGCGACATCGATCTCGTTGCTGTAGACCCACAGGTGGCCGGCGCGCAGGCGTCGGTCGGCGTTGGCTTTCAGGCGCAGACTGGGCAGGGAAGACATGAGTTCGGGCTCCGCGGGGAAAAGAGCGGGATTATAGCGGTTTGCACACGGGGCCGGCGGTTACAAAAGTCGACTGCGAGCAGGTCGGTGCTTTGGCTAGACTGTGCGCTACTTCTCACCCTGCACGATCCCTCTTTCATGACCTACGAACTTACCGCCGAACAGATCCAGCAAGTCCTGCAGGGGATCAGCGTACCGCCGCAACCACAGATCATGGTCGATCTGCAGATGGAACAGATCATGCCCAGCCCCGATCTGCGCAGCATCGCCAAGCTGATCAGTCAGGACCCGGGGCTGTCCGGCGCGCTGCTGAAGATCGTCAACTCGCCACACTTCGGCCTGGCCAACCGCATCGCTTCGATCCAGCAGGCGGTCAATCTGATGGGCTGCAACACGGTGATCAACCTGATCAATGCGCAGTCGATCAAAGGCGAGCTGACCGACGAAGCGATCCTGGTGCTCAACCGCTTCTGGGACAGTGCTCAGGACGTGGCGATGACCTGCCTGACCCTGGCCAAGCGCCTCGGCTATCACTCGCCGGACGAGGCCTACAGCCTGGGGCTGTTCCACGATTGTGGCATCCCGCTGATGCTCAAGCGCTTCCCCAACTACATGCAGGTGCTGGAGGAGGCCTACGCCAGCGCCAGTGACGAGCGGCGTGTGGTCGATACCGAGAATCGCCTGCTGACCACCAACCACGCTGTAGTGGGGTACTTCACCGCACGTTCCTGGCGTCTGCCGGAACACCTCTGCGAGGTCATTGCCAACCACCACAACGCCTTGGCGATCTTCAGCGATGACTCGGGGTGTGACGCTCAGTTGAAGACGCTGCTGGGCATTCTCAAGATGGCCGAGCATATCTGCGAGACGCATCGCGTGCAGGCTGGGCAGGCCATCGACATGGAGTGGCAGCACATCGCGCAGCCGATTCTCGAGTATCTGGGGTTGTCGGAGTATGACTTCGAGAACCTGCGCGAAAGCATCCGTGACCTGGCGGTGCTCTGAGTCTTCATGAGGTTGCGCCGCCGGGCAACTGAGCGGGTAGGCGGCTTACCCTACCGCTTGCTGCGCAGCTCCTGCTAAGGTGGCGCACCGCCGTTTTCCTGTCGTATTGCCATGCCTGAATTACCCGAAGTCGAAACTACCCGCCGCGGTATCGCCCCCTATCTCGAGGGTCAGCGCGTCAGCCGCGTGATCGTGCGTGAGCGCCGTCTGCGCTGGCCCATCCCCGAAGACCTGGACGTGCGTCTGTCCGGTCAGCGCATCGAGTGCGTCGAGCGCCGCGCCAAATACCTGCTGATCAAGGCCGAAGTCGGCAGTCTGATCAGTCATCTGGGTATGTCCGGCAGTCTGCGCCTGGTCGAATGTGGCCTGGCTGCGGCCAAGCATGAGCATGTGGATATCGAGCTGGAGTCCGGCCTTGCCCTGCGTTACACCGATCCGCGGCGTTTCGGTGCACTGCTGTGGAGTGAGGACCCGCTGACTCACGTATTGCTCAGCAAACTCGGCCCTGAGCCGTTGGGCGGGTTGTTCGACGGTGAGCGTCTGTTCCAGATGTCGCGCGGGCGCAGCATGGCGGTCAAGCCCTTCATCATGGATAACGCCGTGGTCGTCGGCGTGGGCAATATCTACGCCAGCGAAGCGCTGTTCGCCGCCGGTATCGACCCGCGCCGCGAAGCCGGCTCGATTTCGCGGGCGCGCTACCTGCGCCTGGCCGATGAGATCAAGCGTATCCTCGCTCATGCCATCGAGCGTGGCGGCACCACCTTGCGCGACTTCGTCGGTGGCGATGGCCAGCCGGGCTACTTCCAGCAGGAGCTGTTCGCCTACGGGCGCGGCGGCGAGTTCTGCAAGGTCTGCGGCAGCACGCTACGTGAGGTCAAGCTGGGCCAGCGGGCGAGTGTCTACTGTCCCAAGTGCCAGCGCTGAGCAGATAACGATCCGCTGGATATGGGTGAGTCGTAGGGCGGGTGAAACCCGCCGGGATTTCAATGGCGGGTTGCACCCGCCCTACGGCATAAAAATAAGAAAAACGAAGGTGTTAGATGTCCGGCAACTATCTACCGCGCAATCCAGCTGCCGAATGGCTGGGGCGCGGCGTGCTGAAACTCATGGGCTGGCGCATCGTTGGGCAGTTGCCCAAACTCGACAAGTTCGTCGCCATCGGCGCTCACCACACGTCCAACTGGGACTTCGTGATCTTCATTGCGCTGAAGTTCGTGCTGCGCCTCAACGCGCGCTGGTTCGGCAAGCACAGCATCTTTCGCTGGCCCTTCGGCGGCCTCATGCGCAGTTGGGGCGGCATTGCGATTCGCCTGGACCGCAAGTTGAACACCGTCGAACAGGCCATTCAGGCCTTTCGCGAGCATGACGAGTTCATTCTGGGGCTGTCGCCCGAAGGCACGCGCAAGAAGGTCGAGCGCTGGAAGATGGGCTTCTACCATATTGCGCTGGGCGCGGGCGTACCCATAGTGCTGGGCGCGCTGGATTACCAGAATCGGCGGGTGGTGATCGCTCCGACCTTTTTGCCAACAGGTGACGAGCAAGCCGACCTGGCAGCCATGCTGGCGTTCTTTCGTCCTTACGTGCCGAAAAAGCCGGAGTATGCCTTTCACGGCGATTGACGCCCGTCACGCTGACAATTATCAATGCGCTGTTATAGTTACTGGCACTTTCCCGAATAATCTGAAGGATCGATCCATGAAAGCGTTCCGCACCCCCGCTGTTGTCCTGGCGCTGACCTCTGGCCTGCTGGCGCTATCGGCGCAAGCGGAAGTGGTTCAGCAGAACGCCAGTGGTGATCCGTTGTACACCGTCGAGGCGCCCAAGGGCTATGCCATGATTGGTGATCTGCTCATCGCCCGCCCCCTGCTGATCGGCGCCACTGCGATCGGTGCTGCAGCCTTCATCGTCAGCCTGCCGTTCACCGCGCTGGGCGGTAACGTCGGCGAGGCAGCGCAGTCCCTCGTGGTAGCGCCGGGCAAAGAAGCCTTCGTACGCTGCCTGGGCTGCACCAGCAGCGGCTACAAGCAAGACTGATTGTCGCGGCCTCTCTCCTCCTCATCGAGGCGAGGGGCCGTTTACGTTTTAACGCCGAGAAAAGGAAGAAGCGGTAGTGATGAAGTACCTGCGCTGGGTGATATTGCTGCTGGTGGTAATGGGGCTGATCGCCTCGTTCTGGTTCAGCCAGGGCTGGCTGCAACTCTGCGCCGGGCTGGCGATCTTCCTGTTCGGCATGCAGTGCCTGGAAGAGGGCTTGCGCCAACTGGCGGGCAGCAAGCTGGAGCAGATACTTGGGCGCAGCACCTCGACATCCTTCAAGAGTCTGTTGTTCGGCGTCGGCGGCACCTTGTTGCTGCAGTCCAGCACCCTGGTGTCGCTGCTGACCATCGCCTTTATCAGCACCGGGCTGATCCAACTGGCGGGCGGCATCGCCATTCTTTTCGGCGCCAACCTCGGCGCCACCAGCGGTATCTGGTTGCTGGCGCTGGCGGGACAGAACCTCAGCCTCAGTCCGCTGGCCTTGCCATTGCTGGTGTTCGGTGTGCTGGCCGGTTTCTTCGGGGCGAAGAGCAAGGCGGCCGGGCGTATCGTGTTAGGCGTTGCCTTCATCTTCCTGGGGATCGATCAGATCAAGGAAGGCTTCGCCAGCTTTGGCGATGGTCTGGACATGAGTGCATACCAGGAAGGCGGGCTACGCGGCGCGCTGCTGTTCACCGCAATAGGCATGGCCATCACCGTGGTGCTGCAATCCAGCCATGCGACCCTGATGCTGACTCTCGCAGCGTTGGCTGGCGGTCAGCTGGAGTTGAGCCAGAGTCTGGCCATTGCCATTGGCTCCAATATCGGCAGCAGTGTGACCACCGGCTTCGTCGGCTCGCTGGGCGGCAACCGCAGCGGGCAGCGCCTTGCCCTGGCCCATGTGCTGTTCAACGTGGTCACTGGCGTGCTGGCATTCATCCTGCTCGAGCCGCTGACCTGGCTGGTGCACGCGCTGGCCGAACCGCTGGGGCTTGGCGAAAACAGCCTGATCCAACTGGCGATGTTCCACACCCTGTTCAATGCCATGGGCGTTGCGCTGTTCTGGCCGCTGCAGGGGCGTCTGGCGCAGTTGTTGATCCGCTGGCTGCCGGAACGTAGCGAGCCACAGGTACTGATCACCGAACTGGCGAGCGAGAAAGTCGCCGAGCCCGAGCGAACGCGAGCGCGCTACCTCAACGAACGGGCGTTGGATTCGGTGGATGCCGCCTCCTGCGCGGTGGTGCAGGAGCTGGGGCACCTTGGCCGCTTGAGCCTCGAGGTGATCTGCCATGCACTCTATCTGCCGGTTGATCAGTTGGCGCGTGCACGGGCGGATGAGCAACTGCTGCAGGCCAAGCCCACGCAGGGCGGCTTCGATGCGGAGCACTTGTATCAATTCCATATCAAGGGTGTGTATGGCGATCTGCTGAGCTTCATGGGGCGCATGGAACTGCCCATGGACGAAGCGCATCAGCAGTTCTGGGTCAGTTGCCAGTTGGCGGCGCTGCAACTGGTGGATGCGGTCAAGGACGCCAAGCACCTGCAGAAGAATCTTGGCCATTATCTGGACGCACCACCCTCGGCGGTGCGTGATGCCTATGTGGAGCTGCGTCGCCATTTGCTCACCACCCTGCACGAGGTGCGTGAGTTGGCACGCTCGGACATGCCTGACGAAATGTGGCAGTCACGCCTGCGTTGGTTGGATGAGCAGGCGGCGAGCTTCGATGCGAGGTTTCGTCAGCGCCTGTTCGCCGAGGTACGCGACGGCCGTCTGGATGGCCTGCAGACCAGCTCGCTGATGAACGACCTGGGTTATGTCAGCCGTATTTTCCAGAGCCTGCGCAACGTGCTGATGCTGAGCAACGAGCAGGCGCTGTTCCGCGAATTGCGCAAGTTCGGTGAGGAGCAGGAGAGCCTGATCAGGCTCTCCTGACACAAGGCGTAGCCCGTAGCCGGATGAAATCCGGGAGCGGTTGTGCAGTTTCCCCGGATTGCATCCGGGCCACGGTCACATTCGGGCGCTGCGCTTCAAGGCGTCGCTGTGCCAATCCCGCGAGGATCGCTCGCGGCCTTCACTTCGCCGCTGACCTTGTCCCAGAACAGCACCTGCTGATTACCGTAATGCCGATCCAGGCGCTTGAGTTCATGGCCACGCCGTTGCAGCTCGGCGATCTGCTCATCGCTGAAGGTGTCCGGCTCGTGCTCGATCACGTCGGGCAGGAACTGGTGGTGATAGCGTGCCACGGCTGGCCAGCGCTCGATGGGCTGATCGTCCAGGTACTCGAGCATCGACAGCAGCACCATGCTGGGGATACGGCTGCCGCCCGGCGTGCCGAAGGCAGCGAACTCGTCGCTGCTCTCGATAAAGCTGGGGCTCATCGACGACAGCGGCCGCTTGCCTCCGGCAATCGCATTGGCCTGGCTGCCGGTCAGGCCGTAGGCGTTGGCGCCCTGCACGTCGGCGGCGAAGTCGTCCATCTCGTCGTTGAGCAGTACACCGGTGCCGGGTACGGTGAAGGCGGCGCCAAAGGGCAGGTTGATCGACAGCGTTGCAGCGACAGCATTGCCTTCGGCATCGAGCACGGCAAAGTGGGTGGTGTGGTCGCCCTCGTGCCAGGTGCCGGCCGGCGGCAGGCTGGCGCTGGGTGTGGCGCGCTCGGGGTCGATGCTGCCGGCCAGTACAGCCAGATGCCCAGGCGAAAGCAGTTGCTCGACCGGATTCTTGACGAAGTCCGGGTCGCCGAGCAGGCCCCGGTCACGGTAGGCGCGGCGCAGGGCTTCGACCACATAATGCACGCGCTGTACCGGCTCGGCGTCGCGCCAGGGCAGTTGTTCGAGAATCGCCAGGCTCTGCGCCAGGGCTATACCGCCAGCCGAGGGCGGCGGTGCGCTGATCAGCTCGCGGCCATCTTCCAGGGGGAAATGTAGCGGCGCACGGCGGGCAATACGGTACTCACGCAGGTCATCCTCGGTCCAGATACCGCCGGCATGGCGCACGCCTTTGATCAGGCGCTCGGCTATCGGGCCGTTATAGAAACCCTCCCGGCCATGTTCGGCCAGCGCCTGCAGGGTGGCAGCCAGATCCGTCTGACGCAGTAGATGGCCCTCGGCGGGGATTTCGCCCCGATCAAGAAAGAGCTTGGCGCTTTCGGCATCGTCACGCAGCGCTGCCAGGCGCCAGGTCGCACGCTCGCGGTAGACACGGTCCACCGCGAAGCCCTCGTTGGCCAGGTGGATTGCCGGTGCCAGGCTGGTTTTCAGCGGCAGACGGCCGTGCTTCTCCGCCAGCTCGACCAATGCTGCTGGCAGCCCTGGAATGGCGGCAGCCAGTGCGCCGTTGAGCGACAACTCGCGCTGCACCTTGCCATCGCGGACATACAGATTCGGTTTGGCTTCCAGCGGTGCGCGTTCGCGCGCATCGAGGAAGTCATAGCCTGGCGTATCGCCGGCAGTACGCAGCAGGAAGAAGCCGCCGCCGCCAAGGCCTGAGCCGTAGGGTTCGACCACGGCCAGGGCAGCACTGGCGGCGACGGCGGCGTCGAAGGCATTGCCGCCGGCGTCGAGCATCTGCTGCGCAGCGGCTGTGGCGGCGGGGTGAGCGGTGGCAATGGCGGGTTGCTGCGGGGCGGCATGGGCCAGCAGGCTGGCGCCGAGCAGCAAGGTTGATAGCAGGAGTTTGCGCAACATGCGATCTACCTGAGGCGGCTGAAGGAGGCTGGAAGCTTAACAGCCTCGCTCGGGCGAGGGGGCACAATGGGCGCGGAGGAAACGGGAGACCGGCGGCCTCCCGGGGAGAATCAGGCCTTGCCGGTGATGATGCGGTATTTGTGCATCAGCTCATCCTTGCTCTCGACATTGTTCTCGTCGAGCGGGATGCAGTCCACCGGGCACACCTGCTGGCATTGCGGCTCATCGTAGTGGCCAACGCACTCGGTGCACAGGTTGGGGTCGATCACGTAGATCTCCTCACCCTGGGAAATGGCGCCGTTGGGGCACTCGGGTTCGCAGACGTCGCAGTTGATGCAATCGTCGGTGATGATCAGGGACATGGGGCAACTCCTGTCGAGGCGCAGGCTTCGACACTGGCAGACAACAATGGCGCAATTGTGCCGGATTGGTGCGGCTTGTGCCATGAGGCTGGACAGTTAGGCACCGCTCACTGTAGGAGCGGCGCCGCGCCGCGAATCTGAGTTTCGCCAGACAAGCTTCGCCCCGGGGTGGGGCTCCTGCTAAAAGTCGATCTTGCTTAGCTTTTGCGAAAACGCTCGTTCAGCGCGTCGGCCACGGCAGGGTGCACGAACTTGGTGATATCGCCGCCCAGGGCTGCGATCTCGCGCACCAGGGTCGAGGAGATGAAGGAATATTTTTCCGACGGGGTGAGGAACAGGCTTTCCACGTCCGGCGCCAGTTGGCGGTTCATGTTGGCCAGCTGGAATTCATATTCGAAGTCCGACACCGCGCGCAGGCCGCGCAAGAAGACATTGGCGTTCTGCTCCTTGACGAAGTGCGCCAGCAGCGACGAAAAACCCACCACTTCGACGTTGGGCAGGTGCTTGGTCACCTCGCGGGCCAGCTCGACGCGTTGCTCCAGGGAAAACAGAGGGTTCTTCTTGGGGCTGGCGGCGACGGCGATGATAACGTGATCGAACAGGCGCGCGGCGCGTTCGACCAGATCACCGTGGCCCTTGGTGATGGGGTCGAAGGTGCCGGGGTATAACACTCGATTCATCGGGACGTCCTGGCGGGTCGAAAAGGAGTCGGATGGTAGCGCAGCGCATGCCAGCGGCCAAGCCACGGCCTGCGTTGCGTTCTCCCATGCCAGGGCAGTAGCGTCTAGCTCGGGCTTTTCAGCCGCTCGGCCAGCAGCGTCGCAAGCTTGGCGGTCAGGCCGTAGATCGACAGTTGGGGGTTGGCGCCGATGCTGGTGGGAAATAGCGAACCGTCGTGGATCGACAGGTTGGCCAGGTGATGGTGCCGGCCCAGGCTGTCGACCACTGCCTGCTGTGCATCCTCGCCCATGGCGCAGCCGCCCATCACGTGAGCACTGCCCAGGCGGGTGCGGTACAGCGCCAGGTCGAGGTTCTCGATCATGTCCCGGGCCTCCTTCCAACTGCCGACGTAACGCGCATCGGCATGGGTCGGCATCACCGCCTTGGCACCGGCGGCGAACTGGATTTCCGCCATGGTCAGGTAGGCGCGGCGCACGCCATCCCAGGTGTAGTCGGTCATCTGGTAGTCGAGCACCGGGCTGCCATCGCCCCGCAGCTCGACGCGCCCTTCGGCGCTGTCTTCGTGGAAACCGTCGCGCAGCAGGGCGAGCATCACGTTGGTGTGCGGCAGTTGCGCCATGCGCAGGGCATTCTCGCGACCAAAGTCGCCGAGCAGAGTGGCGGTCAGCGCCGGTTGCAGCGGCGGCACTTCCAGTTTGTAGGAGAGGCGCCCGCGGGTGCCGTCGTCCCACTGGAAATGATCCGAGTAGACCGACTGCGGCGCACCGTAAAAGGGGTTGATGACCTGCTCGAACTGCGCCGCGGAGAAGTTCACCAGGTGCAGGTAGGTGCGCCGGCCGACGCGCTGGTGCGGGTCGGGCGTATTGGAGCGCAGCAGGATGCCGGGCGTGTTGATACCGCCACCGGCCAGCACGTAGTGCCGCGCCTTGACCCGGATGCGCTTGCCGTTGGGCGCCACGCAGCGTTCGTCCATGCCCAGGCAGTCGATGCCGACCACCTTGTCGCCTTCGATCAGCAGCTTGTCGGCGCGCGCCAGGTAGAGCAGCTCGCCGCCGGCGTCGAGGGTGGCGGGGATGGTGGTGACCAGCATCGACTGCTTGGCGTTGGTCGGGCAGCCCATGCCGCAATAACCGAGGTTCCAGCAGCCGCGCACGTTGCGCGGGATCGGCGCCCAGTGATAGCCGAGCGTGTCGCAACCGCTGCGCAGCACCTCGTTGTTGGCATTCGGCGGTACCGCCCAGGGTGCCACGCCCAGGCGCTGCTCCATCTTCTCGAACCAGGGCGCCATGGACTCGACGTCATGGCCCTTCACGCCATGCACCTCGGCCCAGTGCGTCAGGGTCTGTGGCGGCGTGCGGAAGCTGCTGGTCCAGTTGATCAGCGTGGTGCCACCGACCGTGCGGCCCTGCAGGATGGTGATGGCGCCGTCCTTGCTCATGCGGCCGATGCCTTCCTGATAGAGGGTCGGGTAGGCGTCGGCTTCCTGCATCTTGAAGTCGTCGCTGGTCTTCAGCGGGCCTTCCTCGATCAGCAGCACCTTGTAACCCGCCGCGCTGAGGATTTCCGCCGTGGTGCCACCACCGGCGCCGCTGCCGACGATGGCGACATCGGCTTCCAGGCTCAGGTCGTTTTCCAGGCGCGAGCCGTCGTGGGTTTTCCAGCCGCGGGCCAGGCCTTGCTTGAACAGATCGGGTACGGGCATTTCGAATTCTCTTGTTGTTATGGACAGCGCAGCCCTGGTAGGAGCCGGCTTGCCGGCGATCCAGCAATCGCCGGCAAGCCGGCTCCTACAACTAGACCGTAGGTGGCCCTGGATAGCCGCAATGCGCCCAGGCCTCCTGGCGGCTGTACCAGGCCATCATCACCAACTGCAACAGCGAGGCGTGGCCCATGCGCAGCAGGCTCAGGCTGCTGTTCTGCCAGCGGGTGAGGAACTGCCGCACGTCGTCGCCACTGGCCTTGTCCCACCTGCCCCACACCCCGGTCAGCGGGCCGCGGGTGATGGGCAGGGCGAGTACGTCGAACAGCTGCACGGTGAGCCCCCGCATCTCCGGCGACAGGTGCGCCAGGCTGGTGTCGAGGCTCTTGAGCGTGCCGTCGATGGCCTGCGGCATCTGCTGCGCGGTCACGGCGCCGTCGAGCATCACCGGGATCAGCGCGCGCAGAAAGGGCATATCGCTGCTGCGCAGGATCAGGTAGCCGCTGGCCGGCGTACTGGCCGAGCAGCCGCTGATGGTGGCGGTCAGCCCGGCGGTGCCGAGCAGCGCCGTGCCCAGCAGGCCGACCTTGAGCAGGTTGCGCCGCGACAGCTGCGGCGTGTTCAGGGTGGTGTCGTTCATTGTTGTTATCACCAGGCGTAAAACGGGCGCTGCCCGTGTGGATCAGCGTACGAACAACTTGTAGACCAGCTTCTGGATCGCCTTGCCGTAAGGCGGGTAGATCAGTCGCGCGGCGTTGAAGCGCTGCTTGATGAACACGCCTTTGGCCTTGCTGAACGTCAGGAAACCTTCATGGCCGTGGTAATAGCCCATGCCGGACGGGCCGATGCCGCCGAACGGCATATCGTCCTGCGCCACGTGCAGCAGGGTGTCGTTCAGGCACACGCCGCCTGAGTGGGTCTCGTGCAGCACGCGCTGTTGCTCGCGCTTGTCGTAGCCGAAGTAGTAAAGCGCCAGCGGCCGTGGCCGCGCGTTGACGTAGGCGAAGGCGTCTTCGATACGGTCGTAGGGCACCACCGGCAGCAGCGGGCCGAAGATCTCGTCCTGCATCAGCTTCATCTCGTCGCTGACGTCCAGCACCAGGCTCTGCGGCAGGCGCCGGCCCTGGGTTTCTGGGTACAGCGAGACGATACGCGCGCCCTTGGCTTCGGCATCCTGCAGGTAGCCATTGAGGCGGGCCAGCTGTCGCTCGTTGATGATCGCGGTGTAGTCGGGGTTGTCCTTGAGCTGCGGATAGAAGCGCTGCACGACGTCGCGGTAGGCGCTGACGAAGCCGTCGATGCGATCGCGCGGCACCAGCACGTAGTCCGGCGCTACGCAGGTCTGCCCGGCGTTGAGGGTCTTGCCGAAGGCGATGCGCTCGGCGGCGTGCTCCAGCGGCACGTCGGCGGAAACAATGGCCGGCGACTTGCCACCCAGCTCCAAGGTCACCGGGGTCAGGTTCTCGGCAGCGGCGCGCATCACGTGCTTACCGATGCTGGTGGCACCGGTGAACAGCAGATGGTCGAACGGCAGCTTGGAGAAGGCCATGCCGACTTCTGCCTCGCCCAGGGCGACGCTGACCAGGTCCTCGGGAAAGACGCGTGCCAGCAGATCCTTGATCAGTTGCGAAGTGGCCGGGGTGGATTCGCTCATCTTGATCATCACCCGGTTACCGGCGGCCAGCGCGCCGGTCAGCGGGCCGATGGCGAGAAACAGCGGGTAGTTCCACGGCACGATGATGCCGACCACGCCCAGCGGCTGGTAGATGACCTTGGCCGCGGCGGGCATGAACTGCAGGCCGACGCTGCGTCGCGAGGGCTTCATCCACTTCCTGATGCGTTTGCTCGCGTAGTGGATGCCGTGCAGGCTGGGCATCAGCTCGGCGAGCAGGGTCTCGTCGGCCGAGCGGTTGCTGAAGTCCTCGGAGATCGCCGCTACCAGCGCGTCCTGCTGCTGGGTCAGCAGCTCGCGCAGGGATTTCAACCACTGCATGCGCTGCTCGGCCGATGGCATCGGGTTGGCGGCAAAGGCCGCACGCTGCAGGGCGAAGGTGCTGTCCAGCTGGTTGATCTGCTGCTGGCTGTGCTGCAGGTAGGCGATGTCGGCGACCATAGGTTTCTCCTCGACGTTCCAGCGGGCAGGCTGTTGAAAAACTATCTGCGTTGTCATCGCTGCGTTAAAAACAGGCTCGTGCGCGAGTCCGATCAAAATGCTCATTTACAACTTGTAAAGTCGAGCGCGACTCCGACCGATTTTTGCCTGTTTTTGCGGGGCCGCCATCGGTATTGCGCTGACTGCCTCGGCTCGGGCTTCCTGCTTCGCTCTACCTCCTGCATCCATGCAGTCGTCGCCGACGTTTTTAAACAGCCTGCTGGAGGCGGCTATAAGCCGCGATTAGGCTAAGCTGGATTTTTAGAGCAATTACTCTAATGTGTCAAATAGGATGCCGCGCAGCCGTCATCGCTGCACCCTAACCAAAGGCCTGTCAGGGCCTGGGGGATGCATCGGGGGGGTAACACTCCGGCTGTTTCGCCTGTACCTTTGCCACTTTTGAAGTCGAGATCGAGCTGCGTTATGGCGCCACCCAAGACCCGCGACCGCATCGTTGCCGAGAGCCTGGCCCTGTTCAACGCCCAGGGTGAGCGCAACGTCACCACCAACCATATCGCCGCGCACCTGGGCATATCGCCGGGCAACCTGTACTACCACTTCCGCAACAAGCAGATGATCATCGCCGAGCTGTTCGCCCAGTACGAAACGCAGGTCGACAGCTTCCTGCGCCTGCCCGAAGGCCGCGCGCTGACGGTGGAGGACAAGACCTTCTATCTGGAGGCGCTGCTGGCAGCGATGTGGCACTACCGCTTCCTGCACCGCGACCTGGAGCACCTGCTGGAATCCGACGCCGAGCTGGCCGAGCGTTACCGCGCCTTCGCCCGGCGCTGCCTGATAGGCGCGCAGTCGGTTTATCAGGGCTTCGTCGAGGCCGGCATCCTGCTGATGACGCCGGCGCAGATCGAGGCGCTGACGCTCAACGCCTGGATCATCATGACCTCCTGGGTGCGCTTTCTCTGCACGGCGGGCGCCAGCCCGGACAACCTCAGCCAGGACATGCTACGCCGCGGCATCTACCAGGTGCTGGCGCTGGAGGGCGGCTATATCGCCCCCGCCGCGCGCGCGGCGGTCGAAGCGCTGTACGGCCGCCTGTATGTGCCGCTGGAGCAGGTGCTCTGAGGCGATCAGCTACTGTTGCCCAGCGCCACTGGCCTGGCCCGTAAGGGCGGCTGGTCGGGTTGCAGGCGACGTAACTGGCGATACAGCGCGCGGGTTTCCAGCAGATTCCATACCCGCAGCAAGGTCTCGATGGCATCCAGCGGCTTGCTGATGAAGTCGCGCGCGCCCAGCGCCAGCGCGCGCAGCCGGGCTTCGCGCGTGGCATCGGCGGTGAGCACCAGAATCGGCAGGTAATCGTCGGCGGGAATGCGCCGCTGCAGCTGTTCGAGCACGGCGAAGCCGTCCAGGCCGGGCATGTGCAGGTCGAGAATCAGCAGATCCGGCTCGAAGCTGCTGAATAACGCCAGAGCCTGCGCCGGGTCGGTGCAACAGAGCACGTTGTGCAGCCCTTCGCGGGCCAGCAGTTGTTCGACCAGCTCGAGGTTGGCGGGCTGATCATCGATCACCAGGATACGAAAATCGTCGGCGGGCGCTGGGTGGTTCATGGTCAGGCTCCGAGAGGCGGTGTGGGCGTGGCGACATCCAGATGCTGACGCAGGGCGGCGAGAAAGGTCGGTACGTGCAGGGGTTTGCTCAGCACCGCGGTGGCGCCGGCCTGCTGCAGGTCGCGCCGGGTGCCGGCGCTGACGTCGGCGGTGATCAGCAGCACGGGTGTATCGCTGCTGCTGGGGTGCAGGCGCAGGCGTTTGAGTACTTCCTGCCCCGAGAGGTCGGGCAGGTCGAGATCCAGCAGGATCACCTCGGGGCGGTGCTGCCAGGCCAGGTCGAGACCGAGCTGCCCCTGCATGGCCGAAATCACCTGCACCTGCGGCCAGCGCGACAGCAGGGTCTCGATCAGCGCCAGGCTGGACAGGTTGTCTTCAATGCACAGCACGCGCAGCGGCCGCTCCGGCGGGGCGATGTCGCTGGCCGCAGGCGGTGGTGCCGCGGCCGGTGCCGGCAGCAGGCCTTCATGCACCTGAGCCCGTGGCAGCGTCAGGCTAAAGGTGCTGCCTTCACCGGGTGTGCTGCGCACGCCGAGGCTGCCATCCATCTGCTCCAGCAGGCTCTTGCTCAGGGCCAGGCCCAGACCGGTGCCCTCCACCTCGCTGGCTGCGGCGCCGAGGCGCTCGAAGGGGATGAACAGACGCTCCAGGTCCTCGGCGGCGATACCGGGGCCGTTGTCGATCACGCTCAACGTGACGGTGTCGCTATTGGCCTGCACCCGCACTTCGACATGGCCGCCAGGGTGGTTGTACTTGATCGCGTTGGACAGCAGGTTGAGCAGCACCTGCACCAGGCGCTGGCGGTCAGCTTGCACGCAGAGTGTTGTTGCCAGGTCGTCTGGCAGGCGCAGGCGGATGTCGGCACTGTCGGCCTGTGGCGACAGCAGCAGACTGACCTCCTGCAGCAGTGGTCGCAGCGCCAAGGGCTCGGGGCTCATTGCCAGGCGTCCGGATTCGATGCGGGCGATATCCAGCACCTCATTGATCAGCCCCAGCAGGTGCCGGCCGGCGCGCAGGATATGACGTACCTGGGCCTGTTGCGCCGGCGTGCCCGTGTCCATTTCCAGCAACTGGGCGAAACCGAGAATGGAATTGAGCGGCGTGCGCAGCTCGTGGCTCATGCGCGAGAGAAATTCGCTTTTTGCCCGGCTGGCGTTTTCCGCTTCTTCGCGGGCCGTGCGCAGGGCGGCCTCGGCATTACGCCGGTCGGTGATGTCGCGAGTGATCTTGGAGAAGCCGCGCAAGGTGCCGCTGGCGTCACGCTGGGCGGTGATCACCACGTTGGCCCAGAACAGCGAGCCATCGCGGCGCTGGCGCCAGGCCTCTTCCTCGTAGCGGCCTTCACGGGTGGCCGCCTGCAGGGCCAGGTAGGGCGCGGTGTCGCGGGCCTGCGGTGGGTAGAACAGGGAGAAGTGGCGACCGAGGATGTCCGCCTCGCTGTAGCCCTTGATGCGTTCGGCGCCGGTGTTCCAGGAGGTGACGTGGCCGTTGGGGTCGAGGCCGAAGATGCCGTATTCCTTGACCCCGTCGATGATCAGGCGCAGGCGCTCCTCGTTGTCGCGCAAGGCGCGTTCGCGTTCGGCCAGCAGTTGCCCGGCCTCCTCCAGGCTGGCGGCGAGCTGGCCGATCTCGTCGGCTGCGGCTCCATGGGGGATCAGCGGCTGGCCCAGGGCCAGGCGCCGGGCGTTGCGCTCGACCTGCTGCACTCGCTGGACGATGCCGGTGGACAGCAGCACCACGGCGAACAGCGCACCGAGCACACCGAACATGGCAGCCAGGCCGGTGGCCAGGAGCATGCGCGAGCGTACCGCGCTGGCTTCGGCGTTGCGCTCGTCGAGCAGGGTCTGCTCGCGGTCGAGCATCTGCTGGATTTCCTGGCGCAGGGCGTCGAGCACATGCTTGTTGTCCACCAGGATGCGCGTCATCGCCGCGCGCTCGGCGTTGCTGGCCAGGGTCTTGAGCTGTTCCAGGCCTTCCAGCTTGATCACGATCAGCGGGCGCAGACGCTCCAGGCTGCTGCGCATCTGCGGGTCGCGAATGTCCGCATCGAGACGTCGCAGCGTACTGTCGATGCGTTCCACGGCGCTGCGGTAGGATGGCAGAAAATCATTGCGCTGAATCAGCAGGTAACCGCGCACGCTGGCCGCTGCTTCGGCCAGCAGGCTGTGCACCGCCTGCACGTCGCCCTGTACGCGTAGCGCACGGCGCACGTCGTCCTCGACCCGAGAGGTCTGGCGCTCGGTGACGTACACCAGCACCAGCGAGATCAGCAATACGGCCAGTGGCAGGGCGATGATCACCAGGCTCTTGCTGCGCAGTGGACGGTCGGTCCAGCGGCTGAACAGGCTCTTCACGGCTGGCGCTCCGTCGGGGCCACCAGGCCCAGGGCGATGCCCTGCACGGCGGCCTGGGTGCGGTCGGCGACCCCAAGTTTGCCGATCACCCGTTCGACGTGGGCCTTGGCGGTGCCGGTGGCGATGCCCAGCTTTTCGCCGATCTCGCGGTTGGTGAAACCGCCTGCAACCAGCCCGAGCACCTGGCGCTTGCGTGGCGTCAGCGCGTTGCTGGCCGCGCCGCTCTGGCTGCGTTCGACCACACGGCGCAGCAGTTGCGCGCTGACCATGCCGTTGAGGGCGCTCTGGCCTGCTGCCACCTGGCGCAGGCCGTCGATGACTTCCTGGCGGCTGGCGTCCTTGAGCAGGTAGCCGACGGCACCGGCGCCGATCGCCGCTTCCAGGTGGTCGGGGCTGTCGTACATGGTGAACAGCAGCACCTTGATCGCCGGCAGGCGCTCGTGCAGCAGGCGCGCCGTGGCCAGCCCGTTGAGTACTGGCATGCGGATGTCGAGGATGGCGATATCCGGTTGCAGGCGCTCGCAGAGTTCCAGCGCCTGGCGACCGTCCACCGCCTGGCCGACGATGCTGAATTCCGGGCAGTCGGTGAGCATCGCGGCGAAGCCGGCGCGGGTCACTTCATGGTCGTCGGCGAGCAGCAGGCGAATCGGTTCGTTCATGGGCTGTCCTCATCCGCCAGGGCGCGTGGAATGCTGGCCAATACACGGGTGCCCTGGCCTGGCTGACTGTGGCAGGTGAACTGACCGCCAAGCAGCAGGCAGCGTTCGCGCATGGCCACCAGGCCCATGCCGCCTTCGCCGGGATCTGGTTTCTGCGTGATGGCGAAGCCGGGGCCGCGATCCTCCACCTGCAACCGTGCGGTGTCGTCGTCGAGATGTAGATCCAGGCTGACCGCGCCGCTGGCGGTGTGCTTGCAGATGTTGTTGATGGCCTCCTGGCCGATGCGAAACAGGGCGATCTCCACCGCCGGGCGCAGCCGTTGGGGGGCACGGCGCAGCCACTGCACCTGGCGGCCCTGGGCACGCAGGCGGTCAAGTTCACGGTCCAGTGCCGGCGCCAGACCAAAATCATCCAGCAGGGTCGGGCGCAGCCCGCTGATGGCCTGACGCGTCTCGCCCATGCTGCGCTGCGCCAGTTGCAGGATGGGCGCCAGGGCGGCACGCAAGTCGTCATTCAGTTGGCGATGCTGAGCGAAGCCCTGCAGGTGCTGATGCAGCCCGGCCAGGGTCTGCGCCAGGCCGTCGTGCAGGTCATAGGCCACCCGTGCGCGTTCGTCCTCCTGGGCGGTCATCTGCTGGTGTACCAGCTCCGACATGCTGCGTTCGCGCAGGCTCAGGGCGGCCAGCAGCTCACCGTTATGCAGATGCCCGGCGAGCAGGGTGGCGAGCAGTTGCAAGGCTTCGAGGTCTTCCGCGTCGGGGCCGCGCATGGCGCTGGCGTTGCCCAGCAGCAGGGCGCCGAATACTTCGCCCGAAGCCGCATGCAAGGGTAGGCAGAGCGCCAGGGCAACCTCCGGCAGCGGCGCTGCGAACACCTGGGCTGCGTCTTGCCAGGGCAAAGTAGCGAGTTGTTGTTGCAAGGCAGCCGGGCCGAAGCCGGCGCTGCGGCTCGGGCTGCCATCGGCATGCCTGAGCAGCAGTACGCCACCATCCATGGCGCAGAAGCTGCAGGCCCGTTGCAGGGCCAGCGCACCACTCTCGGCGGAGGGCAGCGCATTCAGGGCGCGGCCGCTTTCCACCAGCAGGCGCAGGCGCGCGGCGCGGCTTTCCGCCTGGCGGTAATCGGCGCGCAGGGCCAGTACGCTGTCAGGTGGGGTGTGCTGCATCCGGATCTCCAGGGTTTGGCGCGTCAACCGACGGCGCAGGCTAATAAATTGAACCGCGTCCGGCATCTGCCACCTGGCATAGACCGCCGTCTCCACCTGGCCGATGTGCCTGCGCTGGGCGGCCTGCATGCTGGTGGCGTCTTTCAATAGCCGGAGATTCAACCATGTTGAAACCCTTGTTCAGCAGCTGTGCCCTGGTATTTGCCCTATCCGTGCCGCTGGTTCAGGCGGCCGATGCGCCTTATGTCTACACGGAAACGGCAACCGCCCCGAGCAATGCGCAGGAGCAGCAGATCGCCGGCCTGTTCGAGCGCTGGAACGCCGCCTTGCAGACTGGCGACTCGGCCAAGGTCGCTGCCTTGTACGCCGACAACGGCGTGCTGCAGCCCACGGTATCGAATCGGGTGCGCGTAGGCCATGAGGCAATCCAGGACTATTTCGACCATTTCTTACAGGCCAAGCCGGTCGGCACTATCAACATGCGTGAAATTCGCCAGATCGGCCCGGATGCAGCGGTGGATTCGGGGGTTTACACCTTCGCCCTGACCCAGGGCGATGCGGTGCGCCAGGTGCAGGCGCGCTACACCTTTGTTTACCAGAAGGTCGATGGCGAGTGGAAAATCCTCAAGCACCACTCCTCGGCGATGCCGGAACAGCCCGCCGCGAGCTGATTCAGCTCAGCGCGCATAACCACTCGGGAATGCGCCGCTCCAGATAGTAAACGGGGCGGCGCAGGCTGCCTTCGACGAAGCCGACATGCCCGCCTCTGGCATGCAGCTCGAGCTCGGTGCCGGGTGCCAGCTCGCTGGCCTCGGGCAGGCTGTGGCGGAAGATGAAGGGGTCATCCTCGGCCTGGATGATCAGCGTACGCGTACGGATCGCCCCAAGGTAGAAACGGCTGGACGCACGCCGGTAGTAGTCGTGGGCATCGGCGAAACCGTGCAGCGGCGCGGTGATGCGTCCGTCGAAGTCCCAGAAGGTGCGCATGCCGTCCAGCGGGCCCAGGCGCTGCAGCACCGACAGGCGCTCGCCCTGGCCACTCTCGGCGAACAGGCGCTGCTTGTTGCTGACGTAGGCGACCATCTCACGCATGAAGTGCGCCTGATACACCCTCGAGAAGCCCAAACCGATGCGGTCTGCGCACTGGTCCAGGCGAAACGGCACCGAGACCGCCACCGCTGCTTGCAGCTGGCTTTGCTCGCCACTCTCACCCAGATACTTGAGCAACACGTTGCCGCCCAGGGAATAACCGACGGCGTATAGCGACGCCATCGGTCGTTGCGCGCGCAGGTGGGCGACAGCCGAAGCCAGATCTTCGCTGGCGCCGGAGTGGTAGCCGCGCGGCAGCAGGTTGGGTTCGCCGGAGCAGCCACGCCAGTTCAGCGCCACGCTGGCCCAGCCACGCGCGGCCAGAACCTGCTGCAGGCCGAGCACGTAGAGCGAGTTGGAGCTGCCGGTCAGGCCATGCAGCACCAGCACCAGCGGCGCATGGGCGTCATGCGGGCCGTACCAGTCGAGGTCGAGAAAATCGCCATCGTCCAGCCACAGCCGCTCGCGCTGCCGTTCCAGTTGCGGCGGCTTGCGACAGAAGGGGTTCCACAGCGTCTGCAGATGCGGGCCGGGGAGCCACCAGGCGGGGCGAAAGTCAGTGTTCATCGGGTGGCCGGTCGTTATTCTGGTGTAGGGCGTACTCGGCTTTGGCTTCCTGCGTCGTTTTACCTCCTGCATCCATGCAGTCGTCGCGAAACAGTACGCCGTCGCGGAATCTATCGTGACGCCGGTGCCAGGGCAGGGAGGTGGCAAGCTCTGGCATGATCCAGGCGGACTGTTCGCTGGCGCTCCTGAGTCCGCCCTACGCACTCCTCTGCCAAAGCGCATAATGCACCTGACCGGTATGTTTTTCACGATGCAGGCGCCAGTTGCCGGGCAGACCCAGCGTCGAGGGCGCGGTTTCGCTTTCGGTATAGACCCAGGCGTCGTCGCTCAGCCAGCCCTGCGCTTCCAGCAGGTTGCAGGCGTCCTGCAGCAGGTTCTTGTGGAACGGCGGGTCGAGCAGAACGATATCGAAGCGGCGCGGCGCCGGACGCGCCAACAGTTGCAGGGCATCGCCCAGATGAATCTCGCCCGTGCTGCATTGCAGCGTCGCCAGGTGGCCGCGCAAGGCGCTCACCGAGGCCGGGTTGAGGTCGCAGGCCAGACCGCTGGCAGCACCACGCGACAGCGCTTCGAGCAGCAGTGCGCCGCTGCCGGCGAAGGGGTCGAGCACATAAGCGCCCTCGACATAGGGCGCCAGCCAGTTGAACAGCGTCTCACGCACCCGATCCGGGGTCGGGCGCAGGCCTGGCCCGTCGGGGAAAGCAAAGCGCCGCGAACGCCACTGCCCGCCGATGATGCGCAACTGACCCTGGCCGCCGTGAGCCTTGGCGGCCGGTTTTGGCTGTGTGCGACCACGCATCAGTGCGGCACCGCGCTGGGCAGTTCGGCCGGGCGCTCGGTGGGCGGCGGGAGCTCTTTTTGCGGCACCGTCGGGCCGGCAGTGACCACCACCAGCGCCTCGGGGTCGAGGTGTTTGGCCATTGCCGCTTTCACTTGATCGGTCGTGAGGTTCTGCACGTCACGCATGAAGTCGTCCAGATAGCTCAGTGGCAGGTCGTAGAAACCCATCGAGGCCAGTTGGCCGACGATGGCAGCGTTGCTCGCGGTGGACAGCGGGAAGCTGCCGGCCAGCTCACGCTTGGCGTTGTCCAGTTCCTGCTGGGTAGGGCCGTCACGCAGGTAGTCGGCGAGCAGTTGCTTGACCAGCGCCAGGGTGCCTTCGCTCAAGTCCGCTCGGGTCTGCAGGTTGATCATGAACGGGCCGCGTGCCTGCATGGCGCTGAAACCGGAGTAGACGCCGTAGGTCAGGCCACGCTTCTCGCGCACTTCGCTCATCAGGCGAGTGCCGAAACCGCCGCCGCCGAAAATCTGGTTGCCCAGGTACAGCGCGGTATAGTCCGGGTCGCGCCTATCGATGCCGAGCTGGGCGATCATCAGGTGGGTCTGGTTGGACGGGTACTCGATATGGCTGGCGCCGGGCTTGGGCGTCTGCGGCTGGGCGATCTTGGCCAGCGCCGGGCCTGGCGGCAGGGCGGCGGATACCTGGTCGGCGATGGCCTCGGCCTCGGCGCGCGACAGATCGCCAACCAGCGCGATCACCGCATTGCCGGCGGCATAGGCACGGGCATGGAAAGCCTGCAGCTGCTGGCGGGTGATGGCCGGGATCGACTGTGCCGTGCCTTCGCTCGGGTGAGCGTAGGGGTGCTGACCGTACAGGCGCTCGAACAATTCGAGGCTGGCCAGTTTGCCCGGGTTCTGCTTCTGGAGCTCGAAGCCGGCCAGCAACTGGTTCTTGATCCGTGCCAGCGAGTCGGCGGGGAAGGTGGGCTTGCCCAGCACCTCAGCGAACAGGGCTAGTGCCGGTTCGCGCTGCTCCTGCGCGCTCAGGCTGCGCAGGCTGGCCACCGCCATGTCGCGGTAGGCGCCGTTGCCGAACTCGGCACCGAGCCCCTCGAAGCCGGCGGCGATGGCGCCGACGTCCTTGCCCGGTACGCCTTCGTTGAGCATGGCGTTGGTCAGGGTGGCCAGGCCTGGCACGCCGCCGTCCTGACTGCTGCCGGCGGCGAAGGTCAGGCGCAGGTCGAACATCGGTAGCTCATGTGCTTCGACGAACAGCACCTTGGCGCCTTGCGCGGTCTGCCAGGTCTGGATATCCAGGGTGCGGCGGGTTGGCGCCTTGCCGTCGAGTGCGGCCAGCGACTGCAGCTTGGCGGCATCGCCAGTCACGGTGCTGTCGGACAGGTTGGCGCAGGCGCCCAGTGCCAGGGCGCTGGACAGGATCAGGCCGAGCAGGCCCAGGCGGCGGTGCTCAGTCTTCATGGGCGGGACTCCTTATTGCGGGACTCTTCGGGCAGTACGTTGGCGACGCTCAGGCGCTCGCGGACGAAGAAGGTGCGTGCGGCCTGCTGGATGTCGGCCGGGGTGACGGCCTCCAGCTCGGCCAGCTCCTGGTCGATCAGTTGCCAGGACAGGCCGACGGTTTCCAGTTGGCCGATGCTGGTGGCCTGGCTGGTGATCGAATCGCGCTCGAACACCAGGCCGGCGATCACCTGGGCACGTACGCGGGCCAGTTCGGCGGCGGACGGCGGGGCTTTCTTCAGTTCTTCCAGTTCGCGCCACAGGCCGGCCTCGGCCTGCTCCAGGGTCTTGCCCTTCTGTACGTTGGGCGTGGCCGAGACGATGAACAGGCTGTCGCCACGGGTGAAGGCGTTGTACCAGGCGCTGGCGCCCGAGACGAGTTCTTCGCCGCGTTCCAGGCGGGTGGACAGGCGTGCGCTGTAGCCGCCGTCGAGCAGGGCGGCGGCCAGGCGCAGGGCATAGACCTGGCGCGGCGTTTCGGCGGTGGCCAGACCCGGTACGTTGAAGCCCATGAGCAGGCTCGGCAACTGCGTCTTGAGGTGCAGCGTGGTGCGGCGTTCGCCCGGCGCGGCCAGCTCCAGCGGCAGTTTGGCGGTCGGCACGTCACCGCGCGGAATGTCGCCGAAGTAGCGCTGCACCTGGGTCTTGACCTCATCCACGCTGACGTCACCGACCACCACCAGGGTGGCGTTGTTCGGTGCGTACCACTTCTGGTGCCAGGCACGCAGGTCATCGATATGCATGCGCTCGAGGTCGGCCATCCAGCCGATGGTGGGGATGCTGTAACCGCTGGCCGGGTAAGCCATGGCCTTGAAGCGCTCGTAGGCCAGCGAAGACGGGCGGTCGTCGGTGCGCAGGCGGCGTTCTTCCTTGATGACTTCGATTTCCTTGGCGAACTCGTCGGCCGGCAGCTTCAGGCTAGCCAGGCGGTCGGCTTCCAGCTCCAGCGCCACGCCCAGGCGGTCACTGGCCAGTACCTGATAGTAGGCCGTGTAGTCGTCGCTGGTGAAGGCGTTCTCCTCGGCACCCAGTTCGCGCAGGATGCGCGAGGCTTCGCCGGGGCCAAACTTGCCGCTGCCCTTGAACATCATGTGTTCCAGCGCGTGGGACAGGCCGGTGGAACCGGGCGTCTCATAGCTGGAGCCGACCTTGTACCAGAGCTGCGAGACCACCACCGGCGCGCGGTGATCCTCGCGGACGATGACCTTGAGGCCATTGTCGAGTGTAAATTCATGAGTGGGCTGCGGCGCAGCAGCGAACGCCGCCAGCGGCAGGCAACAAAACACTCCCAGAATCAGGCCGAGGGTGCGGCGTGCAGTGACAATCATCGGGTGTCGTCCTGTTTGGATGGCCGAGGCGGTCTAACCGCCGTTGACAAGAGGGTGTCAGGATACTCCATCCATACTACGAAGCACCGCCCTTGGGATATCGGAACAAGCGATTAGGTTCTGCGTCGCAGCGAATTGGATTCAGTCGATAATCGGCGCGCTGATGGTGCTCACGCTTGCCGACAGTTCCAGTAGCAAGCCATTGACCTGTTCGGCGCTCATGCCGAAAGGGTCCAGGCGGTCGCTGCAGGAGTATTTCAGAAAAAGTTCTCGGTTGACCTGCTTGGCGCCGGCCCAGCCCATGCTCCAGCTGGCGTAGCGGCGAACGTGGATCTCTTCGTAGTCGAGAATCGTCAGGTCCTTGTGGCGGTTATCCTCTGCCAAACGGTTGTACAACACGTTGATGGCCGTTCGTGGTCCTTCCAGTGCTTGAACAAAGGTGTCGGCGTTACAGCACAGGATGCCAGTGAGGCCGCGTATCGGGTTGTTGCGTTGCGAGCTTTCGAGAATATCGCGGATCAGTTGTGAAGACATGCCATGGCTGGCGCGGCTGGCATAGGTAAGGCGGACAAGCATGCTGGCGACCCCGCAAAGGATGAGCTGAGGAAGATGTTCGACAATGGCGTATCAGACTGTACAGCTTTTGCATAGGTTTTTGGGCGCGCTACTGTCGGGTCTCGCGCTGGCGATGGTGATTACCGCAGGCGCCTGATCAGCGGCAGGAAACTGGCAGGCTGCAACGCTGCGCGGTAGCGCTCTAAAGTGGTAAAGTCTCGGGCTGTTTCGTACAGCGCAAGCCCTTTGCAGTGCCCGTGCGGGCGGTTGCTCCGGGCCGTGCCTGGCAAGCGAATTTTTCCGGATGCGCCTGCGGCACCCACTGCCTGCAATGGCTGCTCGCCCCTTTGAGAAGACCCATGTTTGGTTCCAAAGACGACAAGAACTCACCGGCCGTGACCGACCCCCAAGCCCAGCCCGTGAGCGAAGAAAAGAAATCCCTGTTCAGCTGGTGGCGCAAGAAACCGGCAGAGACGACTGCCGAGCCTGCTCAGCCTGCGCCCGTTGAGCAACCTGCTGCTCAGGCGCCTGTCGAGCCGCCCGTGCCCGAAGCCGTAGCAACGGTCGCGGTGGAAGTGGCTGAAGTCGCGCCCGCTCCGTCAGCGTCGCCTGAGCCGCACGTCGTTGCACCGCCGGTTGTTGCAGCTGCTGTGCAGCCGCAGCCGGTCGTGCCCGAACCTGTCGTCGAGGCAGCACCCGTGGCGGCAGTACCGGCTCCCGTCGCTGCAGCGGCCACGCAGGAAAAGCCAAGCTTCTTCGCCCGCCTCAAGCAGGGCCTGTCCAAGACCAGCGCCAGTCTCGGCGAAGGGATGGCCAGCCTGTTCCTCGGCAAGAAGGTCATCGACGATGACTTGCTCGACGACCTGGAAACCCGCCTGCTCACTGCTGACGTTGGCGTCGAGGCGACCACCACCATCATCGGCAACCTGACCAAGCGCGTGGCGCGCAAGGAACTGGCCGACAGCGGCGCCCTGTACAAGGCGCTGCAGGAGGAGCTGGTGACCCTGCTCAAGCCGGTCGAGCAGCCGCTGGTCATCGACAGCGGCAAACAGCCCTATGTGATTCTCGTGGTGGGCGTGAACGGCGTGGGCAAGACCACCACCATCGGCAAGCTGGCCAAGAAGCTGCAACTCGAAGGCAAGAAGGTCATGCTCGCTGCCGGCGATACCTTCCGTGCCGCTGCGGTGGAGCAGTTGCAGGTCTGGGGTGAGCGCAACAACATCGCGGTGATCGCCCAGCACACCGGCGCCGACTCGGCTTCGGTGATCTTCGATGCGGTGCAGGCCGCCAAGTCGCGTGGCATCGACGTGCTTATCGCCGACACCGCCGGGCGCCTGCACACCAAAGACAACCTGATGGAAGAGTTGAAGAAGGTCCGTCGGGTGATCGGCAAGCTGGACGAAACCGCGCCGCATGAGGTGCTGCTGGTACTCGATGCCGGCACCGGGCAGAACGCCATCAACCAGGCCAAGCAGTTCAACCAGACCGTGAACCTCACCGGTCTGGCACTGACCAAACTCGACGGCACCGCCAAGGGCGGCGTTATCTTCGCCCTGGCCAAGCAGTTCGGTCTGCCGATTCGCTATATCGGCGTGGGTGAAGGCATCGATGACCTGCGTCCGTTCCAGGCGCAGGCTTTCGTCCAGGCACTCTTCGAGGAGCGTGAGCGCGGATGATCCGATTCGAGCAGGTCGCCAAGCGTTACCCCAATGGCCATGTCGGGCTGCACGAGCTGACTTTCCGCGTTCGCCCGGGCGAATTTCTCTTCGTCACCGGTCACTCCGGCGCCGGCAAGAGCACGCTGCTGCGTTTGCTGCTGGCGATGGAACGGCCCACCAGCGGCAAGTTGCTGCTGGCCGGGCAGGACCTGTCGACCATCACCAATGCGCAGATTCCCTTCCTGCGCCGGCAGATCGGTGTGGTGTTCCAGAACCACCAGTTGCTGTTCGACCGCACTGTGTACGACAACGTAGCGCTGCCGCTGCAGATTCTCGGCCTGTCCAAGCCGGAGATCGCCAAGCGCGTCGGCGCGGCGCTGGAGCGCGTCAGCCTCAGTGACAAGGCGGCGCAATCGCCTGGCGATCTGTCCACCGGTCAGCAGCAGCGTGTCGGCATCGCCCGCGCCATCGTCCACCGTCCGGCCCTGCTGCTGGCGGATGAGCCCACCGGTAACCTCGACCCGCGCCTGGCCGCCGAGATCATGGGGGTGTTCGAAGACATCAACCAGTTGGGCACCACCGTGCTGATCGCCAGTCACGACCTGGCGCTGATCGCACGCATGCGCCAGCGCATGCTCACCCTGCAACGCGGTCGCCTGATCGGTGACGGGGAGGCTGCCTGATGAGCGCATCGAAAATGCCCACGCCGCAACCGGCCGAACGGGTCGGCGCGGCGCCGCGCAACAAGGTGGTCGACGGCCCGGCGGACGAGCCGGATTTTCGCACGCTGTTCCATGCCTGGCTGGAAAGCCACCGCGCCAGCCTGGTCGACAGCCTGCGCCGCCTGGCGCGTCAGCCCATCGGCAGTTTCTTCACCTGCCTGGTGATGGCCGTGGCGTTGAGCCTGCCCATGGGTCTGTCGCTGCTGTTGGACAACGTCGAGAAGCTCGGCGGCTCCTGGCAGCGTGCGGCGCAGATTTCCCTGTTCCTCGACATGTCGGCCGGCGAGCGCGATGGTCAGGCACTGCGCGGGCAGATCGCGGCGATGGATGACGTTGCCGAGGCCGAATGGATCAGCCGCGAACAGGCACTGGAAGAGTTCCAGCAGCTGTCCGGTCTGGGTCAGGCGCTCAAGGAGTTGCCGGATAATCCGCTGCCCGGCGTGGTGCTGGTAACGCCCAAGGAAGTCGACAAGGCCAAGCTTGAGGCCCTGCGCCAGCGCCTGGCGGAGCTGCCCAAGGTAGAGCAGGCGCAGCTCGATCTGGTCTGGGTCGAGCGCCTGACTGCCATCCTCAAACTGGGTGATCGTTTCGTCTTCGGCCTCAGCCTGCTGCTGATTCTGGCGCTGCTGCTGGTGATCGGTAACACCATCCGCCTGCATATCGAAAACCGCCGTGCCGAGATCGAAGTGATCAAGCTGGTGGGCGGCACCGATGGCTATGTACGCCGTCCCTTCCTTTATATGGGCGCGTTGTACGGTTTTGGCGCAGGCATCTTCGCCTGGTTGCTGCTGGCCTTCGGGCTGGATTGGCTGAACGATGCTGTAGTACGTTTGGCCGGTCTTTACGGTAGCGATTTCGCGCTGGGTGGCGTACCTTCTTCTGATGGTTTTTCGCTGCTGTTTGGCGCCGTGCTGTTGGGCTATATTGGCGCCTGGCTGGCGGTGGCGCGTCATCTGAACGAACTTGCACCCCGTTAGGGCGTTGTTCGGTAAGGCTGAACGCAGGCTGACAAGTCATTGTTTTGGTTGATATTGACTATCTCTCAGGGAACTTATCCACAGGTTTTGCATCAGATGGCTCAGTGCTACACTGCACGAGTTTCGTGAATCGGAGGATTCGAATGTCCACTTCCTTGCAATCTGTCCATGCTCTGGTTCCAGGCGCCAACCTGGAAGCGTACGTGCATGCGGTCAACAGCATTCCGCTGCTGACGCCTGAGCAGGAGCGTGAACTGGCCGAAAATCTCTTTTACCAGCAGGATCTCGAGGCCGCCCGCCAGATGGTGTTGGCCCACCTGCGTTTCGTGGTGCATATCGCGCGCAGCTACTCCGGCTATGGTCTGGCCCAGGCCGACCTGATCCAGGAAGGCAATGTCGGCCTGATGAAGGCGGTCAAGCGCTTCAATCCGGAAATGGGCGTGCGTCTGGTGTCCTTCGCCGTGCACTGGATCCGTGCCGAGATCCACGAGTTCATCCTGAAGAACTGGCGCATCGTCAAAGTGGCCACCACCAAGGCCCAGCGCAAACTGTTCTTCAACCTGCGCAGCCAGAAGAAGCGTCTGGCCTGGCTGAACAACGATGAAGTGACCGCCGTGGCCGCAAGCCTGGGCGTCGAGCTGCACGAAGTGCGCGAGATGGAAAGTCGCCTGACCGGCCAGGACATGGCCTTCGACCCGGCTGCCGATGCCGACGATGACAGTGCCTTCCAGTCACCCGCGCATTATCTGGAAGACCATCGTTACGACCCGGCTCGTCAGCTCGAGGATGCCGATTGGAGCGACAGTTCCAGCAGCAACCTGCACGAAGCGCTGGAAAGCCTGGACGAGCGCAGCCGCGACATCCTCTACCAGCGCTGGCTGGCCGAGGAGAAGGCGACGCTGCATGACCTAGCCGCCAAGTACAATGTGTCGGCCGAGCGTATTCGTCAGCTTGAAAAGAACGCGATGAACAAGCTCAAAGGCTATATCGCCGCCTGAGTCTGCCGTTACCCCGAAAAGCCGCACCCTGGTGCGGCTTTTTTCTGTCTGGAGCGATTGCCTTGAACAAAGCCCCACTGAAAGCGCAGCACTGGCTGATATTCGCGCTCGTCGCCGCGCTGTTCTTCGCCTGGGGTGCCTGGCTGATGCGCAGTACCGAGGTTGAGCCGGTGGCCAATCTGCAGCAGTGGCGTGATGTGCTGTTGCAGCCGCTGGCCGAAGACGAGTTGATGCTGCGTGAGGTGCAGGCGTCAGCGCCAGGCGAGCTGTGGCTGGCGCCGCGCCTGGACGGCGCACGGCTTTTCTATCGTGCGTCGCTCGACGGGGAAGAGGGCGACTGGTTGCTCGAGGCGGAGGTTAGGTTAAGCCTTGAGCAGCGCAACAGTCTGATGGCGGCGCAGGGCCTTCAGGCCGGTGATGCCGAGTTGGCCCTTGGTCAATCACTGGTCGATCAGATGGCTGGTTTTTCCATCGCCAGCCTCAATCTGAGTGCCCCGCAAGCGCTGGCCAGCGACCGCCTGGCTGCCAGTCTCGGGCAGCCACGCTTGACGTTGGAGCTGGCCGAAGGCCAGGCCTGGGTCTATCCACAATGGGGGCTGACCGTGCATCTGCAGGGCGACGAGGTCGAGCTGTTGCACGCCGTCCCGCGCAAGGCTTTTCGCGCTACCCGCTAGCTTACAGCCAGCGCGGCCACCAATCGGGGCGCTGCGGCTTGAGTTGATTGAGGTAGTGGCTGCCCCCCAACTGATTCATTTGCTGGCGAATCCAGGCTGCGCGGCGATTGACGTAGGCGTCCGGTCGGCCTGCGCTCCAACGCAGCGGGTTAGGTAGCACCGCTGCCAGCTGGCTGGCCTGCTGGCGATTGAGATAAGGCGCGCCGACACCGAAATGGTGTTGTGCCGCGGCTTCGGCGCCAAAGATGCCATCGCCCCACTCGACGCTATTGAGGTACACCTCAAGGATGCGTTCTTTCGACCAGAGCACTTCGATCAGTGCGGTGAACCAGGCTTCCAGCCCTTTGCGCAGCCAACTGCGTCCGGACCAGAGAAACAGGTTCTTCGCCACCTGCTGGCTGAGGGTGCTGGCGCCTCTTAGTGAGCCGCCGCTCTGGTTATGCGCCAGCGCCGCCTGAATCGCGCCGACATCGAACCCCCAGTGTTCGGCGAATTTCTGGTCTTCAGCGGCGATCACCGCCATCTTCAGGTGATCCGGGAGTTCTTTCCAGGGGCGCCACTGGCGCTTCAGCTCGATGGGCTGTGCGCTGCCCCAGGATTCGATCTTGCGCTCGATCATCAAGGCCGTGCCGGGCGGCGGTACCCAGCGCAGTACGAGCACCAGCAGCGCACTGGCCAACATCAGCCAGAGCAGCAGTTTCAGCAGGCGGCGGGTCAGGGCTCGGAGCATGGGGTCTCGCATTGATCGGATGTGGCGCTATTAAAACAAAAAATCACTGGGGAAATTCCCGAGCGGCCGCACGATTGCGCGCAGGTGTGACAATAACAACCATTTCGACCCCAGGCTCAATGGTTAAACTGCGTGCACGTCGATCTCACCTGGAGGTTCCATGGCTCGTTTCTGGCTGCTGTTATCCGCTTTCGCCGGCTTTACCGGGGTGGCTCTGGGCGCCTTTGCGGCCCATGGCCTTAAGCACAGGCTAAGCGCCGAATACCTGGCGGTGTTCCAGACTGGCACACACTATCAGCTGATCCACGCGCTGGCCCTGTTCGGCGTCGGCCTGCTGGCGATGCATGCACCCGGACGGCTGGTGAATCTGGCTGGCGGCGCCTTCGCGCTGGGTATCCTGCTGTTTTCCGGCAGCCTCTATCTGCTGACCCTCAGCGGTGTCGGCAAGCTCGGCATGATCACGCCTTTCGGTGGCGTCGCCTTCCTCGTTGGCTGGCTGTGCCTGGGCCTGAGCGCCTGGAAGCTGACCTGACCCTGGCGTCAGAAATGAGGACGAATGGCGCCTTTTAGCCTTGGTCGTGGCCAGTTAACGGGCTAGAATGCCGGCCCTCTTTCCAGTTGTGACCGAGTCGTCATGCGTATCCAGTTGAATGGTGAACCCTTCGAACTGCCGGATAACCAGAGCGTCGCCGACCTGTTGGTTCGCCTCGACCTGACCGGGCGCCGTGTGGCGGTCGAACTCAATCAGGACATCGTTCCACGCAGCCAGCACAACAGCACCCAGCTCGCCGAGGGCGATCAGGTGGAAGTGGTGCACGCCATCGGCGGCGGTTGACCTCACGAGGAGTATTCCATGAGCCAAGTTCGCAGCGACAAGCCCTTCACCCTGGCCGGTCGTACGTTCCAGTCGCGCCTACTGGTCGGTACCGGCAAGTACAAGGATATGGACGAGACCCGTGACGCCATCGCCGCCTCCGGCGCCGAGATCGTCACCGTGGCGGTGCGCCGCACCAATATCGGCCAAAACCCCGGTGAGCCGAACCTGCTCGACGTGATCAGCCCGGACCAGTACACCATCCTGCCCAATACCGCCGGCTGCTACGACGCTGTCGAGGCCGTGCGCACCTGCCGCCTGGCGCGTGAGCTGCTCGATGGCCACAACCTGGTCAAGCTGGAAGTGCTGGCCGACCAGAAAACCCTGTTCCCCAACGTCATCGAGACCATCAAGGCCGCCGAAGTGCTGGTCAAGGATGGCTTCGACGTCATGGTGTACACCAGCGACGATCCGATCATCGCGCGTCAGCTGGCCGAGATCGGCTGCATCGCGGTGATGCCGCTGGCCGGCCTGATCGGCTCGGGCCTGGGGATCTGCAACCCGTACAACCTGCGCATCATCCTCGAGGAATCGAAGGTGCCGGTGCTGGTCGACGCCGGCGTTGGCACTGCCTCCGACGCTACCATCGCCATGGAGCTGGGCTGCGAGGCCGTGCTGATGAACAGCGCCATCGCCGATGCGCAGAATCCGGTGCTGATGGCGCGCGCCATGCAGTATGCCGTCGAGGCTGGCCGCCTGGCCTACCTGGCCGGTCGCATGCCGAAGAAACTCTATGCCAGTGCGTCGTCGCCGCTGACTGGCCTGATCAACTAAGGATGACGATTGGCTGCGTGCCGGCCCGCCGGCGCGCCAGTCGTAACGCAATCTACAAGAGTCCAGCATGACCGATACCCAACAGCCCGAACTGACCGAAGACGGTCGCCAGCGCCGTACCATCAAGAGCTTCGTGATGCGTGCCGGGCGCATGACCGAGGGCCAGCAGCGCGGCATCGACAAGGGCTGGCCGTTGTTCGGCCTGGAGCTGGAAGATGGTCTGCGCGACTTCGACCAAGTGTTCGGTCGCAGTGCGCCGCGCACCTTCGAGATCGGCTTCGGTATGGGCCACTCCACCCTGGAGATGGCTGCTGCTGCGCCTGAACAGGATTTCATCGGTGTCGAGGTACACAAGCCTGGCGTGGGTGCGCTGCTCAACGGTGCGATGACGCAGGGCCTCAGCAACCTGCGGGTCTACAGCTGCGATGCGCTGGAGGTGCTGCGTGACTGCGTGGCCGACGCCAGCCTCGATCGCGTGCTGCTGTTCTTCCCCGACCCCTGGCACAAGTCGCGCCACCACAAGCGCCGCATCGTCCAGCCGGCTTTTGCCGAGCTGGTGCGCAGCAAGTTGAAGATCGGTGGTGTGCTGCACATGGCTACCGATTGGGAGAACTACGCCGAGCACATGCTCGAAGTGATGAATGCAGCGCCGGGCTATCGCAACCTGGCGGCCGATGGCACCTACGTGCCGCGTCCCGAGGAGCGTCCGGTGACCAAGTTCGAACGTCGTGGCGAGCGCCTCGGCCATGGTGTGTGGGATCTGAAGTTTCAGCGTCAGGCATGATTCACCCGACGACACGCGTTTGATTAGAACCGGCAGGATGCACGATTAGATCGGGATAAACCGACGGCCAGGACGGCGCCTCACCTCAGAACCTGCTCACGATCTGCTGCGCGTCGGCGCTACTGCGTTAAAAACAAGCTCGGAATGCTCATGTACAAAAGTACATTCCGCTTCCTCGCTTGTTTTTGCCTTGTATCGCTCTAGCTCGCGAGACCGTGAGCAGGCTCTCAGAACACAACAACGATAAGTGCGCCTGCAAGGCGTGCAGACAATAGCGGCGCCGCTGTCATGGCGCCGCGAGGAGAGCATTGTGTTGAGATCGGTTTCCCTTCTTCTGCTGACTGCCCTGGCGTTTCAGGCCCAGGCCAAGGTCGATGCCAGCCAGGCCGCGCGCCTGGGTCAGGAACTGACGCCACTTGGCGGCGAGCGTGCCGGTAATGCCAGTGGCACCATCCCTGCCTGGACGGGCGGCCTGGCCACGCCGCCGGCCAATTACCAGCCGGGCATGCATCATCCTGATCCCTATGCTGACGACAAACTGCTGTACCGGGTCGACAGCCAGAACCTGGCGCAGTACGAACAACAGCTGCCGGTCGGCGTCAAGACCCTGCTGCAGCAGAACCCCAGTTTCTATCTGCGCGTATTCCCGACCCGGCGCAGTGCGGCCGCACCACAACGCATCTACGACGCTACTCGCTTCAACGCCCTCAATGCCGAGCTGATTGCCGGTGGCAATGGCGTTCAGGGGGCTGCTTCCGGCGTGCCGTTCCCGCTGCCGGCGAACGGCCAGGAGGCGATCTGGAACCACGTCATGCGGTATCGCGGCGACCAGATCAGCATGGCCACCAATCAGGCGGCGGTGCTCAGCAACGGTAGTTACAACCTGCTCAAGCTCGAGCGCGACATCTACTTCGTCTACGGCCGTGACGGCGTGGCCCCGCAGGACCTGGACAACACCCTGTTCTATTACAAGTACAAGGTCGTGGCTCCAGCCAAGCTGGCCGGCTCGGCGCTGGTGGTGCAGGAGACCCTCGATCAGGTGCTGGCGATTCGCAAGGCCTGGCGTTTCAACCGTGGCGAGCGCCGTGTGCGCCGCCTGCCGATGCTTGCCTACGACACCCTGCAGCCCGACACCAATGGTATGGCCACCGCCGACCAGGTGGATTCCTACAATGGCGCGCCGGATCGCTACGAGTGGCAGTTGTTGGGCAAGCGCGAGATGCTGGTGCCCTACAACAGCTATGCCGTGCACCAGCGCGGCATTCCCTACGCCGATATCCTGCAGGCCAAGCACATCAACCCCGAGCTGTTGCGTTACGAGCTGCACCGCGTCTGGGTGGTCGAGGCGGATCTGCGTACCGGCTTCAGCCATCCCTATGGCAAACGCCGCTTCTATCTGGATGAGGACAGCTGGCAGATCCTCGCCGTCGACCTGTATGACCGCAACGGCAACCTGATCGGTCTGCAGGAAGCCCACCCGATCAGCTACTACGACGTGCCGATGTTCGGCTCGACCCTGGAGACCATTTACGACCTCAAGGGTGGCCGCTACTTCGCTGACGGCCTGGATAACAACGAGAAGATGTACGACTTCAACGCCCGACTGAGCCCGCGCGACTTCACCCCGCAGGCGCTGCGCCGCGAAGGTAATTGAGTCTGAGAAAGCCACCCTTGAGGTGGCTTTTTCATTTCAGGCTGGCTAATTGCGGTCGGCCAATATGCCTATGACCACGAAGATCAGGATCAGCACCGGCGCCAGGGTGTAGTTGTTGAAGTGCGCCAGGCCCTTGGCCAGCCATGGCGTGAGGAAGACGATCGCCAGGCCATAGCCGACCGCGCAGAACACCACGAACAGCAGAGTACGCAGAACGAAATTGAGGTTGCCGATGGTGCGCTGAACCCAGGCGTTGATGGCTGGGCCGAACAGCACCAGCAAAGTGGCCATGATGGCCAGGGAGATATCGCCGAGGTGGCTGCGGCTCCAGCGCGAGAGGGTGACGATCAGGTCCAGTAGCAGATCCATGCAGGCTCCTTCAGTACAGCGCGACGTGAGCGATGGCCGCGCGAATGGCGCGTTAGCCTACCGGATTCATGCCGCGCTGTGGGTGAACTAGGCCAGGAACTGCTGCAGCAGATCATTGAGAAACAGCTGGCCCTTGGCCGTGGCGACCAGTCGAGTTTCATCGGCTTGCAGCAGGCCCTGGCGTTCGGCTTCGCGGCGCGCCTGTTCGAGTTGCTGCAACGGCAGGCCGGTGCGCTGGCTGAACAGCTCGGCTGGCGAGCCTTCGGTCAGGCGCAGCACGTTCATCAGAAATTCGAAGGGCAACTCGTCGGCTGCCAGCAGGCGTTCGCCGGCCTGGAATGCCTTGGCCGGGTCGAGGTAGTCCTTCGGCAGGCGGGTTTTCCAGGTGCGCTGGATGCGCCCTGCGGGGGTGCTCAGCTTGGCGTGGGCGCCAGCACCGATGCCGAGAAAGTCGCCGAAGGTCCAGTAGTTGAGGTTGTGCCGCGCCTGTTTGCCGGGCTGGGCGTAGGCGGACACCTCGTACTGCGCGTAGCCCTCGGCGGCGAGCAGCGCCTGGCCGGCTTCCTGGATGTCCCACAGCAGATCGTCTTCGGGCAGCTCGGGCGGCTGGCTCCAGAACACCGTGTTCGGCTCCATGGTCAGCTGGTACCAGGACAGGTGCGTCGGGCCCTGGCTGATTGCGGTGCGCAGGTCGAACAGGGCGTCCTCGATGCTCTGCTCGGGCAGGCCGTGCATCAGGTCGAGGTTGAAATTGTCGAAGCCGGCAGCGCGGGCCATGTCGGCGGCGCGAATGGCCTCGTCGCGATTGTGGATGCGCCCCAGCGCCTTGAGTTTGGCTTCCTGGAAGCTCTGCACGCCGATGGACAGACGGTTGATGCCGAGGCTTCGGTAGCCCTTGAACTTGGCCTGCTCGAAGGTGCCGGGGTTGGCTTCCAGGGTGATCTCTATGTCTGGCGCAAAGGCGATGCGCCGCTCGACGCCTTCCAGCAGACGACCCAGGGCGCGGTCGGAGAACAGGCTGGGCGTGCCGCCACCGAAGAAGATCGAAGTCAGTGGCCGGCCATGGACGTGCTGCAAGTCGGCATCGAGATCGGCCAGCAGGGCGTCGACGTATTCCTCTTCAGGCAGCGTGGGCCCGGCGGCGTGGGAGTTGAAGTCGCAGTAGGGGCATTTGCGCACGCACCACGGGATGTGGATATAGAGCGCCAGGGGCGGGAGCAGGAAACTCCCGCCAGCGGAATCGCTCATGCCAGCCCCAGGCGCTTCTTGAGCAGGGCCATGGCGCGGGCGCGGTGGCTGAGGCGATTCTTCTGCTCGGCCGGTAGTTCGGCGCTGGAGCACTGGGTTTCCGGCACCCAGAACAGCGGGTCGTAGCCGAAGCCGTGCTCGCCGCGGGCTTCGTACAGGATGCTGCCGTGCCACAGGCCTTCGCAGAGGATCGGCAGCGGATCGTCGGCATGTCGAACCAGCGCCAGGGCGCAGACGAACTGCGCGCCGCGCTCGGCATCCGGCACGTCCTTGAGGGCGTTGAGCAGCTTGGCATTGTTCGCCGCGTCGCCCTGGCCATCGGCATAGCGCGCCGAGTAGATGCCGGGGGCGCCGCCGAGGGCGTCCACCGCCAGGCCGGAGTCGTCGGCCAGCGCCGGCAGGCCGGAGATGCGCGCGGCGTTGCGTGCCTTGAGGATGGCGTTCTCGACGAACGACAGGCCGGTCTCTTCCGGCTCGACGCTGGAGAACTCGCCGATCGAGCGCACGCGTACTGCATCGCCGAGCATGGCCTGCAACTCTTTGAGCTTGCCGGCGTTATGGCTGGCCAGTACCAGTTCCTTGAGGTCGATCATGCGGATATTGCCTGTCAGTTGTACGTTGAATTACAGAATCTGTAGGAGCGGCGCCCCGCCGCGAACCAGGACGGCAGCGCCCTGAAAGCTTCGCCCTGGGGCGGGGCGCCTACGCAAAGATGCCGGCAGCGCCTGCGGCATCAGTCATCCGGGAACATTTCCTGGTTGAAGGTGATGCGGTGCGCGTCGTCGCCCTGGCGCACATCGAGGGTGAAACTGAGAATCTCTCGGCTGGAGAAGGGGAACTGCGCCAGGTAGTAGATGGCGCCGCTCTCGGTGACCTGCCTGAAGGTCAGTGCGCTGCTCTGCCCCAGCAGGTTCTTCACCTGGCCGCTGACCTGCGCGGTGCTGGCCTTGCCGGCCTTGAGTACGGCGATATTGACCACGCCCTGGGTCTTGCTGCGTACCAGGCCGGCGGCGCTGGCGATGTCCGGCTGGATGAAGCTGGAATTGAACACGCTGTAGTGCACGTCGAGGTCGCCGAAGCTCTGCTTGCGCTCGGCGGCGGCCGGCAGGGCCAGGCACAGGGCGATCAGGAAGGGAATGATGCGACGCATGATGTTCTCCTCGTTCAGACCGCCACGCGGTGGGCGGAGAGGTCCGCGCCGCTGATGCGGTAAATGCCGATTTCGCCCAGCAGATTGGGCCAGATGCGGCTTGCCAGGCCATGACGGTGGTCACGGTCGACCGCCAGACGTTCTTCCACGCGGGCACCCTGAGCATGGCACAGGCGCTCGAAGTCCTCGAAGGTGCAGAAGTGGATGTTCGGTGTGTTGTACCAGGTGTAGGGCAGGAAGTCCGACACCGGCATGCGACCTTTTGTCGTCAGGTACCAGCGGCAGCGCCAGTGGCCGAAGTTGGGGAAGGTGATGATGCAGGTCTTGCCGACGCGCAGCATCTCGGCCAGCACCTTGTCCGGGTAATGCAGCGCCTGCAGCGACTGGGTCATGACCACCACGTCGAAGCTGTTGCTGGCGAAGTTGCCCAGGCCCAGGTCGAGGTTCTGCTCGATGACGTTGACGCCGCGCTCGATGCACAGGGCGATCTTGTCCGGGTCGATTTCCAGGCCGTAGCCGGCCACCTGCTTGTTGTCGCGCAGCCAAGCGAGCAACTCGCCGTCGCCGCAGCCCAGGTCGAGCACACGGCTGCCCGGGGCGATCCATTCCTGGATGATGTCCAGATCCGCTCGCATGCTCATACCTCGATTCGCTTCATGTAGCTGTCGAACGCCTGCAGATAACGCGGGATCGGCATGAGGAAGGCGTCATGGCCCTGCGGTGCGTCGATTTCCAGGTAGCAGACGTTCTTCTTTGCCGCCGTCAGGGCGTCGACGATCTCCCGCGAGCGGGCGGGGGAGAAGCGCCAGTCGGTGGTGAAGGACATCACGCAGAAGTCCGCCTTGGCCACGGCCAGGGTCTTGGCCAGATCGCCGTCGTGCGCAGCGGCAGGATCGAAGTAGTCCAGCGCCTTGGTCATCAGCAGATAGGTGTTGGCGTCGAAACGGCCGGAGAATTCCTCGCCCTGATAGCGCAGGTAGCTTTCCACCTGGAACTCGACGCTGTGGAAGTCGTAGTTGAGCTTCTCGCTCTTCAGGCCGCGGCCGAATTTCTCGCCCATGGCGTCGTCGGACAGGTAGGTGATATGGCCGACCATACGCGCCAGCATCAGCCCGCGCTTGGGGATCACACCCTGTTCCTGGAAGTGTCCGCCGTGGAATTCCGGGTCGGTGAGAATCGCCTGGCGCGCCACCTCGTTGAAGGCGATGTTCTGCGCCGACAGCTTGGGCGCCGAGGCAATCGCCAGGCAGTGACGCACACGCTCGGGGTAGCTGATGGTCCACTGCATGGCCTGCATGCCGCCGAGGCTGCCGCCGATCACCGCCGCCCACTGGGCAATGCCGAGCACATCGGCCAGGCGTGCCTGGCTGTGCACCCAGTCTTCCACCGTCATTACCGGAAAGTCCGCGCCGTAGGGCTTGCCGGTCGCCGGGTTGGCGCTGCTCGGGCCGGTGGAACCGTTGCAGCCGCCCAGGTTGTTGAGGCTGACGACGAAGAACTTGTTGGTGTCGATGGGCTTGCCGGGGCCGATGCAGCTGTCCCACCAGCCGGGCTTGCGATCATCCGGGCTGTGATAGCCGGCGGCGTGATGGTGGCCGGACAGGGCGTGGCAGATCAGCACCGCATTGCTGCGCGCGGCGTTCAGTTCGCCATAGGTCTCGACGACCAGTTCGTACTCGGCCAGGCTGCGCCCGCAGGCCAGCGCCAGGGGTTCGCTGAAGCGAAATACCTGGGGACTGACCAGGCCGACGGAATCTTCGGGAAATGCAGTGGGCATTGAGGCGCTGCTAATGAAGCGGAGGAGGGCGCCAGTCTAAAGAGCACCGACCCGAGCGGCAAGCGAGCTGGGCGCTAGGTTTCCTCTGCAATGCAATGTTTGATCTGCAAGGCCCAGTCGGGGATGTCGGAGTCGGCTGCATAGGTCTTGCAGAGACTGCCCTGACGAGTGCGAAAAAGCAGGCGTGGGCTGTGGTCGTTCACAGAGTTGTCGTAGACATAGAGACGATCTACTACAGACGACAGCGCGACACAGTTGGCGATGGACTTGGTGTAGCGAGAAACGATCTTGCTGATTGGCACTTCATGGCCGCCATCCATGTAGCGGTAGGTAATTCGGTAGGCGTTGATGGCGGGGTGTGAGGTACTGACGAAAAATACCCGGACGAAGAAGCCGGCACTTATAGCCCGGCGAATGAATTCGAGTTTGTCCTCGGTCGACAACACTGTCTCGAAGGCCAGGCTGCGACCACTCTGTAGGCACTGTTCACGCAATTGCTCAGCCTTTTCGGCTGCTTGCCTGAAAGCCTCTTCCGAGTTCCAGCCGCCAAACTCCTCCTGCGCCATTTCATCGGGATTGATGAAGGTGCAGCCGGACAGCCAGTGGTGCTCGCGCAGGGTTTCGGTGATCGACGTCTTACCTGAGCCGTTGGGGCCGGCAAAGACGATCAGTTTGGGTTTGTTCTCAGGCATCACGGCTGGCGCGTGCGGCCGAGTTTTCCTTCTTGGCGCGGATTGCCTGGATCAAAGCCTGGTTTAACTGATTATCCACGCGCTCGACACGCCTGTGAGCAGTCTTGCGAACTTGTGTCATAAGCTCTGCAAGCTGTGTATCACTTGGGTCTTCCTGAGAGGTAATCAGGCTAAAGTGGTTGTTCATTACAAGCCTCCTGGTCATGGCTTTAGCAACAGCATATGGGCTTCCGTGAGGAAATCCAATCAGCCAAGGTCAACTGCTCCCCTTTGGCGCGCCGCCGTCGGCAGGCTGACCACCTTGCCCTGGCGCTGCACCGGTGCCGGACGACGCAGCACGCGCAGCATGTCGCTGGCCAGGGCCAGCTGCTGTTCCAGCTCTTCCCGGTAGCGCGCCAGTTGCAGGCTGCGTTTGCGCGTCTGCTGGGTTTCCTGGGCCAGCGCCTTGAGGCGCAGCATGTGGCTTTCCAGCATCTGCTTGTGTTCCAGGGTGTGTTGCATCAGCGGCATCAGCGCATCGGCGGCCCATTGCTCGGCGTCCAGGCGCAGGCGCTGGTGCAGGCCGATCACTTCCTGGGCCAGGGTGGCGAAGAAGCGTCGGGTCAGGCTGCGCTGTTCGGTGAGCAGGGTCTTCAGGTGCAGGCGGAACTGGTCGCCCTTTTCCTGCAGTTTCTTCAGCTCGCGCAGATAACGCTGGATCTTGAACTGCGGTGCGTCGACCCCGCCCAGCGGGTTGTCTTCGTTGTGTCGACGATAGATGGCTGCAACCATCTTGTTGGCCATGTCGGCTTCGTGCTGCAGGTTGTGCAGATCCTGTTCGACGGCGCGGAAGAAATGCAGGATGGCCTGGTTGATGCCCAGGGTGGTCCAGCTGCCGGTGAGATTGCGGCGCACCTCGCTCAGGTGTTCCTCCAGGCGTTCGGCGCGCGCGGCGTGGCGCAGCAGTTGTCCCTGGCGCTGCAGCAGGCGCTGGTTGGTCTTCAGGCCGAGCAGGCGCTTGTGGTGCAGGCTGTGGTCTTCCTTGGTCTTGGCGGTCAGCTCGAACAGCAGCTGGCCGTTGTCCTGCTGATGGTTGCCGAGCAGGGCCAACTGCTCACTGACTTTCTCCAGGCGCAGGTTGAGCACATGTTGGCTGTTGTTCACCAACGCCAGGACCTGACGCACCACGTTATCTTCGATCAGGCGTTCCTTCTGCGCGACGATGCGCTCGCATAGCAGGTTTTCCAGACCGGCCATCTGGCTGCGTGCCAGCAATTCTTCGTCCTTGCGCACCTTGGCCAGCAGCGCCTGCTTGGCCGACAGCGGCAGCACGTCCTGCTTGGCGATACCCAACTGCTTGGCGGTGGCGCTCTGGATCTGGCCGATGGCGTTCTGCACGAAGGTCTCGCCTGCCAGGTCGTCCCACAGTACGTCGATCTTGTTCAGCACGGCGAACAGGCAGGTTTGCGCGTCGTCGTCGAGCTGGCGGATGTGCTGCTGCCAGATGTGCATGTCACTGGCGGTGACGCCGGTATCGGCGGCCAGCAGGAAGATGATCGCCTGGGCATTGGGCAGCATCGACAGGGTCAGCTCGGGTTCACTGCCCAAGGCGTTTAGGCCGGGGGTGTCGAGAATACGCAAGCCCTGGCGCAGCAGCGGATGATCGAAGTTGACCATCGCATGGCGCCAGGCCGGCACCAGCACCTGGCCGCGTTTGCCGGTGCCTTCGAGCATGTCCGGGTGGAAGCCGAGCTGGATCGCCTGTTCCACCGGCATGGCTTTGGTCTTGGCCACCTGGCTGAAAGCCAGCGCCATGTTGGCGGGGTCGCTGGTGTCCAGCGGGATGTTCACCCAATGCCTCGGAATGCGCTTGAACTGCGCGACGCTGGCCGAGGCTGCGCGCGTTTCGATGGGCAGCAGGCGAATGTAGGGGCGTTCCGAGCGCGGGTCGAAGAACAGCTCGGTGGGGCACATGGTGGTACGCCCGGCATGCGAAGGCAGCATACGCTGGCCGTATTCGGAGAAGAACAGGCTGTTGATCAGCTCGGTCTTGCCGCGTGAAAACTCGCCGACGAACGCCAGGGTGATGTGGTCGGTACGCAAGATCTTCAGCGCGCGCTCGAGCTTGGCCTGTACCGCCTCGGAGTTGAGCCGATTGTGTTCCAGCCAGCTGCGATAACGCGTGATCTCGCGCATCAGTTCGCGTTTCCAGGCGACGTAGGCGTCAACCTGCTGGCTGAGACGTTCCATGCTCATCCTGGCTCTCCTCTCGGCAAGTTCATCCACTTGCTGGGGCTGCGTGATTGTTCAGTTGGTGTTGCCGCCAGGACGCACGGCATTGGCGAGAATAACCTGCATTATGCGAGGTACAGGGCGGCCGTCAATTGGCTGCTTATACAGTCCCGCCTTGTGGTCGGGTATGGCGGCTGAATGGTCATCAGGCGTTCTGCAAGCCGGGAATCGCTGGCAGGTTACGTGGCGTGCGGATGCGCAGGCGCTTGTGTTGATTGAGCTCGCCGCTTGCCAGGCTCACCTGGCTCTTGGCCACGCCGAACGCCTTGGCCAGAAAGGCCTGCAGATGGGCGTTGGCCTTGCCCTCGACCGGTGGGGCGGTGAGGCGGATCTTCAACCGATCACCATGCAGCCCGGCGAACTCGTCCTTGCTCGCCTTGGGCTGCAGGTGACAGTCGAGGATCAGGTCCTCGCCGTCCCAGCGGTAGAAGCTCACCCTCAGAGGAAGGGGCTGAGCATCGGCGGCAGGCCGGTGGAGGCTGCAAGACCGCCGATGACGAAGCGATCGATCAGATTGATGGTGATGAAGGCGAAGATCGGCGAAATATCCAGGCCGCCAAGGTTCGGCAGCAGCTTGCGAAACGGCGCCAGCAGCGGTTCGCAGATCTGGTTGACCAGCTGCGCGCCGGGGTTGTAGCTGCCCGGGGCGACCCACGACAGGATCACGCTGATGATCAGGGCGAAGAAGAACACCTTGAGAAACAGCGAGGTCACGCCGATCAGTGACCACACCAGAAGTTGCAGGATGAAGCCGCCGACGTTGTAGCCCATCAGCGTCAGGGTGATGACCATCAGCAGCAGCTGCACCAGGATGGCCAGCACCAGCGAGGCCAGATCCAGCCCGGCGAAACCGGGGATGATCCGACGCAGGGGTTTCACCAGCGGCTGTGTAGCCTTGACGATGAACTGGCTCAGCGGGTTGTAGAAGTCGGCGCGTACCAGTTGCAGGATGAAACGCAGCAGGACGATCAGCAGATACAGGCTGCCGAGGGTCTGAATGATGTAGATCAGGGCTTCGATGAGTCCGGACATGTGTGCTTCCTTTATTGACCCAGTTGTTCGGCCAGTTCGGCCGAGCGATTGGCGGCGGCGTTGAGTGCCTGTTGTACCAGCGTTTCGAAGCCGCCGGCCTGAAAGGTTTTGATCGCCGCTTCGGTGGTTCCGTTCGGCGAGGTCACACGGCGCCGCAGTTCGGCGGCGTCGACATCACTCTCGCTGGCCATGCGTGCGGCGCCCAGTGCAGTCTGGATGCTCAGGCGTGCAGCCGTCTCGCGCGGCAGGCCGAGCTGCTCGCCAGCCGCCGTCATGGCTTCGATCAAAAGGAAGAAATAAGCCGGCCCGCTGCCGGAAACAGCGGTAACGGCGTCTAGTTGGGCTTCTTCATCCAGCCACAGGGCCAGGCCAACGGCGCTCAGCACCTGTTCGGCCTGGGCTTTCTGTGCGGCGCTGACGCGGGCGTTGGCGAACAGGCCGGAAACGCCCTGGCGCAATAGCGCCGGCGTGTTGGGCATGCAACGCACGACTGGGCGCTGGCCGAGCCAGTTTTCCAGGCTGGCGCAACTGATGCCGGCGGCGATGGAGATGATCACCTGATTGGGAGCCAGGTGTGGCGCCAGATCCAGGCATACCGCTTTCATGATCTGTGGTTTGACCGCCAGCACGATCAGGTCGGCGCCTTTTATGGCTTCACCGTTATCCGCGAAGGTGGCGATGCCGTGTTCCTGTTGCAGGCGGGCGCGCTGTTCGCTGCCGGGCTCGCTGGCGCGGATGGCGCTGGCTGCCACGCCCTGGGCGCGCAGGCCGCCAATCAGGCTGGCGGCCATGTTGCCGGCGCCGACGAAGGCGATGGTCGGGTTGCTCATTGCAGAAAATCCTTCATTCAGTGAGTGGGCTGGCCGTAATCGCGGGCGCCGAACAGGGCGGTGCCGATGCGCACCCAGGTGGCACCTTCGGCGATGGCGGCCCCCAGGTCATGGCTCATGCCCATGGACAAGGTATCGAGGTCCAGCCCCAGGTCATCACGCAATTGGCGCAGGTGGGCGAAGGCGGCATGTTGCGCCGCGATATCGTCGGTAGGTTCGGGAATCGCCATCAGCCCACGCAGGCGCAGGTTGGGCAGGGCGGCTACAGCCTTGGCCAGCTCTGGCAGCGCTTCTGGGCTGCAGCCGGATTTGCTGTCCTCAGCGCTGACGTTGACCTGCAGGCAGATATTCAGCGGTGGCAGGTGCGCAGGACGCTGCTCGGAGAGGCGTTGGGCGATTTTCAGGCGATCCACCGAATGTACCCAGTCGAAATGCTCGGCGATGGGCCGGGTCTTGTTCGACTGAATGGGGCCGATGAAGTGCCAGATCAAGGGCAGATCACTCAGTTCGGTCTGTTTTTCCAGCGCTTCCTGCAGGTAGTTCTCGCCAAAATCGCGCAAACCAGCCGTATGAGCTTCACGAATGGCCGCTGCCGGTTTGGTCTTGCTCACCGCGAGCAGGCCGATATCCGTCAAATTACGCTGTGAGGCTTGCGCCGCCTCACGGATGCGCGCTCCGACCTTTGCAATATTCTCTGCTATCGTGGACATTACCTGCGCTCTATAAGCCTGGCCGTTGCGTTCGCGGCATTCTACCTGCTTGCTTGTAATTGGGGAGTCCCATGGATATCACTGAGCTGCTCGCCTTCAGCGCCAAGCAAGGCGCGTCGGATTTGCACCTCTCGGCGGGTCTGCCGCCGATGATCCGCGTCGACGGCGATGTACGCCGCATCAACCTGCCGCCGCTGGATCACAAGCAGGTACACGCGCTGATCTACGACATCATGAATGACAAGCAGCGCAAGGACTTCGAAGAGTTCCTCGAGACCGACTTCTCCTTCGAAGTGCCGGGTGTGGCGCGTTTCCGGGTCAACGCCTTCAACCAGAACCGTGGCGCCGGTGCGGTGTTCCGTACCATTCCGTCCAAGGTGCTGACCATGGAAGACCTGGGCATGGGCGAGGTGTTCCGCAAGATCACTGACGTGCCGCGCGGCCTGGTGCTGGTTACCGGCCCAACCGGTTCGGGCAAGTCGACCACCCTGGCGGCGATGATCGACCACCTCAACAGCAACAAGTACCACCACATTCTCACCATCGAAGACCCCATCGAATTCGTCCACGAGTCGAAGAAGTGCCTGGTCAACCAGCGTGAGGTGCACCGCGACACCCACGGCTTCTCCGAAGCGCTGCGCTCGGCGCTGCGTGAGGACCCGGACATCATCCTGGTGGGCGAGATGCGTGACCTGGAAACCATCCGCCTGGCGCTGACCGCCGCGGAAACCGGCCACCTGGTGTTCGGCACCCTGCACACCACCTCCGCCGCCAAGACCATCGACCGGGTGGTCGACGTGTTCCCGGCCGAGGAAAAGTCGATGGTGCGCTCGATGCTGTCGGAATCGCTGCAGGCGGTGATCTCGCAGACCCTGCTGAAGAAGATCGGTGGCGGTCGCGTCGCGGCACACGAAATCATGATCGGCACTCCGGCCATCCGTAACCTGATCCGCGAGGACAAGGTGGCGCAGATGTACTCATCGATCCAGACCGGTGGCGCGCTGGGCATGCAGACCCTCGATGCCTGCCTGAAGACGCTGGTATCCAAGGGGTTGGTCAGCCGCGACAGCGCGCGCGAGAAGGCCAAGAGCCCGGAAAACTTCTAGGAAAACCCAGTGGGTAGGGTGGGCTTCAGCCCACCAAGGCCGGCCACTGTTGGTGGGCTGAAGCCCACCCTACGGACTGCTTCACGGCTGCGATGACACGCTCGCAGCCGCTGGCCCTGCGCTGCGGGGGCGTGCATTCATGCGTGCGGATGAGCGAACACGACGATGGAATTCGAAAAACTACTGCGCCTGATGGTCGAAAAAGGTGGCTCCGATCTATTCATCACCGCTGGCGTGCCGCCGTCGATGAAGGTCAATGGCAAAATCATGCCGGTGACCAAGACCGCGATGTCGCCGGAAATGACCCGCGAAACCGTGCTGGGGGTGATGAACGAGGCACAACGCCGCGACTTTGCCGAGAACCATGAGTGCAACTTCGCCATCAGCGCCCGCGGCATCGGCCGCTTCCGCGTCAGCGCCTTCTATCAGCGCAACCTGGTGGGCATGGTGCTGCGCCGCATCGAGACCAACATCCCCACCATCGACGACCTCAAGCTGCCGGACATCCTCAAGAAGCTGGCGCTGACCAAGCGCGGCCTGGTGCTGTTCGTCGGGGCTACCGGTACCGGTAAGTCCACCTCGCTGGCGGCGATGATCGGCTACCGCAACAAGAACAGCAGCGGCCATATCATCTCCATCGAAGACCCGATCGAGTACATCCACCAGCATCAGAGCTGCATCGTCACTCAGCGTGAAGTGGGCATCGACACCGAGTCCTTCGAAGTGGCGCTGAAGAACACCTTGCGTCAGGCGCCGGACGTGATCCTCATCGGTGAGGTGCGCACCCGCGAGACCATGGACCACGCCGTGGCCTTCGCCGAAACCGGTCACCTGTGCCTGGCCACCCTGCACGCCAACAACGCCAACCAGGCGCTGGACCGCATCATCAACTTCTTCCCGGCCGACCGGCAGAACCAGGTGTGGATGGACCTGTCGCTCAACCTCAAGGCTATCGTCGCTCAGCAACTGATTCCAACCCCGGATGGCAAAGGTCGCCGCGCAGTGATCGAGGTGCTGATCAACACCCCGCTGGCCGCCGACCTGATCCGCAAGGGCGAGGTGCACGAGCTCAAGGGGCTGATGAAGCGCTCCACCGAGCAGGGCATGCAGACCTTCGACCAGGCGCTGTACAACCTCTACACCCAGGGCGAGATCACCTACGAAGACGCGCTGCTCTACGCCGACTCGGCCAACGACCTGCGCCTGATGATCAAGCTCGGTTCGGAAACCGATGGCGATCACCTGACCAGCATGGCCCAGGGCCTGGCGCTGGAGGTCAGCGAGGAAGATCCGGGGCGTCGCTTCCGCTGACGCTACCTGACGGGGGACGCGCTGCGTCCCCCTCGTTTATCTGGGCGATACGTTTGCCCTTTCTGCCTGCCAGCACCAATGCCTGGCCATCGCGTTGCGCGCCGGCGCGTGCTTCGCTCATCAGTTGCGGAATCAGCGGGCCTTCCGGCAGGTGCTTCCAGAATCTCAGTGGCAGATGTTGCTGCATCACCGTGCGGTTGAGCCGCGCCGGGTTGAAGGTGCTGCCGTAATAGGCACGCCACAGGGCCTGGCCGTCATCCTCGGGCTGCCGTGCCCAGGCTTGCCATTGCGCCGGGCAGCGGCGCTCGTGCTGCAGGCGTTGGCCATCCCAGTACACACCGTCCCGAGACGTTGCGATCAGCCAGCTGTGCTTGCCCAGGCGCTCGGCGAAATGGCCACTGGCCGCGGCCAGGATGTCATGCGCGGGTTCGAACCAGGCGACGAAGTCCGGCGCGCCTTGCGCCTTGCTCGGCTGAAAGCGCACGAAGGCATGCAGGTGATGGGCCTCGCGGCGCACCGCCTTGAGCCGGCGATGCAGCTCGCTGCCGTCGGGGTCGCCGGCCAGCACGGCGCTGCGTTCGCCCTGTACGAAGCGCCAGAGCACGCGGTAGAGCAGGCTCCAGCGCTCCTCGCCACGGTACTGTGCGGCGCTCTCCAGCAGCTCCAGCAGTTCGGGCGATACGCGCAGGCGGCCATTGGGCTCCGGCGCGCGTTCGGCGGGCTGGTCGAACAGGCCAGGCGCCGCTTCTTCGTCCAGCCACTGCAACTGGTGCGGTGCCAGGCCCTGCAGCAGTGCACGGCGCGCGGCCTGGCGCCAGGTGGCGAAGCTGCCGTCGAAACGCAGGCTGTGCATCACCACAAGGCCATCTGCGCCGGGGTGTCGCGCAACTGCTGGCGCAGCACCACGGACTCGTGTTCGGCCCGCGGCGGTCGGTAGTCCTGGGTGACGATGAAGGGCTTGGCCTTTTCCAGTACGCAGCGCAGACGGGTCAGGTCCTCGTAGCGGATACGCCGTTCGCGCCGCAGCGCGCCCAGGCGTCGTGCGCTGAGCACACCGATGCCGGGCACGCGGGCGATCAATGATTCGTCGGCGCGGTTGAGATCGACGGGAAACTGCTCGCGGTTGGCCAGGGCCCAGGCCAGCTTGGGGTCGATATCCAGATCCAGGTTGCCGGGGCCGGCGAGCAGCTCCGTGGCACTGAAGCCATAGCCGCGCATGAGGAAGTCGGCCTGGTACAGGCGGTGTTCGCGCAGCAGCGGCGGCGCCTCGAAGGGCACGGTCTTGGGGCTCTGCGGAATCGGACTGAAGGCCGAGTAGTAGACGCGGCGCAGGCGGTAGTCGTGATACAGGCTCTGGGCGTTGTGCAGGATGGTGCTGTCATCGGTGGCGTCGGCACCGACGATCATCTGCGTGCTTTGTCCGGCCGGGGCAAAGCGCGGCGCGCGGCGTTCTTCCTTGGCCTCACGCTCGCCGAGATGAATCTTGTGCATGGCCTGGTGGATGCTGCCGACGTTCTTTTCCGGTGCCAGGCGTACCAGGCTGGTTTCGGTGGGCAGCTCGATGTTGACGCTGAGGCGGTCCGCGTACAGGCCGGCTTCGGCGATCAACTCCGGTGCGGCATCGGGAATGGTCTTGAGGTGAATGTAGCCGCGGAACTGGTGCTCCTGACGCAGCAGCTTGGCGACGCGAATCAGCTGCTCCATGGTGTAGTCGGCCGAGCGGATGATGCCGGAGCTGAGGAACAGGCCGCTGATGCAGTTGCGCTTGTAGAAGTCCAGTGTCAGCGTCACTACTTCCTCGGGGGTAAAGCGCGCGCGAGGTACGTCACTGGAACGACGGTTGATGCAGTATTGGCAGTCGTACAGGCAGAAGTTGGTCAGCAGTACTTTGAGCAGCGCCACGCAGCGACCGTCTGGCGTATAGCTGTGGCAGATGCCCATGCTGTTGGTCGAACCGATGCTGTCCTTGCCCTTGGAGCTGCGCTTGGGTGCGCCGCTGCTGGCACAGGAGGCGTCGTACTTGGCTGCGTCGGCGAGGATGGTGAGCTTTTCGATCAGTTGCATGGCGGGCAATATCTATACTGTTTTTTTATACAGTATATGGGCGTCGTACAGCTATCAAGCCATTCGTTGTGTTGCGCTGCCTCATTGCAAATGAAACCTTCACTCGGCGCGCAGCGTCATAGCTGTATCTCGCACAAGGAGTTCGCCATGCAACGACAGGATACGCACAGCAAGCTGATTGGCTACCTGCTGTGGATTTTCGGCTTTCTCGGTTCGCACCGTTTCTACTACGGCAAACCGGTCACCGGCACCATTTGGTTCTTCACCCTGGGATTGTTCTTCATCGGTTGGATCATTGACCTGTTCCTGATTCCGGCGATGGATCGCGAGGCCGACCTGCGTTTTACCGCAGGTGATACTGACTACAACGTGGCGTGGATCCTGCTGACCTTCCTTGGCATTTTCGGCGTACACCGCATGTATCAGGGCAAGTGGATCACCGGGATCATCTACCTGTTTACCGGCGGCCTGTTCCTGATCGGCGTGCTCTACGACTTCTGGACGCTCAATACGCAGATCTCGATCAAGAACGCGCAGCGCGGTTGAGTCAGGGGAATCAAGCGCCGTTGCCCGGATGCACTCCGGGGAAAATGAAAAAGGGCATCCCACGGAATGCCCTTTTTCGTAGCGTTGGCGGTATCAGTCGTCGCTGTCGTCGTCATCCCCACCGTCGACCTTCATGCCCAGTTCCTTGATCTTGCGCGTCAGGGTGTTACGACCCCAGCCCAGCAGCAAGGCGGCGTCGCGGCGGCGGCCGGCGGTGTGCTTGAGCGCGGTCTCGATCATGATGCGCTCGAACGCCGGCACAGCGCTGTCGAGCAGGTTGGACTGGCCGCGTGCCAGGGCCTGGTCGGCCCAGAGGCGCAGCGCCTGCTCCCAGTTGGTCACTGGTGCGGCGTCCTGCGGCTGGGTCAGCAGCTCGGGCGGCAGGTCGTCGACGTGCACTTCGCGACCCGAGGCCATGACGGTGATCCAGCGGCAGGTGTTCTCCAACTGGCGCACGTTGCCCGGCCAGGGCAGGTGCTTGAGGTAGTCCTCGGTTTCGCTCTTGAGCAATTTCGGCTCCACCGCCAGTTCCTGCGCGGCGCGGGCGAGGAAGTGGTGGGCCAGGGTCGGGATGTCCTCGCGGCGATCGGCCAGGCGCGGGATGTGAATGCGGATGACGTTGAGGCGGTGGAACAGATCTTCACGGAACTTGCCGGCTGTCACCAGGGTTTCCAGGTTCTGGTGGGTGGCGGCGATGATGCGCACGTCAACCTTCACCGGGGTGTGACCACCAACGCGGTAGAACTCGCCATCGGCCAATACGCGCAGCAGGCGCGTTTGGGTGTCGGCCGGCATGTCGCCGATTTCGTCGAGGAACAGCGTGCCGCCATCGGCCTGTTCGAAACGGCCGCGACGCTGGTTGGCCGCGCCGGTGAAGGCGCCTTTCTCGTGGCCGAACAGCTCGGACTCCATCAGGTCCTTGGGAATTGCCGCCATGTTCAGGGCAATGAACGGCGCTGCTGCGCGTGGGCTATGGCGGTGCAGGGCGTGCGCCACCAGCTCTTTACCCGTACCGGATTCGCCGTTGATCAGCACGGTGATATTGGAGTGGCTCAAGCGGCCGATAGCGCGGAACACCTCCTGCATCGCCGGTGCTTCACCGATGATTTCCGGGGTACGCGCCTGCGCAGCCGGGACGGCCAGGCTCTGCTGTTCCTGAGCATGCTGGAAGGCGCGCTTGACCAGTGAAACGGCCTCGTCGACGTCGAACGGCTTGGGCAGGTACTCGAAGGCGCCGCCCTGGTAACTGGCTACTGCGCTGTCCAGGTCCGAATGGGCGGTCATGATGATCACCGGCAAGCGCGGATACAGCTCGCGGATGCGGGCCAGCAGGTCGAGGCCGCTGGCGCCGGGCATGCGGATGTCGGAGATGATCACGTCCGGCTGTTGGCGGGCCAGGCGGGCGAGTACACCGTCGGCACTGTCGAAACTCTGGGTGGTCATGCCTTCCTGTTGCAGGGCCTTTTCCAGTACCCAGCGGATGGAACGATCGTCGTCGACAATCCAGACGGTTTCACTGCGGCTCATGGCGTGGGCGCTCCTTGTTCCAGCGGTAGGAAGATCGAGAATACGGTGTGGCCGGGATAGCTCTCGCACTCGATCAGCCCCTGGTGCTGGCTGATGATGTTCTGGGTGATGGCCAGGCCCAGACCGGTGCCGTCGGCACGACCGCTGACCATGGGATAGAAGATGGTTTCCTGCAGTTCCGGCGGAATGCCGGGACCGTTGTCGATGATCTCGACCTTGACCACCAGGCGATGGCGCGTATGGCCAATGGTGAACTGGCGCAGGGTGCGGGTACGCAGGCTGATGCGCCCGAGGCCCATGTCATGCTTCTGCCCGGCGATGGCCTGCATGGCGTTGCGCACGATATTGAGCACGGCCTGGATCATCTGCTCACGGTCGATCAGCAGATCCGGAATGCTTGGGTCGTAGTCGCGCACCAAGGTGATGCTGCCTTGGCTTTCCGCCTCGATCAGGTTGGCGACGCGCTCCAGCACCTCGTGCACGTTGGTCATCGCCAGCGACGGCAGCTTGTTCGAGCCGAGCATGCGGTCGACCAGGTTACGCAAGCGGTCGGCCTCTTCGATGATGACGTTGGTGTAGTCCTTGAGCTCTTCGTTGGGCAGTTCGCGCGACAGCAGTTGCGCCGCACCGCGAATGCCGCCGAGCGGATTCTTGATTTCGTGGGCCAGGCCGCGCACCAGCAGTTTGGTGGTTTCCTGCTTGGACAGCTGCGCCTCTTCCTTGGTGATGCGCAGCAGGCGGTCGCGCGGGTGCACTTCCAGCAGCAGCAGGGTCTCGCCCATGCTGAACAGCGGTGTTACCGCGTAGTCCACGGTCAGCGTCTGGCCGGTGACCGAGGTCAATACGGCTTCGCGCTTGTTGAATGGGTGCGCCTGTTCCACCGCCTGGCGCAAGGATGACAGCGCCTCGGGCGATTCGGTGAACAGGTCGCTGATGAACTGACCATGGCTGCGCTGGCCGCTGACGGCCAGAAGCATCTCCGCCGCCGGGTTCATGTACTCAAGGCACAGCTGGCTGTTGAGCAGCAGGGTGGCGGTGGTCAGGTTGTCGAGTAGCAGGCGGTGCAGCGCGTCGTTGATGGTCATAGGCAGTGCGTTCCGGCGATGGGGCAGGAAAATGCAAGAAGCAAACCAAAGCCCCGAAAAGACGCATTATTTGTGCGGTCTGCCAGGTTTTGGTGGTGCTGCGGCGAAGAGGGCGGGGGAAAACGACCCAAAATGGTGAGGGCTTAGGAGGTGGTGCGCTATATCGCACCATTATGGTGCGTTTGAGTTCAGAAGAAGGGAAGGATGCTGACCTCTTCCTTGGGTTTGTCTTTCAGCGGGCATTCGGGGCGAACGCCGTATTCATCTTTCTTGCACGGATTGATCTTGCGTTTCTGCGCCAGGGTCATGCGGTGCATGTGGAAGGGTTGCGCCGGTGTGCGTTCGACGATGAGCCCGGCGGAGTCGATGATTTCTGCCACCAGTTGGTGCGTGCCACGGTCGACATGCTGCAAGGAGAACACCGGGCTGCGGCTGATCTCGCCTTGAGGTTCGCCGTCGAGCAGCAGCCGGTAGCTATGGCCGGGCAGCAGGCCCGGCTCGCTGTTGAGGGTGACGATCATGTCGCCGGAACCGTTATGGATAGAGGCGTCCGGCTCCGGCACGAGAATGCGCAGCAGCTGATAGTGCACGGTCGGTTTGCTTACCGCGGGTGGCGGGGCCATGCGCACCGTGGGTTGGGGCTGGCTCATTTGCGCGCTGTTGGACGGCGCGAGCACCACTCGTTCGGCATTGCTGCTGCGCGGTTTGTCAGTGAAAACGCGGTTACCTTCAGCATCGATATAGGTATAGACCTGAGCCAAAGCCGCTTGGGTGATGAACAGCAGGCAGAGCAGCAGTGTACGCATCGTGGTCAGTTCGTCGGTCTTGGGGTCGGGCGCGGTGGCGTGACCGGTGGGCGAGCAGGGCTGTTGACGCTGATGCGCTGCACGGTAAAGGTTTCGGTGGCGCTCTGCTGGATGATGCGTTCGCCGGCCACCACTGCTACCGCCAGGCTGTGTGCGCCACGGTCAAGGTTGGTCAGTTGCAGGCTCGGTACGTTGCTGGCCTGGCCGTATGGCTTGCCATCGAGAATCAGGCGTAGCTGGTGGCCGGGCTGCAGGCGCGGCTGAATGTTCACGCCGACGATGAAGGTGCCGTTGTTGGCGCGCATCGCTTCGTCGTCCGGGATGCCGGTGAGGCTCAGCACCGAGTAGGGCGCTTCGCTCTGCGCTGGCGCGTTGTCGTCGCTCGCCGGCATGCTCGGCGTCTGCATCTCCACCGTATTGGTTGGCGGCAGGTTGACGCTTTCGGCGGCCGTGCCATCGGGCGGCTGGTTGGTGAAGACCGTGTTGCCGTTGGCGTCGGTGTATTTGTAGATCTGCGCACTGGCCGGCAGGGCCAGGGCAAGCAGCAGGCAGGCGAGTAGCAGGCGCATGGGCCGATCCTTCCGCGGATGATGCGCTAAGCCTTGCACTGCTGGCGGTTCCTGGCAAGCGCAGGGCTCCATGGCTGTGATATTCGGCTACAAAAAGTGGACTCGGATCTGCCGTAGGCGCGAGCGTCGCGAGCGAAGCTCTTCAGCTCGCCAGGTTCGCTCGCGATGCTCGCTCCTACAGGGCATGGTGCCGCTGCGTGTCCATGAAAAAGCCCCGCCAGGCAGGGCCGGGCAGGGCTTTTGAAACGCGCCGCACGAGGGCGGTGCGAGACTGGCTTAGACGCTGTAGTACAGGTCGTATTCCAGCGGGTGTACGAAGGTACGTACCTTGATTTCTTCTTCCGATTTCAGCTCGATGTAGGCATCGATGAAGTCGTCGGAGAACACGCCGCCCTTGGTCAGGAACGCGCGGCCCTTGTCCAGCTCTTCCAGGGCTTCTTTCAGGCTGCCGCAGACCTGCGGGATCAGCTTGCCTTCTTCCGGCGGCAGGTCGTACAGGTTCTTGTCGGCGGCATCGCCCGGGTGGATCTTGTTCTGGATACCGTCCAGACCGGCCATCAGCAGTGCAGCGAAGCACAGGTACGGGTTGGCAGCCGGGTCTGGGAAACGCGCTTCGATACGGCGGGCTTTCGGGCTGGAAACGTACGGAATACGGATCGAAGCGCTGCGGTTGCGAGCCGAGTAGGCCAGCATGACCGGCGCTTCGAAGCCCGGAACCAGGCGCTTGTAGGAGTTGGTCGACGGGTTGGTGAAGCCGTTCAGGGCCTTACCGTGCTTGATGATGCCGCCGATGAAGTACAGGGCGGTCTCGGACAGACCGGCATAGCCTTCGCCTGCGAAGGTGTTCTTGCCGTCTTTGGAGATCGACATGTGCACGTGCATCCCCGAGCCGTTGTCGCCGTACAGCGGCTTCGGCATGAAGGTAGCGGTCTTGCCGTAGGCGTCGGCCACGTTGTGCACGCAGTACTTCAGGGTCTGAACTTCGTCAGCCTTGGCGACCAGGGTGTTGAACTTCACGCCGATTTCGTTCTGACCGGCAGTGGCCACTTCGTGGTGGTGCACTTCGACGACCAGGCCCATTTCTTCCATGGCATTACACATGGCAGTACGGATTTCGTGGTCGTGGTCGCACGGCGGAACCGGGAAGTAACCACCTTTGACGGCGGGACGGTGGCCTTTGTTGCCGCCTTCCACGTCCTGGTCGGTCATCCAGGAGCCTTGCTCGGAGTAGATCTTGAACATCGAGCCGGAGATGTCGGACTTGAACTTCACTTCGTCGAAGATGAAGAACTCGGGCTCCGGGCCGACGAATACGGTGTCACCGATGCCGGTGGTTTTCAGGAACTCTTCGGCACGCTTGGCGATGGAGCGCGGGTCACGATCGTAGCCCTGCATGGTGCTTGGCTCAATGATGTCGCAAACGATGATCAGGGTCGGCTCTTCGGTGAACGGGTCCAGTACCGAAGTTTCGTCGACCGGCATCAGGATCATGTCGGAGGCTTCGATGCCTTTCCAGCCATGGATGGACGAGCCGTCGAACATTTTGCCGTGCTCGAAGAAGTCTTCGTCCAGGGCGTCACGGGCCGGCATGGTCACGTGGTGCTGCTTGCCTTTGGTATCGGTGAAGCGCAGGTCTACCCACTTCACGTCGTGTTCTTTGATCAGTTGAACAGCCTTAGACATGTTGTCCTCCAGATGGAAAAGGCTCGCTTCGTGGAGCCCCGATATGTGCGGTGAAGCCCGGCGGGATAGTCCTTTAGGGCGACCTGCCTCACAAGGGAGCAAATTGCATGCCAGTGCCCTTTATTGGGCAGAGGCCGCGAAACTCAGGCGCTACGCCGGCTGCGCGCCGATTCCGCGGAGATATTTGCACTATTTAAGGGCTGAAATTTATGGAAAAGGCCTATTTTGGTGCGCCAACTTGGGGTTGCAGTATTTTTGGTCAAAGCTTGAACAATTTCCGCTATAATCCGCGCCCCTGTTTTTTCGTCCCCCAAGCGGGCGCTCTATTCATGAAGCTCATCGTCAAAGTTTTCCCGGAAATCACCATCAAGAGCCGCCCGGTGCGCAAGCAGTTCATTCGCCAGCTGGGGAAGAACATTCGCTCCGTGCTGCGTGATCTTGACCCTGCTCTGCGGGTCACGGGTGTCTGGGACAACCTCGAGGTCGAGACCGACCTGGACGATCCCAAGCTGCTGGCCGAGATGACCGAACGCCTGCGCAACACTCCGGGCATTGGTTTGTTCCTCGAGGTGAATGAGTACCCGCTGGGCGATTTGGACGAGATCACTGAACACTGCAAGCGCCACTACGCCGACCAGTTGCCGGGCAAGATCTTCGCCGTGCGTTGCAAGCGTGGCGGCAAGCACGCGTTCAGCTCAATCGATGTCGAACGCCATGTCGGTTCACGTCTGCGTCAGGAGTGCGGTGCGGCCGGTATCGACCTGAAGAAACCGGAAGTCGAAGTGCGCATGGAAATTCGCGACCAGCGCCTCTTCGTGGTGCATAACCGCCACGAAGGCCTCGGCGGTTACCCGCTGGGCTCGTTGGAACAGACCCTGGTGCTGATGAGCGGCGGCTTCGACTCCACCGTCGCGGCCTATCAGATGATGCGCCGCGGCCTGGTCAGCCACTTCTGCTTCTTCAATCTCGGTGGCCGTGCCCATGAACTGGGCGTGATGGAAGTGGCGCACTATATTTGGCAGAAGTTTGGCCGTTCGCAGCGCGTGCTGTTCGTCAGCGTGCCGTTCGAAGAAGTGGTCGGCGAGATTCTCGGCAAGGTCGACAACAGCCAGATGGGTGTGATCCTCAAGCGCATGATGCTGCGCGCGGCTACTCGTGTTGCCGAAAAACTGCAGATCGAAGCGCTGGTCACCGGTGAGGCGATCAGCCAGGTGTCGAGCCAGACCCTGACCAACCTGGCGGTGATCGATTCGGCGACCGACATGCTGGTCATGCGCCCGCTGATTGCCAGCCACAAACAGGACATCATCGACACCGCCACGCAAATCGGTACCGCCGAGTTCGCCAAGAACATGCCCGAATACTGCGGCGTGATCTCGGTCAACCCGACCACCAAGGCCCGCGGTTACCGCGTGGAGAAGGAGGAGGCGCAGTTCGACATGGCCATCCTCGATCGCGCCCTGGAGCGCGCCACCCAACTGCCCATCGACCGCGTGATCGACGAACTGGGCAAGGACGTGCAGGTCGAGGAAGTGCGCGAAGCCCTGGCCGGGCACATCGTCATCGACATTCGCCACCCCGACGCCGCCGAAGACGAGCCGCTCGACGTGCCGGGTGTCGAGGTGCAGGCGCTGCCGTTCTACGCGCTGAACAACAAATTCAAGGAACTGGATGAGAACCGCCAGTACCTGCTGTATTGCGACAAGGGCGTCATGAGCCGCCTGCATGCCCATCACCTGCTGAGCGAGGGGCATGCCAATGTGCGCGTTTATCGTCCGACATAAGACGCCGGGGCTTAATGGCGGCAGTATCCGCCATCGCCCTCCCGACCCGGGGCACCTCTAAAAACTACCTGCGTTGTCATTGCTGCGTTAAAAACAAGCTCAAAATGCTCACATAGCTCGTAAAGTCGAGCGCGACTCCGACCGTTTTTCGCTTGTTTCTGCCTTGCACTGACTGCCTCGCCTACGTTTATAGAGGTGCCCCGATCAGCTCGCTGATCCCAGTTTCTACATATTCGTCGTCCAGGCTGGGCGACACACCGAATCCTCTGATCGAGATACATACAGTGATCGAAAAACTGCGCAACATCGCCATCATCGCCCACGTCGACCATGGCAAAACCACCCTCGTCGACGCCCTGCTGCGTCAATCCGGCACCCTTGAGCGTAACGAGCTCAACGACGAGCGCGTGATGGACAGCAACGACCAGGAAAAAGAGCGCGGCATCACCATTCTGGCCAAGAACACCGCCATCAAATGGAACGACTACCGCATCAACATCGTCGACACCCCCGGCCACGCCGACTTCGGCGGTGAAGTAGAGCGCGTGATGTCGATGGTCGACTCCGTACTGCTGGTGGTCGACGCCCAGGACGGCCCGATGCCGCAAACCCGCTTCGTGACCAAGAAGGCCTTCGAGGCCGGCCTCAAGCCGATCGTCGTGATCAACAAGATCGACCGTCCGGGCGCGCGTCCTGACTGGGTCATGGATCAGATCTTCGACCTGTTCGATAACCTCGGCGCCACCGATGAGCAACTCGACTTCCAGGTCGTCTACGCCAGCGCCCTGAACGGCATCGCCGGTCTCGACCACACCGCCATGGCCGAAGACCTGACCCCGCTGTACCAGGCCATCGTCGACCACGTACCGGCGCCGAACGTCGACCTCGACGGCCCGTTCCAGATGCAGATCTCCGCGCTGGACTACAACAGCTTCCTCGGCATCATCGGTGTCGGCCGTATCGCCCGTGGTCGCGTCAAGCCGAACACGCCGGTAGTGGCCATCGACGTCGACGGCAAGAAGCGTAACGGCCGTATCCTCAAGCTGATGGGCCACCATGGCCTGCACCGCGTAGACGTCGAAGAAGCCACCGCCGGTGACATCGTCTGCGTCAGCGGCATGGACCAGCTGTTCATCTCCGACACCCTGTGCGACATCAACCATGTCGAGGCGATGAAGCCGCTGACCGTCGACGAGCCGACCGTGTCGATGACCTTCCAGGTCAACGATTCGCCGTTCTGCGGCAAGGAAGGCAAGTTCGTCACCAGCCGCAACATCAAGGAGCGTCTGGACAAGGAGCTGCTGTACAACGTGGCCCTGCGCGTTGAAGAGGGCGACAGCGCCGACAAGTTCAAGGTCTCCGGTCGTGGCGAGCTGCACCTCTCGGTACTGATCGAAACCATGCGCCGCGAAGGCTTCGAAATGGGCGTCGGCCGTCCGGAAGTGATCATCCGTGAAGTCAACGGCGTCAAGCAGGAACCGTACGAGAACGTCACCATCGACATCCCGGAAGAAGCCCAGGGCAAGGTCATGGAAGAGATGGGCCTGCGTAAGGGCGACCTGACCAACATGGCGCCGGACGGCAAAGGTCGTGTGCGCCTGGAATACAACATCCCGGCTCGCGGTCTGATCGGTTTCCGTAACCAGTTCCTGACCCTGACCAACGGCGCCGGCATCCTGACCTCGATCTTCGACCGTTACGACACCGTTAAGCCGGGCACCATGTCTGGCCGTCAGAACGGCGTACTGGTGTCGATCGATACCGGCAAGGCGCTGACCTACTCCCTGGAAACCCTGCAGGCGCGCGGCAAGCTGTTCATCGAGCACGGCCAGGAAATCTACAACGGTCAGATCATCGGCCTGAACAGCCGCGACAACGACCTGGGCGTCAACCCCACGAAGGGCAAGAAGCTCGACAACATGCGTGCTTCGGGTAAAGACGAAACCATCGCCCTGGTGCCGCCGGTTCGCTTCACCCTGGAGCAGGCTCTGGAGTTCATCCAGGATGACGAGCTGTGCGAAGTGACGCCGAAGTCGATCCGTCTGCGCAAGAAGATCCTCGACGAAGGCGAGCGCACCCGCGCTGCCAAGAAAGCCAACAAGGCTTGATGCGGCTAGCTTAGCGCTGTAACTGAAAAGCCCCGCCAGAGCGATCTGGCGGGGCTTTTTTGTGGGTTTCCGCCGAGCGCCGGGACGCGCGGGCATGAGTCGCGGGCTAGCGGCTCAGCTCATACACACAGATGTTTACCGTGCTGGCCAGGTTCAGTGACTCGATCGCGCCGCTGCCGGCGATGCTGAACGGCGTGGCGTTGAGCTCGCTCAGCGCCTGGCTGGGGACGCCGCGCGCTTCGTTGCCGAACAGGTAGCACTCGGCCTGCGCGAAGGCCGGTGCGCGCAGGCTTTGGCCCTGCATGTCGAGGCAGGCGATGCGTGCAAAGCGCGTGCTCAGGTTGTCGAGGCTGACATCCTGCTCGATGGGGGTGTGAAAGATTGCCCCCATGCTGGCGCGCACCACCTTGGGATTGAAGGGGTCGACGCTGCCGGGGCTGAGCAGGCAGCGGAAGCCGCCGAACCAGGCGAGGCTGCGCAGGATGGTGCCGAGGTTGCCGGGGTCCTGGATCTCGTGCAGGTAGATGGCCTTGCCGGCCGGCGCCGACGGGCCGGAGCCAATCGCCGCCATCGGCACTACCGCGATGATCCCCTGGGGGGTCTTGGTGTCGGCGATCTGCGCCATCTGCCGGTCACTGATCAGGTGCGTCCTGAACGGGCTCTGCCAGTGCTCGTAGGCGGCCGTGACGTAGAGTTCGCTGCTTGCCAGCAGGGGCGCGTGCTGCGCCGCTTTCTGCAGTTCCAGCACCAGGTGTTCGCCCTCGACGAGGAAGTGGCCGAATTGCTCCCGGTACTTTTTCTGCTGCAGTTTCTTGACGTCGTCGAGTTTCATGGAAAGCCTGGAAAGGGGCGTGAAAGCGGGGCTCCCCGCGGTAGCGAGGCCGCTGCGATTGTACCTGCCACCCGGCGGGCTGTCAGGCTGCAGGGCCGGCCGGCGTGAGCCGGAGGGCTGCGATGGCTTATACTCGCGACAATTGTGCAGCCCGGGTCACCATGCCGGCGGGCTGCCTTCCTGGAATTGATCTGGTTGAACGATGAAACGCTCAAAAAGCAGCAGCCGCTGGCTGAACGAACATGTGAACGATCCCTACGTGAAGCAGGCGCAGAAGGACGGCTACCGCTCGCGTGCCGCCTACAAGCTGATCGAGATCAACGAAAAGGACAAGCTGATTCGTCCCGGTATGCTGATGATGGACCTGGGCTCGGCCCCCGGTGGCTGGTCGCAGATCGCCGGACGTATGGTGGGGGCCACCGGCCGGGTAATCGCCAGCGACATCCTGCCGATGGATTCGCTCGATAACGTCGACTTCATTCAGGGTGACTTCACCGACGACAAGGTGTTCCAGCAGATTCTCGATCTGCTCGATGGTCGTCGCCCGGATTTGATCGTCTCTGACATCGCCCCCAATATCAGCGGCGTCGGCGTGGCCGATCAGGCAGCGTCGATGTATCTGGTGGAACTGGTGCTGGACATGGCCCGACAGGTGCTCAAACCTGGCGGCAACTTCGTCGCCAAGGTGTTTCAGGGCGAGGGTTCGGATGAGTACCTGCGCGACGTACGGCGTTCCTTCGAGAAGGTCATGGTGCGCAAGCCGGCAGCCTCGCGTCCGCGTTCGCGTGAGGTGTACTTCGTCGCCAAGGGCTTCAAGGGCGACGCTCAGTAAGGATCAGTCTGCGCGCCCGCGCGGCGTTTGTGCTGAGCCAGTCAGCGCTCGGCGTTCTGTGATGCGCTTGCGGCGGGGAGGCTTACGGGGGAAGTGGCCGGCTTAATGAGGCCGGCCACTGGCATGGCCCAGCGGGGCGGCGTCAGCCCTCTACCTGGCGCAGTTGCGCCGGGGTGTCGCCGAGGTTGTTGAGCATGCGCTCGCTGTACCAGTCGAGGAAGTTGATCACGCCGAACTCGTAGGTCTTGGAATACGGGCCCGGCTGGTAGGCGGTGGAGTTGATGCCGCGCTGGTTTTCCTCGCCGAGGCGTCGATCCTGGTCGTTGGTGGCGTCCCACACCTGGCGCAGGCGCGCCACGTCATAGTCGACGCCTTCTACTGCATCCTTGTGCACCAGCCATTTGGTGATGACGATCGTCTCCTGGGCGCTGATCGGCCATACGGTGAAGTTGATCAGGTGATCGCCCATGCAGTGGTTCCACGAATGCGGCAGGTGCAGGATGCGCATGGAGCCCAGGTCCGGGTCGGTGATGCGCCCCATCAGCTTGTTACAGCCTGGCTTGCCGTCCATGGTCATGGAAACGGTGCCCTTGAGCAGCGGCATGCGCACGATGCGGTTGCGCAGACCGAAGCTGGCGTGGGCGTAGGGAATGTTGTCCTTGTCCCAGCGGCCGGTGCATTCGGCCACCTGATCCTTGAACGCCTGGCTGGCGCGTGGGTCGGTGACGTCATCCCATTCCAGCAGGGTGTTGAGCAGTTCCGGGTGCGAACCGTTGCAGTGGTAGCACTCGCGGTTGTTCTCGATCACCAGCTTCCAGTTGGCCTTCTCGTGCATGACGCTCTGCACCGCGACCTTGGTGTTCTCCATGTCGTACGGCTCCATGTAATGAGCCAGGGTGCTCAGGAACTCGTCGATGGCCGGCGGGTTGTCCGCCAGGCTGATGAAGATGAAGCCGCCAGCGGTCTTGCAGTTGACCGGTTTGAGGTTGTAGTCGGAGAGCTTGAAGCCTTCGCCCATCTCGGTGCCGGCGAACAACAGGCGACCATCGAGCTCATAAGTCCATTGGTGGTAGGGGCAGACCAGCTTGGCGACCTTGCCTTTGTCGGAGACGCACAGGCGCGAACCGCGATGGCGGCAGACGTTGTGGAAGGCATGGATCTGACCTTCGGCACCGCGGATGACGATGATCGGGTTGTCGCCGATCTGCAGGGTGAGGAAGTTGCCCTTGGTCGGGATTTCGCTGGTCATGCCGGCGATCAACCATTCCTTGTGGAAGATCTCCTGCATGTCGACCTGGAACAGGCGCTCGTCGTTGTAGAACGGCTGCGGCAGCGAGAAGCTGTGGTCGCGTTCGTGCAGCATCTGCGCGGTGGCCTTGCGGACGGGCTCCAGCGGGTCGCCCAGGCTCAGATTTTGGGTGCAGTCCATGTTGGCTCCTCAGTGGCTGGCGCGTTATGCCTGCCGGAAAAAGTGGCTGATACGGTATGTGCCGCAAGGTGGTCGTTTATCACTGCCGCCTGCGATGGGCGTGCATGCGTGGTGAGGCGGAGTGTGGAGCCGAGCCAAGGCGAAACCTTATCCATGGGCGACATGGCCGGATGCGTTTCCGACGCGCTAGCCCCCGTGCTATCAGGCAGGTCGCGATAAGCATGTGGATGTCGCTGGTAGATAAATGACGGTGCTCGGCCTTTCGCACAATCCGCCGTATATAGGCCGATATCCGGCCGTGTGGAGAGCTGTTCATGACCACCACCAACGCCTTCCTCAACCCGGTTACCACGCAGACCTGGACCAACGGCCGCCACCTGGTGCGTTGCGTCAAGGTGATCCAGGAAACCTGGGATGTGCGCACCTTCTGCTTCATGGCCGACCAGCCCGTGCTGTTCTTCTTCAAGCCCGGGCAGTTCGTCACCCTGGAGCTGGAGATCGATGGCCAGCCGATCATGCGCTCCTACACCATTTCCAGCTCGCCTTCGGTGCCGTACAGCTTCTCCATCACCATCAAGCGGGTGCCGGGCGGCAAGGTGTCGAACTGGCTGCACGACAACTTCAAGGAAGGCGACGAGGTGCCAGTGCATGGGCCGGTGGGCCTGTTCAATGCCATCGATTTTCCCTCCGACAAGGTGCTGTTCCTCTCCGGTGGGGTCGGCATCACGCCGGTGATGTCGATGGCGCGCTGGTTCTACGACACCAATGCCAATGTCGACATGGTCTTCGTGCACAGCGCCCGTTCGCCGAAGGACATCATCTACCAGCGCGAGCTGGAGCACATGGCGGCGCGCATCAACAATTTCAGCCTGCACGTGATCTGCGAAAAGCATGGCCTGGGTGAGTCCTGGGCTGGCTATCGCGGTTACCTGAACAAGCCAATGCTGGAGCTGATGGCACCGGACTTCCTCGAACGCGAAATATTCTGCTGTGGCCCGACGCCCTACATGAGCGCGGTCAAGCGTCTGCTCGAGGCGGCGGGCTATGACATGAGCCGCTACCACGAGGAGGCCTTCGGCCCGACGCCACCGGAGATCCGCGCCGAGGTCAAGGAACTGGCCGCCGAAGCCGCCGAGGCGCCCGAGGTGCCGGTGGCCGAGCTCAATCAGGTGGAGTTCATCAGTACCGGCAAGAGCATCCGTGTGGTGCCTGGTGAAACCGTGCACGCCGCTGCGGCCAAGCTTGGCCTGCATATCCCTAAGGCCTGTGGCATGGGTATCTGCGGTACCTGCAAGGTGATGAAGACCGCCGGGGAAGTGGAAATGGAGCACAACGGCGGCATCACCGACGAGGATGTGGCCGAGGGCTACATCCTGTCGTGTTGCAGCGTGCCGAAAGGGGATGTGGCGATCGACTATTGATCGCCACCTTGGTTCTGGTCGCGGTTAAAGCCCCTCCCACAGGTGCGTCATGGCGTCATTCAGGCGCTCATTACTTCACGGATATCCGCGGCCAACTGACGTACGCGGGCTTCGTCGGTATCCCAGCTGCACATGAAGCGCGCGCCGCCAGCGCCGATGAAGGTGTAGAAGCGCCAGCCACGGGCGGTGAGGGCGGCGATGGCCGGCTCCGACAGTTGCAGGAACACGCCGTTGGCTTCCACCGGGAACATCAGGCTGACGCCGGGTACATCCGCCACCAGGGTGGCCAGCAACTGCGCGCAGCGGTTGGCGTGGTTGGCGTATTTCAGCCAGACATCGTTCTGCAGGATGCCGACCCAGGGCGCGGACAGGTAGCGCATCTTCGAGGCCAGTTGGCCGGCCTGCTTGCAGCGGTAGTCGAAGTCCTCGGCCAGATCCTTGTTGAAGAAGACGATGGCCTCACCGACGGCCATGCCGTTCTTGGTGCCGCCGAAACACAGCACGTCGACGCCGGCCTTCCAGGTCAGCTCTGCCGGGCTGCAGCCGAGGAAGGCGCAGGCGTTGGAGAAGCGTGCGCCGTCCATGTGCAGGTGCAGGCCCAGCTCCTCGCAGACCTGGCTGATGGCGCGGACTTCTTCCGGGCGATAGACAGTGCCTACTTCGGTGGCCTGGGTGAGGGTGACCACGCGCGGTTTCGGGTAGTGGATATCCTGACGCTTGCGGGCGATCTCGCGGATCGCTTGCGGGGTCAGCTTGCCGTTATCGGTCTTGGCCAGCAGCAGCTTGGAGCCGTTGGAGAAGAACTCCGGTGCGCCGCATTCGTCGGTTTCGACGTGGGCGGTCTCCGAGCAGATCACGCTGTGGTAGCTCTGGCACAGCGAGGCCAGGGCCAGGGAGTTGGCCGCGGTGCCGTTGAAGGCGAAGAACACCTCGCAGTCGGTCTCGAACAGGCGGCGGAAGTGATCGGCAGCGCGCGCCGTCCATTCGTCATCGCCGTAGGCGCGCTGGTGGCCCTGGTTGGCCTCGGCCATGGCGGCCCAGGCTTCGGGACAGATGCCGGAGTAGTTGTCGCTGGCGAATTGCTGGGCATTGTCGGGCATTGGCGCGTTCCTTCTGAAAAACCTGCCGGCGGGTCTGCCGGGAAAGCCTCTACTTTAACCCTGCGGCTATCTGTCAGGCGTCCGTCGCCGCGACGAGTTGTTGCGCTGAAGCGTACTGCCGAGTCGGTTCGTGGCCAAACGTTCGGCTAGCAGATGGAACTTGAAGCTTGCTCTGGCGTTCACACTTACCAGAGGGCGGCAGTCGATCCGCTCTCCGCAATCAAGAGAAGGAGTTTCCCATGACTTATCGTCACCTGCTCGCCCTTGCTCTGCCGCTGGCCGTGGCGCTGCCCGTTTCCGCTGCCGAGTGGTCGGATGATGCCAAGACCGAATTCGTTCAGCAGTGCATCGCTGGCGCACCGGCAGGCTACGAGGAGCCACAACTGCGTGCTTATTGCGACTGCGCTGCGACCAGCGTCAGCAAGGAATTCAGCGAGGCCGAGTTGCAGGAAATGAGTCGCCAGTCTCCGCCTGACCCTACCATGCAGCAGCGCCTGGTGAATGCCTCCAGCAGTTGCGGAGAGAAACTCAAACCATAAGTGGCTGAGTAAATAACGTGCGCTTGTGCCGGAGCCCCGTGGGCTCTGGCCTGGCGCCGGATTTCCACAGGCAGTGCACAGTGGCGCCCACAGTATTTGTGCACAAGCCGCGTCTATCTATTTGATCCTGTTCGATTTTTAGCCGTCTCTCGGCAAGCCCCGGCTGCTCTGGCTTCGCGCCTGCGTCGAACAGCCTATGCACAGTTTCATCCACATCTTCTGTGCATATCCCCAACCGATCCCTGCCTCTCGCTCATGTCGCTGGTGGATAAGCCAGGGTGGCGGTGCGGGTGTATGGATATTGAGCGCAGCCCTGTATCGCAGTGAGTGCAAGGCCGGCAGCAATCTGCTGACAGCTTTTCCACAGGCTAGTCCACGGCTTCTGTGTATGGCTGATGTTGTTAACTGCTTGATATCGATCAGGAATGACCTTTTTGCGGGAGCCCCTGCCATTCCTGGGGGCGGGCGTTGTATGCACGGTTTATCCACAGTTTGATCCCCGTGATTTGTGTGCAAACCAGCGGCGCACCCGCGACGCGCCTGATTGCGACAAGGCCATGTCGCAAACGAATGCTCTCACGGCGTTGGCAGGCATTTGGGCGGGCAGGGGCGGCCCTACCATCGCTGCACAGGGCCTTGCCGGCCTGCCCGTCCAAGACCGCCGCCCACAGGCGCTGCAGGAGAGTTGAGATGTTCAGCAAGCAGGATCAGATTCAGGGTTACGACGACGAGTTGCTCGCGGCGATCGATCAGGAAGAACGCCGTCAGGAAGAGCATATCGAGCTGATCGCCTCGGAGAACTACTGCAGTCAGCGGGTGATGGAAGCGCAGGGCAGCGGCCTGACCAACAAGTACGCCGAAGGTTATCCGGGCAAGCGTTATTACGGTGGCTGCGAGTATGTCGACAAGGTCGAGCAACTGGCCATCGACCGCGCCAAGGCGCTGTTCGGCGCCGATTACGCCAACGTTCAGCCGCACTCCGGTTCCTCGGCCAACAGCGCCGTGTACCTGGCGTTGCTCAATGCCGGCGACACTATCCTCGGCATGAGCCTGGCCCACGGCGGCCACCTGACTCACGGCGCCAAGGTGTCGTCCTCGGGCAAACTCTACAACGCCGTGCAGTACGGCCTGGACACCGCTACCGGGCTGATCGACTACGACGAGGTCGAGCGCCTGGCCGTGGAGCACAAGCCGAAGATCATCGTCGCCGGGTTTTCCGCCTACTCCAAGACCCTGGATTTCCCGCGCTTTCGCGCCATCGCCGACAAGGTCGGTGCGCTGCTGTTCGTCGACATGGCCCACGTCGCTGGCCTGGTCGCCGCCGGCCTGTATCCGAACCCGATTCCCTTCGCCGATGTTGTCACTACCACCACGCACAAAACCCTGCGTGGCCCGCGTGGCGGCCTGATCCTGGCCAAGGCCAACGAAGAGATCGAGAAGAAGCTCAACTCCGCGGTGTTCCCCGGTGCCCAGGGCGGCCCGCTGATGCACGTCATCGCGGCCAAGGCGGTGTGCTTCAAGGAGGCCATGGAGCCCGAGTTCAAGGCTTACCAGCAGCAAGTCATCGACAACGCCCAGGCCATGGCCAGGGTGTTCATCGAGCGCGGCTACGAGGTGGTCTCCGGCGGCACCGACAACCATCTGTTTTTGCTCAGCCTGATCAAGCAGGGGCTGACCGGTAAGGAGGCCGATGCTGCGCTGGGCCGCGCCGGCATCACCGTGAACAAGAACGCCGTGCCCAACGACCCGCAGTCGCCGTTCGTGACCTCGGGCATCCGCATCGGTACGCCGGCCGTCACCACCCGTGGTTTCAAGGTCGCCCAGTGCCAGGCGCTGGCCGGCTGGATCTGCGACATCCTCGATCACCTCGGCGATGCCGATGTCGAGGCGCAGGTGGCCAAGCTGGTCGCCGGGCTGTGCGCGGACTACCCCGTATACCGCTAAAGCCTTCTGCTCTGTTGTAGGAGCCAGCTTGCTGGCGATCCAGCCGAGCTCGTTGTAATGGATCGCCAGCAAGCTGGCTCCTACAGGTTAGGCGTTCGAGAACAGATTCAAGGAGCATCTTCATGCAACGTTATTCCGGCTTCGGCCTGTTCAAGCACTCGTTCAGCCACCATGAGAACTGGCAGCGCATGTGGCGCAACCCGACGCCCAAGCCGGTGTACGACGTGGTCATCGTCGGCGGTGGCGGCCACGGCCTGGCCACGGCCTATTACCTGGCCAAGGAATTCGGCGTGAAGAACGTCGCCGTGGTCGAGAAGGGCTGGCTCGGCGGCGGCAACACCGCGCGCAACACCACCATCGTGCGTTCCAACTACCTGTGGGACGAGTCCGCGCAGCTCTACGAACACGCCATGAAACTGTGGGAAGGTCTGTCGCAGGACATCAACTACAACGTCATGTTCTCCCAGCGTGGCGTCTACAACCTCTGCCACACCCTGCAGGACATGCGTGACGCCGAGCGCCGTGTCAGCGCCAACCGCCTCAACGGCGTGGATGGCGAACTGCTGGATGCCAAGCAGGTGGCTGAGGAGATTCCCTACCTCGACTGCAGCAAGAACACCCGTTATCCGGTGATGGGTTCCACCGTACAGCGTCGCGGTGGCGTTGCCCGTCACGACGCCGTGGCCTGGGGCTACGCACGTGCCGCCGATGCCCTGGGCGTCGACCTGATCCAGAACACCGAGGTGATCGGTTTCCGCAAACAGAACGGTGCGGTGATCGGCGTGGAGACCAACAAGGGTTTCATCGGCGCCAAGCGCGTCGGTGTGGTCACTGCCGGTAATTCCGGGCATATGGCGGGGCTCGCCGGCTTCCGTCTGCCGCTGGAATCGCACCCGCTGCAAGCGCTGGTGTCCGAGCCGATCAAACCGATCATCGACAGCGTGATCATGTCCAACGCCGTGCATGGCTACATCAGCCAGTCGGACAAGGGCGATCTGGTCATCGGTGCCGGCATCGACGGCTACAACGGCTACGGCCAGCGCGGCTCCTACCACACTATCGAGCACACCCTGCAGGCCATCGTCGAGATGTTCCCGGTGCTCTCGCGAGTGCGTATGAACCGCCAGTGGGGCGGCATCGTCGATACCAGCCCGGATGCCTGCCCGATCATCTCCAAGACTCCGGTGGACAACCTGTTCTTCAACTGCGGTTGGGGCACTGGTGGCTTCAAGGCCACGCCGGGTTCGGGCCACGTGTTCGCCGCCAGCCTGGCCAAGGGTGAGATGCACCCGCTGGCCAAACCGTTCTCCATCGACCGTTTTCACACCGGCGCAGTGATCGACGAGCACGGCGCCGCTGCAGTGGCCCATTAAACATTCATCCCGTAGGGATGACATCCGATGACCCTCTCCCGCTTGCGGGAGAGGGTGGCCCGCAGGGCCGGGAGAGGGCGGTTCGGCCAACACCGTAGCCCTCTCCCCCGACCCCTCTCCCACAAGTGGGAGAGGGGAGAACAAAACGTCCTCCTCCGCTTGCGGGAGAGGGTGCCCGAAGGGCGGGAGAGGGTGCTGAGTTCGGCACCGCAGCTCCCAGTAACTGACTCGGGGGATGGCGTGCATAGAGCAGCCCTCTCCCCCAGCCCCTCTCCCGCAAGCGGGAGAGGGGAGTAAAGCAAGCGGAGGCTCCACCATGCTGCACATCTTCTGCCCTTACTGTGGCGAACTGCGCTCCGAAGAGGAATTCCACGCCAAGGGTCAGGCGCACATCGCCCGCCCGCTCGATCCCGATGCCTGCAGTGATGCGGAGTGGGGCGAGTACATGTTCTTCCGCGACAACCCGCGCGGCATTCACCACGAGCTGTGGGTGCACGCGGCCGGTTGCCGCAAGTATTTCAACGCCACCCGCCACACCGTGACCTACGAGATCCTCGAGACCTACAAGGTCGGCGAGAAGCCTTCGGTCACCGCAGCCGCGGCCACCGACAAGCAAGCCGTGGCAGAAGGAGTAACGGCATGAGTCAGGTCAATCGTCTTGCCAAGGGTGGTCGCATCGACCGCAGCCAGGCACTGAGCTTCACCTTCAACGGCCAGACCTATCAGGGTTTCGCCGGCGACAGCCTGGCCGCCGCGCTGCTGGCCAACGGCGTCGACATCGTCGGCCGCAGCTTCAAGTACTCGCGCCCACGCGGCATCGTCGCTGCGGGCGCGGAAGAGCCCAATGCCGTGCTGCAGATCGGCTCCACCGAGGCGGCGCAAATTCCTAACGTACGCGCCACCCAGCAGGCGCTGTACAGCGGCCTGGTGGCCAACAGCACCAACGGCTGGCCGAGCGTTAACACCGACCTGATGGGCATCCTCGGCAAGGTCGGTGGCGGCATGATGCCGCCCGGTTTCTACTACAAGACCTTCATGTATCCGCAGAACCTGTGGATGACCTATGAGAAGTACATCCGTAAGGCCGCAGGCTTAGGTCGCTCGCCCACCGAGGTCGACCCGGATATCTACGACCAGCTCAACCAGCACTGCGACGTGCTGATCGTCGGCGCCGGCCCTGCCGGTCTCGCCGCCGCGCTGGCTGCTGGCCGTAGCGGTGCGCGGGTGATTCTTGCCGATGAACAGGAAGAGTTCGGCGGCAGCCTGCTCGACACTCGCGAAACCCTCGACGGCAAGCCCGCCGCCGACTGGGTAGCGCAGGTCATCGCCGAGTTGCAGGCAATGCCGGAAGTGACCCTGCTGCCTCGCGCCACGGTCAACGGTTACCACGACCACAACTTCCTCACCATCCATCAGCGCCTGACCGATCACCTCGGTGAAACCGCGCCGATGGGCCAGGCCCGTCAGCGCATGCACCGCGTGCGTGCCAAGCGTGTGGTGTTGGCCAGCGGCGCCCATGAGCGGCCGCTGGTGTACGCCAACAACGATGTACCGGGCAATATGCTGGCTGGCGCCGTGTCGACCTACGTTCGTCGCTATGGCGTGGCGCCAGGGCAGGAACTGGTGTTGTCGACCAACAACGATTACGCCTACCGCGTGGTGCTCGACTGGCTCGATGCCGGGCGCAAGGTGGTGGCTGTTGCCGATGCGCGCAGCAACCCGCGCGGCAGCTGGGTCGAGGAAGCGCGTGCGCGTGGCGTGCGCATCCTCACCGGCAGCGCAGTGGTCGAGGCACGTGGCAGCAAGCGCGTGACCGGTGCGCGTATCTGCGCCATCGATGCCAAGGCACACAAGGTCACCAGCCCTGGCGAAGTGCTCGACTGCGACCTGATCGTCAGCTCCGGTGGCTACAGCCCGGTGGTGCACCTGGCGTCGCACCTGGGTGGTCGCCCCGAATGGCGCGAGGACATCCTCGGTTTCGTTCCCGGGCCGGGCAACGGCATCCAGCAGCGCATCGACGCGGGTGCGGTGAATGGCGTGTTCGCCCTCGGCGACGTGCTTGCCAATGGCTTCGAGGCGGGCGCCAAGGCGGCTGCCGAGACTGGCTACAAGGCCGTCAGTGGCAGTCTGCCGAAGGTCGAAGCGCGTCAGGATGAGCCGATGCTGGCGCTGTTCCAGGTGCCGCACGACAAGCCAACGGCACGTGCGCCCAAGCAGTTCGTCGACCTGCAGAACGACGTCACCGCGGCCGGCATCGAGCTGGCAACGCGTGAAGGCTTCGAGTCGGTCGAGCATGTCAAACGCTACACCGCACTGGGCTTCGGCACCGACCAGGGCAAGCTGGGCAACATCAACGGCCTGGCTATCGCCGCGCGTTCGATGGGCATCAGCATCGTGCAGATGGGCACCACCATGTTCCGTCCGAATTACACGCCGGTGACTTTCGGCGCCGTGGCCGGTCGCCACTGTGGCGAGCTGTTCGATGCCAAGCGCTACACCGCGATGCAGGCCTGGCATGTGAAGAACGGCGCCGAGTTCGAGGACGTCGGCCAGTGGAAGCGCCCCTGGTACTTCCCGAAAAATGGCGAGGACCTGCACGCAGCCGTGGCCCGCGAGTGCCTGGCCGTGCGGGGCAGCGTGGGTATCCTCGATGCTTCCACCCTGGGCAAGATCGACATTCAGGGCCCGGATGCGCGCGAGTTCCTCAACCGCGTCTACACCAACGCCTGGACCAAGCTCGATGTGGGCAAGGCGCGCTATGGCCTGATGTGCAAGGAAGATGGCATGGTCTTCGACGACGGCGTTACCGCCTGTCTCGGCGACAACCATTTCCTCATGACCACCACCACTGGCGGCGCGGCGCGCGTGCTGGAATGGCTGGAAATATACCACCAGACCGAATGGCCGGAGCTGAAGGTGTACTTCACCTCGGTCACCGACCACTGGGCGACCATGACCCTGTCCGGCCCCAACAGCCGCAAGCTGCTGGCCAAGGTCACCGATATCGACCTGGACAAGGACGCCTTCCCCTTCATGAGCTGGAAGGAAGGTCTGGTTGGCGGTGTGCCGGCGCGGGTGTTCCGCATTTCCTTCACCGGCGAGCTGAGCTACGAAGTGAACGTGCAGGCCGACTACGCCCTGGGCGTGTGGGAGCAGATCATCGAAGCCGGCAAGGAGTTCGACCTGACGTCTTACGGCACCGAGACCATGCACGTACTGCGTGCCGAGAAAGGCTTCATCATCGTTGGCCAGGACACCGACGCCTCGGTGACCCCGGACGATCTGAACATGGGCTGGTGCGTCGGCCGTACCAAGCCGTTCTCCTGGATCGGCAAGCGTGGCATGAACCGCGCCGACTGCCTGCGCGAAGACCGCAAGCAGCTGGTCGGGCTGAAACCGGTCGACCCGAATCAGGTGCTGCCGGAAGGCGCACAACTGGTGTTCGACCCGAAACAGTCCATCCCGATGCAGATGGTCGGCCACGTCACCTCCAGCTACATGAGCGCGGCCATGGGTTACAGCTTCGCCATGGCGGTGGTCAAGGGCGGCCTCAAGCGCATGGGCGAGCGTGTGTTCGCGCCGCTGGCCAATGGCAGCGTGATCGAGGCCGAAATCTGCAGCTCCGTGTTCTATGACCCGAAAGGGGATCGCCAGAATGTCTAACGTCAACGTCTATCAGCAACGCCCCGCCGACATCGCCGGGCAGTCGCCACTGCACCACGCCGGCCTGCATGAGCTGGTCGGCAAGGGCCGCAAGAACGCCGGCATCACCCTGCGCGAGAAGAAACTGCGCGGGCATCTGGTGATTCGTGGGGATGCCAAGGACGCCGGTTTCTCCGGCGGTGTGCACAAGGCCCTGGGCCTGGAACTGCCGGTGGCGCTGACCCTGGTCGCCGACGGCGACACCTCGCTGCAGTGGCTGGGCCCGGACGAATGGCTGCTGATCGTGCCCGGCGGCAGCGAGTTCGAGGTCGAGCGCCGGCTGCGCGAAGCGCTGGATGGCCAGCATATCTCGGTGGTCAACGTCAGCGGCGGACAGACCCTGCTGGAGCTATCCGGGCCGAAGGTGCGTGAACTGCTGATGAAATCGACCAGCTACGACGTGCACCCGAGCAAATTCCCGGTGGGCAAGGCGGTGGGCACGGTGTTCGCCAAGTCCCAACTGGTGATTCGCCACACTGGCGAGGAGACCTGGGAGCTGGTGATCCGCCGCAGCTTCGCCGACTACTTCTGGCTGTGGCTGCAGGATGCCAGTGCCGAGTATGGGTTGGCGGTTGAGGCCTGAAGCTGAACCTGAGGTATACGCGGACAGCTCCCTCTTCCTCCCGGAGACGACTGCATGGAGCAGGAGGTAGGGGGCGCAGGATGCCAACGCTGAGGGGAGTTCGCTATGACGTGTGTCTGGCGTGGGTCTCACAAGCAGCCACGAACAACCCCCTCTCCCTCTGGGAGAGGGTTGGGGTGAGGGGAAGGGCAGACCGCATTGTGTCGGATAGCCCTCACCCCCGGCCCCTCTCCCAAGGGAGAGGGGTGAACAGCAATGGAGTCTATTATGAGCCGCACCCCCGACACCTGGATTCTCACCGCCCATTGCCCGAGCGTGCTCGGCACCGTGGATGCGGTAACCCGCTTTCTGTTCGAGCAGCGCTGCTACGTCACCGAGCATCACAGCTTCGATGACCGGCTGTCCTCACGCTTCTTCATCCGTGTCGAGTTCCGTCAGCCGCAGGATTTCGACGAGGCCGCCTTTCGCGCTGGCGTTGCCGAGCGTCTGGCACCCTTCGACATGCAGGTCGAGCTGACCCCGCCGGGCTACCGCGCCAAGGTGGTGCTGATGGTGTCCAAGGCCGACCACTGCCTGCATGACTTGCTGTATCGCCAGCGCATCGGCCAGTTGGCCATGGACGTGGTGGCGGTGGTGTCCAACCACCCGGATCTGGAACCGCTGGCGCGCTGGCACGGCATTCCCTACCACCATTTCCCGCTCGATCCGGCCGACAAGCCGGCGCAAGAGCGCAAGGTGCTGCAGGTGATCGAGGACACCGGCGCGGAGCTGGTGGTGCTCGCCCGCTACATGCAGGTGCTGTCGCCCGAGCTGTGTCGCCGGCTGGACGGCTGGGCGATCAATATCCACCACTCGCTGCTGCCCGGTTTCAAGGGCGCCAAGCCCTACCACCAGGCCTACCAGAAGGGCGTCAAGTTGGTCGGTGCCACGGCGCACTACATCAACAACGACCTCGACGAGGGGCCGATCATCGCCCAGGGCGTGGAGGCGGTGGATCACGCGCATTACCCGGAGGACCTGATCGCCAAGGGCCGCGATATCGAATGTCTGACCCTGGCCCGCGCCGTCGGCTACCACATCGACCGCCGTGTGTTCCTCAATGCCAACCGCACTGTGGTGCTCAACGCCTGAACACGAGGCTACCTGGCTGTAGGGTGGGTCGGGCGGCGCTCCGCTTCAGCCCACAGGCTTTTTCGGTAGGCTAAAGTGGAAGGCCGCCCGGCCCACCCTAGAGAAGGAGTCGCAACGTAAAACGCTATTTGGTGGGCTAAAGCCCACCCTACGGTAACAACGGTGCCATTTGTAGGGTGGGCTTTAGCCCACCAGGCGCAACGGAAGAACGTAATTGGTGGGCTAAGGCGGATCGCCGCTCGGCCCACCCTACGGAAACCGCCCTGCCAGGCTTTACCGGCGGTTTCCGGCAACAGATGCAACAAGCTCCAGTGCAAGGTCGCGCGGCCCGTCGGTCGCGTCTTGTGTCCACAACAAGAAAGGAGAGTTACGCATGTCTGGTAATCGTGGTGTGGTTTATCTCGGTACGGGCAAGGTCGAAGTGCAGAAGATCGACTACCCGAAAATGCAGGATCCGCGCGGCAAGAAGATCGAGCACGGGGTCATCCTGAAAGTCGTTTCCACCAATATCTGTGGCTCCGACCAGCACATGGTGCGTGGCCGTACCACCGCACAGGTCGGCCTGGTGCTGGGCCACGAGATCACCGGTGAGGTGATCGAGAAGGGCCGCGATGTCGAGCGTCTGCAGATCGGCGATCTGGTTTCCGTGCCCTTCAACGTCGCCTGCGGCCGCTGCCGCAGCTGCAAGGAACAGCACACCGGCGTCTGCCTGACCGTCAACCCAGCGCGTGCCGGTGGCGCCTACGGCTACGTCGACATGGGCGACTGGACCGGCGGTCAGGCCGAATACGTGCTGGTGCCCTACGCCGACTTCAATCTGCTCAAGCTGCCGGACCGCGACAAGGCCATGGAGAAGATCCGTGACCTGACCTGCCTGTCCGACATTCTGCCCACCGGTTACCACGGTGCGGTCACTGCGGGCGTTGGCCCGGGCAGCACCGTCTACGTCGCCGGTGCCGGCCCGGTCGGTCTGGCCGCCGCCGCTTCGGCGCGTCTGCTCGGCGCCGCCGTGGTCATAGTCGGCGACGTCAACCCGGTGCGCCTGGCCCATGCCAAGGCGGTGGGCTTCGAGATCGCCGACCTGTCCAAGGACACGCCGCTGCATGAGCAGATCGCCGAGCTGCTCGGCGAGCCGGAAGTCGATTGCGCCATCGACTGCGTGGGCTTCGAGGCCCGCGGTCACGGCCATGACGGCGCGCAGCACGAGGCCCCGGCCACCGTGCTCAACTCGCTGATGCAGGTCACCCGCGTGGCCGGCAAGATCGGTATTCCCGGCCTCTACGTCACCGAAGACCCGGGCGCGGTGGACGCGGCGGCGAAGATCGGCGCTCTGAGCATCCGCTTCGGCCTCGGCTGGGCCAAGTCGCACAGCTTCCACACCGGCCAGACCCCGGTGATGAAGTACAACCGCGCGCTGATGCAGGCCATCATGTGGGATCGCATCAACATCGCCGAGGTGGTCGGTGTGCAGGTCATCAGCCTGGACGATGCGCCGCGTGGCTACGGCGAGTTCGATGCCGGCGTGCCGAAGAAATTCGTCATCGACCCGCATAAGACCTTCAGTGCGGCGTGACGTCGTGACCTGGGCTTAGTCCCAGGCCGCTACCTTTCACGACAAAGGCGCAGTTGTTGGCGTCGTCTTTCGGGAGCCCGCAGGCTAATGCTGATCAGATAAGTTCGTCACCACCCCCTCCTACTTGCAGTAGAGGGGGCGCTTTTCGTAGGAGCCAGCTTGCTGGCGATGCTTTTTATGGCGGATCGCCGGCAAGCCGGCTCCTGCAAAGATCGAGTGCAACGGCTTAACTGACTGGCATTAGCCTGCGGGCTCCCATTTTCTGTTACGTGCAATCACTGCCACTCGGCACGGATTTGCGCGATGCGCGCGTCCTTCTCCTGCCAGAGTTGAGTGACCCAGTCCTGCATGTACTGGCGAAATACCGGGTCGTTCTGGTAGTCGCCCTGCCACAGTTCGGCAGCCAGGTTGCGCGTCTGGATATCGACGGTCACCTTGCCCACTTGGCCGCTGAGCAAGGCCCAGAAGCCAGGGGGATTGCCCTCGGGATAGACCAACGTAACGTCCAGCACGGCGTCGATCTGCTCACCCAATGTAGCGAGTACGAAGGCCACACCGCCGGCTTTGGGCTTGAGCAGGTAGCGGTAGGGTGATTGTTGCTGAGCCTGCTTGGCGGGTGTGAAGCGAGTGCCTTCGAGGAAGTTGACCACGGTCACCGGCAAGCGCTTGAACTTCTCGCAGGCGGCCTTGGTGATCTCCAGATCCTTGCCCTTCATGTGCGGGTTCTTGTCGAGGAAGGCCTTGGAGTAACGCTTCATGAAGGGGTAATCGAGCGCCCAGAAGGCCAGGCCGAGAAAGGGCACCCAGATCAGTTGCTGCTTGAGGAAGAACTTGAAGTAGGGCGTCCTGCGGTTGAAGGCCTGCACCAGGGCGGGAATATCGACCCAGGACTGGTGATTGCTGATCACCAGGTAGGAGCGGTCTCTGCGCAGCTCGGCGTTGCCGCGGATGTCCCAGTGTGTCGGCGTCAGCAGGGCGAAGATGCGTTTGCAGTTCTCCGCCCAAAATTCGGCCACCCACATCACCCCGCGCGAGCAGGCATCGCGCGCCGCCTGGCCCGGCAGGACGAACTTGGCCAGGGCGATCAGCAGCAGTGGGCCGATCAGCAGCAGGGTGTTACCCAGCAGCAGAATGACATTGAGTAGACCGATCAACAGGGGGCGCATGGCAACTCCTTGGCAGGCGTGGACGCCGCATCATAAGCACCTGTTGGGTGTGGCTCAAAATCGTCACCAGTGGCCTATGGCCATTTTTTGTCAAAGCCCTGATGCGGGTCAGTGTGAAAAAACAGGGAATTATCCGACAATGACAAGGCCCAGCTCCCGGACTCCCTCGCCAACCCGTTCTGGATGATGTCGATGTTGAAACGCATTGCGGTGGCCGATCTGCGGATCGGTATGTACATCCAGGAGTTTTGCGGATCATGGATGGATCACCCCTTCTGGAAGTCCAAGTTCATGCTCAGCTCGGAAAAGGATCTGGCCCGCATTCACAGCAGTGCGATCACCGAGCTGTGGATCGATGTCGGCAAGGGGGCTGATGTAGCCCCAGGTGTGCAGGCCACGACCGAAGAAGAGGCCGAATGCGAGGCCGAAGCGCGGCTGCTGGCCGCCATCGAGCCGCCCAAGGTCAAAGCCCTGTCGATGGAGCAGGAGCTGGAACAGGCCGTCAAACTCTGCGCGCGTTCCCGGCAGGCGGTCATGGAGATGTTTAACGATGCGCGCATGGGGCAGGCGCTGCAGTTCGAGCAGGCCGAGGCCCTGGTCGAGGAGATTTCCGAATCGGTTCTGCGTCATCCCAACGTGCTGATCAGCCTGGCGCGGCTCAAGCACAGCAACGAATACACCTACATGCACTCGGTTGCCGTATGCGCGCTGATGATCGCGCTGGCGCGCAAGCTCGGCTTGCCCGACGATGCCGTGCGTGAGGCCGGGCTGGCCGGGCTGCTGCATGACATCGGCAAGATGGCCGTCCCGCAGGAGCTGCTGGACAAGCCCGGCAAGCTTACCGACACCGAGTTCGCCAAGGTGCGCAAGCACCCGGAGGAAGGCGGCAGCATTCTGCTGGCGAGCAAACAGATCAGCGCGCTGGTGCTCGACGTATGCCTGCATCACCACGAAAAGGTCGACGGCAGTGGCTATCCTCACCGTCTGCAGGGTGACCAGATCAGCCTGATGGCGAAGATGGGCGCGGTCTGCGACGTGTATGACGCCATCACCTCGAACCGTCCCTACAAGCAGGGCTGGGACCCGGCCGAGTCGATCCGCAAGATGGCCGAGTGGAAGGGGCACTTCGACGAGGCCGTGTTCCAGGCCTTCGTCAAAACGGTTGGCATCTACCCGGTCGGCGCGCTGGTGCGCCTGCAGAGCGGGCGTCTGGCGGTGGTCATGGAGCAGAATCCCAAGGCGCTGCTGGCGCCCAGGGTCAAGGTGTTCTTCTCGACCAAGTCGCGCTTGCCGCTGCCGCAAAGCATCGTCGACCTGAGCAAGATTACCGACCAGGACCGTATCGTCGGGCGCGAGTCGGCCGAAGAGTGGGGGTTCGAGCGGCTCGACGAGTTGTGGAGTGGGATGGATCTGGAGGGGCGCGGCCGCTGAGACTGTGCTGCAAAAGCCATCTGTCGTCACTCCCGCTATGGCGTGAGCCCAGATGCTTTGCAGGTTTTGGATACCCGCTGCGCGGGCATGACGATTTTTTCAGTGTTTCCCTGACGGCGTGCGGGTGAGGCTGGGCGAGGCTTCGCCGTGGTCGCTGATGAAGTGCGCTCGCTGTCCAATCGCACCCAGGACTCGACCCAGGAAATCGCCCAGACCGTGGACAACCTGCAGCGCGTGGTTGGACAGTCGGTCACCCTGATGGAAGAAGCCTGCAGCCAGGCCGACGGCGACATCGGCAGCGTGCTGGCCATGGGTGATGAACTGCAGAACATCGTCGACTCGGTGCAGCGCGTCAGCGACCGACTGGCGCAGATCGCCACGGCTGCCGAGCAGCAGGCGGCCACCGCCGATGAGGTCAGTGGCAATATCCAGCAGGTCGATCAGGCCGCCGGACAACTGCTCGATGGCGCCCAGGCCGTGAGCAGCGCTGCCGAGCAACTGCGCCTAGGCAGCGAAAGGGCTGGCGCAGAATACCGGGCGCTTCACCCTCGGCTGAAACCAGGGAAAGATTGCAGAGGTCGTCATGATCCACGCAGGCGGGCACCCGGAATATCCGGGTTGCTGTCGCCGATAAACGGCTTGTAGAACATTACCGGGCTGACCTGGCTGGCCAACTCTGCTAAAAACACTGCAAACAACGCGGAGCCCCCAGCATGAAAACGGTTGCCGAACTGCTCAGAACCAAGTCCAACACCTTTCTCTACAGCGTCGACGCGGACGACTCCCTGCTCGATGGGCTGCGCATCATGGCGGAAAAGGGCGTTGGTGCGCTCGTGGTGCTCTCCGGCGGACGTATGGTCGGCATCGTCAGCGAGCGCGATTACGTGCGCAAGGCGGCACTGGCCGACCGCTCGATGCTGGATGCCAAGGTCAACACGATCATGACCCGTGAGGTGATCAGCGTCAGCCCGCGTGACAATCTGCAATATTGCATGCAACTGATGACCGAGCGTCGCCTGCGTCACCTGCCGGTGCTGGCCGAGGGCGAACTGATTGGCCTGCTGTCCATCGGTGACCTGGTCAAGGAAACCATTGCCGAACAGGCCGACCTGATCCGTCAGCTGGAGCAGTACATCCGCGGCGAGATTCCCTGAGCGCGTAGCCCAATGCAATCCGGGAAGTCGTCCGTTCACTCCCCCGGATTCCATCCGTATATGGACTCCTCCCGTTTTGCCAGTTGCGTAGGGCGGGTGCAACCCGCCAACCACCCCTGACGGGCTGCCCCAGTCCTACGCTATCGCCCGCTTGATGCATGATCCGGCCCCCGGCAGTCTGCCGCTGTTGCCCAACAGGTGCAGGACGCCCGATGCCGCAGATACTCGTAGACGAAGACTAAGCCGCGATTGCCGATACGCTGGTCTATGCCCTGCAGGCTGAAGGCTTCGTCACGCACTGGTCGAGCCTGGGCGGCGAGGCGCTGACGCTGCTGGAAAATGGCGCCTTCGACCAGGCCATTCTCGACGTCGGCCTGCCCGATATCAGCGGCTTCGAAGTGTGCAAGCGCCTGCGTCTCTTCTCCGAACTACCGGTGATCTTCCTCACCGCGCGCAGCGAGGAGATCGACCGCGTGGTGGGTCTGGAAATCGGCGCCGACGACTACGTGGTCAAACCCTTCAGCCCGCGTGAGGTCGCCGCCAGGGTCAAGGCCATCCTCAAACGCGTGGCGCCGCGTGAAGCACCAGCAGCCAGCGCGCCGAGAACCTTTCAGATCGATGATGCCGCCTTTCGCATTCACTACCATGGCCAGGCCCTGAGCCTGACCCGCCACGAATTTCGCCTGCTGCGCACGCTGCTCGGCCAGCCACGCCGGGTCTATGCGCGCGAGCAATTGCTCGATGCCCTCGGCGTGGCCAGTGAGGCCGGCTACGAGCGCAACATCGACAGCCATATCAAGAGTGTGCGCGCCAAACTGCGCGCCATCGCCCCGCGCGAAGAGGCGATCCAGATGCATCGCGGCCTGGGCTACAGTTTCGAAGCGGGGGGCCTGAGTCATGCCACTTGGCGTACGCATCGTCCTCGTCTACTTCCTCTTCGTCGGCCTGGCCGGCTGGTTCGTGCTGAGCACGGTGATGGACGAGATTCGCCCGGTGTACGCCAGAGCACCGAGGAGGCGCTGGTCGACACCGCCAACCTGCTGGCCGAGATCCTGCGTGACGAGGTCAAGGCCGGCACCCTCGGCGAGGGCCGCCTGAACGACGCACTGGAGGCCTATGGCCGGCGCCAGCCCAGGCCAGCATCTGGGGGCTGACCAAGGCCGAGGTCAACCACCGCATCTACGTCACCGACGCCCAGGGCATCGTCCTGCTCGACTCCACTGGCCTGGCGGTCGGCCAGGATTATTCGCGCTGGAACGATGTGCTGCTGACCCTGCGCGGCCAGTACGGCGCCCGCTCGACCCGCGAAGACCCGGACGATCCCGACTCTTCGGTGATGTATGTCGCCGCACCTATCAGGGATGGCGAGCAGATCATTGGCGTGGTCTCGGTGGCCAAACCCAACCGCACCCTGCAGCCCTATATCGAGCGCTCGCAAACGCGTCTTGGCTGGCTCGGTGCCGGGTTGATCGGCCTTGGCCTGTTGATTGGCGCGGGGCTGTCCTGGTGGCTCAGCGCCGCACTGGGCAAGCTCACTCGCTATGCCCAGGCGGTCAGCGAGGGGCAGCGCGCCGAGGCGCCCACTGTGCGCGGCGGCGAACTGGGGCAACTGGCCAAGGCGGTGGAGCGCATGCGCACCGAGCTGGAAGGCAAGGCCTACGTCGAGCGTTACGTGCACACCCGTGACCCACTAACTGAAAAGCCCGCTGGCCGCCATCCGCGGCGCCGCCGAACTGCTCGAAGGTGATATGCCGGTCGAGCAGCGCCAGCACTTCGTGGGCAATATCCAGCAGGAAGGCGCACGCCTGCAGAACCTGATCGAACGCCTGCTGCACCTGACCCAGGTGGAGCAACGCCAGGGGCTGGAAGAACGCGTGGCGGTGCCGCTGGCGCCACTGGTGGACGAACTGCTGCAAGCGCAACAGGCGCGTATCACTGCTGCCCATCTGCACGTTGATCGGGCAATACCGACCGGCCTCAGCCTGCGCGGCGAGCGCTTCCTGCTGCGCCAGGCACTGGCCAACCTGCTGGACAACGCCCTGGACTTCACACCACCCGACGGCCGCATCCGCATCGCCGCCGAACGCGATGGCGAGCGCATCGTCCTGCGCCTGTTCAACCAGGGCGAAGCCATCCCCGACTACGCCCTGGCACGTCTGACCGAGCGCTTCTACTCCCTGCCGCGCCCCAATGGTGGCCGCAAGAGCACCGGCCTGGGCCTGAACTTTGTGCAGGAGGTGGCCGAGCTGCATGGTGGCGAGTTGCAGATCGGTAATGTCGAAGGCGGTGTGGAAGTACGTCTGACACTACCCGCGTAGGCAGCGCTGCTGTTGCCTTGTGGGAGGGGCTTTAGCCGCGACTCGCCGCTAAAGCGCCTCCCTCAACAGCCTGAGCGTCAGCCTTTGTAGGAGCGGCTGGGCGGCACTCCGCTTCAGCCGCGAAACTTCTCGGCTGTTTAGGATGGGTAGCAACGCGACGTTCCTGTTTTCGCTGCGCTCAATCCAGGCATGGTGGACAAGCTTCGCGTTGTCCACGCCACTATGTCTTCCTTAGCGCTCAGAACAGGCCGGATATACGAATGCAACCGCGCTGACGACAGGTGCAAAGGCAAAGCTTTGCTCACTACTTGTGGGGAGAGTCCATATAAGTTGTTAGGCGGTGTAGCGCTGACGCTGTGCCCCGACTGATTGGTAATTTAGTTTCTGTACTGATTTTAGTAATTTATTCAACTTCGATAAATGTACTTGTTACAACATCGCTGGCATTGAAGCGCACTACCATAGAGCTGTGTTTCCAGTCCCAATGGCACTGACCGAGGCTATAGCGAAATTCATTAGTAGTTGAAGGTGTTGTAGCTTCTCCTAAAAGTTTATCTACCTCATGTTTTTTAAGGCCAGTTAACCGTTCATTTCGTATTAGAGATAGAGCCATCCCGCCCCGAACGCAGCCAGGGTCGTTTAACATGGATTCTTTTTTGAGCTCACTCCATAAGGTGGTGTCAAACGACTGCTCTTCTGTATGAGGCGTTGTGAAGTTTAGATATATGCTACCTATAACAATAACTAGGATAAGGGCTACGGTGATGCGAGCAATCATACTCATGCTTTGAAATAGCCTAACTATAAATAGACACCAAATGGTGCATAACCTGCGGGTGGTTTTGGTGGATAACCTTTCTGGTCATTTTCGAAATCCTTCTCTATCTCGCGGCCTGCAGCGAGGCGGTGGGGTGTTTGGCAGGTTATACACCATGTCGGATAACCGCTGGCAACTCGTATTCAGTCGTGGCGTGCTGACGCTCACGATCCTCCCGGGTATTGCTTCGCTCAGCCCTGGCTACGGTTCTCTGGCGGTGATGATCGCGGCTAAAACGGAATGCCGCCCACCCGATCCTACAGGTCGGGTTGCGGCTCGGGTGTGGGTGTTTTGTATGGCAAGCGCAGCAGTTCAACTTGCCACCAGCTCGGCAGCAAGCGGCGGACTTCGGGGCGGGCGAAGCGGTCGTCGATCAGGTAGAGCACGCCCTGGTCTTCTGGGGTGCGGATCACCCGGCCGGCGGCTTGTACGACCTTTTGCAGGCCGGGGTACAGGTAGGTGTAGTCGTAGCCGTTGCCGAACAGGGTGTCCATGCGCTGGCGGATTTCTTCGTTGATCGGGTTGAGTTGGGCCAGGCCGAGGGTGGCGACGAAGGCGCCGATCAGGCGTTCGCCGGGCAGGTCCACGCCTTCGCCGAATACACCGCCGAGAACGGCGAAGCCGATGCCGCGGCCGCCGATCTGGAAGCGCTCGATAAAGCCCTGGCGCGCCGCTTCGTCCATCTGCCGGGACTGCGTCCACACCGGGATCTGCGGGTGGTCGCAGCGCAGCTCCTGTAGCACCTGTTCCAGGTACTGGTAGCTGCTGAAGAAGGCCAGGTAGTTGCCGGGGCGTTCGGCGTATTGGCTCGCCATCAACTGGCAGATCGGCGCCAACGAGGCGTCGCGGTGCTGGTAGCGGGTCGACAGGTTGCGCACCACCTGTACGTGCAGTTGTTCGGCGCTGAACGGTGAGGCGACGTCCAGGCACTGGGTCTCTTCCGGCAGGCCGAGCAGGTCGAGGTAGTAGTGGCTGGGGCTGAGGGTGGCGGAGAACAGCGTGGCGCTGTGGGCGTCCTCGAAGCGTGGGCCGAGGAAGGGCGCCGGCAGGATATTGCGGATGCACAGGGCCGAGTAGCCGCGCCCGTTGCCGGCCTCCATGCGATTGATGTCGAACAGCGAGTGCGGGCCGAAGCTCTCCGCCAGGCGGCAGAACAGCATGGCGTCGAGATAGAAGCTGAGCAGCTCACCGCCATTGCCTTCGGGCTGGTCGGTGAGCAGGTCGGTGATGGCGCTGACCGCCTTGCCCAGCGCGGCAAGCAGCAAGTCCGGCGCCAGCGGGTAGACCTGATAGGGCACCTCTTGCTCGCGGTGCAGTTGATCCCAGTGGCGGTCGACCCGTTCCAGCACGCTTTTCAGACGCTTCGGCGCATCGCGGCACATGGCCTTGAAGCGCGCCTGATCCAGCTCGGCGCTGTACATGCCGCGTCCGCGCTCCACCAGGTTGTGCGCTTCGTCCACCAGCAGGCAGACGCGCCACTGGTTGATCAGGGTGAGGCTGTGCAGCAGGGCGCCGAGGTCGAAGTAGTAGTTGTAGTCGCCCACCACCACGTCGCTCCAGCGGCACAGCTCCTGGCTCAGGTAGTAGGGGCATACGCCATGGGCGATGGCGATATTGCGCACCGCCTGCTGATCCAGCCAGCGTTCCTTCAGCGCCGCGCTGCGCGCTGCCGGCAGGCGGTCGTAGAAGCCCTTGGCCAATGGGCAGGAGTCGCCATGGCAGGCTTTGCTTGGGTGTTCGCAGGCCTTGTCGCGGGCTACGTGTTCCAGCACGCGTAGCGGCGTGTCGGGTTCGCGCAGGCGTTGCAGGGCATCCAGTGCCAGGCGCCGGCCTGGCGTCTTGGCGCTGAGGAAGAACAGGCGGTCGAGCTGCTGGCCAGGCATGGCCTTGAGCTGCGGGAACAGGGTGCCGAGGGTTTTGCCGATGCCGGTGGTGGCCTGCGCCAGCAGGTAGTGGCCGTCGCGCGCGGCGCGGTACACGGCTTCTGCCAGTTGCCGTTGGCCATGGCGAAATTCGCCGTAGGGGAACTCCAGCGCGTCCAATGCCTGATTGCGTGCTTGCTGATGCGCCTGCTCCTGCCGCGCCCATTCGATGTAACGGCGGCAGTGCAGGGCGAAGAACTCGCCCAGCGAGGCCGCGCTGTGGCGTTCGCGGAACACCGTTTCCTGCTGGGTCATGACGTTGAAGTAGACAACCGCCAGATCCAGTTCCTCGAAGCCCAGCTCCTGGCACAGCAGCCAGCCGTAGATCTTCACCTGCGCCCAGTGCAGCAGGCGGTGGTTGGCCGGGATGCGCGAGATGTCGCCGCGATGGGTCTTGATTTCTTCCAGCAGGCGAAACTCGGGGTCGAAGCCATCGGCGCGGCCGCTGACCGTCAGCCCCTCGAACTCGCCGATCAGTGGCAGCTCGGAGACGTAATCCGGGCCGCGCCGGGCAACCACGGTGGCGTGCCCGGCCATGCCTTCCTGCGCGGTGGGCGAGGGGGTGAAGCGCAGGTCGAGGTCACCTTCCTTGGCGGTGAACTCGCACAGCTCGCGCACGGCGATACGCAGGCTCAATCGCTCCACTCCACGTAGCACACGCTGACTGGCATGCCGTGTTCGGCGCAGAAGGCCAGCCAGCGTTTCTGGTTGTCCTGCAGGCGGTCGCCCGGGCCTTTCACCTCGATCATTCGGTAGCGGCCCTCGGCCGGCCAGAACTGGATCAGGTCGGGCATGCCGGCGCGGTTTTCGCGGATATCGGCCAGCAGGCGGCGAAACCAGGCGCCCAGGTGCGCCGGTGGCAGGCAGGCCAGCGCCTGCTCCAGTCGTTCGGTATCGAGCAGTTCCCAGAACACGAAGGGCGACTGAATGCCGAACTTCTCGGCGTGCGTGCGGCGCATGGCCTCGATGTAGCTGCCGTCCTCCAGGCGCGCCAGGCAGGCGCTGAACAGCTCGCTGCGACGGGCGTGAAAGTCGGCGCGGTGCAGATCCACCGGGCCGGTGTGGAAGGGGTGGAAGAAGGCGCCAGGCAGCGGGGCGAAGATCGCCTCCCAGCAGAGCAGGCCGAACAGCCCGCAGATCAGCGTGTTCTCCACGTAATGCACGGGTGCATCGGGTTCTGCCAAGTGCATGGCCACAGCCAGCTCGACGCTGGCAGCTCGCGGCAGGCGCAGGTCGAGGCGATCCTCGATCAGCTTCGCTGCCTTGGTCGCAGCTGGTAGGCCGAGGCGTTTGCGCAGGCGTGTGCGCGCCCTTTCGGCCAGTTGCGCCTCTTCGGCGTTGTGCGGCGCTGCGATCACCTGTTCGGCCAGGGCCAGCGCCTCGGCATCTTGGCTCAGGCGTTCCAGCACGCGGATCTGCCGTTGTCGCGAACCTACTGCGCGGGTGTCGCGGTATAGCGCCAGCGCCGAGTCCAGCTCGCCAGCGCGCTCCAGATGCTGAGCCAATTGCAGCAGCAGGCGCTGGTGGCGTTCGCCGATATGCGGGCTGTCGCTGGAGAAATCGCCAAGGTGCTGCAGAACCTCGGTCACCGGCATGCCGACCTCGAAGGCCTCGCGGCAGGCGCGCAGGTGCAGGTAGTCGTCCACATCCTGGCGGCTGCGAAAACCGCGCGAACCTGGGGTGATCGGCACCTGTTCGTAACGGAAGATGCCCAGGTCGGCGAGCACGAATTCCGACCAGTCCTGCGCCAGGTTGCCGAAGAACATCAGGCGCAGGCGGTCACACAGTGGCCCGATGGCCAGGCTCAGCAGGCGCTCGTCCAGATTTGGGCACCAGTCCGCCAGGCTGCGGGGTTCGCTGTGCAATTCGCGCAGATGGTCGAGCACTTCGCTTTTCTTCAGGTTGCCGCGTGGCAGATCGCTGGCGAAATGCGCAGCCAGTTCGTCCTTGAGCAGCAGGGCGCCGAGTTCGTCGAAGTTCAGGGCGGCGCAGTCGATCAGCCAGCCCCGTTGCAGCAGCGGTGCGGCAGCGCTCGGTATATCGCCGATCTCGGCGTAGCGCAGTTTACTCACGCGAAAGTGCACGCCCTTGCGCATCACCAGGCGCACCAGCAGCGCCTGGGCGGGTAGGGGCAGCTGAGGGAAATCCGCAACGAAGGCGCGTTCGGCGTCGTCCATCAGGTCAACGTGATGGGCGTCGAGCCAGGCAAGCGCCTTGCGAAAGTTGGCCAGGTAATAGAGTTCGGGGGCATCGAGGTTGAGCATGGACGAAGTTTCACTGGTTTTTTATACAGATGCCAGTGCCGCCGAGCTGCTGGATGACAAATCGGCTTACAGCGCTCCCGCATTCTCCACACAATCTCCACGTGCGCCCCACACGCCTCCCATCATCGCTGCCCAGACTCTGCCGTACTTTCACTCGCTACGGAGAGCCGTACCCATGAGCAGTTCCCTGAGTTTCAAGCTGGGCGCCATTGCCCTGTTGATTCTGCTGCTGATGATTCCCCTGTTGATGATCGATGGCCTGGTCGATGAGCGCCAGGGCCTGCGCTATGAGGTGATGCAGGGCATTACCCGCAGTTCCAGCTACAGCCAGCAGATCACCGGGCCCTGGTGTTGCCTTACATCAAGACCACCCATGAATGGAAGACCAACGAAAAGACCGGCGAGCGCTATAGCGAAAAGCGTCAACGGCGTGGTCGCCTGTACTTCCTGCCGGAGCGCTTCGTGCTTGAAGGAGCGGTTGGCACCGAGCTGCGTGCCCGCGGCATTTATGAAGCGCGCCTGTATCGCAGCGACAGCCAGGTCAGCGGCCAATTCCGCCTGCCGGCGCGCCTGGGGCTGGGCGACGACCTCGGTTTCTACCGCTTCGAGAAACCCTTCCTCTCGGTCGGCATCAGCGATATCCATGGCATCAGCAACGACCTGCAACTGCGCCTCAATGGCCAGACCCAGAGCTTCGCGCCGGGCAGCGGTGACGACAATTTCGGTGCCGGCGTGCATGCGCCGCTTCCTGCGCTGGACGCGCAGAGTGGGCAGACGCTCGACTTCGCTTTCGACCTCAAGCTGCAGGGCACCGAGCAACTGTCGGTGGTGCCGGTCGGGCGCGACAGCCGGGTCAAGCTGAGTTCCGACTGGCCGCACCCGAGCTTCGTCGGTGAATACCTGCCGAGCCGCCGCGAAATCTCTGACAAGGGCTTCAGCGCCGAGTGGCAGACCAGCTTCTTCGCCACCAACCTGGAAGAGGCATTGCGCGACTGCGTGGGCGCCGAGCGTTGCCAGGGCCTATTCGGCCGCAACTTCGGGGTGAGTTTTGTCGACCCGGTGGATCAGTACCTGAAGACCGACCGCGCGATCAAATATGCGCTGCTGTTCATTGCCCTGACCTTCGCCACCTTCTTTCTCTTCGAAGTGCTCAAACGCCTGGCCGTGCATCCGGTGCAGTACGCCCTGGTGGGCCTGCTGCTGGCGCTGGGCTTTATGCGCCTGTGGTATCGCTCATGAGCGGGCATATCGGTCTGCGCGGGGAGGCGCGTGCCGGGCATCTGCTGGCGCGGCGGATTGCCGGATTGTTTCGTCAATGGCAGACGCAACAACGGATCTGTCAGAGGTTATATACCGAGGTGCGGCAGAAGGCGTGCTTGCATGGTGAGACGAGGTGGCAAGCCAGATGAACCGGGTTCACCTGGCGCCCGTTTTTACAGGCTGAGCGAAATCCCCGCATGCAGGGTGCGCGGTTCGCCCGGATAGCTCCAGACGTTCCTCGTAGTGCTTGTCGAAGACGTTGTTGAGGTTGAGGTTCAGGCGCACGTTCTCGGTCAGCGGGTAGTAGGCCAGCAGGTCGACCAGGCCGTAGCCGTCCATGTCGAAGGTGCTGTTGCTGGCCTGGCCCTGACGCTCGCTGACATATTTCAGACCAACGCCCAGGCCCAGGCCGGCCAGTGCGCCGCTGTCGAACTCGTAGGTGTCGAGCAGGTTGAAGCTATGCCGTGGCACGTTGGCCAGGCGCGAGCCCACCGGTATGGTGGTCGTGGTGCTTTCGGTCACTTCGGCGTCGACATAGGCATAGCCGCCGATCACCCGCCATGCGGGGTGATGTTGCCGGTCACCTTTGAAAACGCCACTTTTCTTCTACAGTTCTGGCAGGCCGTTGATGGTTCGGGCAACAACTGCATGGGGCAGGGGGCCAGTGCCGGGGGGGTGTTCAGCAGCCTGCTAATACCAATGTCTAGCTGTCGGTAGGTGCTGGCCTGCTGCTAGCTTGAAGATGCATCAGAATAACAATAACCGGAGGCGTCTATGACTTCTGAACAAAGCAATGCCGCGGCCTATTGGAAGGCCAATGTGCGGCTCATCACCTGGAGCCTGATTGTCTGGGCGCTGGTTTCCTACGGATTCGCCATGATCCTGCGTCCGATGGTCGCGGGAATCTCCGTTGGCGGTTCCGACCTCGGATTCTGGTTCGCCCAGCAAGGCTCAATCCTCTTCTTTATCGGGCTCATTTTTCACTACGCGTGGAGACTGAACAAACTTGATAAAGAATTTGGCGTTGAGGAGTAAGTGGTCATGAGCCAGTTCGTTATCAACATGTTGTTCGTAGGGGCGTCCTTCGTGCTCTATATCGGCATCGCCATCTGGGCGCGTGCCGGCTCCACCAAGGAGTTCTACGTCGCTGGCGGTGGTGTGCATCCGATCACCAACGGCATGGCGACGGCCGCTGACTGGATGTCCGCTGCTTCCTTCATTTCCATGGCGGGCCTGATTGCCGCCGGTGGTTATGCCAACTCCACCTTCCTCATGGGCTGGACCGGTGGCTACGTGCTGCTGGCGATGCTGCTGGCACCGTACCTGCGCAAGTTCGGCAAGTTCACCGTGCCGGATTTCATCGGTGATCGCTTCTACAGTCGAGGCGCACGCCTGACTGCGGTGATCTGACTGGTGATCATCTCCGTGACCTACGTGATCGGCCAGATGGCCGGTGCCGGTGTTGCCTTCTCGCGCTTCCTCGAAGTGAGCAACTCCACTGGTATCTGGATCGCTGCGGCGGTGGTCTTCGCCTACGCCGTATTCGGTGGCATGAAGGGCATCACCTACACCCAGGTCGCTCAGTACGTGGTACTGATCGTGGCCTACACCATCCCGGCCATCTTTATCTCCCTGCAGCTGACCGGTAACCCGATCCCGCCGCTGGGCCTGTTCGGTGACCACGTCGAGTCCGGCGTGCCGCTGCTGCAGAAACTCGATGAAGTGGTGCGTGACCTGGGCTTCGCTGCCTACACCGCGGATGTCGACAACAAGCTGAACATGGTGCTGTTCACCCTGTCGCTGATGATCGGTACTGCCGGTCTGCCGCACGTGATCATTCGCTTCTTCACCGTACCGAAGGTAGCCGATGCGCGCTGGTCCGCTGGCTGGACCCTGATCTTCATCGCCATGCTGTACCTCACCGCTCCGGCCGTTGCCTCGATGGCGCGCCTGAACCTGATGACCACTATTTATCCGGAAGGCGCTTCCGCCCCGGCTCTGTCCTATGAAGAGCGTCCTGAGTGGGTCAAGACCTGGGAACAGACCGGCCTGATCAAGTGGGAAGACAAGAACGGTGACGGCCGCATCCAGATGTACAACGATGCTGCACCGGCCTTCACCGCGACCGCTCAGGAGCGTGGCTGGAACGGTAACGAGCTGACCGTGAACAACGACATCCTGGTTCTGGCCAACCCGGAGATTGCCAACCTGCCTGGCTGGGTAATCGGTCTTATCGCGGCCGGTGCAATTGCAGCGGCGCTATCGACGGCGGCTGGTTTGTTGCTGGCGATTTCTTCGGCGATCAGTCATGACCTGATCAAGACCTTGATCAATCCGAAGATCAGCGAGAAGAACGAGATGTTGGCAGCGCGGCTGTCGATGGCTGCAGCGATCCTGCTGGCGACCTACCTGGGCTTGAATCCACCCGGATTCGCCGCGCAGGTGGTGGCATTGGCCTTCGGTATCGCGGCGGCGACCCTGTTCCCGGTGCTGATGATGGGGATCTTCTCCAAGCGCATGAACGACAAGGGCGCGATCTGCGGTATGGTTGCCGGTCTGGTGGTCACCCTGCTGTACATCTTCACCTACCTGGGCTGGTTCTTCATTCCGGAGACCAACATGCTGCCCAACACTCCGGACCAGTGGTTCATGGGTATCTCCCCGGCTTCCTTCGGTTCCGTTGGTGCGCTGATCAACTTCGCCGTGGCTTACGCGGTGTCGAGCGTCACTGCTGCCCCACCGCAGGAAATCCAGGACCTGGTGGAAAGCGTGCGTACCCCCAAAGGTGCTGGTGCCGCTCTGAACCACTAAGCATAATCCTGGCCTGAGGCCATCTTCCGATGGTCCAGGGTCTGACAGACGGGCCTCCAGTGGAGGCCCGTCTTTTTTCGGGAACAGTCATATGTTGTGGACTTTGCTTGCCATCGTGGTCGCGGGGCTCGGCGCTGCCGGTATCGCTCTGCTGCTACGCAAATTGACGCGCAACAAGCTGCCGCGGTGGATCGTGCCACTGTTTGGTGGTCTGGGGATGCTGGGCTATCAGGTGTTCTACGAGTACTCCTGGTTCGAGCATCAGCAGGCACGTCAGCCTGCAGAATCAGTGGTGGTGGCGACCGAGGCGGGGCATGTGTTCTGGCGTCCGTGGAGTTACTTCGTGCCGATGGTCACTGCCTTTACCGTGCTCGACAGCAAGAGCGTCGTGCACAAGCAGTTGGCGGATGCGCAAGTGGCCGAGTTCATGCTCTATCGTTTCGAGAAGCAGCACATCGACCACGTATCGCACCGCGCTCATCTGCTCAATTGCACAACTGGCGAGTTGCTGCCGCTGGACGAGAAGAAACAGCCTCAGCTTGCCCAGCTCAAGCGCATCGACAAGGACGACGCGCTGTACCGCCAAGTGTGTCGCTAGCCCGCCATTCTTGTGTCGCGGCAGTGGTGCGCACGGCGCACCCTACGCGACCGCCTGATCCATTTAACCCACCAGGTGCTTCTCCGCGCCCGATAGACCCAGATCAATATCCACGCCTGCCACCTGCATAGAATCGCCAGCCCCTGATTTTCGAGCGTGCGGTCATGCCCCGTTTCCCTGAGCTGTTGTCGCCAGCCGGCACCCTGAAGAACATGCGTTATGCCTTCGCCTACGGCGCCGATGCGGTGTATGCCGGGCAGCCGCGTTACAGCCTGCGCGTGCGCAATAACGAGTTCGACCACGCCAACCTGGCCCTGGGCATCGCCGAGGCACATGCGCAGGGCAAGCAGTTCTATGTGGTGGTCAACATCGCCCCGCACAATGCCAAGCTCAGGACCTTCCTCAAGGATCTGGCGCCGGTGATCGAGATGGCGCCCGATGCGCTGATCATGTCCGACCCGGGCCTGATCATGCTGGTGCGTCAGCACTATCCGCAGGTGCCGATTCACCTCTCGGTGCAGGCCAACGCGGTGAACTGGGCCAGTGTCGAGTTCTGGCGTCAGCAGGGGCTGAGCCGGGTGATCCTCTCGCGCGAGCTGGCGCTGGAAGAGATCGAGGAAATCCGCAGTCAGGTACCGGACATGGAGCTGGAGGTGTTCGTCCATGGCGCGTTGTGCATGGCCTATTCCGGGCGTTGCCTGTTGTCGGGCTACATCAATCGCCGCGACCCCAACCAGGGCACCTGCACCAACGCCTGCCGCTGGCAATACCAGGCCACGCCCGCGACCGAGAACGAGCTGGGTGAGATCGTCCGCGTGGTCGAGCCGACGCTTGGCCAGGGTGCGCCGACTGCGCAAGCCTTCGTGCTCGAAGAGGCCGGCCGGCCGGGCGAGGAAATGGCCGCCTTCGAGGACGAGCACGGTACTTACATCATGAACTCCAAGGACTTGCGCGCGGTGCAGCACGTCGAGCGCCTGGTGCGCATGGGCGTGCATTCGCTAAAGATCGAGGGGCGCACCAAGAGCCATTTCTACGTGGCGCGCACGGCGCAGGTCTACCGCCGAGCCATCGACGATGCCCTGGCCGGAAAGCCATTCGACCCGAGCCTGCTGGGCAGCCTGGAGTCATTGGCGCATCGCGGTTACACCGAAGGCTTTCTGCGTCGTCATGTGCACGACGAATACCAGAATTACGAGCGCGGCAGCTCGGTCGCGGAGCGCCAGCAGTTCGTTGGCGAGCTCACCGGCGAGCGCCGTGGCGAGCTGGTCGAGGTGCGGGTGAAGAACCGCTTCGCCGTGGGTGACGGCCTGGAGCTGATGACGCCGCAGGGCAATCTGCGTTTCACGTTGGAACACCTGCAGAACGCGCAGGGCCAGGCGCAGCAGGTGGCGCCGGGGGACGGTCACGTGCTGTACCTGCCGTTGCCGGCGGAAGTGGGGTTGGATTATGGATTGCTGATGCGCGATCTGTAGAGCGGCCAAGATGGATCGCCGGCAAGCCGGCTCCTACGGGGGATTGCGTCGTGGGAGCCCGCTTGCGGGCGATGTGCTGTATATGGCCTGCCGACGCCGACGCCGGCTGGCCAGTCCGTAGGGTGCGCTGTGCGCACCTTGAAGTTGTGGATAAGCTTCGTAGGGTGGATGACGCTTCACCCATTCACCAGGTTTGTTGCCCTCGAGGTGGATGAAAAGAGCGTCGACTACGCGCCCCGATCCCCCCTACGAGCCGACGTGGCGTCTGTTTACATGGCGTGTTGACGCCGGCGTTGGCTGGCCAGTTGGCGCTCTAGATCGCAAAGACTGTCGATGCCCTGACGGCGCGCCTTGCTGAACAGCATCAGCGCCAGTTCAGCGGTCACCAGCGCATCGGCACTGGCGTTGTGGCGCTGGTGCACCTGCAGGCCGAATTCGGCGACCCAGTCATCGAGCCCGCCCTGACGAATGCGCGCTTGCGGGCACAGCAGCGGGGCGATTTCGGCGACATCGAAGAAATGGTGCTGCAGGCGATAGCCCAGGCTTTGGCGCAGTGCGCGAGCCAGCATGCGCTGGTCGAATTCGGCATGAAAGGCCAGCAGCGGGCTGCTGCCGACGAACTCCATGAAATCCAGCAGCGCCTCAGCCGGTTCCACACCCCGGGCCACTGCGCTGGGCGCGATGCCATGGATCAGCGTGCTGGCGCTGGCCTGATGGTCGGGGCGGTGCAGGGTGCATTCGAACTGTTCGGCGAAATCGATGGCGCCGTTGTCGATCACCACCGCGCCGATGGCCAGCACCTGATCGCGGCGCATGTTCAGGCCGGTGGTTTCCAGATCGAGGACGACGAAGCGCTGCTGGTGCAGCGGACGTTCGTCGAACGCCGCCGGAGCGCTCAAGGCCTCGCGGCGTTGCAGCTGCTGCTGGGTCAGGGCCGGACCGCGGCCGGTGAACCAGGTGAACTTGCTCATAGCTGATACCTCATGGCCAGGCTGCTCTGCAGGCGCTGCGCCTGGCGGAACGACTCGCGCAGAATACGCCGGTCCAGGTGATTGAGGTGGTCGGGATCGACCCGATTGGAGTAGGGCAGCTCGTCGCGTGCCTGCAGTTGATGCTGCTGCATGCGCGTCTGCTGAATGAAGTGGTAGGCCTCTTCATAGGCGGCGCCGTCCAGGGCCTCGATCACGCCCTTGGTGATCAGCGCGCGCAGGCGCTCCAGGGTGCCGACCGCACTGATGCCGTTGGCCAACGCGAGCAAACGGGCGCCGTCGACGAAGGGCGTCAGGCCCTGCACCTTGAGGTCGAGAGTGTCCTTGTCGGCGCCCGAACGGGCCACCACGAAGTCGCGGAAGCGTCCAACCGGCGGGCGGTGGCGCAGGGCGTTCTCCGCCATCATGCGCTGGAACAGGCTGTTGTTGGCGATGCGTCCGAGCAGCTCCTCGCGTAGCTGTTCGCAGCCTTCGTCCGGGCCCCAGATCGCGCGCAGGTCGAAATAGATGGTCGAGCCCAGCAGATTTTCCGGCGTGGCTTCGAGGACGAAGCCGGCGAAGCGCCGCGACCATTCCTCGCGCGACAGGCACAGCTCGGGGTTGCCGGCCATGATATTGCCCTTGCACAGGGTGAAGCCGCACTGCGCCAGGCGCTGGTTGATCTCGCGGGCGATCGGCAGCAGGCGCTCGCGGATGGCAGCAGACTCGCTGGCGCTTTCGGCCTCGAAGAGAATGCCGTTGTCCTGATCGGTGTGCAGGGTCTGCTCGCGGCGGCCTTCGCTGCCGAAGCACAGCCAGGTGAAGGGAATGCCCGGATCGCCCATTTCTTCAAGGGTCAGCTCGATCACCCGGCATACGGTGTGGTCGTTGAGCAGGGTGACGATATGGGTGATCTGCGTCGAGCTGGCGCCATGCGCGAGCATGCGGTCGACCAGCAGGCGGATGTCGCTGCGCAGCCCGGCCAGGGTCTCGACTTTGCCGGCGTGGCGGATGGTGCGTGCCAGATGCACCAGGTCGACGCGCTGCAGGCTGAACAGGTCGCGCTCGGAAATCACCCCGCAGAGTTTTTCGTGGTCCACCAGGCAAACGTGAGCGATATGCCGCTCGGTCATGGCGATGGCGGCGTCGAAGGCGCTGGCGTCCGGCGCCAGGTGGAAGGGCCTGGGGGTCATCAGGTTGCTGATCGGCTGGGCCAGGTCGACGCCGTCGGCCACCACCCGACGCAGGTCGCGCAGGGTGAAGATGCCCAGCGGCCGCTCGGCCGGATCGACGATGACGATGCTGCCGACATGCTGTTCGTGCATCAGCCGCACCGCCTCGCGCAGCGGCGTGTCGGGCGCGCAGCCGATGGGTTGGCGCATGGCCAGTTCGCCCAGACGGGTGTCCAGCGAGTATTGCGCGCCGAGGGTTTCCACCGCGCGCAGCTGTACCTGCTGGTTGACCTGATCGAGCAGGCTGCTGACCCCGCGCAGGGCGAAGTCGCGCAGCGGGTTGGAAACGGCGAACAGCTTGATGAAGGCGTGTTTGGCCAACAGCAGGCAGAAGGTGTCCTCGGCGGCCAGGTGCTCGGTACGCGTGGCGCGTTCGCCGATCAGCGCCGCCAGGGGAAAGCACTCGCCAGCCGTGATCTCGAAGGTGGTCTCGGTGCCACGCCGCGCACTGTGTGGGCGCTCACCGTGCACGCGGCCCTGCTTGACGATGTAGAAGTGCTCGACCGGGCCATCGCTGGGTTTGATGATCGAGTCGCCCTCGGCATAGAAGCGCAGCTGGCAGTGCTCGACCAGAAACGCCAGGTGGGCGGTGTCCATCTGGTTGAAGGGCGGAAACTTCTGCAGGAACTCCATGGTGCCGTGGATGTTCTGCAGCACCGCTGTCTTGCCCGCATCGGCCATCGCGTCGGCCTTGCTCATGGGCGTGCGCCTCGCAGTTTCGGGATGCTGTCAGTGTGGCCCTGGCTGGCCGGCTTGCCCATTGCACCTAAGTAGGGTGCAGACAACGCAGTTTTGACGAAATTTTGACCTGCACTCAGGCAAGCTGCACCGGCCCTCCTATGCCATAAAGAGCAAGGCACATCCATGCAGTCATCCGTACCAGCTGCCCGCAAGGCGGCGCAGGTCAGTGTTGGTAGTCACCTGGCTTTCATCCTCGGCAGCGCGCTGTGCATGCTGCTGCTTTTCGCCCTGGCTCGGCTGGGCTTGCTGGCCTACAACCAGGCGCTGATCGCCGATACATCGGTCAGCACCTTCGCCGAGGCCTTCGTCAATGGCGCGCTTCGACCTGCGTCTGGTCGTCTACCTGTGCATTCCGCTGAGTCTGTCGCTGCTGAGTGTGACTGCGATGCGCGCGCGGCGTCTGCATGTAGCCTGGCTGACCGTCGTCACCAGCCTGTGTCTGTTTTTTGCCGTGGTCGAGCTGAATTTCTACCGCGAATTCCATCAGCGCCTGAACAGTCTGGTGTTCCAGTACATGCAGGAGGACCTGGGCACCGTCACCAGCATGATCTGGAACGGTTTCCCGGTGTTGCGCCTGCTGCTGGCCTGGGCCCTGGCCACGCTGCTGCTGGCCTGGCTGTTCCGCTGTATCGAGCGCGCCACGCGTGCGCACGGGCATGCTGCGCCGCCGCGCTGGCCGGCTCGCATCGCCGTGTTCGTGCTGTTTCTGCTGGTCTGCGTGGTCGCTGCGCGTGGCACCCTGCGCTCCGGCCCGCCGCTGCGCTGGGGCGACGCCTACACCACCGATTCGATGTTCGCCAATCACCTGGGCCTCAACGGCAGTCTGACCCTGGTCGATGCCGCCGAGAACTTCTTCTCCGATCACCGCGACAACAGCTGGAAGGCCACCCTGCCGGCTGACGAAGCGCGGCAGATCACCCGCGACCTGCTGCTGACCCCACGCGATCAGTTGCTCGATGCCGACCTGGCCGCCGTGCGCCGCGTATACACGCCACCGGCCGAAGGCCAACTGCCGCAGGTGCGCAACGTGGTGGTCATTCTCATTGAGAGCATGGCCGGCCGTTACATCGGCGCCATGGGCAACCAGGACGGCATTACCCCCAACTTCGATGCCCTGGCCAAGGAGGGGCTGCTGTTCCAGCGCGTGTTCTCCAACGGCACCCACACCCACCAGGGCATGTTCGCCACCATGGCCTGCTTCCCCAACCTGCCGGCGTTCGAATACCTGATGCGCATGCCCGAAGGTGGCCACCAGTTCTCCGGCCTGCCGCAGTTGCTCAGTGCCCGTGGTTATGACGATGTGTACGTGTACAACGGCAGCTTCGCCTGGGATAACCAGTCCGGCTTCTTCGCCAACCAGGGCATGCGCAACTTCGTCGGCCGCGACGATTTCGTCGACCCGGTCTTCATCGACCCGACCTGGGGCGTGTCCGACCAGGACATGTTCAGCCGTGGTGCCGATGAATTGGCCAAGCTGGGGCGCCAGGGCAAGCCGTTCTACGCACTGCTGCAGACGTTGTCCAACCACACGCCTTACGCCCTGCCGGAGGATCTGCCGGTCGAACGCGTCACCGGCCACGGCTCGCTGGACGAGCACCTGACCGCCATGCGTTACGCCGACTGGGCGCTCGGCCAGTTCTTCGCCAAGGCGCGCCAGGAGCCCTACTTCAAGGACACCCTGTTCGTGGTGCTGGGTGACCATGGCTTCGGCAACGACGAGCAGATCACCGAGATGGACCTGTCGCGCTTCAGCATCCCGCTGCTGCTGATTGGCCCCGGCGTGCAGGAAACCTTCGGCAATAACCGCGACACCGTCGGCAGCCAGATCGACGTGGTACCAACCATCATGGGCCGTCTCGGCCAGCCGGTGCAGCAGCAATGCTGGGGCCGCGACCTGCTGGCGCTGCCTGAGGGCGATGCCGGCGTGGCGGTGATCAAACCGTCCGGGAGCGACCAGACCGTGGGCCTGGTGACGGGCGACAACATCCTGGTCAAACCGCGTGACCGTGATGCGCGCCTGTATCGCTACCAGCTTGGCCACGAGGCCAGTGCCGAAGTGATCGACGATGCGCAGCGGCGCAGCGATCTGGAGCGCAAGCTGTCGGCCTTCGTGCAGACCGCGACAACCAGTCTGCTGGGCAATACCACCGGGGTAACAGCGGACAAGGCGGCGCAGGCCACGCGCTAGTTGTCTGTCGCGGCTAAAGCCCCTCCCACAAAGTTGAGTGCCCTGTGGGAGGGGCTTTAGCCGCGACACTCCCCATAAAAAAACCGCCCCGAAGGGCGGTTTTTTATGGTCGAGGTGCCAGGCGAATCACAGGCCGTTCTTTTCCTTGAATTCGCGACGACGGCGATGCAGCACCGGCTCGGTGTAGCCGTTGGGCTGCTTGGTGCCCTCGATGACCAGCTCCAGCGCGGCCTGGAAGGCGACGTTGTTGTCGAAATCCGGGGCCATCGGGCGATACAGCGGGTCGTTGGCGTTCTGGCGATCGACCACCGGTGCCATGCGCTTGAGGCTTTCGACCACCTGCGCTTCGCTGACGATGCCGTGGCGCAGCCAGTTGGCCAGCAGCTGACTGGAGATGCGCAGGGTGGCGCGGTCTTCCATCAGGCCGACGTCGTTGATGTCCGGCACCTTGGAGCAGCCCACGCCCTGGTCGATCCAGCGCACCACGTAACCGAGGATGCCTTGCGAGTTGTTGTCCAGCTCGTTGCGGATTTCTTCTGCTGACCAGCTGGTGTCCTTGGCCAGCGGGATGGTCAGGATGTCGTCCACCGAAGCCGGGGTGCGTTTGGCCAGTTCGGCCTGACGGGCGAACACGTCGACCTTGTGGTAGTGCAGCGCGTGCAGGGTGGCGGCGGTCGGCGAGGGGACCCAGGCGGTGTTGGCGCCGGACAGCGGGTGGGCGATCTTCTGCTCGAGCATGGCGGCCATCAGGTCCGGCATGGCCCACATGCCCTTGCCGATCTGCGCACGACCTTGCAGGCCGGTGGCCAGGCCGACGTCGACGTTGTTGTTCTCGTAGGCACCGATCCAGGCTTCGCTCTTCATGGCGGCCTTGCGCACCACGGCGCCGGCCTCCATGGAGGTGTGGATCTCGTCACCGGTGCGATCGAGGAAGCCGGTGTTGATGAACACCACGCGCTCGCTGGCAGCCTTGATGCACGCCTTGAGGTTGACGGTGGTGCGACGCTCTTCGTCCATGATGCCGACTTTCAGGGTGTTGCGGGCCAGGCCCAGCACATCCTCGACGCGGGCGAAAATTTCGCTGGTGAAGGCGACTTCTTCCGGGCCGTGCATCTTCGGTTTGACGATGTACACGCTGCCGGTACGGGTGTTCTTGCGGCTGGTGTTGCCGATCAGGTTGTGCACCGCGATCAGGCTGGTGAACAGCGCGTCCTGGATGCCTTCCGGGATCTCGTTGCCTTCGGCGTCGAGGATGGCCGGGTTGGTCATCAGATGGCCGACGTTACGCACGAACAGCAGCGAGCGACCATGCAGGGTCAGCTCGGAGCCGTCCGGCTGGGTGTAGACGCGATCCGGGTTCATGGTGCGGGTGAAGGTCTTGCCGCCTTTGGACACGTCCTCGGCCAGGTCGCCTTTCATCAGGCCCAGCCAGTTCTTGTAGACCACCACCTTGTCGTCGGCATCGACGGCGGCGACGGAGTCTTCGCAGTCCATGATGGTGGTCAGCGCGGCTTCCATCAGCACGTCTTTGACGCCGGCGGCGTCGGTGCTGCCGATGGGGCTGGAGGCATCGATCTGGATTTCGAAGTGCAGGCCGTTGTGCTTGAGCAGCACGGCGATCGGTGCGCTGGCCTCGCCCTGGAAACCGACCAGTTGCGCGTCGTCACGCAGGCCGCTGTTGCTGCCGCCCTTGAGGGCAACGACCAGCTTGCCGTCGACGATGGCATAACCGGTGGAGTCGACGTGAGAGCCGGCAGCCAGCGGCGCGGCCTCGTCGAGGAAGGCGCGGGCGAAGGCGATGACCTTGTCGCCGCGCACCTTGTTGTAGCCCTTGCCCTTCTCGGCGCCGCCTTCTTCGCTGATCACGTCGGTGCCGTACAGTGCGTCGTACAGCGAGCCCCAGCGGGCGTTGGAGGCGTTCAGGGCGAAGCGCGCGTTCATCACCGGCACCACCAGCTGCGGGCCGGCCAGGCGGGCGATCTCTTCGTCGACATTGGCAGTGGTGGCCTGGAAGTCTTCCGGCTCAGGCAGCAGATAGCCGATTTCCTGGAGGAAAGCTTTGTAGGCAGCCGCGTCATGGGCCTGCCCCTTGCGCGCCTGGTGCCAGGCGTCGATCTGCGCCTGCAGTTCGTCGCGCTTGGCCAGCAGGGCATGGTTCTTCGGCGCCAGGTCCTTGATGACCGCAGCGGCACCGGCCCAGAACTGGTCGGCAGCGATGCCGGTACCGGGAATGGCTTCGTTGTTCACGAAGTCGTACAGGGCTTTGGCGACCTGCAGGCCGCCGACTTGAACGCGTTCAGTCATCACTTGCCTCACTCTCTCTGAGCTCTACTCAATAGCCGCTTTGGAGACGGGTTTTCCGTCTTGTAGTCCAAAGCGCGGCATACTACATCAAGATCCTGGGTAAATGCAGCGGGGTAGCGTCAGTCTGCGACCACAAGACTATTTATGGTCACATTTAGTGCTCTTTGCGTGCAAAAAAGTGCGATATTGTTCCACAAAATAAGAAAAAATCGTACACGATTAATTGAGTTGGCTGCTGACAAGTGCGCCGATATGGCCTACGCCACCTCGCCTATACTGCCTTTCAGTCATTCCGGAGCCTGCCATGACGGTATCCGCTGTTGTTGCTGCTGACCTTGTTGATCTCACCCGTCTGTTCGTCGGCTACCTACGCTTCTACCAAGTGCCGCGGGAGGCGGCGGAAGTTGCCAGCTTTCTTGGCCAGCGCCTGCAGCGCGGTGATTCGCAACTGTTCATTGCTCGCGACGAGCAGGGCGCCGCGCAGGGCTTCGTGCAGCTTTATCCCTTTCAGTCCTCGTTGGCGCTGGAACCGGCCTGGTTGCTCAGTGATCTGTATGTCGACGAACGCGCCCGCCGCTCGGGTATGGGCGAGGCATTGATGAATGCCGCCCGCGTGCATGCCGAGGCGACCGGCGCCTGCGGTCTGCAACTGGAGACGGCGAAGACCAATCTGGCCGGCCAGCGCCTTTACCAGCGTCTTGGCTACGTGCGTGACGAGCAGTTCTTCACTTACTGGTTGTCGCTACGCGGCTGACCTTCCCAATCCTGTAAACGAGTGAGGTAGTACATGGACCATCTGGTACTGACGGTGATTGCCGAGGACCAACCGGGTCTGGTCGAGCGTCTGGCCGGCTGCGTGGCCAATCATGGTGGCAACTGGCTGGAGAGCCGTATGGCGCGCATGGCCGGGCAGTTCGCCGGAATCGTGCGGGTGGATGTGCCGGCCGAGGCCCACGGCGGCCTGATCAAGGCGCTCGAAGCGCTCAGTGCACAGGGTATTCGTGTGCAGCTGGCGGCCAGCGGCAGCGAGCCGGGCGGGCGTTTCACTGCGATTCGTCTGGAGCTTGTGGGTAATGACCGACCCGGTATCGTCCGTGATATCACCCGTGTGCTGGCCGAGCAGGGTGTCAACCTGGAGAGCCTGCTGACCGAGGTGGCGCCAGCGCCGATGAGCGGCGAGTTGCTGTTCACCGCCGAAGCACTGCTGGCCGTGCCGGAAACGCTGGCGCTGGAGCAATTGCAGGCACGCCTGGAAACCCTGGCCGATGACCTGATGGTGGAGCTGAATCTGCGCGCTGAGGATTGATATCCACGGTATGCGTGGATCAGCCTGTGGATAAACTGGGGAGCCCCGGCGCACTGCCTAGTGCCCCGGGGTTTTTCATTGGCTGGCTAAAAATGCAGCAGGATCAATGGTTTGTGCACAAATGCCGGGGATGGATCTGTGGATAAGCCGGGGGGACAGGCTCCGTCCCAAGGCTGGCGCGGTCTGGCGGCGGTTGAGTGTTTTCTGCTCAGGGCCCGGTCGACGCCGGTGTGCATAGCCTGGGCGGCCCCGCGACACCCTACGAGGTTCGCAGATCCGCCTGCGCTCGGTCATAGGGTGCGCCGTGCGCACCAGCGCTTACGCGCTGCGCCGCTTGCGCAGGTTCAGCCAGATATCCAGGCTGTATACAAAAAGCCCGGCCCAGATGCAGGCGAACGCCAGCAGGGTGCTCGGCGAGAAATGCTCATCGAACAGCAGGATGGCCTGCAGCAGTACCAGGGTCGGCGCCAGGTATTGCAGGAAGCCCAACGTGGTGTAGGGCAGATGCCGCGCCGCGGCGTTGAAGCACACCAGCGGCACCAGGGTGATCGGCCCGGCGGCTGCCAGCCACAGTGCTTCGCTGCTGGTCCAGAAACTTGCCTGGCTGCTCATCGCTGCAGGGTGCAGAGCGAGCCAGGCCAACGCTACCGGCACCAGCAGCCAGGTTTCCACCACCAGCCCGGGCAGGGCTGCCACGGGCGCCTGCTTGCGAATCAATCCATAGAAACCGAAGGTCAGCGCCAGCACCAGCGACACCCAGGGCAGGCTGCCGACCTGCCATAGCTGCTGCAGCACACCCAGCGCGGCCAGGGCGATGGCCAGCCACTGCAAGCGGCGCAGGCGCTCGCCGAGAATCAGCAGGCCGAGCAGTACGTTGATCAACGGGTTGATGTAGTAGCCCAGGCTGGCCTCGATCATGCGGTCATTGTTCACCGCCCACACGTACACCAGCCAGTTGGTCGCGATCAGCAGGCCGCAGCCGGCCAGCACTGCCAGGCGTTTGGGATTGTCGCGCAGCTCGCGCCACCAGCCAGGGTGCTTCCAGACGAGCAGCAACAGACCACCGAACAGCGCGGACCAGAGCACGCGGTGCACGATGATTTCCATCGCCGGGACGCTTTGCAGGGCTTTGAAGTAGAGCGGGAACAGGCCCCAGATGATGGTAAGCGCTCCACAAACCCCATCTTCAAATGATCCGCAGGCCAGTCAATGCTGTGCTCCGATTTCTTTCTGGAGCCAGCCACCATGATGCGCCCCGACGCTAAAGTTGAAAAAGTCTACCTCTACCCCAAGCCGGTGGATTTCCGCAAATCCATTGACGGCCTGGCCGCTCTGGTCGAGCTGGATATCAAGGTGGCGGTCTTCGACCCCGTGCTGTTCGTCTTCCTCAATCGCGCGCGCAATCGCGTGAAGATTTTGTATTGGGAGCGCAACGGCTTCTGCCTGTGGCTCAAGCGCTTGGAGGCTGAGCGCTTCAAGTCGCATCCGCAGCCTGGCGACGATGCGATCGTGCTGACGGCCCAGGAGCTGAACTGGTTGCTGGACGGTATCGACC
>NZ_QASO01000041.1 GCF_003052605.1 Ectopseudomonas oleovorans | reverse complement strand
CGCGGCGAATCGCAGCCTCAGCGAAATCGCGCTGGATTACAAACAATTCGCCCCAGGGCGGGGCTCCTACAATTTCAGGGCTGCTGATGGCATCGCGCGGGATGGATCAGCGAGCGTAATCCGTCGTTACGCAGCCCACACCTGACACCAGAGACAAATCACCTCAAGCCATCTCGTGGAGCTCAAGCCAACCCACAAAACTGGAGGAAACCACGGCTAGCACCAACGATTGCGAACAGGCACGCCGGAGAATAGACTAACCAAGTTAGCTAACCAGGTGCTCCACCATGAAAACCGAGACCCCCACCAACAGCCCGAAAATGGTCAATATTCACGACGCCAAGACGCACCTGTCACAACTGATTCTCGATGCAAGCCAAGGCAGCCCGTTTATCATCGCAAAGGCAGGCAAGCCGATGGTGAAGGTCATCTCGATCAACCAGGAAAGCAAACCTCGCACCGGGATGCTGACTGGCGTTTTCAATGTGCCAGACGACATTGACACACCGTTTCAGAATGAAATCGAGTCGATGTTCGGCGCATGAAACTGCTGCTCGACACTCATATTTTACTCTGGGCCTGCGCCACCCCCACCTCACTGCCAACCGACGCGGCCAATCTGATCAACGACCGCGACAACGAACTGCTCTTCAGCGCTGCGAGCATCTGGGAGGTTGGCATCAAGCATGCCATGGGCAAGGTCCACTTCCACTTTGACCCGGCAGTACTCAGAAGAGCACTGCTCGATGCAGACTATCAAGAGCTGGCAATGACCGGGCAGCACAGCATTGCAGCCGCCGCTCTTCCACCTATACATAACGACCCATTTGATCGAATGCTGATTGCTCAGGCCACCACTGAAGGCTTTATATTGGTCACAAGCGATCTGGCCATAGCGAAGTACGCGGGTCCAATCAGGCACGTCAAGTAAGGACGATTCAGAACAGACCACGCACGCCATAAGCGGAAGCAGGGGAAATCGCGGCCTGTCCCTGGGCCCTATAAATCCCAGCTTGTTACACCGGAACTGGACTTCTGCATAGCAAGGCGCCCCCAGCCTTCACACGTCAAGGCAGCCACCACCCAGTAGGAGCCGCGCCTCGCGGCGAATCGATAGCAGGCTCACCACGAAACCAGCCGCCCACCTGTGCGGATATGACAACGTTTTTCTGAGAGAAAAACCTCAATCCTCCCGCGCATCCTTCAACAGAATGCTCTTGGAATAATCGAGAAACTCACCCAGGTGGCGGGTAATGACCGCCACGGTAATCGGTAGCTGCAGCGCTTGGTATTCATGAACGGCAATATTGCGATAGCCCACCATTCGCTTCAGCGCTTCAGCAAGAGCACTGTCAATCCAACCACCTGCGGCCAGTAATGCAAACACATCGCGCGCACTCTGCGGAATACCGAGACGCTCGCGCCGAATCAAATGCTGCCCCATATCCAGAGCCGCCTCGCAAGCGCGCTGGATATTCAGAATGGCCGCATCCTGCCGAGTAAAGTCCTCTGCAAAACTCGCCGGGGCGCGCTCATACTCCTCACGCGCACGCCTGACGCCACGTTCGATGCTTGCGGCCTTGTTCAACAACACATCATCGACCATACACCCGCCCATCTCGCTCGATATCCCGCAAAAGCGGTGCCCTGGCCCGATCCAGCTCAAGCTTCTCGCTCAACACCGCGCACTCGAACAGACCGGCCTCGGGCCCCTCAGCCACCCACCAGTGCTCGCCTTTTACCAACACCTGCTGCTGCATCACGGTGGAAGCCCTGCGCAAATCCAGCAGATCAACCGGACAACCCGCAATATCGGCAGCCTCGCTGGCAAGCTCCCAGAGCACCAGTGGATCAACATAACCTTTTACCAATACAGCCAAATCGAGATCACTTCCTTCGCCTGCCGTACCCTGGACACGACTGCCAAAGGCATAGATAGCCAGCAAACCATCCAGTCGCGAGCGCAGTAACTCGACCAGCACGACCTTATTCATAGCCAACCTCCGCATACACGCTTAGAAGTGTATCCCAACCGCTATAGCACCAAACAATGCCGAACCTACCGCCATGTAGACGACCGCTGCATGGCGGCAGGAAATAGAGCCAGGCCGGATGCCTGCAGGGCGGATTAGCCCCAACCCCAAAAGCCGAACGCTCCATTCCAGGCGTCACGCAGATACTTCGGCAAACATCGTGGCCTGTAGCAAACGACTGATTAGACTTCGCCAATCCATCCTGAAAGCAGTCTTCGCCAAGCCGGTACCGAGCACACTTGAGTGGTCCCGCATTGAATCGCTATTTGTAGCGGCCGGCGCCAGAGCTATCGAGGGCAATGGCTCACGCGTGCGCTTCGAACTGAATGGCGTGGTTGGCACCTTTCACCGCCCCCATCCCGACAAGGAAGCCAAGCCGTATCAGGTTCGCGATGCACGGGCCTTCCTTGAACAAGCAGGAGTTACCCCATGAATGCGCATGCAATGACTTACAAGGGCTATGCAGCCCGCATCGAGTACAGCGACGAAGACGGCCTTTTCGTTGGTCACATCGCCGGCATTCGCGACGTGGTGGGTTTTCATTTTCATGGTGAGTCCGTTCAGGAACTTCGCACGGCATTCGAAGAAGCAGTGAACGACTACCTCGACACCTGCGCTCAACTGGATCGCCCGCCGCAAAAAACCTACTCCGGCAAGCTCAGCCTACGCCTGGGGCCAGAGCTGCACGCCACGGTCGCGGTAAAAGCGGAACTGGAGCACAAGAGCATCAACCAGTGGGTTGCCGACGTGCTGAGCCGCGAGGCACATGCGTAGGCCATAACCGTAGGGCGCATTAGCCGCAGGCGTAATGCGCCGAACGATGCAGACCTGCCCCCTTGCCCCCTACCCATCCCCCGGCACCTCAAGCCCGATATCACCCGCCCAATCAACCGGGTAAAGCCCCATCACCACATCACGGTGAAAGCTCGAATGGGGCCAGTCCGCCACCCGCCCCACCAGCCCGTGTTTGCAAGGGTTGATGTAGACATAATCTATATGCCGGCGAAAGTCCTCGTCATCACGCAGTTGATGCTCCCAGTAGCGCCGCTGCCAGATTCCCCGTTCGCCGCGACGCAAACGCGTCAGCGAGCGGTATTCATCGGAGGGCAACCCTCGGCAGAAAAACGTCTTGATCAGCCGCCAGCGCAACGGGTAATCCGCATCACCAGGCGGCAACGTCCATACGCAATGCATGTGTTCGGGCAGCACCACCCACGCATCGATAGTGAACGGATAATCGCGATGCACGCGCCGCACCGCATCACGCAACAGCTCGACATGCCGCAGCAACAGATCATTGCGGCGGCGTTGCAGCAGATTCACGGTAAAGAACCAGCTCGCCCCCGGCGCGAAAGCACGGCGATAGTTCGGCATCCTTGCCCCTCCAGAAACACCAAAAGGTCAAGCCTAGACGGCCACGGAAATAGCTCAAGCCCCGGCAACATCAGGTAACCCGTAGGGCGCATTAGCCGCAGGCGTAATGCGCCGAACGAGAGCCGCACACCACAAACTCCAGAGAGCAAAACACCCCGCGCAAGGTAGGGCGTTCAGTGTTGCAATGGATATCGTGATTCGCGGTGAACGACGGATTACGCTTCGCTAATCCATCCTACGGAGTTGATCCGCCTTACCGGGTT
>NZ_QASO01000040.1 GCF_003052605.1 Ectopseudomonas oleovorans | reverse complement strand
CGTAGTAGAGATCCACTCGATTGCACAGTGACATGAACTGATGACGAACCGGTCGCACCGACCTGTGTGTAACCTGCTGCATCCATCGGCCCTCTGCTTTGCAAGGCCGCTAGCCCGGTTAGGCGCACAGGAGCGAAATTCATCATGGCTCAAGGCTAACGCCTTATCAGAAGTCGAATATACGGAAGCAGTCGTACCTAGGTTCAGAGGCAGATTATTTCACTGGCAAAACGGGAGGAGTCCATATACGGATGCAATCCGGGGCGTGGTGGTGAACGCCCCCGGATTGCATCCGTGCTACGGGGTTACAGAATATAGCGCGACAGGTCTTCGTCCTGTGCCAGCTCGCCGAGGTGACCGTTGACGTAAGCCGCGTCGATACGGATCGGTTCGCCGTTCTGCTGGCCTGCCAGGTCGCCGGCACTGAAGGACACCTCCTCCAGCAGGCGCTCGAGCAAGGTGTGCAGGCGACGGGCGCCGATGTTCTCGGTCTTCTCGTTGACCTGCCAGGCGATCTCGGCAATGCGTTTGATGCCGTCTTCGGCGAACTCGATGTTCAAACCCTCGGTCTGCAGCAGTGCACTGTACTGCTCGGTGAGCGAGGCATGCGGCTCGGTGAGAATGCGCTCGAAATCCTGCGGACTCAGGGCCTTGAGTTCGACACGGATCGGCAGGCGGCCTTGCAGTTCCGGCACTAGGTCGCTCGGCTTGGCCAGGTGGAACGCGCCCGAAGCAATAAACAGGATATGGTCGGTCTTGACCATGCCCAGCTTGGTATTGACCGTGCAACCCTCGATCAGCGGCAGCAGGTCGCGCTGCACGCCTTCACGCGACACATCGGCGCCGCTGGTGTTGCCGCGCTTGGCGACCTTGTCGATCTCGTCGATGAAGACGATGCCGTGCTGCTCGACGGCTTCCAGGGCGCGGGCCTTGAGTTCTTCCTCGTTGACCAGGCGCGCGGCCTCCTCGTCGCGCACCAGTTTCAGTGCGTCGGCGACCTTGAGCTTGCGGCTCTTCTTCTTGCCCTTGCCCATGCTGGAGAACAGGTTCTGCAGCTGGTTGGTCATTTCTTCCATGCCCGGTGGGGTCATGATCTCGACGCCCATGGGCGAGTCGGCCACTTCGATATCGATTTCCTTGTCGTTCAACTGACCTTCGCGCAGGCGCTTGCGGAACAGCTGACGGGTATTGGAATCCTCGCTGCGCACCGGCTCGTCACCGAAGCCCTGGCGCGCAGGCGGCAACAGGGCGTCGAGGATGCGCTCCTCGGCAGCGTCCTCGGCGCGGTGGCGGACCTTGGTCATTTCCTGCTCGCGCAGCATCTTCACCGCTGCATCGGCCAGGTCACGGATGATCGATTCGACATCGCGGCCAACGTAGCCGACCTCGGTGAACTTGGTGGCTTCCACTTTCAGGAACGGCGCATTGGCCAGCTTGGCCAGGCGTCGGGCGATCTCGGTCTTGCCGACGCCGGTGGGGCCGATCATCAGGATGTTCTTCGGTGTCACTTCCTGGCGCAGTTCGGCCGGCAGCTGCATGCGCCGCCAGCGGTTGCGCAGGGCGATGGCCACGGCGCGTTTGGCGTCGTCCTGGCCGATGATGTGGCGGTTGAGTTCGTGGACGATCTCGCGGGGCGTCATGGACATGGAATCTGGCTCGCTATCGGAAAACTGTGAGCGCCTGTTCGTCGGCATCGGGAACAGGTTCTGAGGCAGTGGACGCTACTCGGCAGCGTCCAGTTCCTCGATGGTCTGATGATGGTTGGTGAACACGCAGATGTCGCCGGCGATGCCGAGTGCGGTCTGCGCTACCTCAAGGGCCGACAGGTCGGTCTTCATCAGCAAGGCGCGCGCGGCGGCCTGGGCGAAGTTGCCGCCGGAGCCCATGGCGATCAGGCCTTCCTCGGGTTCGACCACGTCGCCGTTGCCGGTGATGATCAGGGATGCGTCCTTGTTGGCTACGGCCAGCATGGCTTCCAGGCGGCTCAGGCTACGGTCGGTACGCCAGTCCTTGGCCAGCTCGACGGCGGCGCGTACCAGGTGACCCTGATGTTTCTCGAGCTGGCCTTCGAAGCGCTCGAACAGGGTGAAGGCATCGGCAGTGGCACCGGCGAAGCCGGCCAGCACCTGGCCGTGGTAGAGGCGGCGTACCTTCTTGGCATTGCCCTTCATGACGGTGTTGCCGAGGGAAACCTGGCCGTCGCCAGCCATCACGACCTTGCCGTGGCGGCGCACTGAAACGATGGTGGTCAAGGGTGAATCTCCACGCTGCGGGGCGAACTTGCCCGGATCGAGACTCAGATGGGGTGCCCGCCGCGGTTTTTCAACCAGCGGCGGATCAAACGGCGATCAGCGGACCTACGCTGCTGTAACAGATTGCTGATGGGCTGGCGAAGCGTAGGGCTGTGCTGCGAGCGATGCAGGCATTAAGATTTAAGTATTCACATTGACCCAGCAGGGAAAGCTTCAAGAATGGGTGCGTATCAGGCGGCAGGAGACTCTCGGGTGGCAGTGCTAGTTGACTGCGACAATGTATCCCCTGAAATTTTGGATTATTCCTTACGTGTTGTGGCCCAGTTCGGTCGAGTAGTTATGCGACGCGGCTATGGAAATCATGGAACACTGGGGAATCGATGGCAGGAGGCTCTGGTGCGCCAGGCCTTTACTCCATGTCTGCAGTACCAGTATGCGGCTGGTAAGAACACAGCTGATATCGCTTTGGCTCTTGATGCGCTAGAGGTTCTATTTGATCAGCGAGCCGATACATTTTGCTTGGTTACCTCGGACTCTGACTTTGCTTATCTGTGTCGCAAGCTACGTGAGCGTGGCGCTACAGTTTTCATTGTTGGTGAGCCGAAAACGCCAGATGCGCTGCGTAATGCCAGCGATCAGTTTTTTGAGTGGAGACGCCGGGCTCTTGAATCAGAAAATGAACCTGATGAGAAGAGTGGCAGCAAAGTTGAACTCGACGTGAAAACTGAGGGTGTGAAGCCCGTTCCGCCTCGCCCCCCAGTTAAAAGGCGGCCGCGTTTTGTGGTAGAGGCCGTGGCCTTGCTCACAAGTGATACCAGTGAGGGGAAAGTTAGTCTGGGGGCTTTAGGCCAATATTTGAAACGCACTGATCCGGCGTTCTCCCCGCAGACCTATGGTCATACGGGGTTGCTGGATATGCTCAAAACATATGATTTGCTTGCTCCTATTCAAGAGCAAGGTGGGCATTGGAACGTGTCATTAGCTGTGGCAGCTTCCGATGTAGCGGCGTGTCCACGTTGCGGCAATCTGGGCTGCGTTGAGCATGCTGGCGGTACTTGGTGTAATCGCTGTGGTGATTTCGCTACTCCGCCTGACCCTGCACATCTGCCCTCCAATAACCTGAGGCGCCGTTAGGTTAAAGTTGAAGGGAGGGCTAACCCTCCCTATCCAAGCTGATCAGCGGATCTGACGCTGCTGTAACAGCAGGTTGCTGAAGCCGCCGGCTGCCAGGGTCTTCTGCGCGCTGGCCAGTTGCTCGCGACTGGCGAAGGGGCCGACCAGAACCCGGTGCCAGGTCTCGTCGCGCACCTTGCCAGTTTCCACGCGTACGTTCTGGCCGAGCAGGATGATCTGCGCGCGCACAGTGTCGGCATCGTCACGCTTGCGGAACGAGCCGGCCTGGAGGAAGAACTGCGTGGTGACGGGCGCGCTGGCCAGTACCGGCGGCGCAGGCGGCGGCACCTGGCCGTTGAGCGCAGCTTCGGCGCGAGCGGTGTCGATCTTCGCAGCCTCTTCCGGGGTGACCGGTTTCTGTTCGGGCACGGGGGGCGGCGTTTCTTCCAGTGCCTGCGGCAGGATCACTTCCGACTCCGGCAGCAGGGTGTAGAAGTCGTACTTGGGCCTGGCCGGCTCGGGCTGCGTCGGTTTCGGTTCGGGTTTGGTGCTGCGCACCTGCTCGCCCTTGTCGCGCTTGATCTCGTCACGGCCCGGTTCAAGGCTGAACAGGAACATGAAGAAACCACCGACCACCAGGCCGCAGGCCAGCCAGATCCAGCCCGGTACGGGCTTCTTCGCCGGGGCCTGATAGCGACTGGCGCCGCGTTTCGGCGCCGGTTTCTTGCGCGCTGCCATTTACATCCGCTCCAGAGTTTCCAGGCCGAGCAGCTCCAGGCCCTGCTTGAGGGTACGGCCAGTGAGGGCCGCCAGGCGCAGACGGCTGTTGCGCGTGGCTTCGTCTTCGGCAGTCAGGATCGGGCAGTTCTCGTAGAAACTGGAGAACAGCCCGGCGATGTCGTACAGGTAAGCGCACAGCATGTGCGGCGTGCCCTTGTCGGCCACATTGCCGAGCAGCTCGTTGAACTGCGCCAGTTTGCCAGCCAGTGCCTGTTCCTGATCGGCGACCAGGGTGATCTGCCCGCCGATTTCATCAACGCCCTTGCCCAGCTTGCGGAAGATGCTGGCGACGCGGGTGTAGGCGTACAGCAGGTAGGGCGCGGTGTTGCCCTCGAAACTCAGCATAAGGTCGAAGTTGAAGCTGTAGTCACTGGTGCGGTGCTTGGACAGGTCGGCGTACTTCACCGAGGCGATGCCGACCACGCGGGCGATCTGACGCAGCTCGTCCTCGGCCAGTTCCGGGTTCTTGTCCTTGACCAGGCTGTAGGCGCGCTGCTCGGCTTCGTCGAGCAGCTGCACCAGTTTCACGGTGCCGCCGTCGCGGGTCTTGAACGGACGACCGTCCGGGCCGTTCATGGTGCCGAAGCCCATGTGTTCCATTTCCATGCTGGCCGGGACGAAGCCGGCCAGGCGTGCGCAGGCGAAGACCATCTGGAAGTGCAGGGCCTGGCGCTGGTCGACGAAGTACAGCACGCGGTCGGCCTTGAGTACGTTGGCTCGGTAGCGGGTGGCTGCCAGGTCGGTGGTGGCGTACAGATAGCCGCCACCGGCCTTCTGCACGATCAGCGGCAGCGGCTTGCCTTCAGCGTTCTTGAACTCGTCCATGAACACGCACTGGGCGCCGTTGTCTTCGGTCAGCAGGCCCTTGGCGGCGAGGTCGGCGACCACCTGCGGCAGGTCGTCGTTGTAGGCGCTCTCGCCCCTGACGTCGGCCATGGAGAGCTTGACGCCGAGACGGTCATACAGCGCCTGGCAGTGCGACAGGGAGATGTCGTTGAAACGGTGCCACAAGCGTAGGCACTCGGCGTCGCCGGCCTGCAGCTGGACCACCAGCTCACGGGCGCGGTCGGCGAATTCAGGGGATTCGTCGAAGCGCTTCTTCGCGGTGCGGTAGAAACCTTCCAGGTCGGCCAGTTCGCTTTCGGCGGCGGCCGGGTTTTCCTGCATGTAGGCCAGCAGCATGCCGAACTGGGTGCCCCAGTCGCCGACATGATTCTGGCGAATCACCGTGTCGCCGAGGAACTCCAGTACGCGCGCCACGCCGTCGCCGATGATGGTCGAGCGCAGGTGGCCGACGTGCATTTCCTTGGCCAGATTGGGCGCCGACAGGTCGACCACCACGCGTTGCGCCGGGCCGTTCTTGCGTACGCCGAGCTTGGTGTCAGCCAGCGCAGCTTCCAGACGTTGAGCCAGGGCATCGCTGTTCTGGAAGAAATTGAGGAAGCCGGGGCCGGCGATTTCCACCTTGGTGATCTGCTCGTCGGCTGGCAGGGCAGCGATCAGCTTCTCGGCCAGGTCGCGCGGCTTCATGCCGGCGGGTTTGGCCAGCATCATGGCGATGTTGCTGGCGAAGTCGCCGTGGCTCTTGTCCTTGGTGTTCTCCACCTGGATGGCCGGCGTCAGGCCCGCAGGCAGCACGCCTTCGGCGGTCAGGCGGTCGAGGGCTTGCTGGATCAGGCGGCGAATGCTGTCTTTCATGTTCGGCTCGGGTTGCCTTGGGGCTTTGATCGAAAACTGCGCATTATAAGAGCAGCAGCAAGCTGCAAGCCACAAGCGGCAAGGAAAAGCGTGCCGCGTTTCCGTGGGTAGTGGGTAGGGTGGGCTTCAGCCCACCAAGGCTGGCCGCTATTGGTGGGCTGAAGCCCACCCTACTGACTGTTACAGCGTACCGCTCAGAAAAGATCGATCGGGTCGACATCCAGCGACCAGCGTACCGCACGGCCGCTGGGCATGTGTTCCAGTGCATGCAGCCAATGGTTGAGCAGGCGGTGCAGCGGCGCGCGAGCATTGCCCTGCAACAGTAGCTGCGCGCGGATGCGCCCGGCGCGGCGCTCCATCGGCGCAGGGACCGGGCCGAGCAGTTCGATGCCGGTCAGACCCAGTTCGCCCAGCAAATGTTCGGCCTCACTGCAGGCCTCATCGAGAAAACTCTCGGCCTGGCCTGGCTTGTGCGCTTCGGCGCGCAGCAACGCCAAGTGGCAGAACGGTGGCAGACCGGCACTGCGGCGTTCGCTCAGCGCCTGTTCGGCGAAGGCGAAGTAGCCTTGCTCGGTCAGTTGCACCAGTAGCGGATGGTCGGCCAGGTGGCTCTGGATGATCACCTTGCCCGGTTCCTCGGCACGGCCAGCGCGACCGGCAACCTGCACGATCAGCTGCGCCATGCGCTCGCTGGCGCGAAAGTCGGCCGAAAACAGGCCGCCGTCGGCGTCGAGGATCGACACCAGCGTCACCCGTGGAAAGTGATGCCCCTTGGCGAGCATCTGCGTGCCGACCAGGATGCACGGCTTGCCCTTGTTGATGGTGGCGAACAGGCGATCCATGGCGCCCTTGCGCGAGGTGCTGTCGCGGTCGACGCGCAGCACCGGGTAGTCGGGAAACAGCACCGCCAGGCGCTCTTCGGCGCGCTCGGTGCCGGCGCCGACGGGACGCAGGTCGAGGTGCTGGCATTTTGGACAGTTGCTCGGCTGCCGCTCGACATGGCCACAGTGGTGGCAGCGCAGTTCCTGATAGCGCTGGTGCACGGTCATGCGTGCGTCGCAGCGTGGGCATTCGGACAGCCAGCCGCAGTCGTGGCAGAGCAGGGTCGGGGCGAAGCCGCGGCGGTTGAGAAATACCAGCACCTGCTGGCCGGCGGCGAGGGTCTGGGCGATGGCCTGCTGCATCGGCCCGGAGATGCCCGAGTCCAGTGGCCGGCTCTTCACGTCCAGGCGCAGGAAGCGCGGCTGGCTGGCGCCGCCGGCGCGCTGGGTCAGCTTGAGCAGGGCATAGCGGCCGGTGTAGGCGTTGTGCAGGCTTTCCAGCGAAGGTGTAGCCGAGCCGAGGACGATGGGCACGTCTTCCTGGCGCGCGCGCACCAGCGCCAGGTCGCGGGCGTGGTAGCGCAGACCCTCCTGCTGTTTATAGGAGGCGTCGTGTTCTTCGTCGACGATGATCAGCCCCGGGTTCTTCATCGGCGTGAACAGAGCCGAGCGCGTGCCGATGATGATGTCGGCCTCGCCATCGCGTGCCGCCAGCCAGGCGTCGAGGCGCTCGCGGTCGTTGACCGCCGAATGCAGCAGGGCGATACGTGCATTGAAGCGGCGGGCGAAACGGTCGAAGGTTTGTGGGCCGAGGTTGATCTCGGGGATCAGCACCAGCGCCTGCTTGCCGGCCTCCAGGCATTGGTGGATCAGTTGCAGGTACACCTCGGTTTTGCCGCTGCCGGTGACGCCAGCCAGTAGAAAGGCATTGAACTGGCTCCAGCCTGACGCCACGGCATTCACCGCAGCGCGCTGCTCGGCGTTCAGCGGCAGTTCCGGTTGTGCCAGCCAGTACGCCGGCTTGGCATGCGGCTGGGTGCGGCGCACCTCGACCCGTACCAGTCCCTTCTCATGCAGCAATTGCAGGCTGTCGCGGTTGAGTTGCAGTTGGCTGAGCAGGCTGTGGGCGACACCGTGCGGATGTTGCGCCAGTGCCTTGAGCGCGTCGCGCTGGCGTGGCGCGCGGGCCAGGCGTGGGTCGTCGACGCTGGCGCCTTTGTTGGCCAGCCAGTAGCGCTCCTGGCGGGTTTCGGCCGGCTCGCCCTGGCGTAGCAACACGGGCAAGGCCCAGCTCAGGGTGTCGCCGAGACTGTGCTGGTAGTACTGCGCCGTCCACAGGCACAGCTTGAACAGCGACGCCGGTAGCGGTGGGCGAGCATCGAGCAATTCCAGGGCGGGCTTGAGCTTGTCGAGTGGTACCTCACTCTGGCTGTCGACTTCAACCAGTACGCCGATCATCTCGCGCCGGCCGAAGGGCACGCGCAAGCGCACGCCTGGCTGCAAGGCGCTGCGCGACACGCCGGCGGGGGCGAGGTAGTCGAACAGGCGGCGCAGCGGCGAGGGCAGGGCGAGGCGCAGGATCAGGTTGGGCAAGCCAGAAGCTCCATTGACAGGCCGGCGATCTTAACACGCGACGACCGGCGCCTTGCGTGGCTTGCATCGGTCTACGTCTCTGGTAAGATGCGCGGCCTATTTCTGTGCGGTGCCTGACATTGGTCGGGTGGCGGCACGACTACCCCGAGGAAAGCACGATGAAAGCCGATATCCATCCGAACTACGTCGAAATCGACGCTACCTGCTCCTGCGGTAACGTGATCAAGACCCGCTCCACCCTGGGCAAGAATCTGAGCCTCGACGTTTGCTCCGAGTGCCACCCGTTCTACACCGGTAAGCAGAAAGTGCTGGACACCGGCGGCCGTATCGATCGCTTCAAGCAGCGCTTCGGCGTATTCGGCGCGAAGTAAGCGACCGAACGATTACGGAACGTGTCATGCACCTTTCCGTGAATCTGAAAAAGGCGTCCCTGGTGGGCGCCTTTTTCGTTTCTCTGCTTTGCGTCGATCTGGCTCAGGCCTTCTGTCCGTTACGCGCAGATCTGGCTCAGGTTGCCGTGCGCCAGGTGGTCGATGGCGACACCGTGCGCCTGGCCGATGGGCGCAGCATTCGCCTGATCGGCATCAACGCACCTGAGCTGGGGCGCAAGGGCCGTAGCGATGAGCCCTTCGCCGTGCAGGCCAGACGTCGCCTGCAGGCACTGGTCGATGCCAGCGATGGGCGTGTCGGCCTGCTCTACGGCGAGCAGCGCAAGGATCGTTACGGCCGTACCCTGGCCCATCTGTACGACCGTCAGGGGCGTAATCTCGAAGCGCAGTTGCTGGGCGAAGGCCTTGGGTTCATGGTCGCCGTGGCGCCCAATAGCGTACTCGTGAGTTGTCAGGCACAGGCCGAGCGCCAGGCTCGGCGTCAGCGTCTGGGTGTGTGGCGCACCGAGCAAGTGAAGACGGCTGGCCAACTAAAGAGTGGCGGCTTCGCCTTGCTCAGTGGGCGGGTTGCAGGCGTGCAACGCAATCGCGGTGGCCTCTGGATCGATCTCGATGGTGGTCGGGTATTGCGCGTGGCGCCTGAGCTGCTCGGCGAGTTCGACGTGCGCGCGTTGCAGCGGCTTGAAGGGCAACGGGTGGAGGCGCGGGGCTGGGTCATCGATCGCCAGAGTCGCGGTGGCTTGAAGTCCGGGCAGGCGCGCTGGATGCTGCCGCTTACTCATTCGGCGATGCTGGAGGTGTTGCCATGATGCGTGCATTGATGTTGTGCCTGATCTGCAGCTGGCTGGCAGGTTGCGCGGTCAATCCTGCCACGGGTCGCAACGACTTCGTGATGATGAGTGAGCGCCAGGAGCTGGAGCTCGGGGCGCGCTACAACCAGGAAATCCTCAAGCAATACCCGCGCTATGAGGACGCCAAACTGCAGGCTTATATTCAGCGCGTCGGCGAGCGGGTAGCACGCAGCAGCCATCGCAATCAGCTCAACTACGTTTTCACCCTGGTGGACAGCCCGGATATCAACGCCTTCGCCCTGCCGGGTGGCTACATCTATATCCACCGTGGCCTGCTCGCTTATCTGAATTCCGAGGCGGAACTGGCGGCCGTACTGGGGCACGAGGTCGGTCACGTTACGGCCCGCCATAGCGTGCGCCAGCAAAGTCAGTCCACGGCCTGGGGCTTGCTCGGGCAGGCTGCGGCTATCGGTACTGGTGTCGGCGCAGTGGGGGATCTGACCAGCGCCATAGGTAATGCGTTCGTGCGCGGCTATGGGCGCGACATGGAGTTGGAGGCCGATGGCCTGGGCGCGCAATACCTGGCGCGTGGTGGCTACGATCCGCAAGCGATGATCGAGGTGGTCAAGGTGCTCAAGGCGCAGGAGGATTTCGCCCGTGAGCAGGCAGCCAAGCGCGGCGAATCACCCGCGGCGGGCGGCTACCACGGCTTGTTCGATACCCACCCGGACAATGATCGACGCCTGCAGGAAGTGATCGGCCCGGCGCGTGCGCTGGCCGGCGGCAATCAGGAAGTGGGGCGCGACCGTTTTCTGCAGATGCTCGATGGTCTGGTGTTCGGCGATTCAGCGGCCAGCGGTATTCGCCGCGGACGCCATTTCTATCACGGCGAGCTGGACTTCACGCTGACCTACCCGCAGGGCTGGCAGCTGGTCAATCGCCCCGATGTACTGATCGGTCACACCCCGGATGAGCAAGCCTTTATCGCCATGACTCTGGAGGCAGTGGACAAACGCCTGTCGCCTGCCGAATTCCTGCGTCAGCGCGTCGGCAATCAGCGTCTGGTGGCAGGCGAGGAGTTGCGTCTTGGCGTGCTGCAGGGCTATACGGCGGTGTTGCAGGGCCAATCGGCGCGTCGCGTGGCGGTGATCTATCGCGGCGACAACGCTTACCTGTTCGTGGCGGCAGTAAAAGGGCGCGCTTCGCTGGAAGCCGAGGATCAGCGTTTTCTCGAGGTTATCCGCAGTTACCGGCCACTGAAGGCGGCCGAGCGCAAGTTGGCCGAGCCGGTGCGTCTGCATCTGGTGCGGGTCAAGGCCGGGCAGAGTATGACTGGTCTGGCCAGTGGCGCGCCGCTGGCGGCCGATGGCGAGGCACAGTTGAGGCTGCTCAATGGGCTGTATCCGCGTGGCGAGCCGCGTCCGGGACAGTGGTTGAAAACGCTGCGCTAGCGCGGCGCATCCATCGCGACCGAACGGTCTTGGCAGGTATATACAACTTGCGTATCCTCGGCCGCGCCCGTTCAACAAGCCTCATAAAAGCGGAAATGCCACTATGTCCGATCTAAAAACAGCCGCTCTCGAATATCACGCTCAGCCCCGTCCCGGTAAGCTGAGTGTCGAGCTGACCAAAGCCACTGCCACTGCCCGCGACCTGTCCCTCGCATACAGCCCAGGCGTAGCCGAACCGGTACGCGAGATCGCTCGCGATGCCGAACTGGCCTACCGCTATACCGGTAAGGGCAACCTGGTCGCCGTAATTTCCGACGGTACCGCTATCCTCGGCCTGGGTAACCTCGGCCCGCTGGCTTCCAAGCCGGTAATGGAAGGTAAAGGTGTACTGTTCAAGCGCTTCGCTGGCATCGACGTGTTCGACATTGAAGTCGACGCTGAAAGCCCGCAGGCGTTCATCGACACCGTCAAGCGCATCTCCATCACCTTCGGCGGCATCAACCTGGAAGATATCAAGGCGCCTGAGTGCTTCGAGATCGAGCGCGCGCTGATCGAACAGTGCGACATCCCGGTATTCCACGATGACCAGCATGGCACCGCCATCGTCACCGCGGCCGGCATGCTCAATGCCCTGGAAATCGCCGGCAAGACTCTGATCGATGCCAAGATCGTCTGCCTGGGCGGCGGTGCAGCTGCCATCTCCTGCATGAAGTTGCTGGTGAGCATGGGTGCCAAGGTTGAGAACATCTTCATGGTCGATCGCAAGGGCGTGATTCATGCCGGTCGCGATGATCTGAACCAGTACAAGGCCGTGTTCGCCACCGAGACCGACAAGCGCACGCTGTCCGACGCGCTCGAAGGCGCTGACGTGTTCGTCGGCCTGTCCGGCGCCAACCTGCTGAGCCCGGAAGATCTCCAGCGCATGGCGGCCAACCCGATCGTCTTCGCCTGCTCCAACCCGGATCCGGAAATCAAGCCGGAGCTGGCGCACGAGACGCGCAACGACGTGATCATGGCCACCGGTCGTTCCGACTACCCGAACCAGGTCAACAATGTGCTGGGTTTTCCCTTCATCTTCCGCGGTGCTCTGGACGTGCGTGCCACCCGCATCAACGAAGAGATGAAGATCGCCGCTGCCCTGGCCCTGCGTGATCTGGCCAAGCTGCCGGTGCCGCAGGAAGTCTGCGACGCCTACTGCGGTATCGAGCTGTCGTTCGGTCGCGAGTACATCATTCCGAAGCCAATGGATCAACGTCTGATCACCGTGGTTTGCGATGCAGTGGCCAAAGCTGCCATCGAATCCGGCGTGGCGACTCTGCCCTATCCGAAGCACTATCCGCTGAAATCGGTGGATGAAGTGTTCAACGGCTGATCAGCCGACAATAAAAAACCCGCTTCGGCGGGTTTTTTATTGTCTGTGATACGGCTTAAGGCAACGATTGCAGCCGCTTGAGCCTTATCCTAGAACAAGTCAATCGGCGCCATCTCGTCGGCCGGTAGCGGGCTGCCAGGAACACCCATGCCAGGTTCGAGCTCACTCATCGGAGGGGGCGAGTCTTCACTCTTGAACAGTTCGAAATAGGCGTCCGGTGTGCCGGGTGCAGCAGCGCGGCCACTGATCGGGTCGACGCGCAGCGTCAGCAGCCCCTTGGGTTCTTTGGGCAGATGGTTGGGTCGATCCTTGAGTACTGCGCCCATGTAGTTCATCCAGATAGGCAGCGCGACAGTGCCGCCGTACTCATGGCGGCCCAGGCTCTCCGGCTGGTCGAAGCCGGCCCAGACGGTGGTTACGTAATCGCCGTTGTAGCCGGAGAACCAGCTGTCCTTGGACTCGTTGGTGGTGCCGGTCTTGCCTGCCAGGTCATTGCGGCCAAGGGCGAGAGCGCGCCGCCCGGTACCGCGCTTGATCACGTCCTGCAGCATGCTGGTCATGATGTAGGCGGTGCGCTCGTCGATGATCTGTTCGGCGACCTTAGGCTCCTCCAACGGCAACTCATCAGTTACGTTGACGGTGAGGTTGGCGTTCTCCTCGGTCGGTGCGCTGCCTGGCACGCGGGCCGGATTGGCGCGGAACAGCGGCTTGCCGTTGCGGTCATCAATGCGTTCGATCAGGTACGGCTCGATCTTGTAACCGCCATTGGCGAAGGTGGCCCAGCCCTCAGCGATTTCCATGGGGGTCAGGCTGGCAGTGCCGAGTGCCAGTGACAGGTTGCGCGGCAGATCCTGCGGGGCGAAGCCGAAGCGCTCGATATAGCGCAAGCTACGGTCGATGCCCATGTCCTGCAGCAGGCGGATGGAAACCAGGTTGCGCGACTTGTACAACGCTTCACGCATGCGAATTGGGCCGAGAAAGGTATTGTTGTCGTTCTTCGGGCGCCACTTCTGCGACAGGTAGTCGTCGGAGAGGATGATCGGCGCGTCGTTGACCAGCGTCGCTGCGGTGTAGCCGCTATCGAGAGCCGCGCTATAGATGAAGGGCTTGAAGCTCGAGCCCGGCTGGCGCTTGGCCTGCACGGCGCGGTTGTAGTTGCTCTGATCGAATGAGAACCCGCCGACCAGTGACTGAATGGCGCCGCTGTATGGGTCGAGGGAAACCAACGCGCCCTGTGCTGCGGGGACTTGGGTGAAACGCAGGCTGCCATCGGCCTGGCGCTGCACGCGAACGATATCGCCGACCTGGGTGACATCGCCAGGTTGCTGCGGGCGCGGGCCCATGCTGTTGGTGTTCAGGTAGGGGCGAGCCCATTTCATGCTGCCCCACGACACCGCTTGTTCTTCGCCGTTACGGGTCAATACCAGAATGCCGCTTTTCTCGACTTGGGTAACCACAGCGGGCTCCAGGCCGCCGATACTGCGGAACTTGGCCAGCTCGGTCAGCCAGGTTTCGCGGGTCATGCCCGGCAGGCGACTCTCAGGGCCGCGATAGCCGTGACGCTGGTCATAGGCGATCAGTCCGTCACGCAGGGCGGTGTTGGCTGCCTCCTGCAAATGACTAGGCACGGTGGTGGTGACATTGAAGCCTTCCGTATAAGCCTCGCTGCCATAGCGGCCAACCATTTCCGCGCGTGCCATCTCGGCTATATAAGGAGCGCTCAATTCTGGTGTGGGAACGTGGTAACGCGCATCGACTACCTCGGCAAGCGCTTCCTCGTAGCTGGCCTGATCGATACGGCCCAGGCGATACAGGCGGCCGAGAATCCAGTCGCGGCGCTCCTTGGCTCGGGTCGGATTGACCAGCGGGTTGTAGCGCGACGGTGCTTTCGGCAGGCCGGCGATCATCGCCATCTGCGCCAGGTTCAGGTCACGGATCGATTTGCCGTAATAGACCTGTGCGGCAGCTTCGATGCCGTAGGCGCGGTGGCCGAGGTAGATCTTGTTGACGTAGAGCTCGAGGATCTCGTCCTTGCTCAGCTCGCGCTCGATCTGCAAGGCCAGAAGAATTTCGGTGGCCTTGCGCGAAAAACTGCGCTCGTTGGTGAGGAAGAAGTTCTTCGCCACCTGCATGGTGATGGTGCTGCCACCGCTCTGAATCTGGCCGCTTTTCAATAATTGCGTGGCAGCGCGCATCAGGCTGGTCACATCGACGCCATAATGATTGGCGAAATTATCGTCTTCGGCAGCCAGCAGAGCGCTGATGAATTCCTTGGGAATTTCATCGAAGCGAATCGGCGAACGGCGCATCTCGCCGAACTCGGCAATCAGCTTGGCATCGCTGCTGTAGACGCGCAGAGGGATCTGCAGCTGAACCTGGCGCAGCGACTCGACGGAAGGAAGGGTCGGGCTAAGGTAAAGAAACGCGCCGCTGAAACTGAGCAGCAGCCCACAAAAAACGGCAACGCAAGACCACCAGATGAACTTCAGCAGGCGTATCAAAATGTTCGGAATTCCAAGTAAAAGAATGAATTAAGCAGGAGCCGAGGCTAAAAGGGAAAAGCTGATCACATTATAAGCGTTTTTTTTCCCGGGGAGCCATTTGCGCTTCTGTCAAGACTGATATTTAATGTGGAAAAACATAAATAGTCCGTAAGTCGCGGATGCCAATAGGAAAACGGTCGTGCTAGGGCTCTTCACTAAGAAAGCGAATACGCTGCTGGGGATCGATATCAGCTCGACTTCGGTCAAGCTCCTCGAACTGAGTCGCTCGGGAAGCCGCTACAAGGTAGAGGCCTATGCCGTCGAGCCACTTCCGCCCAATGCAGTGGTCGAGAAGAACATTGCCGAGTTGGAGGGGGTCGGTCAGGCGCTTTCTCGCGTGTTGGCCAAGGCCAAGACCGGTGTCAAGACGGCCGCGGTTGCTGTGGCGGGTTCGGCTGTCATCACCAAGATCATCGAAATGGAAGCGGGTCTTTCCGAGGACGACTTGGAAAACCAGCTGAAGATCGAGGCCGATCAATACATTCCTTACCCGCTGGAAGAAGTCGCCATCGATTTCGAAGTGCAGGGGCCGGCGCCGCGTAACCCCGAACGGGTAGAGGTGCTGCTGGCTGCATGCCGTAAGGAGAACGTCGAGGTCCGCGAGGCAGCCCTTGCGCTCGCTGGGCTTACCGCGAAAGTGGTCGATGTCGAGGCGTATGCCCTCGAACGCGCTTACGGCCTGCTGGAGGCGCAGTTGGGTGGTGGTCACGATGAGTTGACCGTCGCGGTGGTGGATATTGGCGCGACGATGACCACGCTCAGTGTGCTGCACAACGGTCGTACCATCTACACCCGCGAGCAGCTTTTCGGCGGCAAGCAGCTGACTGAGGAAATCCAGCGTCGCTATGGCCTGTCGGTCGAGGAAGCCGGTCTTGCCAAGAAGCAAGGTGGTCTTCCGGATGACTACGACAGTGAGGTTTTGCAACCGTTCAAGGAAGCGGTCGTTCAGCAGGTTTCACGTTCGCTGCAATTCTTCTTCGCCGCCGGGCAATTCAATGATGTCGACTACATCCTCCTGGCTGGGGGTACCGCGTCCATTCCTGATCTCGATCGGCTGATCCAGCAAAAAATCGGTACGCAGACGCTAGTGGCCAATCCCTTTGCCGATATGGCGCTGAGCAGCAAGGTCAACGCCGGTGCGCTGGCCAGTGATGCGCCGGCACTGATGATTGCCTGTGGTCTGGCGATGAGGAGTTTCGACTGATGGCGCGGATTAACCTACTTCCCTGGCGTGAACAGCTGCGCGAGGAGCGCAAGCAGCGGTTTCTGGTAAGTCTTGTCGGTGTCCTCGTTGTGGCGGCTGGTTTGGTGTTTCTGGGTGATCAATTTCTCAGTGCGGCAATCAGTAACCAGAATGCGCGAAATGACTTCATCAAGAAGGAGATCGCAGTTCTCGATGCGCGTATCAAGGAAATCAGTGAGTTGAGAGCGCGTCGCCAGCAATTGCTGGAGCGCATGAAGATTATTCAAGACTTGCAGGGTAACCGGCCAATTATCGGTCGTGTGTTCGACCAGTTGGTGAGAACGCTGCCGGACGGTGTGTATTTCACCAGTGTGAAAATGGTGGGTAATAGCATTGCCATTATTGGTGTGGCTGAATCGAATAATCGCGTCTCGAATCTGATGCGTAACTTGGATGCTTCTGAGTGGTTAACCGCTCCCAATCTGACCGAAGTCAAAGCTGTTACAGCGGGGGCTTTGGATCAGGAGAATGTGTTTCAGCTGACGGTGCAGCAGACACAGCCTGATCAAGAAAAAGCGGAGGCGGCGCAATGAGCATTAAGAGTTCCTTGGACAGCCTGCGCAGTATTGATATCAATGACCTTGATTTGAACAATGTTGGGTCGTGGCCTGGTGCGGTCAAATTCATTGCCGGCCTGCTACTGTTTATTGTCGTTCTGGCGTTGGGCTACAACTTTCACCTCAAGGATCTGCAGAGCATGCTCGAGCAGCGTCAGCGAGAAGAGGTGACGCTGAAGGAGCAGTTCTCCAGCAAAGCTTATCAGGCGGCGAACCTTGAGGCCTATAAAGAGCAGATGCAGGAGATGGAGGTGTCCTTTGGCGCTCTTCTGCGTCAGCTGCCAAGCGATACCGAGGTTCCCGGGTTGCTCGAGGATATTACTCGTACCGGCCTGGGCAGTGGCTTGGAGTTCGAAGAGATCAAACTGTTGCCGGAAGTGGCTCAGCAGTTCTATATCGAATTGCCGATTCAGATCAAAGTTACCGGTGGTTATCACGACCTTGCGACTTTTGTAAGTGGTGTCGCCAGTCTACCGCGTATCGTTACCTTGCATGATTTTGAGTTGGCACCAGTCAGTGCTGGAAACTCCAGCCGCCTGAGCATGCAGATTATGGCCAAGACCTATCGCTACAATGATAAGGGGGCTCAACAATGAGTTTCTCTCGTTTGGTTCTGGTGGCGGGTTTCGCTCTCTTGGCCGGGTGCGGTGTCGGTGGTGATTTTTCCGATTTGCGTATCTATATGGATGAAGTGCGCGCAAAGCCTAAAGGCGCTATTGAGCCGCTGCCGACGTTTCAGCCGTATGAAAGCTTCACCTATCGTGCTGCGTCTCTACGTAGCCCTTTTCAGCCCCCGGTTAAAATCGATGTCGTCACCCGACAAAAAGGGGCGCCAGAGATCAAGCCGGATGAAAGCCGTGTCAAGCAATTCCTCGAAGGGTTCAATATCGAAACATTCGAGATGGTTGGCACGCTGAGAAATGATCGCCAGTTGTTCGCTCTGGTTAACGGTGCGGGTGGTGTTCATCGTGTAAAAGTAGGCGACTTTCTTGGGCGTAACCACGGCAAGATTCTCGTGATCGATGACTCCAAGATCGATGTTATGGAAATTGTTCCAGATGGCGAAGGTGGCTGGCTTGAGCGACCACGCAGCCTTTCCTTGAAGGAGCGCTCCTGACGGGGCGAGGTGAGAAATGAATATAAATAATCTGTCTGCCACACGGGATACGAAAATGAACAGCTCTCTTTCGCGTCTTAGCGTCGTTCTGCTGGCGGCGCTGCTGTCGCCCGCGGTATTGGCGGCCAATCTTCAGGATTTGAATGTCGCCAGTTTGCCTGGTGATCGAGTTGAGCTGAAGCTTTCCTTCGATGAGCCGGTAACGGCTCCTCGCGGCTATACCATCGAGCAGCCTGCGCGTATCGCTTTGGACCTGCCGGGCGTGTCGAACAAGCTCGGCTCAAAGAATCGTGAACTGGGTGTCGGTAATGCGCGTAGCATTACCATTGTCGAGGCGAAGGACCGTACCCGTCTGATTGTCAATCTCACCAGTCTGGCGCCATACAGCACTCGAGTTGAGGGTAATGATCTGTATGTCTTGGTTGGAGATTCTTCTGCCGTCGCGTCGCGGCCCTCAGCCTCGGTGCCTGCTTCGGTAGCGGCGGTTGCACCCAAGAAAGCCTACGGGCCGCAAGCGAAAGCAATCAGTAATATCGACTTTCAGCGTGGGGAGCAGGGTGAGGGTAATGTCGTCATTACCCTTTCCGATGCATCGATCAGTCCTGATATCCAAGAGCAGGGTGGGAAGATTCGTCTGGACTTCGCCAAGACTGACCTGCCCGAGTCGCTGCGTGTACGGCTGGATGTGAAGGATTTCGCCACGCCGGTGCAGTTCGTCAGTGCTACGGGTAGCGCAGACAGAACCAGTATCGTGATTGAACCAGTCGGGTTATACGATTACCTGGCTTACCAGACCGAGAACAGGCTGACGTTGAGTGTCAAACCTCTCACTCAGGATGACGTAGAACGCCGCAAGGCTGAGCGCTTTGCTTATACCGGGGAGAAATTGTCGCTCAACTTTCAGGATATCGACGTGCGTTCGGTGCTGCAGCTGATTGCGGACTTTACCGATCTGAACCTGGTTGCAAGCGATACTGTCGCCGGCAATATCACTCTGCGTTTGCAGAACGTGCCATGGGATCAGGCGTTGGACCTGGTGCTGAAGACCAAGGGGCTGGATAAGCGCCAGGTTGGTAACGTCTTGCTGGTGGCTCCGGCAGATGAGATCGCCGCTCGTGAGCGTCAGGAGTTGGAGTCGCAAAAGCAAATTGCTGAGCTGGCTCCGCTGCGTCGTGAACTGATTCAGGTGAATTATGCCAAGGCTGCTGATATGGCGAAGCTGTTTCAGTCGGTCACCAGTGCTGATGGTGCATCATCCGATGCCCGTGGTTCTGTAACGGTTGATGATCGCACCAACAGCATTATTGCTTACCAGACGCAGGATCGCCTGGATGAGTTGCGGCGTATCATTGCCCAGCTCGACATTCCTGTGCGTCAGGTAATGATCGAGGCGCGCATCGTCGAGGCCAACGTGGACTACGACAAGGCCTTGGGTGTGCGTTGGGGAGGGGAAACTCGTCGCGGAAACTGGAGCGTTTACGGCAAGGACGGTGCAACTTCCATGGACGCAATTTCCTTCGATAATGAAAGCAGGCAGGAATATTTGCCGGGCACCGATACGGTAGGCGACTTTCCGCTGCAGGATGGTGTGGCTCCTGTGCCATTCGTCGACATGGGGGTTCTGGGCAGTACTTCAGGTATAGGCATCGGCTTCCTTACTGACAATGTGACACTGGATCTACAGCTGTCGGCCATGGAGAAGACCGGTAATGGCGAGATTGTCTCCCAGCCCAAGGTTGTTACTTCGGACAAGGAGACAGCGAAAATCTTGAAGGGGCAGGAAGTGCCCTATCAGGAAGCCAGCTCTAGTGGCGCGACCAGTACATCCTTCAAGGAGGCGGCTCTCTCCCTAGAGGTTACTCCTCAGATTACTCCGGATAATCGCATCATCATGGAAGTGAAAGTAACCAAGGATGCGCCAGACTTCGCCCGGGCCCTGGACGGGGTGCCGCCGATCAACAAGAACGAAGTCAATGCCAAGGTACTGGTCAATGATGGCGAGACCATTGTGATCGGTGGGGTGTTCTCCAACACCCAGACCAAGGGTGTAGAGAAAGTCCCATTCCTTGGTGACCTGCCATTCTTGGGCCGAGTGTTCCGTCGTGACATCGTCAGCGACAACAAGGCCGAGTTGCTGGTTTTCATCACTCCGCGCATCATGAACAACCAAGCCATTGCCGTGAATCGATGACCTAAGTGCGGAATGTAATCCTCGTTGGCCCGATGGGAGCTGGAAAAAGCACCATCGGGCGTTTGCTTGCCAAAGAACTGCGTGTGCCTTTCAAAGACTCCGACAAGGAGATCGAGCAGCGTACCGGTGCTGATATTCCCTGGATCTTCGATGTCGAGGGTGAGCAGGGCTTTCGTGAGCGGGAGCAGGCAGTAATTGCCGAACTGTCGCAGCAAGATGGCCTGGTGCTGGCTACTGGCGGTGGGGCGGTGATGCGTCCAGAGAATCGTCAGGCTCTGCATGCGGGAGGGCGAGTCGTGTATTTGCACACCTCCGTGGAGCAGCAGATTGATCGCACCTCGCGTGATCGCAATCGGCCGTTGTTGCGCACGGCCAATCCGGCGCAAGTGCTCAGGGATCTGATGGCCGCGCGTGATCCTCTCTACCGCGAGGTTGCCGATATCATCATCGAGACCGACGAGCGTCCGCCGCGCATGGTAGTGCAGGAAATTCTTGCGCGTCTGGAAGCCTTGTCGCCCCGTTAAAGCGCGGGGCGAACTGCGCTATCCTAGTGGCCTTTTTATTCTGGGGGCCTCATGCAGACTCTTCACGTTGAACTTGGCGAGCGCAGTTATCCCATCTATATCGGCGCGGGTCTCCTGACGGATCCTGAGTTGCTCGCGCGCCATATCGGCGGACGGCAGGTGGCGGTGGTCACCAATGAGACCGTAGCGCCTCTGTATCTCGAAACGCTGATGCGATCCCTTGAGGGTTTCAAGGTCGCCTCGATCGTGCTGCCGGATGGCGAGGTGTTCAAGAGCTGGGAAACGCTACAGCTGATTTTCGATGGCCTGCTGACGGCCAGGCATGATCGGCGTACGACAATTATCGCTCTGGGTGGCGGTGTCATCGGCGACATGGCGGGCTTTGCTGCTGCCTGTTACCAGCGAGGTGTGGATTTCATCCAGGTGCCGACGACGTTGTTGTCTCAGGTGGATTCCTCGGTAGGAGGCAAGACGGGGATCAATCATCCGCTGGGCAAGAACATGATCGGCGCTTTCTATCAGCCCAAGGCCGTGTTGATTGATACGGCCAGTCTGCGCACCCTGCCGGAGCGCGAGCTTTCCGCTGGGTTAGCCGAGGTCATCAAGTACGGGTTGATTTGCGATGAGCCCTTCCTGGCCTGGCTCGAGGAAAATATGCCGGCCCTGCGTGCGCTCGATGGTGCTGCGCTGACTTATGCCATCGAGCGCTCCTGTGCAGCCAAGGCCCGCGTAGTGGGGGCTGACGAGCGTGAGTCTGGCGTGCGTGCCACGCTCAATCTCGGTCATACCTTCGGGCATGCCATCGAGACCGAGCAGGGGTATGGCGTGTGGCTGCATGGCGAGGCTGTTGCCGCTGGAACGGTGATGGCGTTGGAGATGTCTCATCGCCTTGGTTGGTTGTCTGCGCCGGAGCGTGATCGCGGTGTGCGTCTGTTGCAGGCCGCCGGATTGCCGGTGGTGCCGCCACGGGACATGACGCCCGAGCGCTTTCTTGAGCATATGGCGGTGGACAAGAAGGTGCTCGACGGCCAGATGCGTCTCGTCCTGCTGAAACATCTGGGAGAGGCGGTGGTGACCGCCGACTACCCGCGTGAAATTCTCGACGCCACGCTGCGTAGCGACTACGTCGCGTTGACTCAGTCGTCCAACTCTTGAAGAGTGATCCATGACCAGTTTGCATGCTGACGAAGCTTTTCTGGCGCATTACCAGTTCAGTCACGACCCTTTTGCGCCGCGAGTACCTGGCTTCAAGTTTTTTCCGGCGCAGCGCAAGCCGGTGCTTGGGCAATTGCATCATCTTGCGCGTTACAGTCAGCTGTTGCTGGCTGTGGTCGGTCCTGAGGGCAGTGGCAAGACCTTGTTGCGTCAGGCGCTGGTTGCCAGTACCAACAAGCAGGCCGTGCAGAGCATCGTCGTTGCACAGGGTGCGACCACGGCTGACGCGCTGCTGCGTCAGGTGGCTCAGGGGTTGGCAATCGCTCAGGCCGACGTGCGCTCGATACTGGCGCAGGTTGCACAGCTGGCGCTGACCGGGCAGGAGGTTTATCTGCTCGTCGATGATGCCGATCAACTGGATGACGCCGCCTTGAAATGCGTTCTGGAACTTGCTGCTGGCAATGCCGACGGGCGTCCGCACATTTTCCTGTTTGCCGAGCGGGGACTCCTGGCGCGTCTGGAGGCGCTGGCGGATGGCGAGGAGTGTTACCACGCCATCGAGCTGCAGCCCTATACCGAAGATGAAACGCGTGACTACCTGGCGCAGCGGCTCGAGGGCGCTGGTCAGGGTATTGATCTGTTATCTGATGAGCAGGTCGAAGACATCCATGTGCGCGCTCAGGGGTGGCCTGGAGCGATCAATCAGGAAGCGCGTGAGCTGCTGGTCGAACAAATGCTTGCGCAGCGTGCTGCCGGTCGCGGCGTTGGTGGCGGTTTTGCCTTACCGAAAAAGCACCTGCTGGCGTTGGCTGTCGTCCTGGTTGGCGTCGCCGCTGCCTGGATGATGCAGGGGCGTGAGTCATCCTCGCCTGCGCCGGTGGCCAGCAGTTCGTCGTTGCCTTTGCAATCATCCGCGCCCGCCCCCGAGGTTCAGGAGCCTGCGCAAGCTCCTGCAGAGAGGGGGCGTGCGCCAGCTATCGAGTTTGCCGGCACCAGTCAACCACTGCCTCTGCCGCTGGTGGGGGAGTCGCAAACCGTGATTCGCCAGCCTCTGGCTGAGGCTGCCGGGGAAGCGTTGGATAACTTTGAGCCGCCGGCTACGCCTGAGCCCTCGACAGTCACGCCGCCGCCTGCGCCAATGACTGCTGCACCTGCACCTGCACCTGCACCTGCACCAGTGAAGCAGCCTGAGCCTGTTGCGGCAAAGCCCGCACCAGCGGCCGCTAAACCAGCGCCTGCGCCTAAGCCTGCGCCCGCTCCGGCTGTAGCCTCAGGTGCTGCGGCGACCAACTGGTATGCGCAGCAGCCGGCGTCCCGCTATGCCTTGCAGGTACTCGGATCGCGTTCGGAGGCCAATATTCAGGCGCTGGTGCGTGAGGGGGGTAGCGAGTACCGCTACTTCAAGAAAATCCATCAAGGGCAGCCGCTGTACGTGCTGACCTATGGTAGCTTCTCCAGTCGCGACGCCGCTCAGGCGGCGGTGAAAACCCTGCCCGCCAAGCTGCAGGCCGGTAAGCCCTGGCCTCGTACGCTGGGTAGCATTCAGCAGGAAATGAGCCGTTAGACGCTCTGTCCCAAGATGACCGCCTGGTCGTTAGCACGACCTTGCGGTCTTATCCTTCGTTTTTGCGACATAAACTTTCACCCCCTCGTCACGAAAATTTGTGACGAGATGGGTGGATATGTACAATGACCTCCCTTTTGCCCATGCAAAGCACGCCCGTGCCTGTTATTCGGGTTTAAGCAATTGAATTAGAAAGTAATTTGCCTGAAGTCTAGGCAGCCTGGTGAGAGTCCCCCCTATGAAAGCAGGTTTGTACCGTCCTGATGAGTTCAAGGATAACTGCGGCTTCGGCTTGATCGCCCATATGCAAGGTGAACCTAGTCATCACCTGCTCAAGACCGCTATTGAGGCCCTCACCTGCATGACTCACCGCGGCGGTATCAACGCCGACGGCAAGACCGGTGATGGCTGTGGCCTGCTGATCCAGAAGCCCGATCAATTCCTGCGCGCCATCGCCCAGGAGCAATTCGGCGTCGAACTGCCTGGGCAATATGCCGTGGGCATGGTGTTCTTCAATCAGGATTCGGCCAAGGCCGAGACTGCGCGTGAGAACATGAACCGCGAAATTCAGGCTGCCGGCCTGCAACTGGTGGGCTGGCGCAAGGTGCCGATCGACACCAGCGTGCTCGGTAGGCTGGCGCTGGAGCGTCTGCCGCAGATCGAGCAGGTGTTCATCGGCGGCGAAGGTCTATCCGACCAGGAATTTGCCATCAAGCTGTTCAGTGCTCGCCGTCGTTCCTCGGTGGCCAATGCCGACGACAGCGATCACTACATCTGCAGCTTCTCGCACAAGACCATCATCTACAAAGGCCTGATGATGCCGGCGGACCTGCAGCAGTTCTACCCGGATCTGGGTGACGAGCGCCTGCAGACCGCAATCGCGGTTTTCCACCAGCGCTTCTCCACCAACACCCTGCCGAAGTGGCCGCTGGCGCAGCCTTTCCGTTATCTCGCGCACAACGGCGAGATCAACACCATCACCGGCAACCGCAACTGGGCGCAGGCTCGTCGCACCAAGTTCGCCAACGAGCTGATCCCTGATCTCGACGAGCTGGGCCCGCTGGTCAACCGCGTCGGCTCCGACTCCTCGAGCATGGACAACATGCTCGAACTGATGGTCACCGGTGGCATCGACCTGTTCCGTGGTCTGCGCATGATCATTCCGCCGGCCTGGCAGAACGTCGAGACCATGGACGCCGACCTGCGCGCGTTCTACGAATACAACTCCATGCACATGGAACCCTGGGATGGCCCGGCCGGCGTGGTGCTGACCGATGGTCGCCATGCCGTGTGCCTGCTCGACCGTAACGGTCTGCGCCCGGCACGCTGGGTTACCACCAAGAACGGCTACATCACCCTGGCGTCGGAAATTGGCGTGTGGGACTACCAGCCCGAGGACGTCATCGCCAAGGGCCGTGTCGGCCCGGGGCAGATCCTCGCCGTCGACACCGAGACCGGCCAGGTGCTGGACACCGAGTCCATCGACAGCCGCCTGAAGTCGCGCCACCCCTACAAGCTATGGCTGCGTAAGCATGCCCAGCGCATCAAGGCGACGCTGGAAGACCGCGACCACGGTTCGGCCTTCTACGACCCGGATCAGCTCAAACAGTACATGAAGATGTTCCAGGTCACCTTCGAAGAGCGTGACCAGGTACTGCGTCCGCTTGGCGAGCAGGGCCAGGAAGCCGTTGGCTCCATGGGTGACGACACGCCGATGGCTGTGCTCAGCCAGCGCGTGCGCTCGCCCTACGATTACTTCCGTCAGCAGTTCGCGCAGGTCACCAACCCGCCGATCGACCCGCTGCGCGAAGCGATCGTCATGTCCCTGGAAATCTGCCTGGGCGCCGAGCGCAACATCTTCAGCGAGTCGCCGGAGCACGCTACCCGCGTGATCCTCAGCAGCCCGGTGATCTCGCCGGCCAAGTGGCGCGCGCTGATGAACCTGGATCGCCCGGGTTTCGACCGTCATGTCATCGACATGAACTATGACGAGTCGCTGGGACTGGAGGCGGCCGTGCGCAATATGGCTGACCAGGCCGAGGAAGCCGTGCGTGCTGGCAAGGTGCTGCTGGTGCTGACCGACCGTCACATCGCTCCGGGCAAGCTGCCGGCGCATGCCGCGCTGGTTACCGGCGCTGTGCATCACCGCCTGACCGAGAAAGGCCTGCGCTGCGACTGCAACATCCTGGTGGAAACCGCCACCGCGCGTGACCCGCACCACTACGCCGTGCTGCTGGGCTTCGGTGCCTCGGCGGTGTATCCGTTCCTGGCCTACGAAGTGCTGGGCGACCTGATCCGCACCGGCGAAGTGCTGGGCGATCTGTACGAAGTATTCAAGTACTACCGCAAGGGCATTTCCAAGGGCCTGCTGAAGATCCTGTCGAAGATGGGTATCTCCACGGTCGCGTCCTATCGCGGTGCGCAATTGTTCGAGGCGGTCGGCCTGGCCGATGAAGTCACCGAACTGTGCTTCCGTGGCGTGGCCAGCCGCATCCAGGGCGCGCGTTTCGTCGACATCGAGAGCGAGCAGAAGCTGCTGTCCCTGGAAGCCTGGAACAACCGCAAGCCGATCCAGCAGGGTGGTCTGCTCAAGTTCGTTTACGGCGGTGAATACCATGCCTACAACCCGGATGTGGTGCGCACGCTGCAGGAAGCCGTGCAGCAGGGCAACTACGCCAAGTACAAGGAATACTCGACGCTGGTCGACACCCGTCCGGTGTCGATGATCCGCGACCTGCTCAAGGTCAAGGAGTCCGCCACGCCGATTTCCCTGGACGAAGTCGAGCCGCTGCAGTCGATCTTCAAGCGTTTCGACGCCGCCGGTATCTCTCTCGGCGCGCTGTCGCCGGAGGCGCACGAGGCGCTGGCCGAGGCGATGAACCGCCTGGGTGGTCGCTCCAACTCCGGCGAGGGCGGCGAAGACCCGGCCCGCTACGGCACCATCAAGAGCTCGAAGATCAAGCAGGTGGCCACCGGCCGCTTTGGCGTGACCCCGGAATACCTGGTCAACGCCGAAGTGCTGCAGATCAAGGTGGCCCAGGGCGCCAAACCTGGTGAGGGCGGCCAGCTGCCGGGGGGCAAGGTCAACGGTCTGATCGCCAAGCTGCGCTACGCGGTGCCGGGTGTGACCCTGATCTCGCCGCCGCCGCACCACGATATCTACTCGATCGAAGACCTGGCGCAACTGATCTATGACCTCAAGCAGGTCAACCCGAAGGCGCTGGTGTCGGTCAAGCTGGTGGCGGAAGCCGGTGTCGGCACCATCGCTGCCGGTGTGGCCAAGGCCTATGCCGACCTGATCACCATTTCCGGCTACGACGGCGGTACCGGCGCATCGCCGCTGACCTCCATCCGCTATGCCGGTGCGCCCTGGGAGCTGGGCCTGGCCGAAACCCACCAGACCCTGCGCGGCAACGACCTGCGTGGCAAGGTGCGGGTACAGACCGACGGTGGTCTGAAAACCGGCCTGGACGTGATCAAGGCAGCCATCCTCGGCGCCGAGAGCTTCGGCTTCGGCACCGCGCCGATGGTGGCCCTGGGCTGCAAATACCTGCGCATCTGCCACCTGAACAACTGCGCCACCGGCGTGGCCACGCAGAACGACAAGCTGCGCAAGGATCACTTCATCGGCACCGTCGAGATGGTGATGAACTTCTTCACCTATGTCGCCGAGGAAACCCGCGAGTGGCTGGCCAAGCTGGGCGTGCGCAGCCTGGAAGAGCTGATCGGGCGTACCGACCTGCTCGAAGTGCTGCCGGGAGAAACCGCCAAGCAGGGCAACCTGGATCTGTCGCCGCTGCTGGCCAGCGCGCATATCCCGGCCGACAAACCGCAGTTCTGCCAGGTGCCGAAGAACCCGCCGTTCGACGAAGGCCTGCTGGCCGAGAAGATGGTGGACATGGCCAAGGACGCCATCGCCGGCAAGACCGGTGGTGAGTTCGAGCTGAGCATCGGCAACTGCGACCGCTCCATTGGTGCGCGCATTTCCGGCGAGATCGCCCGTGTGCATGGCAATCAGGGCATGAACGATGCGCCGATCACCTTCCGCTTCAAGGGCACTGCCGGGCAGAGCTTCGGTGTGTGGAACGCCGGTGGTCTGCACCTGCGCCTGGAAGGCGATGCCAACGACTACGTGGGCAAGGGCATGACCGGCGGCAAGATCGTCATCACCCCGCCCGCTGGTAGCCCGTTCGCCACCGAGGACAGCGCCATCATCGGCAACACCTGTCTGTACGGTGCCACTGGTGGCAAGCTGTTCGCCACCGGTACCGCGGGCGAGCGTTTTGCCGTGCGTAACTCCGGCGCTCACGCCGTGGTGGAAGGCACTGGCGATCACTGCTGCGAGTACATGACCGGCGGTTTCGTCTGTGTACTGGGCAAGACCGGCTACAACTTCGGCTCGGGCATGACCGGCGGCTTCGCCTACGTGCTCGACATGGACAACGGCTTCTACGACCGCGTCAACCACGAGCTGGTGGAAATCCAACGCATCAACAACGAAGCGATGGAGGCCTACCGCAGCCACCTGGAAAGCGTGCTCGCCGAGTACGTCGAGGAAACTGGCAGCGAGTGGGGCCAGAACCTGCTGGAAAACCTGGACGATTACCTGCGCAAGTTCTGGCTGGTGAAACCGAAAGCGGCCAGCCTGAAGTCGCTGCTGTCCAGCACCCGTGCCAACCCGCAATAAGAATGCGCCTGAAGTGGTTTGATGAGGTAATGCAATGACTGAACGTCTGAATAACGACTTCCAGTTCATCGAAGTCGGGCGCAAAGACCCGAAGAAGAAACTGCTGCGTCAGCGCAAGAAGGAATTCGTCGAGATCTACGACAACTTCAAGCCGGCGCAGGCTGCAGACCAGGCGCATCGTTGCCTGGGCTGCGGCAACCCGTATTGCGAGTGGAAGTGCCCGGTGCACAACTTCATTCCGAACTGGCTCAAGCTGGTGTCGGAAGGCAACATCCTGGCCGCCGCCGAACTCTCGCACCAGACCAACACCCTGCCGGAAGTCTGCGGTCGCGTGTGCCCGCAGGATCGCCTCTGCGAAGGTGCCTGCACCCTCAATGACGGCTTCGGCGCGGTGACCATCGGTTCGGTGGAGAAGTACATCACCGACACCGCCTTCGCCATGGGCTGGCGCCCGGACATGTCCAAGGTCAAACCCACCGGCAAGCGTGTAGCGGTGATCGGTGCCGGTCCGGCCGGCCTGGGCTGCGCCGACGTGCTGGTGCGCAACGGCGTGACCCCGGTGGTGTTTGACAAGAACCCGGAAATCGGAGGCCTGCTGACCTTCGGCATTCCCGAGTTCAAGCTGGAAAAGACCGTGCTCAGCCGCCGCCGTGAAGTTTTCACCGGCATGGGCATCGAGTTCCGCCTGAACACCGAGATCGGCAAGGACGTGACCATGCAGCAGTTGCTGGATGAGTACGATGCCGTGTTCATGGGCATGGGCACCTACACCTACATGAAGGGCGGCTTCCCAGGTGAAGACCTGCCGGGCGTCTATGACGCGCTGGATTTCCTCATCGCCAACGTCAATCGCAACCTCGGTTTCGAGAAGTCTCCGGAAGACTTCATCGACATGAAGGGCAAGCGCGTCGTGGTGCTGGGCGGTGGTGACACCGCGATGGACTGCAACCGCACCTCGATCCGTCAGGGCGCCAAGGCCGTGACCTGCGCCTACCGTCGTGACGAAGAAAACATGCCGGGCTCGCGCAAGGAAGTGAAGAACGCCAAGGAAGAGGGCGTGAAGTTCCTCTTCAACCGCCAGCCCATCGCCATCGTCGGCGACGGCAAGGTGGAAGGCATCAAGGTGGTCGAGACCCGTCTCGGCGAACCGGATGCCCGTGGCCGGCGCAGCCCCGAGCCGATTCCGGGCTCCGAGGAAGTCATCCCGGCTGAAGCCGTGCTGATCGCCTTCGGCTTCCGTCCGAGCCCGGCGCCCTGGTTCGAGCAGTTCGAGATCCAGACCGACAGCCAGGGCCGCGTCGTGGCGCCCGAACAGTCGCAGTTCAAGCACCAGACCAGCAACCCGAAGATCTTCGCCGGTGGCGACATGGTGCGCGGTTCCGACCTGGTGGTGACGGCGATCTTCGAAGGGCGCAACGCTGCCGAAGGTATCCTGGATTACCTGAACGTCTGATTCCGCGCGGTAGCGAACGAGGCCGGCTTGATGCCGGCCTCGTCGTATCTGCCTCTTTGCTGACCTGAGGCAATGGGCCGCAGGGTTATCGGCAGTAGGCTGTCTCCAGTACTTTTATCGAGGAGATTGCCATGCTTACCACCGCCATTTTCCCATCCCGCTATGTGCAGGGGCGCAATGCGCTCGAACAGTTGGGCAGCGAGCTAGCGCGTTTCGGCAGCACGGCACTGGCCTTGCTCGATCCCTTCGCCGACGACCATCTGGGCGCTGTTGTGGCCAGTGCCTGCGCAGGGCAGATCGACTGCCAGCGCGTGCGCTTTGCCGGAGAATGCTGCGATGAAGAGATCGCCCGGCTGCTGACCATGGCGTGCGAAAGCAAGCCACAGGTTGTGCTGGGAATGGGTGGCGGCAAGGCCTTGGATACTGCCAAAGCGCTGGCTTACGAGCTGGGCGTACCGGTGGCGATTGTGCCTACTCTGGCTTCCAGCGATGCGCCGTGCAGTGCGCTGTCGGTGATCTATACCGCGTCCGGTGAGTTCAAACGCTACCTGGTGCTGCCGCGCAACCCGGATCTGGTGCTGGTCGACAGTCAGGTGATCGCCCAGGCGCCGGCGCGCTTTCTCGTTTCCGGGATGGGCGATGCCCTGGCCACCTGGTTCGAGGCCGAGGACTGCCGCATTCGCGGCGCCGCCAACATGACCGGGCGACCTGGCCCGCGTACCGCCCATGCGCTGGCGCGGTTCTGCTACGACACCCTGCTGCAGTACGGGCCGCTGGCGCTGCAGGCTTGCCGCCAACAGGTGGTGACGCCGGCACTGGAGCATGTCATCGAGGCCAACACGCTGCTCTCCGGGCTGGGCTTCGAAAGCGGCGGCCTGGCTGCGGCGCATGCCATTCATAACGGCTTCACCGCGCTGCCTGAAACCCATCACTACTGGCATGGCGAGAAGGTCGCCTTCGGTGTGCTGAGCATGCTGATGCTGCGCGACAGCGAGCCGGCGTTGATCGACGAGGTATACGACTTCTGCATCGCCATCGGTCTGCCGGTGACCCTGGCCGATATCGGCCTGCAGGATGTCAGCGACGAAGCGCTGCTGCGCGCCGCGGAGCTGGCCTGTGCGCCGGGCGAGAGTATCCACAACGAGCCGTTCCCGGTGGACGCCCGCAGTGTACTGGCGGCCATGCGCACGGCCGACGCCGAAGGGCGCCGGCGTAAGGTCGCCTAGCCACATCTGTATCCCCTGAACCTGCGGCACGGCGTCCTACGCCGTGCCTTTTGTTGTCTGCTCTGCGACAATGCGCACAATTTTTGTTCACTGTTTTCTGCTCGGAACCGCCATGACCGCCCTGAAGAACGACCGTTTCCTGCGTGCCCTGCTCAAGCAACCCGTGGATGTCACGCCGATCTGGATGATGCGCCAGGCCGGCCGCTATCTACCGGAGTACCGCGCGACCCGGGCCAAGGCCGGCGACTTCGTGAGCCTGATGAAGAACCCGGAGCTGGCTTGCGAGGTCACCATCCAGCCGCTGGATCGCTACCCGCAGTTGGACGCGGCGATTCTGTTCTCCGACATCCTGACCATTCCCGATGCCATGGGCCAGGGCCTGTACTTCGAGACCGGCGAAGGCCCGCGCTTCAAGAAAGTGGTCAGCAGCCTGGCCGATATCGAGGCGCTGTCGGTGCCCGATCCGGAGCGGGATCTGGGCTACGTGATGGACGCCGTGCGTACCATTCGCCGTGAACTTAATGGCCGAGTACCGCTGATCGGCTTCTCCGGCAGCCCGTGGACGCTGGCCACCTATATGGTCGAAGGCGGCTCGTCGAAGGACTTCCGCAAGACCAAGGCCATGCTCTACGACAACCCGCAAGCCTTGCACGCGCTGCTCGACAAGTTGGCACAATCGGTCACTGCCTACCTCAACGGGCAGATCCTGGCCGGTGCGCAGGCGGTGCAGATCTTCGATTCCTGGGGCGGCGCTCTGTCGGCAGCGGCCTATCAGGAGTTCTCCCTGGCTTACATGAAGAAGATCGTCGATGGCCTGATCCGCGAGCACGACAGGCGTCGTGTGCCGGTGATCCTGTTCACCAAGGGCGGTGGCCTGTGGCTCGAGTCCCTGGCTGACACCGGCGCTGAAGCGCTGGGCCTGGACTGGACCTGCGACATCGGCAGCGCGCGCGCCCGTGTCGGTGCCAAGGTCGCCTTGCAGGGCAACATGGATCCGGCGGTGCTGTACGCCAAGCCGGCGGCGATTCGCGCCGAAGTGGCGCGCATCCTGGCCGCCTATGGTGCCGGTAGCGGCCACGTGTTCAACCTTGGCCATGGCATCACTCCGGAGGTCGACCCGGCTCACGCGGGCGCTTTCTTCGAAGCCGTGCACGAGTTGTCCGCGCAGTATCACCAATAAGCAGAACAGCGGCCGTGCAAGCGGCCTCTTTGCTATCGGCCGGGCAAGCTCCTCGCGCTTGTCACAGCCTTTGCATAGAATCCGAGGTCACTCAGGCTCAGGGAGGTGTGCGATGCGACGTGTGGTGTTCAACCAGAAGGGTGGCGTGGGCAAGTCCAGCATCGCCTGCAATCTTGCGGCAGTGAGTGCGGCGCAGGGCTACCGTACGCTGCTGATCGACCTGGATGCCCAGGCCAACTCGACCCACTACCTCACCGGGCTGACCGGCGAGGAAATTCCCATGGGCATCGCCGATTTCTTCAAGCAAACCCTGTCGTCCGGGCCGTTCGCCAAAAAGGGCAAGGTCGATATTTACGAAACTCCCTTCGACAACCTGCATGTGGTCACGGCCACGGCCGAACTGGCCGAACTGCAGCCCAAGCTTGAGCAGAAGCACAAGATCAACAAGCTGCGCAAACTGCTCGACGAGCTGGCCGAAGACTACGACCACATCTATCTGGATACGCCGCCAGCGCTGAATTTCTATACGGTTTCCGCCTTGATCGCGGCCGACCGTGTGTTGATACCCTTCGACTGCGACAGCTTCTCGCGCAACGCCCTGTATGGCTTGCTGGCCGAGATCGACGAGTTGAAGGAAGACCATAACGATGGTCTGGAGGTGGAGGGCATCGTGGTCAACCAGTTCCAGCCGCGCGCGACCTTGCCGCAGCAGTTGCTGGATGAACTAATCGCCGAGGGCTTGCCGGTGTTGCCGGTCAACCTGATGAGCTCGGTGAAGATGCGCGAATCGCACCAGGTGTGCACGCCGCTGATCCATCTGGATGCACGGCACAAGCTGACGCAGCAGTTCGTCGAGTTGCACGATCTGCTCAATCAGGCTTGAAGGTTTGTCAGCGATAAATCAAGGCGCCCGTGGGCTAATGCCAGTCAGTTAAGCCGTTGCACTCGATTTTTGTAGGAGCCGGCTTGCCGGCGATCCGCCATAAAAAGCATCGCCAGCAAGCTGGCTCCTACGAAAAGCGCCCCCTCTACTGCAAGTAGGAGGGGGTGGTGACGAACTTATCTGATCAGCATTAGCCCGCGGGCGCCTTGTTCGTTAGCGCACCACGAACACGTCGCAGGGCGCCTTGTGCAGGAAGTGCTGTGCCAGGCTGCCCAGCAATGCCTGGGAGAAGGCGCTGCGGCCATGGCTGCCGAGTACCAGTAGTTCTGCTCGACGCGTCTTGATCTGCTCTTGCAGGCTACGCAGGATGCCACCCTGCAGCACCTCGTGGCTCAGCTTGGGACCTCCGGCCGGGAGCTTCTGCGCTTCGTCATGCAGTAGCTGATCGATCAGACCTTGCTGGGTCTGCAGCTGCAGTTCGACCTGTTGCGGCGTGCCCTTGTCCGGTTCGAATACATGCAGGGCATGCAGTTCGGCATCGCCAGGCAGCAGATGATAGGCCTGGCCCAGAGCGCTGCAGGCGCATAGGGAAAAGTCGATGGCGGCCAATGCCCGTTGATACGGCTGGAAGTCGTTGCGGGCGACCAGCAGCAGTGGCACGGTGCAGCGACGAGCGATACGGTCGAGGCTGGTGCCGGAGAAAAAGTCATGGCGCTGATGGTGGCCGCCCAGTACCAGCAGGTCGCAACCGCTGTCCTGAACCTGTTGCAGGACGACCTCCGACGGCTTGCCGCTGAGCATGCGCAGCTCGGTGCCGGGCGGGGTGTATTGGGTCAGGCTGCGATCCAGCGCTTGGCGCGCCTTTTCGTGCTGTTCGCTGCTCTGGCTGGGGTCGAGCACGTGCAGGATGCTCAGGCGGGCGTTGTGCTGCTGCGCCAACTGCGTGGCGCGGCACAACGCCATGTCAGCGGTGTCGCGCAGGTCATGGGCGATAAGAATGTGCTTGAACATGGTGACGGCTCTCCTGCCGATACCCCTCGGCAATTTTATTGTGCCTGTTCAGATAGCCGCTCTTTTGACCTATGGCAAGGTCGGAGACTGTTACCGATTGCGAATGCAGGCAGCGGCGTCATTCAGCGTAAACGCAATTGGTAGTACCCGCGACTTTCTGCGACCACTTCGCCGCTGCCGTCGGTCAGTTGCAGCTCCAGCAGATATTCGGCCTTGCCCTGCTGGTTGGCCTGTTCTTCCAGCTGGGCGATTTGCTCGGCTGAGAGGCGCGCCTCGACCTGAATGTCGCCCGTGGCCGGGCGACGAAAGCGCAGGTTCATTTCCTTGATGACGGGGTAGAAGCGCTGGGCATCGAAGCTGGTCAGAAACAGGGCGCCACCCGGAATCTCCGCCAGGGTGAAGAGGGCGCCGGCGTACATGCTGCCGATATGATTCTGGTTGCCTTGCAGGGGCATGCGCAGGCGCACGAATCCTGGCTCCAGCACCTCGGCCTTGAGGCCGCTGCGTTTGACGAAGGCGATCTGTTCTTCGGTGAGCTGACGAGCGATTTCCACGGGCAGCGGCATGGCGAAACTCCTTGAGCGGACGTTTTGCCAGACTAAGGGGCGGATAGCGCGCTGCAATTGACCGCAGCGCCCGTGGCGACTGACCGAAGCGCTCAAGAGCACCAGGCACTTAGCCCGGATGCAATCCGGGAAATCGCGGACCGGCTATCCCCGGATTGCATCCGGGCTATAGGTGCATCCTAAATGCCCTGCTGGCGCAGCCAGGCCTGCAGTTGCGGCAGCGGCATGGCGCCGCTCTGGCGGGCGACTTCGACGCCGCCCTTGAACAGTATCAGGCTGGGAATGGAGCGGATGCCCAGTTGCCCGGCCAGGTTCGGGTTGGCCTCGCTATCGAGCTTGCCCAGACGGCAGCGTCCCTGCAGTTGTGCGGCTGCCTGCTGGAAGGTCGGTGCGAAGGCTTGGCAGGGGCCGCACCAACTGGCCCAGACATCTACCAGTAACGGCAGGTCGCCCTTGAGTTGGCTGGCGAAATTAGCCTGCGTGAGGGTGATGGGTACACCTGGCAACACTTCGCTCTTGCAGCGGCCACAGCGTGGGGCATCGCCCAGGCGTTCGGAGGGAATGCGGTTGAGGCCGTTGCAGTGCGGGCAGGGAATCAGCAGGGGATCGGACATGGCGGCAGGCTCCGTGGGACATGCTCACTAGATGGAGCCGCCGCCGGCCGATATCAAGTCAGAGCGGGGTCAGCGGGAAGAACCAGGGGATGACCAGGGTGGCCACGCCCCACAGCAGCAGATTCAGGGGAATACCGATCTTCATGAAGTCGGTGAAGCGGTAACCGCCGGCGTTGTAGACGAAGGTGTTGGTCTGGTAGCCGATGGGCGTGGCGAAGCTGGCGCTGGCAGCGAACATCACCGCGACCACGAAGGCGCGCGGATCGACGCCCAGATGCTGAGCCATGCCGATGGCGATGGGCGTCACCAGCACCGCCACCGCGTTGTTCGACAGCATCTCGGTGAGGATCGAGGTGAACAGGTAGATGAAGCTCAGCATCAGCAGCGGCCCGGCCCAGGGCAGCCAGCCCATGACGTTCTCCACGAGCAGCTTGACCAGGCCGACCTTGTCCATGGCGATGCTGATGGCCAGCATGCCGAAGATCAGGCTGAGGATCTTCCAGTCCACCGCCTTGTAGGCGTCTTCCACATCCAGACAGCGGGTAGCCAGTACGGTCACGGCGCCGATGATCGCCAGGCCCTCGATGGGCATCACGCCGAAGGCGGCCAGCAGCATCACGGCCAGGGTCGCGAGAATGGCAATGGGCGCCTTGTCGCGGCGGAAGGCACGCTCCTGCACGGCGTTGAGGCTGATCAGCTCGCCGTTGTCGGCGAAGCGCTTGATCTGCGCCGGGGTGCCTTCGACCAGCATCACGTCGCCGAACTGCAGCTCGAAGTCGTCGAGGTTGCCCTGCACGTTCTCGTCCTGGCGATGCACGGCGAGCACGGCGATGCCGTAACGTGCGGTGAGGTCGAGGTCGCGCATCGGCCGGTGGCTGTAGCGCGAGTTTCGCCCGACGATAGCCTCAGCGAGGATCACGTCATGGCTGCTGATGGTCTCGAAGGCGTCGCCACGGTTGAAGCTCAGGTGGCCGCTTTCGCGCAGTTCCACCACATCCTTGACCTGACCGTGCAGCACCAGGCGGTCACCGCTGGCCAGCAGGGTGTCGGCGCCGGGGGCGGTCAGTTCCTGTTCGTCACGGAACAGCTTGAGTACCTGCAAGCCACTGCCACCGTTGAGATTGGCCTCATGCAGGGTCTTGCCGATCATCGGCGAGTCGTGTGGTACCAGCAGCTCGGTCATGAAGGTACGCGCCAGGTCCGGGCGCAACTGGCGTGACAGGGTTTCCCGCTCGGGCAGCAGGCGGTGGCCGATGGTCAGCAGATAGAGCATGCCGAAAGCGGCCATGACCAGACCCACGCCGGTGATTTCGAAGATGCCGAAGGGCGTCATGCCGGCCTTGCGTGCGACACCGTCGACCAGGATGTTGGTCGAAGTGCCAATCATGGTCAGGGTGCCGCCGAGGATGGTGGCGTAGGACAGCGGAATCAGCAGCTTGGACGGCAAAGTGCCGGCGCGGCGTGCCAGGGCAATGGCCACCGGGGTGAAGATGGCAACCACTGGTGTGTTGTTGAGGCAGGCCGATACCACCAACGCGGTGACGGTGAGGCCAGTGAGCACGCGAATCGGGCTGGTGCCGACCAGATTGCCCAGCCAGTTGCCGAGAGCGTCGATGCAGCCGGTGCGCTCCAGAGCAGCGGAGAGCACGAACATGCAGGCGATGGTGACGGGGGCGGAGTTGGACAGCACGCTGAGTACTTCGCCCGGCGTCAGCAGTTGGCTGACCAGCAAGGCGGCCACGGCGATAGCGGCGACTATGTCCGGGCTCCACTTCTCGCGGACGAAGGCATACAGCACCCAGATCAGCAGGGCGCCGACGAACAGGAGGGGAAGTGAGTCCCAGGACATGAGCATCCTTAGCGTCGAATCTCGTGTGAGGTATCGGGCACGCACCTGGGCGGCCTGGCAGGGCGCCAAGATAGTGGGCTTGTATTAGATAGTCTAAGAATGTTTGGAAAGGTTTATATGCCTTTTCGATTTAATGGATAAGGCGTACGGCTTGGGTGGCTGGCGCGTTATCCATCTACCTGAGCTGACCGGCCGGGTAGGGCTGGGGCAACCCGCCGTCAGCGATGGTGGGTAATCGGGTATTGGTGCGCGCGGCGCACCCTACGCTCAGGTGACCATTCATCTCTACGACGAGCAACTGATTTCCAGGTGCTTGCCCCATTCCGGCGGGCGCTCGGCATAGCGCTCCTTGCCCGGCTGCTCGTCGAATGGCCGGGAGAGCACCGCATGCAGTTCGCGCACCGGGCCATAGTCGCCGGCTTCCGCCGCCTCGATGGCCTGCTGTGCCAGGTAGTTGCGCAGGATGTACCTGGGGTTGACCGAATGCATGCGTGCCTGGCGTTCGGCCTGCTCGCCGCCCTCACGCTCGCAGCGCGCCAGGTAGGCCTGGCCCCAGGTGTCGAAGCCGGCCAGATCGACGAAATCATCGCGTACCACCTTGAGCGCATCGGCAGGCGCCTGCTCGCCAAGGCGGCGGAAGAACAGGCTGTAGTCGGTGGCCTGGCCCTGCTGCATCAGTTGCAGCAGGCGCTGGACCAGCGCTTCGTCCTCGTCCTCGGCGCTGGTGAAGCCCAGGCGCTTGCGCATCAGGTCGAGGTAGTGCGCCTGGTACAGCGGCAGGAACAGATCCAGCGCCTCGCGCAGTTTCTCCACGGCTGCGAATGGCGTCATGGCCTGAGCCAGGGCCGCCAGGTTCCAATGGGCGATCGGCACCTGGTTGCTGAAGCTGTAGCGCCCTGTGTCGTCGGAGTGATTGCAGATGTGATTGGCGTCGAAGTCGTCGAGGAAGGCGTAGGGACCGTAGTCGAAGGTGATACCGAGAATCGACATGTTGTCGGTGTTCATCACCCCATGACAGAAGCCGTAGGCCTGCCAGTGGGCGATCATCGCAGCGGTGCGTTCGATCACCTCGCGCAGCAGGGCCAGCCAGGGCTGCTCCTGCTCCAGGCAGTGGGGGAAATGGCAGGCCATGACGTGTTCACCGAGGGTTTTCAGGTGTTCGTGCTGGCGCGTGTAGTAGAAGTACTCGAAATGGCCGAAGCGCACATGACTTTGCGCCAGGCGCAGCACCATCGCCGCGCTTTCCCTTTTCTCGCGCCAGACCGGGGTGTCGGAGCCGGTGACGCACAGTGCGCGTGAGCTGGGGATGCCGAGGGCATGCAGATGTTCGCTGGCGAGAAATTCGCGGATCGATGAGCGCAACACTGCACGGCCGTCACCCATGCGCGAATAGGGCGTCATGCCGGCGCCTTTGAGGTGCAGGTCCCAGTGCTCGCCAGCCTGGTTGAGCACTTCGCCGAGCAGCAGGCCGCGACCGTCGCCCAGGCGCGGGGTGTAGCCACCGAACTGGTGGCCGGAGTAGACCATCGCGCGCGGCTCTGCCTGTTCCCACAGCTTGTGTCCGGCAAACAGTTCGGCGAACTCGGGGCGCTGTGCCTCGGCGGGCTGCAGGTCGAGCAGGGCCATGGCCGACGCACTGGCCACCACCAGGCGTGGTTGCTCGATGGGCTCGGGCAGTACCTCGGTGGAGAAGGCGTCGCCAAGGCGGGCGAAACGGTTGTCGAAGGTCAGCTGGTCGAGATTTTTCACCGGGGCTCCTGGCGCTCAGGGCGCTGCGGGCGGTTTGGGTGCTTGCTGCACGCTGGCGGCGCCGGCGGCCGCGGCCTGGGCCAGATCCTTCTGATCGAGTTTCTGCTCGCCGTGCTGCAGGTTCTTCACGTACACCTCGACCTGGCGGAAGGCGATGTTGATGCCGTTCTTCGGGAACTCACGGTCGATGAAACGGTTGATCTCGTCGGTCGCCGGGTTGCGGTCGCCGAGGTCGCGCACATGGATGCGCAGTTCGTGGTCGAGCGTGCTCTCGCCGAAGTTGAGGAAGTAGACGATGGGCGCCGGCTCCTTGAGCACTCGCGGATTTTCCTGCGCGGCCTGCAGCAGCAGCTTGCGCACCAGGTCGAGGTCCGAACCATAACCGACACCCACCTTGAGGGTGACGCGGGTGACCGTGTCGGTCAGCGACCAGTTGATCAGCTGACCGGTGATGAAGGTCTTGTTCGGAACGATGATTTCCTTGTGATCGAAATCGGTGATGGTGGTGGCGCGGATACGGATCTTGCTCACCGTGCCGGAGAGATTGCCGATGGTCACCACGTCACCGATGCGCACCGGGCGCTCGAACAGGATGATCAGGCCGGAAATGAAGTTGGCGAAGATCTCCTGCAGGCCGAAACCCAGGCCGACCGACAGCGCCGCCACCAGCCACTGCAATTTGTCCCAGCTTACGCCAAGGGTGGACAGCGTGCTGACGATGCCGATAGCGACCAATGCATAGGACAGCAGGGTCGTTGTGGCGTAGGCGCTGCCCTGTGCCAGGCGCATGCGCGACAGCACCAGCACTTCGAGCAGGCCCGGCAGGTTGCGCGCCAGCGCCACGGTGATGGCGACGATGATCAGCGCGCCGATCACGTCCATCAGACTGATCGGCACCAGGGCCGCGTTATCCCCGGTGCCGCTGCTGTATTCGTAGAGGTTGATGGTGTCGAGGTAGGTGAACACGCCGATCAGATCGGCCCAGACCGCGTACAGGCAGACCAGGAAACCGCCGAGCAGGGCCAGGCGGATCAGGCGCAGGGACTGCTGGTTGACCTGCTCGATATCCAGGGTCGGCTCTTCCAGCGGTGCTTCGCCGTCCAGGCTTTCCTTGCTCTGTGCCTGGCGTTTGGCCAGGGCGCGCTGGTAGGCCAGGCGCCGTGCCGCCACGCTCAGACCGCGTACCAGGGTGGCCTCGACGATCAGCAGGATGATCAGCAGGTAGAGGGTATCGATCAGCCGGTCGGTGAGCTTGAGCGCGGTGTAGTAATAGCCGAAGGCGACCGCGCCGATCAGCGCCAGTGGCAGCAGGTTGAACAGCACGCCGAGGGCGGTGCGCAGCCCCGAAGCGTTCTCGCGCAATGGTGCGTTGAACAGCAGGTGGAACAGCAGCCAGGCCATCAGGGCGTAGCAGGTGATCACCACGACGATGCCGATCACATCGCCTGCCAGGCTCGCCGGCTGGTGCTCGGCGATGCTCACCACGGCCACCAAGGCCATCACCACCAGACCCAGGCGACGTAGGTGCTGGCGGAAGAAGGTGACGTTGGCGGGTGGCCAGTGGAAGTGCAGGACGGCCACGCCATCCGGGGAGAGAATCCGGTGCAGGGTGTAGAACACCAGCCAGGCCTCGGCCATCTCGTAGAGCGCGGCGCCCAGGTAGAGGTTCTGCCCGCGCGCATCATGCAGCAGGGCGTAGCCGCACAGTGCCAGGAACAGCGTTACCGGCAACGCCAGGATGATGTTGAGCCCCAGCGCCATGGGCGTGTGCAGCTGGCTGTCGTGCTTGTAATGACCAATGTCGCCATGCAGCGCGCCGAGCTTGCTGAACAGGTACTGGCGCCGCCAGAGGATCAGGGCGCAAAGCAGAATCAGCGGCAGGAACACCAGCGGGCGCTCGAACAGGCCGGCGCCGAGCTCGCTGATGGCCAGGCCCCAGGGCATGTTGGCCAGTTGCTGCTCGAGACGACGCGGTGCCGATTTCAGCCAGTCCAGATCGAGTGGCTTGTTGCTGGGAATCCAGAACATCTGCTCGTCGATGGTGGCGCGCAGGCTGCTTGCCGTGTTTTCCAGCTCCTTCTGATTGAGCTGCAGCGTGATCGACTCGTTGAGCAGCGCATTCAGCGAGCGGTTGAGGCGATCGAGCAATTCACGCCGGGTATTGAGCTGGTCGCGCAGTGCGCTGCGCAGTGCCGGCGTGACCTCCTCGCTCGGTTGGCCGCTGAGCAGATTGTCCACATAACGGGCGGGGTCGCTGATCTCCTCACGCTGCTTGTTCAGCTCGAACTGGTAGAGGCGAATATCGGCGATCTCGTTGGCGAGTGAGCCCTCTTCGAGTTTCAGCTTCGGTAGCGCTTGCTTCTGCTGGTAGAGCACCCTCGACAGCAGCAGGCTGCCTTGCAGCACCCGGATCTGCTCATCGAGCGCCTGGTTGGCCTGGTTGAGGTTGTCCAGCTGCTGGCGGGTTTGCAGGTTCTGCTCGGTCAGTCCATTGAGGCGATCTGTCGCGCGCAGCAGGTAATCGGAGAGCTTGAGGTTGAGCGTACTTTCCCGGGCCAGCAGTTTGTCCGAGCTGGCGCGCTCGGCCTCACGCGATTGCTCGGCGACGGTCTGTTCCGATTCTGCGCGGCGGCGTTCGTTGATCAGGCTTTGCAGTGCCTGGCGTTCCTGCTCCGCACGATTGATGCGCTCCTCGAACAGGGCCCGCTGTGCGCTGCCGAGGTCCTGCAGCAGGCTGTTGCCGGCCAGTTCCTGGCGGCGCAGCTGGGTTTGCGCCGCGAGCAACGAGAGCTCTGCTGTGAGTTGATTGCGGCGCTCCTGAGTCAACGCCTTGCCATCGAAGCGACCGCTCTTGAGGCCATCGTTGATCAGCTGGCTGCGTGTCTGGTTCTGGCTGATCTCCGCCTGGGCGCGCTCCGGCCGGGTCTGTGCGGTGATCACCAGGCTGTTGGCCTCGATGATTGCCTTGTTCCATTCGCTGAGCTGAGTGGAGCGCTCGCTCAGTAGTTGCTCGAGCTGAGCGAGCGAGGTTCGTGCGTGGCGCTCGGCGATCTGCTGTTCTGGGCTGGCCTTGAGCTTGTCCAGTTCACGCTGTGCTTCGCTGATCAGGCGTGGCGCCTCGTCCAGTTGTTTGCGCAAGTCGTTGAGGCGCTGGTCGGCGGTTTGCCGGTCCCGCAGCATGCGCAGCGTTTGTTCGAGGGTCTGCTTGAGCGCCAGTTGCTCGGCTTCCGGCAGTTTGCGATCAGCCAGGCTGTCCAGGCTCTGCTGCACGCTCTCTGCCGTCGGTGGTTCTTCGGCGAACACGGGTGGGATGCCGATGAACAGGGCAAACAGAACGGCTGCTAGGGAAAGGCGCGACAGATGCATGGTCGATTGATCTACTGAGTGAACGGCAACGATGGAGAATACCTGCGGCACAACGAAGACGCGGGCCCTTGTGGCCCGCGCGTGATGCTGATGCTAGCAGAGTCCTGGCAGGTAGTTTTCAACTGCTTGCTAGAAGTGCAGCCCGGGGCCAGGGCGTGTGCCTTCTGGGAATCTGACGCCGACTTTACGCACCTTGTTCCCCTCCATGGCCGCGACCGTCCAGGTCAGGCCCTGCCATTCCACCTGGTCACCCACTACCGGTTCGCCACCGATTTCGTGAGCGATGAAGCGGCCCAGCGGCTGATTGCCCTCCACCTCATCCAGCTTGAGGCCGTAGAGCGAGGCAACCGCGCTCAGTTCGGCGTCGCCTTCCAGCACGAAATCACCGAAGAAGCGCAGGTCCTGACCCCGCTTGGGTGCCTGGCTGAACAGCTTGCCAAGGGCCGGCAGGTCGTGCTCGTGGCCGATCACGCAGAGCAGATCCCCTGCTTCCAGGCGGGTACTGCCGGAGGGGTGAAGCAGGTCACGGCCACGGAACAGCGCGGCGATGCGGGTGCCCTCGGGCATTTTCAGCTCACGCAGGGCCGCGCCGATGCACCATTTTTCCGCGCCGAGTCGATAGACGAACAGCTCCCACTGGCTGGTCGGGTGTACTTCCAGGCCGGCGCGTGACACGGGGACGGGCTCTGGCGGTACGGTGACGCGCATCAGTTTGGCGGCCAGCGGCAGGCTGGTGCCCTGCAGCAGCAGGGAGATGATCACGATGAAGAACGCCACGTTGAAGAACAGCTGCGCATTGGGCAGGCCGGCCATCAGCGGGAACACCGCGAGGATGATCGGCACGGCGCCGCGCAAGCCAACCCAGGCGATGAAAATTCGCTCGCGGTCATGGAAGGCACGGAATGGCAGCAGGCCGAGGAAGATCGACAGCGGTCGCGCGAAGAGGATCATCCACAGCGCCAGGGCCAGGGCCGGCAGGGCGATGGGCAGCAGCTCGTGCGGCGTGATCAGCAGGCCGAGGACCAGGAACATGCCGATTTGCGCCAGCCAGGTGAGGCCGTCGAGCATGTGCAGAATGCCGTGGCGCGAGCGGATCGGCCGGTTGCCCAGCAACAGCCCGCACAGGTAGATGGCCAGGATGCCGCTGCCGCCCACGGCGGTGGTGATGGCGAAGATGATCAGGCCGCCGCTGACCACCAGTAGCGAGTAGAGACCCGCGGCCAGTTCCATGCGATTGACCAGCTTGAGCAGCAGCCAGCCTCCGCCCAGGCCCAGCAGGGCACCCAGGCCGAATTGCTGCACCAGTTGAATCGGCAGATCCCAGCTGAAGCCGGTCTGGCCGCTCGCGAGCATGGCGATCAGGGAAACGGTGAGGAACACCGCCATCGGGTCGTTGCTACCCGACTCGATTTCCAGCGTGGAGCTGACCCGCTCGTTGAGGCCGCGTCCGCCGAGCAGGGAGAACACCGCAGCAGCATCGGTGGAGCCAACGATGGCGCCGATCAGCAAGCCCTCCAGCAGGGTCAGGTTGAACAGCCAGGCGGCGGCCAGGCCGGTCAGGCCCGCGGTTATCACCACCCCCAACGTCGCCAATGAGAGCGAGGGCCACAGGGCCACGCGGAAGCTGGAAACCCGGGTGCGCATACCGCCGTCGAGCAGGATCACCGCCAGCGCCAGGTTGCCGACCAGGTAGGCCAGGGGATAGTTGTCGAAGACGATGCCGCCGGGGCCATCAGTGCCGGCCAGCATGCCGACACCGAGGAAGATCACCAGAATGGGGATGCCAAAACGCGTCCCGAACGCGCTGACCAGAATACTGACCGCTACCAGCAATGCGCCGATCAAGAACAGATTATTGATGGCGCTGGCATCCAACTGCGCGTACTCCTGGCTGGGAAACGTGGGGCGCCGCTATGCATGGCGCGTGCCAGGGATTCTAACCGTAGCCTTCCTACCGCTGTCAAAAAGGTTATTACATTTTTCTAAATGGCCCCGAAGCGCCCCGCGCGGGTTCGCCCGGGGCCTTTGGCTCAGCGTCAGAACCAGGTGTCCTGCATGCCCAGGCAGGTGTCGTCGCGTGCTTCGAGAATGGCCAGGTCGTGATGGCAGCTTGGCACTTCCCAGGTCAGAAAGTAGCGCGCGGCTTGCAGCTTGCCGCGATAGAAAGCCTGCTCGTCGGCATTGTCCGTGCGGGCCAGGCCCTGCTCGGCGCGAATCGCCTGCTCCAGCCAGCGCCAGCCGATCACCGTATGGCCGAACACCTTCAGGTACAACGCCGAGTTGGCCATGCCCTGGTTGACCTTGCCGCTCATCAGGTCGCCGAGCAGGGCCAGGGTCACCGCCTGCAGGCGCGCCAGCAGTTGTTCCAGCGGTTGGCGCAGGGCGGTGAGCGATTCGTACTCGCTGGCGCGCAGGCAGCAGCCGTTGATCAGCTTGAGCAACTGCTTGAGTGCAGCGCCACCGTTTTGCGACACCTTGCGCCCGAGCAGGTCGAGCGACTGGATGCCGTGGGTGCCTTCGTGGATCGGGTTGAGGCGGTTGTCGCGGTAGTACTGCTCCACCGGGTACTCGCGGGTGTAGCCGTGGCCGCCGAGAATCTGAATGGCCAACTCGTTGGCCTTGAGGCAGAACTCCGACGGCCAGGATTTGACGATGGGCGTGAGCAGGTCGAGCAGTTCCAAGGCGCGGCTGCGCTCTTCGGCGGTTTCCAGAGTGTGGGTGTCGTCGAACAGGCGCGCGGCGTACAGCCCGAGGTCGAAGGCGCCTTCGACGTAGGCCTTCTGCGTCAGCAGCATGCGTCGTACGTCGGCATGCTCGACGATGGGAATCTGCGGGCTGCTCGGATCCTTGCCATCCGGCTGGCGGCCCTGCGGGCGGTTGCGCGCGTAGTCCAGCGAATACAGGTAGCCGGCGTAGCCAAGCATGATCGCCCCCATGCCGACACCGATGCGCGCCTCGTTCATCATCTGGAACATGTAGGACAGCCCGTGGTGCGGCTTGCCCACCAGGTAGCCGACGCACTCGCCGTTGTCGCCGAAATTCAGTGCAGTGGAGGTGGTGCCGCGCCAGCCCATCTTGTGGAACAGGCCGGCCAGAGTCACGTCGTTGCGCGCGCCCAGCGAGCCGTCGTCGCCCACGTGGAACTTGGGCACCAGAAACAGGCTGATGCCCTTAACGCCGGGCGGTGCGTCCGGCAGCTTGGCCAGCACCATGTGCACGATGTTCTCGGAGATCGGCTGGTCGCCGCCGGAGATGAAGATCTTGTTGCCCTTGATCCGGTAGCTGCCGTCGGCATGCGGTTCAGCGCGGGTTCTGATGTCCGATAGCGACGAGCCAGCGTGCGGCTCGGTCAGCGCCATGGTGCCGAAGAAGCGGCCATCGATGATCGGTTGCAGGTAGCGGGCCTTCTGCTCCTCGTTGCCGAAGGCCTCGATCAGGTTGGCCACGCCCATGGTCAGCATCGAGTAGGAGCTGGTGGCGATATTGGCTGACTGGAAATGCGCGAAGCAGGCCTGCGACAGCAGATTGGGCAGTTGCATGCCGCCGTGCTCGAAATCGCGGGTGGCATTGAGGAAGCCCGCTTCATGGAAGGCGCGCAGCGCGGGCTCGACCTCGGGGATCAGCACCGCGCCGCCGTCGACGTACTGCGGCTCGTGTTCGTCGTTCTTGCGGTTGTGCGGGGCGAACAGCTCTTCGGCAATGCCACGCGCGGTGTTGATCGCCGCGTCGAAGGTCTCGCGGTTGTGATCGGCGAAGCGCGGACGCTGGGTCAGGGCTTCGGCGTCGAGCACCTCATAGAGTTCGAACGCCAGGTTGCGGGAGCTGAGCAGTGTCTCGGACATGGAACGGGCCTCCAGATGATCAATCGAGTCTAGGCAGTCTGCCGCCTGACTGCCCAGCATCATCATTGGCCGTGATAGTCATTCGTTGGCCGATATGAGTAGGGCGGGTGCAACCCGCCACTCCGGTAGTGGCGGTTTGCACCCGTCCTACGGCATCAGTTGACCGTCATACCGCGAATGCGGGAACCCAGGAAATTGGCGGGGCCTGGGCGGGAGTGGCAGTTGTCATATCGAGCAACCGAGGCCCTGGGCCAGCTCACGGGTCAGCTCGGCTGCAGGCATGGGCCGACAACGCGCGACATTCTGCCCGGCCCAGAGCGGTGAAAAGTCGCCGCTGCCCTGCGCTTCGGCCGCCGCGCGCAACGGTGCGATGGCCGCAGTGGCCAGGGGGAAGGCGGGCGCCTGCGTGCTCAGCGGCCCCAGCTCGCGCATCAGGCGATTGACGATGCCGCGCGCCGGGCGCCCACTGAACAGGTTGGTCAGCGCCGTGTGGCGCGCCGCCGGGCTCTGCAGCGCCGCGCGGTGCAGGACGCTGGTCGTGGCTTCCGGGCACAGTAAATAAGCGCTACCAACCTGCACACCTGCTGCGCCTAGGGCCATGGCAGCGGCCACGCCACGGGCATCGCTGATGCCGCCGGCGGCGATCACCGGCACCGACAGTGCATCCACCAGCTGCGGTAACAGGGCGAAGGTGCCGAGCTGGCGGCTCAGGTCGAAATCGAGAAAGTGCCCGCGATGGCCGCCGGCTTCCAGTCCTTGGGCGATCACCGCATCGACGCCACGTTCCTGTAGCCACAGCGCTTCGTCCAGGGTGGTGGCGCTGGAGAGGATCTTCGCCCCGCTGCGGCGTACTCGCTCCAGCAGGTCCGGCTGCGGCAGGCCAAAGTGGAAACTGACCACAGCAGGGCGGAACTCCTCCACCAGTGCGGCCGCTTCGTCGTTGAACGGCAGGCGCCCAGGCCCGCTGGCAATGCTCGCCGGGTTCACGCCCAGCTCGTCATAGTAGGGCGCCAGCGCTTCGCGCCAGCCAGCCTCGCGGGCCGCGTCCGGCTCGGGCGGCACATGGCTGAAGAAGTTGAGGTTGAACGGCCTCTCGGTCAGCTCGCGCATCGCCTGCAGCTCCTGGCGCAGGGCGGCAGACGTGAGCATCGCGCAGGGAATCGAGCCGAGGCCGCCGGCCTGGCACACGGCGGCGGCCAGGCGATGATCCTGCGAGCCGGCCATCGGCGCCTGGATCAGGGGAAGTTCGCTGCCGAGCAGCTTTTGCAGGGGCATGGCGGGGTTCTCGCTGTCCGTGGAGGAGCAGGCAGCCTAGGCCTTGAAGGTGCAATGGAGCAAGTCACGATGCGAGTCGTCAGCGGCCTGTTAAACTGCGCGCCTGATTCGAGGACTCCCGCATGAACTACCGCCACGCCTTCCATGCCGGCAACCACGCCGATGTGTTCAAGCACCTGGTGCTGACCCGCCTGATCGCCCTACTGTCGCGCAAGGAGGCGCCCTTCGCCTACCTCGACAGCCACGCTGGCATTGGCCTCTACGACCTGCGAGGCGACCAGGCCAGCCGTACTGGCGAATATCAGGACGGCATCGCTCGTCTGTGGCAGGCCACGCAGCTGCCGGATGCGGTGGAAGCCTATCTGGAGGTGGTGCGGGCGATGAACCCCGATGGTGAGCCGCGCTATTACCCCGGCTCGCCGGAGCTGGCGCGCCTGCTCAGTCGCAAGCAGGATCGCCTGCAGCTTAACGAGAAGCATCCCGAGGACGGCCGCCTGCTCAAGGACAACATGCGCGGCGATCGCCGCGTCGCTGTGCACCTGGGCGAGGGCTGGCTGGTGCCTCGAGCGCTGATGCCGACGCGAGAGAAACGCGTGCTGCTGCTGATCGACCCGCCGTTCGAGAAGGGCGATGAGCTGCAGCGCTGCGTCGAGGCTTTGAACGAAGCGCACGGGCGTATGCGCCAGGCCATCGTGGCGATCTGGTACCCGATCAAGGACGAGCGCCAGTTGGCGCGCTTTTATCGTGACCTGAGCAAGAGCGCCGCGCCCAAGCTGCTGCGCGCTGAGCTTTACGTGCACGCGCCGGACGACGCCACGCGCCTGAGCGGCTCGGGCCTGGTGATCAGCAATCCGCCATGGGGCCTGGAAAATGAGCTCAAGCAGCAGCTGCTGCCCTGGCTGGCCGATGTGCTTGGCCAGAGCCAGGGCGGCTGGCGCCTGGATTGGCTGATAGAGGAAGCGCCAAGCGGCAAGTCATAAGCGCATAGCACGGATGAAATCCTGGAGCCGCGGCCACCGATCCGCGGATTGCAGCCGGGCTACAAGGGGCTCAAGCGGGCTTGTGGTTGGGCTCGATGTGGTAGTTGAGGTTGCGCCGCGGGCTGAGGTACTCCAGAACCTCCAGCGGTAGCTGCGCGGGGCGCAGGCTGCGGGCGATGGCGAGCTTCGGCTCCTGGCCGAGATCGACGATCAGGGCTTCCTGCTTGGGAATGTCGGCGTCGTAGAGAATCAGCGTCGGCTTCAACGCCTGAGTCGGGTCCATGCCCAGCACCAGCGCATAGCGCTCATCGTCCAGTTGCACCAGGCTGCAGCGTCTTGCGCAGCAGCACAAGGGACATCTGCGCCGATGCCTGACTCGATACCTGGCTGGAAATGCTGCTCAGCTCCACGACCCGTTACCCGTGCTCAAGATTCAGGGGGTAGACATACGCCTGTTCCGCCGAGGCCGCAATAGCCGCCCGGATTCTTCGCCAGGTATTGCTGGTGATAGGTCTCGGCGTAGTAGAAGGTCGGTGCCTCGGTGATTTCAGTGGTGATGCTGCCCACTCCGGCCTTGTCCAGCTCAGCCTGGAAGCGTGCCTGGCTGGCTTTGGCGGCGCTCAGCTGCTCCTCGTCCTGGCAGTAGATCGCCGAGCGGTACTGGGTGCCCTGGTCGTTGCCCTGGCGCATGCCTTGGGTCGGGTTGTGCGCTTCCCAGAACACCTTGAGCAGCGCTTCGAAGCTGGTCTGCTGCGGATCGAACACGACCAGTACCACTTCGGTGTGTCCGGTCAGGCCCGAGCAGACCTCCTCGTAGGTGGGGTTGGGTGTGAGGCCACCGGCATAGCCGACCGCCGTGCTGAACACGCCAGGCTGTTGCCAGAAGCGCCGCTCGGCACCCCAGAAACAGCCCAGACCGAACACCGCCTGTTGCAGGCCGGCGGGGAAGGGCGCTTTGATTGGGTTGCCGTTGACGTAATGAGTGTCCGCTACTGGCATCGCCTCTGTACGGCCGGGCAAGGCCTGCTCGGCAGTCGGCAATGCATGTTTGTTTACGAGAATCTGGGAACGCAGAACCATGGCGGTCTCCTGAAAGTGAGTAGGTCGTGGACTATGCGCAGGGCGGTGTATTACGTCCGTTGGTCGGCCTGTGGCCGGCAGGGGTAGCGGCGCAGGCTGTCGATCAGTTCGCGGCCAGGAATCGGCTTGTCGAACAGGTAGCCTTGGCCGACGTCGCATTGCTGGCGGCGCAGGAAACCGAGCTGGGCGCCAGTTTCGATGCCTTCTGCGACCACCTTGAGTTTGAGGTTGTGGGCCATGGCAATCACCGCTGAGGTGATCTCCATGTCGTCCTGATTGTCGGGAATGTCCTTGATGAAGCTGCGATCGATCTTGATCACGTCGATGGGGAATTTCTTCAGGTAGCTGAGCGAGGAATAACCGGTGCCGAAGTCGTCCATGGCCAGGGTCAGGCCCAGGCTCTTGAGACGGCCGAGCTGGTGGCGGGTGTCCTCGGTGGCTTCCAGCAGCAGGCTCTCGGTCAGTTCCAGTTCCAGCAGGCGCGGGTCGAGCTGTTCTTCATGCAGGATGGCGGCGATCGAGCCGACCAGATCGGGGTCGGAGAACTGCTTGGGTGACAGGTTGATCGCCACCTGCAGTTCGCCCATGCCGATGGCGGCGATCTGCTTGCTCATGCGGCAGGCCTGGCGCACTACCCACTTGCCGATGGGAATGATCAGGCCGGTTTCCTCGGCGACGCTGATGAACTGGTCAGGGCGGATCATGCCCTTCTCCGGATGGTGCCAGCGCAGCAGCGCTTCCAGACCCAGCAACTGGCCGTTTTTCAGGCACAGCTTGGGCTGGTAGAACACCTCCAGTTCACTCTGGGTCAAGGCTCGGCGCAGGTTGTTCTCGACGAACAGCTTGTAGTTGGCCTCGGCATTGAGCTCTTCGGTGAACAGCTGCACCTGATGCTTGCCGTTGGCCTTGGCCTTGTGCAGGGCAAGGCCGGCGTGCTTCATCAGTGTCTGCGGGTCGTCGCCGTGTTCCGGGGCCAGAGCCAGGCCAAGCGAGCCGGTGATGCTGATCAACTGGTTATCGACGAACAGCGGCTTGTCCAGGGTCTGCAGCACCTGATGAGCGACGCGCAGGCCGCTGTCCTGATCGAAACCGTCGAGCAGGATGGCGAACTCGTTGCTGGCGAAGCGTGCCAGTGTGCCCTTGGCGCCGAGGCTGTTGCGCAGGCGCCGGGCCAGGGCCGAGAGCAGCTTGTCGCCGGTCTGGTGGCCGAGGCTGTCGTTGATCCGCTTGAAGTTGTCGATGTCCACCAGCAGCAGCCCGAGCGACTGAACATTGCGGGCGAAACGCTCTTCAAGGCCGCGGATGAACGACGGGCGATTGCCCAGGTTGGTCAGGTTGTCGGTATAGGCCAGGCGTTCGATGCGCTGCTGTGCCAGCTTGGCTTCGGTGACGTCTTCGTAGATGCCGATGTAGTGGGTCAGTTCGCCATCGTCGCCATACACCTTGGAGATCGACAGATGGCCCCAGTAGGGGTCCAGGTTCTTGCGTCGGCTGCGGAACTCGCCTTGCCAGCTGCTGTGCTCGGCCAGGCTCGAGCCGGCATCGAACAGCAGGTCGCTGAGGTTGTTCAGCGCCGGCAGCTCGGACAGACGGTGGCCGCAGACCTCGTCGCTGCTGTACAGGGTGATGGCCGTGAAGCTGGGGTTGACGTACTCCACCCGGCCGTCGCGGTCGACCAGCAGAAAGGCGCTGGCGCTCTGTTCGACCGCGCGCTGGAACAGATGCAGGGCGCTGGTGGCGCTACGTTTCTGCTGGTTGATCAGCACCTGGGCGAACTGAGCGGCCAACTCGCCGGCGAAGGCGATCTCGTCGGCCTGCCAGGTGCGTAGGCCGCCGATATGTTCCAGGCAGAGCACGCCGACCACTTCGCCTTCGATGCGTATGTTGGCGTCGAGCATCGAGCGGATATCCAGCGGCTGCAGGTAGCTGGCGGCCAGTTCGCAGGTGCGCGGATCCTGCAGGGCGTCGTGTGCGTCGATGGCGCGGCCGCTGTGCAGTGCTTGCAGATACTGCGGGAAATTACGTGCGTTTATCGACGGTAGTTGTTCGTGGCGGTCCAGGTCGCGGCGGTACAGCGACACGGAATCCAGGTGATGACCGCCCAGCTTCCAGATGCCGGCGCGAGCGACACCATAGACCTCGCAGGCGGCCTGGGTGATCAGTTCGGCCGCTTCCTGCTGAGGGTCGCTGGAGGTGTAGCGCTGGCGCGCCAGACGCACGATCAGCTGCTGCTGGGTATGTGAACGGGCGAGGTGTTGCAGGTGGTCATTCTGGGTGCGCTGATATTGCTGCAGCGAGCTGCGCAGTTGCTGATTCTGCGTGTACAGCTCTTGTTCGGCAGGGGCGAACTGATCGAGGCTCTCGTCCGCTACCAGCAGATAGCCGCGCAGCAACTGGCGGTTGCGCTGTTTGAAGGGTTCGCCCATCTCCAGCAGGGTCAGAGCACCTTGCGGGGTATGCAGGGTGTAGCGCACCAGGTAATGCGGGCTTTGCAGCAGTTGCTGCTGGATGGCGTCGTGCAGGTGATAGCGCGCTTCGGGTTCCATCAGGCTGGCGTAGGGGGCGTCCACCAGTGCACAGAGATCGCTGGCGCTGATACCTAGCTGGCGTTCACAGGCCGGGTCGAGAAACAGCAGTGCCCAGCTTGGCTCGTTCAAGCGCTCGAAACGCAGCATGCCGAGCCGCGAGGGCACTGGCAACTGCGTCACAACCTCGGCTGCCGAGCGTGCGCTGGCATCGGGATGGCTTTTCATTGGGCGGTGGGCTTCCAGTATGCTGACCAGGCGAGGCATCCGTTCTCAGTACAGGGCCGCTGCCGCCAGAGGGCGCAGCGGCACGGACGGAGACTGAGGCTCAGGCCTACTTCACTATAGCGTTCGGCAAGGGTGCATCATGCAAGCGAGACTGACAAGAAAACTGATGGCCGTGCTCCTGGGGGCGGTGCTGGCTTGCGTGCTACCCGGCATCGCCAGCGCTGACGACAAGGCGTTGCTGCAGGGCGCCGAGCAGGCTGCTTATCTGGACGGGCTCAAGCGTCTTTATCTGACCGACAACGAGCGCAATGCGTTGCTCGCGCACAGCACGCCTTGCTGGAAACCTACGCCCTGCGTGCCGGTTATCAGGTTGGCCAGGCGCAACGGGATGATCTCTTGTACCGCTTCGCGGTCGGCAATTCCGGCGAGTTGATCCTGCGTGAAGAGACCCGTGGCGCTCAGGGCACCGCCATCTCGGTGCGCAATCAGCGTATTGCGGTGTTCGGTATCGATCCGTTCATCCGCTACGAGTGTCCGACCGGCGGTATTCGTTGCGTGCTGTTCAACCCGCTCGATGACACGCCGTTGCTGAGCATTCTGCGTGATCACAAGGGCGCGGGTGAGCTGGCCAAGGCGCTGAGCTTTCTGATTCGCAACGTGCAGAAGGGCTGATTTGCCCCGCTCACAGGTTCAGCAGAAACATGGCCTTGGCCAGGAACAGAATGACCAACATGTGCAGCAGCACGCTCAGGTGAATACGGCGCGAGCGTGGCGCGGTCATGCGGCCGTTGCGCATCAGGAACACCACCAGCAGAAAATGCCCGAGGATGCTCAGCGCCAGGATGATTTTCAGGCTGAGCAGAATGCCGAAGCTGCTGGCCAGTGGCGCATGCAGGGCTGCGCGGTAGTGCCAGGCCAGGCCCAGGCCGGCGGCGTAGAGCACCAGTATGACCCAATGCATGACCTGCCTGGCGCGCTGACCCAGCGCGCGTGAGAAGCCGGCCTTGGTTGCATCCGGCAGTGCCTGTGTGGCACGGCTGAGAATCATCACTTCGAAGAAAACGCCACCGATGAAGAATGCGGCTGCAGTCAGGTGGGCGAATTTGAGCAATAGATAGAGCATGAGGCGCGCACCGGATCGAGATCGATGCAACGATCATGGCGCTTGCTGCGTTCAGCGCCATGATCAGGATCAAGCCGGCCCTGATTCGTGCAGGCAAAAAGAACCCCGCCTGGATGGGCGGGGTTGAGGGTGCGAGCGTGGCGTGCTCGAAACGGTTTACAGCAGGATGGTGCGGATGTCGGCCAGCAGCTGCGACAGGCGCTGCGTGAAGCGGGCAGCGGCTGCGCCATTGATCACCCGGTGATCGTAGGACAGCGACAGCGGCAGCATCAGCTTGGGCTGGAAGGCCTTGCCATCCCACACCGGCTGCATGGTTGCCTTGCTGACACCGAGGATCGCCACTTCCGGCGCGTTGACGATCGGCGTGAAGCCGGTGCCGCCAATGTGGCCGAGGCTGGAGATGGTGAAGCAGGCGCCCTGCATGTCGTCAGCTGAAAGCTTCTTGGTGCGCGCTTTTTCCGCCAGGGCGGCGGCTTCGCCAGCCAGTTGCAGCAGGCTCTTCTGGTCGACGTTCTTGATCACCGGCACCAGCAGGCCGTCCGGCGTATCGACGGCGAAGCCGATATGCACGTACTTCTTGCGGATGATCGCCTTGCCGCTCGGCGCCAGCGAACTGTTGAAGTCCGGCAGTTCCTTGAGCAGGTGGGCGCAGGCCTTGAGCAGCAGCGGCAGTACGGTCAGCTTGACGCCGGCCTTTTCCGCCACGGCCTTTTGCGCGACGCGGAAGGCTTCCAGGTCGGTGATATCGGCCGAATCGAACTGGGTCACGTGCGGTACGTTGAGCCAGCTGCGGTGCAGGTTGGCAGCGCCGACCTGCATCAGGCGGGTCATCGGTACTTCTTCGATTTCACCGAACTTGCTGAAGTCCACGGTCGGGATCGGCGGGATGCCGGCGCCGCCGGTAGCAGCTGCAGCAGGCGCCTGCGGTGCGGCCTTGGCCTTGTGCATCATGGCCTTGACGTATACCTGCACGTCTTCCTTGAGAATGCGGCCTTTCGGGCCGGTGCCGGTGATATCAGTCAGCTCCACACCAAAATCGCGGGCCAGCTGACGCACGGCTGGGCCGGCGTGCACCTTGGCGCTGCTGCGCTTGGGTGCATTGGCCGGGTCGGCAGCTGCAGCCGACAGCGAGGCGATGGCGCGTACTTCTGCGGCCACTTCCGGTGCGGCTCCTTCCGGAACGCGGTGCACTTGCTGACTGGCTTGTGCCGGAGCAGCCTGAGCTGCGTCAGCGACCTTGAGCTTGAGGATCAGATCGCCAGTACCGATTTCGTCATCCAGCTTGACCAGCACCTGTTCCACCACGCCGGCAGCCGGCGAGGGGATTTCCATGGAGGCCTTGTCGGACTCCAGGGTCAGCAGGCTCTGGTCGGCTTCGATGCTGTCGCCGGCCTTGACCATGATCTCGATGACCTTGCCCTTGGCGCTGGAGCCGATGTCCGGCACGCGCACGTCCTGCACGCTGCTGCCGCTCGCTGCGGCGGCCGGTGCAGGGGCTGCGGCGGGTGCGGCAGCTTGCGCCGGCGCGGCCGCCGGAGCCGAGGCCGCCGGAGCAGCTCCTTCGACTTTCAGCTTGAGGATCAGGTCGCCAGTGCCGATTTCATCATCCAGCTTGACCAGCACTTGCTCCACCACGCCGGCAGCCGGCGAGGGGATTTCCATGGAGGCCTTGTCGGACTCCAGGGTGATCAGCGACTGGTCGGCTTCAATCGTGTCGCCGGCCTTGACCATGACTTCGATGACCTTGACCTTGCCGTCGGTGCCGATATCCGGCACGTGCACGTCCTGCACGCTGCTGCCGGTGGCAGCAGCGGCGGGCGCGGCTGCCGGAGCGGCCGCTTTAGGGGCTTCGGCAGGGGCGGCTGCGGCTTTCGGCGCAGGCGCCGCTTGCGCAGCACCTTCGACTTCCAGCACCAGCAGCTCGTCGCCTTCCTTCAGGCGGTCACCGATCTTGACCTTGATTTCCTTGATCACGCCGGCCTTGGGCGAGGGCACTTCCATGGAGGCCTTGTCGGACTCCAGGGTCAGTACGCTCTGGTCGGCTTCGATACGGTCGCCGACCTTGACCAGCAGTTCAATCACCTCGCCTTCACCGCCGAGGTCGGGTACGCGAATCAACTCACTCATCGCTACGCTCCTTAGCAGTCCAGGGGGTTGGCTTTGTCGGCGTCGATGCCGAACTTAGTGATGGCGTCAGCCAGCACCTTGGCTTCGATCTCGCCACGGTCGACCAGGGCTTCCAGGGCGGCGAGCACGACCCAGTTACGATCCACTTCGAAGAAGTGACGCAGCTGCTTGCGGCTGTCGCTGCGGCCGAAGCCGTCGGTGCCCAGGACCTTGTATTCCTTGCTCGGTACCCACTGACGAACCTGTTCGGCGAACAGCTTCATGTAGTCGGTCGACGCGATGACCGGACCCTTGCGACCGCTCAGGCACTGCTCGATATAGGTCTGCTGCGGCTTCTGGCCCGGGTGCAGGCGGTTGCGGCGCTCCACAGCCAGACCGTCACGACGCAGTTCGTTGAAGCTGGTGACGCTCCACACATCGGCGCCGATGTTGTACTCGTCACGCAGGATCTTCGCCGCCTCGCGGACTTCGCGCAGGATGGTGCCGGAACCCAGCAGTTGTACGTGGTGCGCGGCCTCCTTGTTGTCTTCCTCGAGCAGGTACATGCCCTTGATGATGCCGTCTTCCACGCCTTGCGGCATGGCCGGCTGCTGGTACGACTCGTTCATCACGGTGATGTAGTAGAAGATGTCCTGCTGCTCTTCGATCATCTGGCGAATGCCTTCGCGGATGATCACGGCGAGCTCGTAGCCGTAGGTCGGGTCGTAGGTACGGCAGTTGGGGATGGTCGAGGCCAGAATGTGGCTATGACCGTCTTCGTGCTGCAGGCCTTCACCGTTGAGGGTGGTACGGCCGGCTGTACCGCCGATCAGGAAACCACGGGTGCGGCTGTCGCCGGCGGCCCAGGCCAGGTCACCGATACGCTGGAAGCCGAACATCGAGTAGAAGATGTAGAACGGCAGCATCGGCTGGTTGTGGCAGGAGTACGAAGTACCGGCGGCGATGAAGGAACTCATGGCGCCGGCTTCGTTGATGCCTTCCTCGAGGATCTGACCCTTCTTGTCCTCTTTGTAGAACATCACCTGGTCTTTATCGACCGGCTCGTACAGCTGGCCGACCGAGGAGTAGATGCCGAGCTGACGGAACATGCCTTCCATACCGAAGGTACGGGCTTCGTCCGGAATGATCGGGACGATGCGCTGGCCGAGTTCCTTGTCCTTGACCAGTTGCGCGAGGATGCGCACGAAGGCCATGGTGGTGGAGATTTCGCGGTCGCCCGAGCCGTCGAGGATGGCCTTGAGGGTATCCAGCGGCGGGGTGGGGATGCTGAAGCTCTTCTGCCGGCGCTGCGGGACGAAGCCACCCAGCGCGTTGCGACGCTCGTGCAGGTACTTGTATTCGGCGCTGCCCGGCTCCGGGCGCACGAAGGGCAGGTTTTCCAGCTCTTCGTCCTTGACCGGGATGTCGAAGCGGTCGCGGAACTGACGCAGGCTGTCGACATCGACCTTCTTGGTGTTGTGCGCGGTGTTCTTCGCTTCACCGGCGCCGGTACCGTAGCCCTTGATGGTCTTGGCCAGGATCACGGTCGGCTGGCCACTGTGGTTCACGGCCTGGTGGTAGGCTGCGTAGACCTTGTACGGGTCGTGGCCGCCACGGTTGAGCTTCCAGATCTCGTCGTCGGAGAGATCCTTGACCATCTCCTTGAGCTCCGGGGTGTTGAAGAATTTTTCGCGCACGTAGGCGCCGTCTTTGGCCTTGTAGTTCTGGTATTCACCGTCGACCACTTCGTCCATGCGACGCTGCAGGGCGCCGTCTTTGTCCTTGGCGAACAGCGGATCCCAGAAGCGACCCCAGACCACCTTGTTGACGTTCCACTGCGCACCGCGGAACACGCCTTCGAGTTCCTGGATGATCTTGCCGTTGCCGCGCACCGGGCCGTCGAGGCGCTGCAGGTTGCAGTTGATGACGAAGATCAGGTTGTCCAGCTTCTCGCGGCCGGCCAGGGAGATGGCGCCGAGGGATTCCGGCTCGTCGCACTCGCCGTCGCCCATGAAGCACCAGACTTTCTGCTTGCCGGCCGGGATGAAACCGCGGGCTTCCAGGTACTTCATGAAGCGGGCCTGGTAGATCGCCTGGATCGGGCCGAGGCCCATGGACACGGTGGGGAACTGCCAGAAGTCCGGCATCAGCCAGGGGTGCGGGTAGGACGACAGACCTTTGCCATCCACTTCGCGACGGAAGTTCTTCATCTGGTCTTCGCTGATGCGGCCTTCCATGAAGGCGCGGGCGTAGACGCCAGGGCTGGCGTGGCCCTGATAGAACACCAGGTCGCCGCCGTGTTCGTCGGTCGGGGCCTGGAAGAAGTAGTTGAAACCGATGTCATACAGCGTCGCGGAGGAGGCGAAGCTGGAAATGTGGCCGCCCAGATCCGGGTCGTCCAGGTTGGTGCGCATCACCATGGCCAGGGCGTTCCAGCGCACCAGCGAGCGAATGCGGCGTTCCATGAACAGGTCGCCGGGCATGCGCGCTTCGTGGGTTACCGGGATGGTGTTGCGGTAAGGCGTGGTGATCGCGTAGGGCAGTTGCGCACCGCTACGGGTGGCCAGCTCGCCCAGACGGGTCATCAGGTAATGGGCGCGGTCTTCACCCTCACGGTCGAGGACGGATTCAAGGGCGTCCAGCCATTCCTGGGTTTCGATCGGATCGAGGTCTTGCATGGCTTGCTCCAGGGCGGAAAGGCTTCCAGAATCGGAGGCCAGTTGGGTCTCGCCGGCTTTGTGGGCGGGCGAGTTGAAGTTCTTGGATTTACCGGGGGTAGGACCGGCCGCGTGTAGTTTTACTACATTTCGACGGCGGATTCAGCCCTCTGGATACATTTCTTCCGTAGTAAAACTACAGTTCGCGGTGTTGCCGGCCGCGCGCGCCCACTACCTCAGGGGTTTGGGGGTCTGCGCCGTATGTCTGGCAGCCCGCCAAAAGGATAGACCATGAGCCTGCCGTTGTTGGTCGAGTTGCCCCCTTCCCTGAGCGCCCTTGCCGAGCGCGCCGAACAGTCATTGCAGGCGGTGCTGGCCGAGCATGATGGGCTGGTCGAGCGAGTTGCGGCCTGGCCGCAAGAACGCCGCAATGCCTGGCGGCAGGTGTCGGCGCTGAGCGATTTCGTCGCTGAGCAGGCTCAGCGTGATCCACAGATGTTCGTCGCGCTGGCGGAGTCCGGTGAGCTGGAGCGCAGCCTGGCATCGGGCGAGCTGCGCCAGCAACTGGAGGCGCAGTTGGCTGAGTGTGCCGATGAGGATGCCCTGGGGCGCTGCCTGCGGCGTTTTCGCAATCGCCAGCAACTGCGCATTATCTGGCGCGACTTCAGCCGCCAGGCGGCGCTCGGTGAAACCTGTCGCGATCTGTCCGATCTCGCCGATGCCTGCATCGATCTGGCCTATCACTGGTTGTACCCACGCCATTGCGCGCAGTTCGGTACGCCGGTGGGCCGGCGCAGCGGCCAGCCGCAGCATATGGTGATCCTCGGCATGGGCAAGCTCGGTGCGCACGAGCTCAACCTGTCTTCGGACATCGACCTGATCTTCGGCTATCCCGAAGGTGGCGAGACCGAGGGTGTTAAGCGTCCGCTGGATAATCAGGAGTTCTTCATTCGTCTGGGGCAGAAGCTGATCAAGGCACTGGATGCGATCACCGTCGACGGCTTCGTGTTCCGCACCGACATGCGCCTGCGCCCCTATGGTTCCAGCGGTGCGCTGGTGTTCAGCTTCAATGCGCTGGAGCAGTACTACCAGGATCAGGGGCGTGACTGGGAGCGCTACGCCATGATCAAGGCGCGCGTGGTCGGCGGTGACCAGGCCGCCGGTGCCGAGTTGCTGGAGATGCTGCGGCCCTTCGTTTATCGCCGTTATCTGGATTTCTCCGCCATCGAAGCGCTGCGTGCGATGAAGCTGCTGATCCAGCAGGAGGTGCGGCGCAAGGGCATGAGCGAAAACATCAAGCTCGGCGCGGGGGGTATTCGCGAGATCGAGTTCATCGCCCAGGCCTTCCAGCTGATCCATGGCGGACGTGACCTCAGTCTGCAGCAGCGGCCGCTGCTCAAGGTGTTGACCACGCTGGAAGGGCAAGGCTACCTGCCGCCGGCGGTGGTTGCGGAGATGAAGGAAGGTTATGAGTTTCTGCGTTATACCGAGCATGCCCTGCAAGGCATCGGTGACCGGCAGACGCAGATGCTGCCGGCCGATGCGCAGGATCAGGCGCGGGTGGCGGCGATCATGGGCTTTGCCGACTGGTCGAGCTTCCATGAGCGCCTGATGCACTGGCGTGGTCGCATCGAATGGCACTTCCAGCAAGTGATCGCCGATCCCGATGAGGATGAGGCGCAGGCCGGCGAAACCGCAGTCGGCGCCGAGTGGCTGCCTTTATGGCAAGGCGCACTGGATGATGAGGCTGCCCAGCTGCAGTTGCAGGAGGCCGGCTTTGTCGAGGCCGTCACGGCCAATCGGCGTCTCGTCGATCTGCGCAACGGGCCGCAGGTGCGTGCCATGCAGCGGCTCGGGCGCGAGCGTCTGGATGCCTTTATTCCGCGCTTGCTGGCGCAGACCGTCGAGCACGACCAGCCGGATCTGGTGCTGGAACGGGTGCTGCCGTTGGTAGAGAAGGTCGCCCGGCGCTCGGCCTACCTGGTGCTTCTGACTGAAAACCCAGGGGCGCTGGAGCGACTGATCACGCTCTGCGCCGCCAGTCCCTGGATTGCCGAGCAGATAGCCCGCTACCCGTTGCTGCTCGATGAGTTGCTCAATGAAGGTCGGTTGTATTCGCCGCCGCTGGCACCGGAACTGGCGGCCGAGTTGCGTGAGCGACTGGTGCGCATTCCCGAGGAGGATCTGGAGCAGCAGATGGAGGCGCTGCGTCATTTCAAGCTGGCCCACAGCTTACGCGTGGCCGCCTCGGAGATCGCCGGTACGCTGCCCTTGATGAAAGTGTCGGATTACCTCACCTGGCTGGCCGAGGCGATTCTCGATCAGGTGCTGGCGCTGGCCTGGCAGCATACGGTGCAGCGTCATGGTCGGCCGTTCCGTGCAGACGGCACACCGTGCGACCCGGACTTCATCATCGTCGGCTACGGTAAGGTCGGTGGCCTGGAATTCGGCCACGGCTCGGATCTGGACCTGGTGTTCATTCATGATGGCGACCCGCAGGCCGAGACCGACGGCGCCAAGCCCATCGACGGCGCGCAGTTCTTCACCCGGTTGGGCCAACGCATCATCCATTTGCTGACCACTCAGACCACCTCCGGCGCCCTGTATGAAGTGGATATGCGTCTGCGACCATCGGGCGCAGCCGGGCTTCTGGTCAGCTCGCTCGGTGCCTTCCAGCGCTATCAGGAGAACGAGGCCTGGACCTGGGAGCATCAGGCGCTGGTGCGCGCGCGGGTGCTGGTGGGATGTTCGCGTTTGGCCGGCGAATTCGCTCGCGTGCGCGCCGAGGTGCTCGGTCGTCAGCGCGATATCGAGGCGCTGCGCGTCGAGGTCAGCGAGATGCGGGCGAAGATGCGTGACAACCTTGGCAACAAAAATACCGCGGCCGGAACGGCGCCGAATGCCTTCGAGGCCACGTCCTCCTTCGATCTGAAGCAGGACGCCGGTGGTATCGTCGATATCGAATTTATGGTGCAATACGCCGCTCTGGCTTGGTCGTGGCAACACCCGGAGCTACTCGAGTTCACCGATAACATCCGCATTCTGGAAGGTCTGGAGCGGGTCGGTCTGATGGGCGCCGAGGATGCCGCGTTGCTGCGTGAGGTCTACAAAAATTACCGCTCGGCGGCCCATCGCCAGGCGCTGCAGAAGCAGCCTGGAGTGGTGCCGGGGGATCAGTTCCAGGATGAGCGCCGCGCTGTGATGCGCCTGTGGCGCGAACTGGGATTGAGTTGAATGACGGGGCTGCGGCCCCATCTTATTGTGCGAACCGTGAAGCGAATTTGAGGAGCAGGCAAGATGTCGATGTCCGACCGTGATGGCGTGATCTGGTACGACGGCAAACTGGTGCCGTGGCGCGAAGCCAACACCCATGTGCTGACCCATACCCTGCACTACGGCATGGGCGTGTTTGAGGGTGTGCGTGCCTACAACACCCCGGACGGCACCGCGATCTTCCGCCTGCAGGCGCACACCGACCGTCTGTTCGACTCCGCGCATATCTTCAACATGCAGATTCCTTTCACCAAGGAAGAGATCAACGAAGCGCAGCGTGCCGCTGTGCGCGAGAACGGCCTGGAAAGCGCCTACCTGCGCCCGATGGTGTTCTTCGGCAGCGAAGGCATGGGGCTGCGCGCCGCTGGCCTGAAGGTGCACGTGATCGTCGCCGCCTGGCACTGGGGCGCCTACATGGGCGAAGAGGCGCTGGAAGCAGGCATCAAGGTGCGTACCAGCTCCTACACCCGTCACCACGTCAACATCGCGATGACCCGTGCCAAGGCCAACGGCAACTACATCAACTCGATGCTGGCCCTGCAGGAAGCCATCTCTGGCGGTGCCGACGAAGCAATGCTGCTGGATCCGGAAGGCTACGTGGCCGAAGGTTCGGGCGAGAACATCTTCCTGGTCAAGGACGGCGTGGTGTACACCCCGGAAGTGACCTCCTGCCTCAACGGCATCACCCGCAGCACCATCCTGACCCTGGCTGAAGAGCATGGCATCAAGGTGGTCGAGAAGCGCATTACTCGCGATGAGGTGTACATCGCCGACGAGGCGTTCTTCACCGGTACTGCCGCTGAAGTCACGCCGATTCGCGAAGTCGACGGCCGCAAGATCGGCGCCGGCCGCCGTGGTCCGGTCACCGAGAAGCTGCAGAAAGCCTACTTCGACCTGGTCACCGGCAAGACCAGTGGCCACGCCGAATGGCGTACGCTGGTCAAGTAAGCGATTGCTCGAAGGCTCGACGGGGAGGCCTCAAGAGTCCGCCGGTAATCTTGCGAGCTAGAGTCAGGCTAGGCGCAACAGGGGCGAGGGCGTGAGTTTACTGCGGTAAATGAACGCCCGAGGCCCTTTGCAACGACGCATGACCGACGCGCAGCTGATTGCAGGCGGGCTCTGAGCCTCCCCGGTCGTTTCTGGAAAAGATATGAAGATACTGATCGTTGGGCCAAGCTGGGTAGGCGACATGGTGATGGCGCAGACGCTGTTCCAGTGCCTGAAACAGCGCCATCCCGAGTGCGAGATCGACGTGCTGGCGCCGGACTGGAGCCGGCCGATCCTCGAGCGTATGCCCGAGGTGCGCGCCGCGCTGAGCCTGCCGCTGGGCCATGGCGTGCTCGACCTGGCCACGCGCCGGCGTATCGGCAAGTCGCTGGCCGGCCAGTACGACCAGGCGATCCTGCTGCCCAACTCGCTCAAGTCCGCCTTGGTGCCCTGGTTCGCCGGCATCCCCAAGCGCACCGGCTGGAAGGGCGAGATGCGTTATGGCCTGCTCAACGATATCCGCACGCTGGATAAAGACCGCTATCCGTTGATGATCGAGCGCTTCATGGCGCTGGCCTATGAGCCCGGCGCTGCGTTGCCGAAACCTTATCCACAGCCGCGTTTGCAGATCGACGAGTCCAGCCGTGAAGCTGCCCTGGCCAAGTTCGGTCTGCAGCTGGATCGTCCGGTACTGGCGCTATGCCCAGGTGCGGAGTTCGGTGAGGCCAAGCGCTGGCCGGCCGAGCATTACGCCAAGGTCGCCGAGATCAAGATCCGCGAGGGTTGGCAGGTCTGGCTGTTTGGCTCGAAGAACGACCATGCCGGCGGTGAAGACATTCGCATGCGCCTGATTCCGGGGCTGCGTGAGGAAGTCAGCAACCTGTCCGGGCAGACCAGCCTGGCCGAGGCCATCGACCTGATGTCGGCGGCCACGGCCGTGGTGTCCAATGATTCCGGGCTGATGCACGTGGCAGCGGCGCTGAACCGCCCGCTGGTGGCGGTCTACGGTTCCACCTCGCCGGGTTTCACGCCGCCGCTGGCTGATCGTGTCGAGATCGTGCGTCTGGGGCTGGAGTGCAGCCCCTGCTTCGAGCGTACCTGCCGCTTCGGTCACTACAACTGCCTGCGCGAACTCAAGCCGCGGCCGGTGATCGAGGCGCTGGAGCGTCTGGTTGGTGATGCCCTGACCTTGGTCGAGGGCGACTGATTTGCGGGTGCTGATCATCAAGACCTCGTCGCTGGGCGACGTGGTGCACACCCTGCCGGCGTTGACTGATGCCGCGCGCGCCATTCCCGGTATTCGCTTCGATTGGGTGGTGGAAGAAGGCTTTGCCGAGATTCCCGCCTGGCATCCAGCCGTGTCCCAGGTGATCCCGGTGGCCATTCGCCGCTGGCGCAAGCATCCGCTGCGCACCTGGCGTAGCGGCGAATGGGCACGCTTCAAGCGGCGTCTGCGGGAAACCCGCTATGACCTGGTGATCGATGCCCAGGGCCTGCTCAAGAGCGCCTGGCTGACCCGTTATGTGTCGGCACCGGTCGCGGGGCTGGATCGCGACTCGGCGCGTGAGCCGCTGGCCAGTCGCTTCTATGATCGCCGCTATGCGGTACCCAAGGATCAACATGCCCTGGAACGGGTGCGCCAGCTGTTCGCCAAGGCGCTCGGTTACACGCTGCCGTCCGGCACGGGTGACTACGGCCTCAACCGTACGGCGATGATGGATGCCGCCGCGCAGCCGTACTTGGTGTTCCTGCATGGCACCACCTGGGCCAGCAAGCACTGGCCCGAAGCTGATTGGCGTGCGCTGGCCGAACGCATGGACGAGCTGGGCTGGGCCGTGCGCCTGCCCTGGGGTAACGAGACGGAGAAGGCGCGTGCCGAACGCATCGCTGCTGGTCTGACACATGCCGCCGTGCTGCCGAAGCTGAATCTGGCTGGTGTGGCCAAGGTTATCGCTGGCGCTAGCGCCTGCGTCTCCGTCGACACCGGGCTCGGCCATCTGGCTGCTGCGCTGGATGTGCCGAACATTTCCCTCTACGGCCCGACCTTGCCCGGCAAGGTGGGCGCCTATGGCCGTAGCCAGATTCACTTGTGCGCCAGCGGCCCGAACGCCGGCAGCGGTGACCGTGACAAGCCCTGCTTCGATGGTCTCGGCGCCGAGCGCGTCGGCCTGGAACTGGAGGCGCTGCTGCTCGCGCCTCCTGGCACCCTATAAGGAGCGGCTATGCAACTGGCCTTCGTTCTCTACAAATACTTCCCGTTCGGCGGGTTGCAGCGCGACTTCATGCGCATCGCCCTGGAATGCCAGGCGCGTGGCCACGCCATTCGCGTCTATACACCGATCTGGGAAGGGGATAACCCCGGCGGCTTCGATGTGCGCGTAGCGCCGGTACGCGCGCTGTTCAACCATCGCCGCAACGAAAAATTCAGTGCCTGGTTGCAGGCTGACCTGAAGCGCGATCCGGTCGACCGGGTGATCGGTTTCAACAAGATGCCGGGGCTGGATGTTTATTACGCTGCCGATGGCTGCTTCGAGGACAAGGCGCAGACCCTGCGCAACCCGATCTACCGCCGCTGGGGCCGCTACAAGCACTTCGCCGATTACGAGCGCGCGGTATTCGCGCCGGAGTCCAAGACCGAGATTCTGATGATCTCCGAGGTGCAGCAGCCGCTGTTCGTCAAACACTACAAGACCCCGCTGCATCGCTTCCACCTGCTGCCGCCGGGCATCGCCCAGGATCGCCGCGCGCCGGCCAATGCTGGCGAGATTCGCGCCGAGTTTCGTCGCGAGTTCAAGCTGGCCGACGATGACCTGCTGCTGGTGCAGATTGGCTCCGGCTTCAAGACCAAGGGCCTGGATCGCAGTCTCAAGGCGCTGGCCGCGTTGCCGCGCGAGCTGCGCAAGCGCACCCGGCTGATCGCCATCGGCCAGGACGATCCCAAGCCCTTTCTGTTGCAGATAAAGGCGCTGGGGCTGTCCGATCAGGTGCAGATTCTCAAGGGACGCAGCGACATTCCGCGCTTTCTGCTGGGGGCCGATCTGTTGATCCACCCGGCTTACAACGAGAACACCGGCACCGTGCTGCTCGAAGCACTGGTTTCCGGCCTGCCGGTGCTGGTAACCGATGTCTGCGGCTACGCCCATTACATCGCTGATGCTGATTGCGGCCGGGTCGTGCCCAGCCCCTTCGAACAGGAACAGCTCAACCGCATGCTCGCCGATATGCTGGCTGATCCCGAGCGCCGTGCATTCTGGGGGCGCAACGGCCTGGCCTATGCCGACAGCGCCGACCTGTATTCGATGCCGAAGAAGGCTGCCGATGTGATCCTCGCGGAGAGGCACGCATGAGTCGCTTGGGTAGGGGGCGCCGTGCGCACCCAAAGGTCGACAGCACGGTGTCATCGGTGCGCACGGATACCCGGCTGGGGGGGCTTGCATGCGCCTGATCCTCGCCGAACCCTTCAAGAGCCTGTGGGCGGGCCGCGATCCCTTCGAGGCCGTCGAGGCGCTCGAGGGCCAGGTCTACCGCGAGCTGGAAGGGCGCCGCACCCTGCGTACCGAGGTCGACGGGCGCGGTTACTTCGTCAAGATCCACCGTGGCATCGGCTGGGGTGAGATCGCCAAGAACCTGCTCACGGCCAAGGCGCCTGTGTTGGGAGCCGCGCAAGAGTGGCAGGCCATTCAGCGTCTGACCGAGGCCGGTGTGCCGACCATGACCGCCGTGGCCTACGGTGAGCACGGCGCCAATCCCGCACGCCAGCACTCGTTCATTATCACCGAAGAGCTGGCGCCGACCGTCGACCTGGAGCAGCTCAGCCTGAACTGGGCACAGCAGCCGCCGAAGCCGACGCTGAAGTGGGCATTGATTCGCGAAGTGGCGAAGATGACTGGCAGTATGCACCGTGCCGGGGTCAACCACCGTGACTGCTACATCTGCCATTTTCTGCTGCACAGTGACCGGCCGATCCAGGCCAGCGACCTGCGTTTATCACTGATCGACCTGCACCGCGCCCAGGTGCGCAGCACCACGCCACGGCGCTGGCGCGACAAGGACCTGGCCGCTCTGTATTTCTCAGCGCTGGATATTGGCCTGACCCGCCGCGACAAGTTGCGCTTTCTCAAAAGTTATTTCGCGGCGGCAGGGAACGAGCGGCCGTTGCGGCAGATCCTGCGGGAGGAGGCGGCGCTGCTGCTCTGGCTGCAACGCAAGGCCGATCGCCTGCTGGTTCGCTATGCACGCAAGTACGCGCCGGGAGCGAAGCATGAGTGAATGGCGCGTCACCGCCCTGGCCACGCCGCAGGCGGCAAAAGCCTTCGCCAGCCTGGATGCGGTGTTTTCCCTGCAGGGCGAGGCGATCACCCGTGATCCGCTGTCGGACGTGATCCGCGTCGAATTCGATGGGCTGCGCTATTACGTCAAGCGCTATCACGGCGCTGGCAAGGGCGTTCGGCGTTTCATCGGCCGGCCGCGGGTCAAGGCCGAGTGGCAGAATCTCAAGCACTTCGCCGCCTGGGGTATTCCCACTGCGCCCATCGCCGCCTACGGCCTGGAGCGCAAGGTCGGCGCCTTCGCCCGAGGCGCGCTGATCACTCAGGAGATCGTCGATACGTTGGACATGTCACGCCTGGCGGCCACGGACGATGCACGTCTGCATGACCGGGCCTGGGTCGACGATGTCAGCCGCCAGTTGGCCAAGGCCACGCGCACGCTGCATGACCATCATTTCGTCCACAACGACCTCAAGTGGCGCAACCTTCTGGTGGACGAGCAGCGCCGGTTGTTTCTCATCGACTGCCCTGCGGGGACCTTCTGGTGGGGGCCGTTCCTGCGCTACCGGATCGTCAAGGATCTCGCTTGCCTGGACAAGGTCGCCAAGTACCACCTGTCGCGCACCCAGCGCCTGCGTTTCTATCTGCAGTATCGGGATCGCGATCGTCTCAACGACAGTGACAAACGACGGATCGTGCAGATCGTGCGCTACTTCGAGGGAAGAGAATGAAGGACTTCATCGAGGGCGAGGATAAAACGTTGCTCGAGCGTCACGGCCTGGACAGCTTCGAGGCCTTATGGGCACTGCAGCTGTTTGCCGTGGACGAGCCCAACACCGCTTCTCGCGGTGGTTGGAGTGCGGTGTACCGGCTCGACCTCGACGGCACCGGCTACTACCTCAAGCGCCAGAGCAATTACCTGACCCGCAGCTTGCATCGTCCGTTGGGTGAGCCGACCCTGGCGCGGGAGTTTCGCAATACCTGCCGCTATCAGCGCCTGGGCATTCCGGCGATGCGTTCGGCGTTCTATGCCGAACGACGCATTGGCGGCGAGCGCCGCGCCGTCCTGCTGACCCGAGCCCTGGATGGTTGGCGGGATCTGGACAGCTACCTGCCGAACTGGTCGCAACTGGCCGCCGTGCAACGCCATGCCATCGCCAGTGCCTGCGGGGTGCTGGCCCGGTGCGTACATGGCCAGGGCCAGGTCCATGGTTGCTTCTATCCCAAACATATTTTCCTCCAACCCAGCGGCGATGGTTTCGTCGCGCAGTTGATCGACCTGGAAAAGACCCGGCCCCTGTTGTTTGGCGAGCGTGATCGGGTCAAGGATCTGGAACCCCTGCTGCGTCGCGCCAGTGCCTGGGGCGATGACGATGTAGCCTGTTTCCTGACCGCCTATCTCGGTGACGCTCGTCAGTTGGGGTACTGGTTGCAACGTCTCACGGCACGATTCAAGGACAAGGCGAGGCGCTCATGAGGCTTGCTTCCCTGGTCGATGCCGGACGTACCCCCGCGCTACCGCTGCTGATCGAGCTGGAGGGGGCGGGATCTATCCAGTTGCTCAGTCTTTTGCGGGTGCTGCCAGGTCAACGCTATGTCGGTCGGGCGCAGTGGCAGGGGCGTGAGGTGCTGGCCAAGCTGCTGGTCGGCGATAAGGCCGAACGGCATTTCGTCCGCGAGCTGCGCGGCGTTCAGCTACTGGCTGAGCAGGGGCTGAAGACGCCCGAGTTGCTTGTCCACGGTTCGACGCCAGGAGGGGGCGGTTGGCTGCTGTTCGAGTTCCTCGACGATGCCGAAAGCCTCGGAGATGCCTGGCAGGCGGTGGCCCATCTGGCGTGGCTGGACGACGCTCGGCAGCGGGTGTTGGGTGAGGCGCTGGCAGCCATTGCAGGGCTACATCGACAAGGTCTGTGGCAAGAGGATCTGCACCTGGACAACCTGCTGCGTCAAAAGGGCAGCCTGTATCTGATCGACGGTGGCGGCGTGCGTGCCGAGACTCCGGGCCAACCTCTGTCGCGAGACAGGGTGCTGGTCAATCTGGGTGTGTTCTTCGCTCAATTCCCGAGTGCTCTCGATCCATTCATCGAGGAGCTGCTGGTGCATTACCTGCTGGTCAATGGCGAGCACGCGCTGCCGCTCGAGGCTCTGCTCAAGGCGGTAGCCAAGGCCCGTGGTTCGCGGTTGCACCAGTTCATGGGCAAGCTCGGTCGCGATTGTTCGGCGTTTTGCGCATGGCGCGGTGCCTCGCGCTTGCAGGTGGTCCGGCGCGAGGAAGATGCCTTGCTGGCGCGATTACTGGCTGACCCTGACGCCGCTATCGCGGCTGGGCAGTCCCTCAAACAGGGTGGTTCGTCTACCGTCGCGCGAGTCGATCAGGGTGCCAGGCAATTGGTCATCAAACGCTACAACATCAAGGGCATGCTGCATTGGCTCAAACGCTGCTGGCGTCCGAGCCGCGCCTGGCACAGCTGGTGCGAGGGCAATCGCCTGGTTTTTCTCGGCATCGCAACGCCCAAACCGCTTGCCGTGCTCGAGTGCCGTACCCTGTGGCTCAGGCGCCGATCCTATCTTGTTACCGAACACGCATCGGGTGTGGATATAATTACTCGTTTCGCGTCCTGCGCGCCTGGCGAGTTACCAGCCGAAGCGGAACTGCGGGCACTGGATGACCTGTTTGCGGCGCTGCTGCGCGAGCGCATCAGTCATGGGGATCTCAAAGGCAGCAATATCCTGTGGCAGGATGGGCGCTGGATGTTGATCGACCTGGACGCCATGCAGCAGCACCGTCGAGCCGGTAGCTTCGCACCCGCCTATGCGAAGGATCGGGCGCGTTTCCTGCGTAACTGGCCGCAGGACAGTACGCTGTACCAGGTTCTGGACGAGCGCCTTCCATCGGTGGTGGCAAAACCGAACAGTTAAGGCAGTAAATGTGCCCGACCGGGGCGACTGAATAACGAACGCTGTTGCTTGAAGCTTGCCGCTTCAAGCCTGCAGCCGCTTTTTTAAGAGGCTTTATCCTTGGCATTGACGATCCTCGGCCTTTCCGGCGCCCTGAGCCATGATCCATCCGCCGCGCTATACATCGACGGCAAGCTTGTTGCTGCCGCCGAAGAAGAGCGCTTCGTGCGTGACAAGCACGCGAAGAACCGCATGCCCTACGAGTCGGCCAAGTTCTGCCTGGAGCAGGCCGGCATCAAGCCGTCTGACGTCGATGTGGTCGCTATTCCTTTTGCGCCCATCAGTCTGTTCGGCAAGGCGCGTTGGCATTACGCCAAGCGTTACTGGTATGCGCCGGATCGTGCGCTAGACGCGCTGCTCATGGGTAACCGCCGTTACAAGCGTTACCGCAAGAAGATCGTCTGGTGCCTGGAACAACTGGGTTTCGATGCCAAGAAGGTCAAGATCGAACCGGTTGAACACCACCTGGCCCACGCCGCCAGTGCTTACCATTGCTCGGGCTTCAAGGAGAAGACCGCGATCCTCGGCATCGACGGTAAAGGTGAGTACGCCACTACCTTCTTCGGCTACGGCGAGAACGGCAAGATCCACAAGATCAAGGAGTTCTTCGACCCGGACTCGCTCGGCGGTCTGTACGGTGCCATCACCGAATTCCTCGGTTTCGAGATGCTCGACGGCGAGTTCAAGGTCATGGGCATGGCGCCCTATGGCGATGCCAGCAAGTACGATTTCTCGCGCCTGGCCAAGTTCGAGAACGGCGAGCTGATCATCAACACCGATTACGCCAATGTCATTGGCCTGCGTCGCTACAAGGAAAAGGGCAAGGGGTTCTACTTCTCGCCCAAACTGATCGAGTGGCTGGGTCCGAAGCGCGAAGGCGATATCGCCGACGACCCCTACATCCACTACGCCGCCAGCATGCAGGCGCTGTTCGAGAAGCTGGCGCTGGAAATGATGGACTACTACCTGGGCGACATTATCCGCGAGACCGGCAAGATCGCCTTCGCTGGTGGCTGTGCGCTGAACGTCAAGCTCAACCAGAAGATCATCGCCCGTCCCGAGGTGAAGGAGCTGTTCGTGCAACCGGCTTCTGGCGACGCTGGTACGTCGGTCGGCGCTGCCGCCTACGTCTCGCACAAGCGTGGTGTGCCGGTGGAGAAGATGGAGCACGTCTACCTCGGCCCCTCGTACAGCAACGAGGATGTCATCGCTGCCTGCGCCAAGCACTCGAACCAGCCGGTGTTCAAACGCATCGACAACACGGCCGAGCGCATCGCCAAGATCATGGTCGACGGCAACCCGGTGGCCTGGTTCCAGGGCCGCATGGAGTTTGGCCCGCGTGCCCTCGGTGGCCGCTCGATCATCGGTTGCCCGAGCGTGCCTGGCGTGGCTGATCGTATCAACGAACAGATCAAGTTCCGCGAACGCTGGAGACCCTTCTGCCCATCGATGCTCGACACCGTGGCGCCGAAGATGCTCAAGGTCGATCACCCGAGCCCGTTCATGACCTTCACCTTCGAAGTGAACGAGGAGTGGAAAGAGCGCGTCAGCGAAGTGGTACATGAAGACGGCACTTCACGTGCTCAGGTGCTGGAGCGTCGCTTCAATCCGCGCTGGTACGACCTGATGCTGGAACTGGAAAAGCTCACCGGTAACGGTGTCTCGCTGAATACCTCGCTCAACCGTCGTGGCGAGCCGATGATCTGCTCGCCGACCGACGCGCTGAACATGTTCTACGGCTCCGACCTGCAGTACCTGATCATGGAAGACATCCTGGTGGTCAAGGATGGCAAGGACTGGTACGACAATGTCGGCTGAGCCGCTGCTTAGCGTTGTCATTCCTACTTACAACTATGCTGGAGTGCTGTCGCGCGCCGTCGACTCGGTGTTGTCCCAGGCCACCCCCGAGGTCGAACTCTGGGTGGTGGACGATGGCTCCAGCGACGACACGCCGGCGGTGTTCGCCAGCCTGAGTCAGCGTCATGGCACCGCCTTCCAGGGCGTGCGCCAGGACAACGCCGGCCCCTCCGCGGCCCGCAACAAGGGCGTGCACCTGGCGCGGGGGCGCCATGTGCTGCTGCTCGACGCCGACGACGAGCTGGTGCCCGGCGTGCTGCCCGGCCTCTGCGAACGCCTGCGCGCCCAGCCCGACATGGACCTGTGGCTGGCCGGACATGTGGCGGTGCAGCCCGATGGCCGCGAGCGCGAGCATCCCGCCAGTGCCGTTCCCGCGGATGCGCTGCAGCGCCTCAAGGGCTACCTGCTGGACAAGCGCATCGCCCTCAGCCATGGCGCCTGTGTACTCCGTCGCGAGTTGCTGCAGCAGCGGCCGTACCCCGAGCACCTGCGGCACAGCGAAGACATCCCGGTGTTCGCCTATTGCCTGAGTCAGCGCCGGGTGGCGGTGCTCGACCTGATGCTGGCGCGTATCCACAAGCATCCCGACAGCCTGCGGCATAACGCCGAGGCGGCACGCCGCGTCGGCCTGGCCCTGGTGGACGAGGTCTTCCGTCAACTGCCGGCCGACCTGCAAGCGCTTAAGCCCGCCTACCGCGCCCAACGTTGCCTGTCGCTGTTCCGCACCTGCCTGTTGGCCGGCGACCGCGCCCAGGCGCGCGGCTACTACCGCGAGGCGCTGCGCACGGATTGGCGGGTGGCGTTGAAGTGGTCCTACGCCCGCAAGGCCATCCGTCTGTGGTTGAGCCGAACCCCATGAAGGTGCTGGCGCTCAGCAGTGCCGGGCGCGAGCCGGATCTGTCCTGCGTTCATGAACGGCTCGGGCAGCTGGTCGACCTCGACTTGCGCATCCTGGGCAAGGACGAGCAGCGCGACCTGCGCCGCTACCTGCGCGGCGTCGATCTGGGGCGTTATGAGCGCGTGCTGCTGGACCTGCACTTCAAGAACATCCGCCGCCAGACCGCCTTCTTGCGGCAGATATCGGGGCTGTTGATCTACGAGGAAGACGCCTGCCAGAACTACCTGGCCGCTTCCCGTTGGTGCGAGCGCTTCAGTCGCTTCTACCGGGCCCTGCCCAACGCACGAATCGTGGTGACGGGCGCCAGCGTCGCCGAACGCCTGCGCGGCGAGGGGTTCAACGTGCATTTCCTCGCCAAGGGCTACGACCCGCGCACCATCTATTGCGAGGAGCGCGCGCGGGATATCGAGCTGGGTTTCGTCGGGCGTACCGCCAGCGCCGCTTACGGCGGGCGCAAGGAACTGCTGGAGCGGTTGGCGGCGCAAGAGCCGCTGCAGCTGCTGCGCACGGCGCCGGGCCAGCCTTATCGCGAGATGCTCAACCGCATCCGCTATTTCGTCAGCGCCGATGTCGGGCTCGGCGAGTACATGGCCAAGAACTTCGAAGCGATGGCCTGCGGCTGCCTGCTCCTGGCCTGGCGCCAGGGTAGCGAGGAGGCGGTCATCGGCCTGCAGGATGGCGTCCACCTGCTGCTGTATTCCGACCTCGACGAGTTGCGCGGGCACCTCGCCGATCTGCGCGGCGATCCGGCGCGGGCCGAGGCGATCGCCGAGCAGGGGCGCCGTTTCGTCGAGGCGCATATGAGCCATGTGCACCTGGCCGAGCATTTGTTCGACGTGTTGCAGCAAGCCTGGCCCGAGGTGGGCAAAGTCTCCGCCTGGCAGACCTTGCGCGCGCGCTTCAATTTCTTTGGCTCTGTCTGAGTTATCTGTTGCAGTGGTCTAAACTGAATCGTGATCTTTCCCAGCATGAGGGATCTATCATGAAAGCGGTTCAGTTTTCGCGGTGGATGGCACAGCTCTCCAGCCTCAACCCAGAGCAACGCGACCAGTTGAGATCCAAGCTCTTGCCAGCTGCCAGGCACTGGCAGGACGCAATCAAGGCCCCAAGCCATTGCCCGCATTGTCAATCGCGGGAACTGCGCCCCTGGGGTTCCAGTGGTGACTTGCCGCGATACCGCTGCAAGGTTTGCGGCAAAACCAGCAATGCCCTGACGGGCACCCCAATGGCGCGACTGAGAAAGCGCCATCTCTGGCAAGACTATGCGGACGCACTGACCCAGAGCCTGAGCGTGCGCAAGGCCGCCGTTCATTGTGGCGTCAGCAAAAACACAGCTTTCCTGTGGCGACATAGGTTTCTTTCTCGGATTGCCGATCACCAGGCCCAGCACGCGTCAGGCATTGTTGAAGCAGATGAAACCTTCTTCCTGGAGTCCTTCAAAGGGCAACGCGAACTGCCTCGACCGCCTCGTCGGCGCGGTGGCAGCGCCCAACGACGCGGACTGTCTGCCGAGCAAATTCCTGTGCTGGTGGTAAGAGATCGCAGTGGTCAGCAGGCAG
>NZ_QASO01000004.1 GCF_003052605.1 Ectopseudomonas oleovorans | reverse complement strand
CAGGGTGAACAGGTAGCTGCCGTCCGGGTTGACCAGCAGGGTAAACACCGGTGCGCCGCCCTCGCCGGCCGTGGCCGTCAGGGTGCTGCCGTCGGCCGAGACGGCGTAAAACAGCTCGACGTTGCCCGAGGTCAGGCCCAGGTCCTGCAGGCCGATCAGCGCACCCGGGGCGGTGCTCAGCTGGAAGCCGCCGCGGCCGTCGGCGCCGAAGTTGACCAGGGCGTCCAGCGCCCCGACATCGCCTTCGACCGTCAAGGTCTGATCGCCGCCTTCGGCGTTGCCGTTGTCCAACGCGTCTTCATGCACCAGGCCGCCCACGATGGGCCGTTCGCCCGGGGCGCCGACCAGTACCGGCACGTCGTCCTCGATATCGATGACGAAGCTGCCGGCGTCGAAGCCATCAGCCAGCGGGTCGCCGTCACCGTCGGTGGCCACCAGCAGGCCGGAGAAATCCAGCGCCAGGCTGTTGTCGCCCAGGGTTTCCGCGTCGATGCCATCGGCCTCCGGATGATCCAGCGGGCCCTGCAGGGTGAACAGGTAGCTGCCGTCCGGGTTGACCACCAGGGTGAACACCGGGTTACCACCCGCCGTGGCAATCAAGGTCGTGCCGTCGGCGGAAACCGAATAGGCCAGCGCCACACCGCCCGAGGTCAGGCCCAGGGCGATCAGGCTGTCGAGCGCTTCGGCGCTGCCGCTGAGGGAGAAACTGCCGCGCCCATCGGCGCCGAAATTGACCAGCGCATCCAGGGTGCCGGGCCCGCCGCTGAGCGTCAGGGTCTGGCCGCCTTCGGCATTGCCATTGTCCAACGCGTCTTCATGCACCAGGCCGCCAACGCTCGGGCGTTCGCCCGGTACGCCTTGCAGTTCCGGGGTGTCGTCGTCGACGCCCAGCGTCAGGCTGCCGGCAGCGGTGTTGCCGGCGCCGTCGGTGATGCTGTAGCCAAACAGGAAGAACAGGTCGTTCTCGTCGCTGCCGCCAGGTTCCGGTGCGGCATGGTCAAGCGGGGCGAACAGGCTGAACTCGTAGGTGCCAGCCGCCAGATCGGTGAGCTGCAGGGTGAATACCAGCGTGTCGCCGGCAAAGGCGCTGAGGGTCAAACCATCGGCGCTGACGCTGTAAGTCAGCGAAACGCCCTGCGAGCTGATTCCCAGCGCCGCCAGCCCTTCGCTGCTCCAGGCGAAGCTGCCGATGCCATTGGGGCCGAAGCTGTAGCCCAGGGTGCCGATGACCACCGTGTCTTCGCCGGCCAGATCGTTTGGACCACCGGCAATACCACCCGGCAGCCCCTCTTCATCGACTGCATTGCTGGCTTCGCCGCCGCTGGGAAAACCCTCTGGCCCAGCCGGCAGCGGGATATCCGGATCGACGATCGGCTCGGCATCGGGGAATTCGGGGCCGGTGCTGAGCCCTTCGGTAGGGAAACCTATCACTGGGTCGAGTGCGCCGCCGACCTCGCCGAGCAGCACGAAGGAGTGGCCACCACCGACGCCGCCCGCACCACCACCCGCACCCGGTCCGGCGGCGGTAGCTTCACCTTCGAGGGTCGGGTCGACGCCGGCCTCGATCGCCGCCTGCAGTCGCTCGACATCGGTCAGGTCGCTGTCGCTGGGAACGGGGGGCGGCGCATCGGCCGTCGGGGCCTGTGAGGTGGGGCTGGAGGCAAGCATCTGCGCGTCGAGCGTCATGCTGCTATCGCGCCCAAGGGTCAGTTGCTGGCCGTTGGTCATGGCAATGGCCACCGCGCCCGCGGCGCCGGTTACCAGTTGCTCGCCCGCGTAGACCCGATCCCCTTCGCTGATCGGCCGGCGCGATCCGTCGCTCGCTACCGCGAACACTTCGCCGACAACCTGACTGACGACACCAATAAGAGTAGCCATGATTCCATCCTCACTACAGCTGCCGACCACCGCCGACACGTACCTACCGAAAGGGCCAGAACACCTTTTCGTAGCCGAGGAGAAAACCAAGACAGCTGATTGAAATGGAACGGCGCAAAATCCCAAAAACGCTACTGACAAAAAAATGTCACTACAGCCTGCGTCGAACTACTCCATCAGATGAATCCCCGCCCTTTTGATGCCTGACAACCCAATTGAGCTGCGCATCCACGGAAAATGAGGACTTGCGCAGCTCACAGGTTGAAACAATGTGCTGCTTTTCGCAGAGTTCATAAGATTTTTTCTGAATATAGGTTGTGAAAAAAACATCTTAGGTTCTCCAAAAGTTGTTCTTAGCTCTGATGTTACAAGCCTGAAACGGTTTCACAGGCAAAAACGCCATTTTTATGGCGACAGGATAAGAACTTCAGTCAGGAGAAACGCCAATGCGCACCTTAACCCCGCTATGGAGCGCCATGCTTTTGGCGACTGTTTGCAGTCAGGCGCAAGCCATGAATCTCTCGGAAGCGATTCAGAGCACGCTGGATAATCACCCCGAAATCCACGCTGCCGCCAATAGCCGACTCTCATCGGATGAAGATGTGAAATTCGCCAAGGGCGGCTACCTGCCCACCGTTGACCTGCTGGTCGGTTACGGCCGGGAGCGTACGGACAGCCCCAGCACACGGGCACTTGGCAATCACAACAAGGAAACCCTGAACTACCGCGATGCCGAGCTGCGCCTACGGCAGATGCTGTTCGACGGCTTCAATACGCCCAACGAAGTCGCGCGCACCCAGGCAGTGGTCAACTCCCGCGCCTACCGCCTGCTCGGTACGTCCGAAAGCCTGGCCCTGCGCACCGTCGAGGTGTACCTCGATGTGCTGATGCGCCGCGAGATGGTCACGCTGGCGCGCAACAACCTGCAGGCACACCAACGCATCAACGATCAGATCGGCTTGCGCAGCCGCCAGGGCGTTGGCAGCACCGCCGACCTCGACCAATCCGAGGCCCGTCTGGCCCTGGCGCAGAACAACCTGTACACCGAAGAGGTCAACCTGGCCGATGCCGAAGCCAACTTCTTCAGCGCCGTGGGGCGTTTGCCGGATCAGTTGGAGACACCCTCCTCGGTCAAGGGCAACATGCCGGCCGATTTGCTCGCCGCCCGCCAGACCGTGATGGACAACAACCCCTTCCTGAAGTCGGCACAGTCGGACGTAAATGCTGCCGAGAAGCAGTACGAGGTGGCCAAGTCGCCCTTCTACCCACGCTTCGACCTGGAGTTGGCCACTAATGCCAACGACAACGTGCAGGGTGACGAGGGGCACTACAACACCTGGCGAGCCGCCGTTGTGATGAACTACAACCTGTTCAACGGCATGCGCGACAAGGCCCGCCTGCAATCGGCCGCGCACCAGATCAACGAGTCGATGGACATCCGCAACAACGCGCTGCGCGTGCTTAACGAAAACCTCTCGCTGGCCTGGAACGCCATGGAGAACGCGCGCCTGCAAACCCCCAAAGCCCGTGACTACGCTGACTACACCTCACGGGTTCGCGAGGCCTACCAGCAGCAGTTCAGCCTGGGGCAACGCACCCTGCTCGACCTGCTCGACAGCGAAAACGAACTGTTCACTGCCAACCGCCGCTACACCGAGGTTCGCTACGGCGAAGAGTTCTCGATGTACCGCGTCGTCGCGGCCATGGGTGATCTGCTACGCCAGCAACAGGTCGTAGTCCCGGCGGAAGCTGTAGCCCTCACCGAAGTGAAGAGCGAAGCACGCTTGCCGGAAATGAAGTAGTACCGACCCGAGACCCCGCGTGAACACGCGGGGTCAACGTGCGGCAAAGGTCTGAACAGGTCTGAGGAGTAGTAGAAATTGACCACCATGGAACGGCCAGGGCCGACCAGTGATCCGCGGCTCAGTCACGACGATCCGCTGCTGGATGGTTTATTGATCCTCTGTCGGCTACACGGCTGCTCGGCCAGCCGTGGCACCCTCAGTGCCGGCCTGCCCATGCCGGAGCAACGCATGAGCCCCGACCTGCTGCCGCGTGCTGCGGCCCGGGCCGGGCTGCAGGGGCGTCTGCTACAGCGCGAGCTTGCCAGCATTTCCGCCCTCAACCTGCCAGTCCTGCTGCTGCTCAAGGACGGTCGCTGTGCGGTCCTGCGCCAGTGGGGGCCGAAACAGCAGGCGCAGATTCTGCCCTGCGAAACGGATGGCGGCGAGCAATGGGTCAGCCGCGAACAACTGGCCACCGAGTACAGTGGCCGGGCCTTTTTTGCCCGCCCTCGACATCAGCTGGAAGAAGCCCGCACACCGCTGGTGCCACGCATCGAAGCCTGGTTTCGCGACACCCTCAAGCTGTCGCGCTGGCTCTACACCGATGCCGTCCTGGCCAGCCTGCTGATCAACCTGCTGGGCCTGATGGTGCCGCTGTTCGTGATGCAGACCTACGACCGTGTAGTACCCAACCAGGCGACCGCAACGCTCTGGGTGTTGGCCATCGGACTGTTTATCGGCACCGGTTTCGAACTGCTGCTCAAGGTGCTGCGCGCGCACCTGCTCGACACGGCAGGCAAGAAGACCGACGTGGTGCTGTCGGCCACCTTGTTCGAGCGCATCACCGGCATGTCGATGAAGGCGCGGCCGGCCAGCGGCGGCGGCTTCGCCCAGAGCATCCACGACTTCCAGGGGCTGCGCGATTTCCTCACCGCAGTGACGCTGACCAGCCTGATCGATCTGCCCTTCTCCCTGCTGATGCTGCTGGTGATCGGACTGATCGGCGGCCCGCTGGTGTTCATCCCGCTGTTGGCCTTCCCCATCACCGCGCTGTTCGCCTACATCATTCAGGCACGCCTGCGCGACACCGTGCAAAGAAGCCTGCAGCTTGGCTCGCAACGCCAGGCGCTGCTGATCGAAACCCTCGGTGGCCTGGAGACGCTCAAGGCCTGTGGTGCCGAAAGCGAGCGCCAGCACCAATGGGAGCAAACCCATGGCGCCCTCACCCGCCTGGACGGCCATGCAAAATTCCTCGCCTCGCTGGCCACCAACGGCACCCTGTTCCTGCAGCAGTTCGCCGGCATGGCCACCATAGTCGCGGGGGTCTATCTGATCATCGCCGGCAATCTCAGCGTCGGTGCGCTGGTGGCCTGCTACATGCTCGGCAGCCGCATCCTCGCCCCACTGGGACAGATCGCCGGGCTGATCACCCGCTATCAGCAGGCACGCCTGACCATGACCAGCACCGATGCCCTGATGGCCCTGCCGCAGGAGCGTCAGGACAAGCAGCGCCCGCTGGATCGCACCCAGCTCAAGGGGGCGCTGGAGGTGCGGCAGATCAGTTTCACCTACCCGGGCCAGAGCGCACCGGCGCTGAACAACGTCAGCCTGCGCCTGGGCGCTGGCGAGCGCCTCGGCATCATCGGTCGCAGCGGTTCGGGCAAGAGCACCCTGGCGCGACTGCTGATGGCCTTCTACAGCGCCGACGAAGGGCAGATCCTGCTCGACAACCTCGACCTGCGCCAACTCGACGTCGCCGACCTGCGCCATCAGATCGGCTACGTCGCCCACGACCTGCCACTGCTGGCTGGCAGCCTGCGCGACAACCTGACCCTCGGCGCCCGTTACATCAGCGACGCACGCATGCTCGAAGTCGCCGAGCTGACTGGCGTGGTGGACCTGGCGCGCCAGCATCCGCAAGGCTTCGACCGCCCGGTAGGCGAACGCGGCCAACTGCTCTCCGGCGGCCAGCGCCAGGCCGTACTGCTGGCCCGCGCACTGTTGCTCGACCCGCCAATCCTGGTGCTCGACGAACCCACCAGCGCCATGGACAACACCAGCGAAGACCTGCTGCGCCAGCGCCTGCACAAGTGGGTGCAGGGCAAGACGCTGATCCTCATCACCCACCGTGCCTCCATGCTCAGCCTGGTGGATCGCCTGGCCGTGCTGGACAACGGCCATGTGGTGGCGGACGGGCCGAAGGAAGCGGTGATCGAAGCCTTGCGCAAGGGCCGCGTCGGCCCGGCCAGCCTGTAGGAGCGACGTGCGATGCAAGCGACCCAGAACCTCGGCAACTACTTCAGCAGCCTGCGCGAAAAACGCCAGGACACCGAGTTCATGCCGGAAGTCGAAGGTGCCATTCTGGAAGACTCGCCCTGGCTCAGCCGCGCCACGATCTGGGTGGTCAGCGCCTGCCTGCTGGCGGCACTGGTCTGGGCAAATTTCGCCGTACTGGAAGAGGTCACCACCGGCGAAGGCAAGGCCATCCCGTCGAGCAAGGTGCAGGTGATCCAGAACCTGGAGGGCGGCATCGTCAGTGAGATCTTCGTGCGCGAAGGCCAGGTGGTGGACAAGGGGGACACCCTGCTGCGCCTGGATGACACCCGCTTTCTCTCCAATCGCGGGGAGACCGAAGCGGATCGGCTGGCGCTCATCGCCCGTCTCGAACGACTGAGCGCAGAGGCCGAAGGCCGCGAACCGCAACTGCCCGAAGAAATCACCCGCGACGCGCCACAGCTGGCCGAAGACCAGTTGGCCCTGTATCGCTCGCGCCAGCAACGGCTGCGCAGCGAGCAGCGCACCTTGGGCGAACAACTGCGGCAAAAGGAGCAGGAGCTCGCCGAGTTTCGCTCCAAGGCCCAGCAATACCGTTCCAGCCTCGGCCTGTTGCAGCAGGAGCTGAACATGTCGCAACCCCTGGTGGCCTCGGGCGCCATTTCCGAGGTCGAGGTGTTGCGTCTGCGCCGCAGCGTGGTGGAAGTACGCGGCTCGCTGGAGGCCACCAACCTGGCGATCCCGCGCGCCGAAGCGGCGATGAGCGAGATCAGGAGCAAGATGGAGGAGTCCGAGCTGGCATTTCGCGCCGAGGCCTTCAAGGAGCTCAACGAATTACGCACCGAACTGCAGAAGATCACCGCCACCAGCGTCGCCATTCAGGACAAGGTGACCCGGACCACCGTGACCTCGCCGGTACGCGGCGTAATCAAGCAGCTCAAGGTCAACACCATCGGTGGCGTGGTGCAGCCGGGCAGCGACATGCTGGAAATCGTGCCGCTGGATGACAGCCTGCTGATCGAAGCCAAGGTGCGCCCGCAGGACGTGGCCTTCCTGCATCCTGGGCAGAAAGCCATGGTCAAGTTCACCGCCTACGACTACACCATCTACGGCGGGCTCAAGGCCAACCTCGAGCTGATCAGCGCCGACACCATCACCGACGAGGAAGGCAACAGCTTCTACCTGATCCATGTGCGCACCGACAAAAGCCACCTCGGTGGCGAGGAACACCCACTGTTGATCATCCCCGGCATGGTCGCCACGGTAGACATCATCACCGGCGAGAAGAGCGTACTGGCCTACCTGCTCAAACCCGTGCTCAAGGCCCGCTCGGAAGCCATGCGCGAGCGTTGAACACCTGCCGTGCACGCTGCGTAGCCCCGGATGAAATCCGGGATTGATTGTCGAGCCGTAGAACCTCCCCGGATTGCATTGGGCTACGCGACAGACGCAACACCGTAGGGTGCGCCGTGCGCACCGCGTCAACGCTGGTGGTTGCGGACAAACACTGCTTCGCCCATCGCCGCGATCTGCCCTTCAATCAACGCATCGAAAGGCCTGAGCAACGCAGCGAAGCTCTGCGGCGCCTCGAGCGCATCCAGAGCCGCGACAACCGCCTCGATGGTCGATAGCGCTCCCTCTTCCGGCGCCTTGCGCAGACGGTAGCGCGACGGCGCCACTGCCCCCAGGCTAACACGCGGCAATGCTGCCAGCGACGGATTGAGGTGCAGCAGCTTGCGTGCCTTACGCCAGGTGCCGTCGGGCACGACCAATAGCAGCGGTTTCTCCTTGGGCACGTAGCCTGTCAGGACCACAGCCTCATCGCCGGGAAACAGCAGGCAGGCGCGATAATCAGACTGCGCGAGCAATTGTGGCAGATCATCGAATACCTCACCGACGCGCAGCTCCGCGTTGCGCAAGCCAAGCGCAGCCAGGCGAGCGGTATTGAGGGCGTGACCAACCTCGCTCGGGTGCTGCAGGATAAGCACGCGAGTACGACTCTCGAGGACGGGAATCAGCGGGCAGAGGCAATGGCCAAGCGGGCGCTGGCAGCGGGAGCAGGTCGGACGAGGCATGCCGCGCAGTGTGCCAGAACGCCCTGCCAACGCGTAGTCCGGCTGCAACCCGGAACATCGAAGCATGCCTCGGATGACATCCGGCTACGGTTCAGCGATTGAAACGCTCCGCCAGACTGTGCAGGTAATCGGCCATTTCCTCCAGCTCGCGGCTGATCGCCGCACCCTGATGCGCCTGGCCGGCACTGTGATCGGAAAGCTGGGCGATACGGGTGATCTGCCGGCTGATGTCCTCGGCCACGTGGCTCTGCTCTTCGGAAGCCGCCGCCATCTGCTGGCTCATGCTGGTGATGCGCGTCACTGCAGCGCTGATGCCCTCCAGCGCATCACGTACCGACTCCACGCTCTGCACGCTGCCACGAGAAATTTCCTCGCCCTTGCCCGCCGTCACCACGGCGCGCTCGGCCCCTGCACGCAGATCGGCGATGATCTGGTGAATCTGCTCGGTGGACTGGCGAGTACGCGAAGCCAGTGACCGCACTTCATCGGCCACTACCGCGAAACCACGGCCCTGCTCCCCTGCGCGCGCAGCCTCGATGGCCGCGTTGAGCGCCAGCAGATTGGTCTGCTCGGCAATCGAGGTGATCACATCGGCAACACTGCCGATGGACTGCGTGGAGTTGGCCAGCTCGTTGACCGCCTGACCAATATCGTTGACCGCCTTGGCCATCTGGCGCATGGAGTCAAGGCTGCCTACAGCCAGATCACGCCCCTCACGTGCCAGGCGATCCGCCTCTTCGGCAGCATGCGAGGTGTTCTGCACGTTGTGCGCGACTTCCTGAATGGTCGCTGCCATCTGGTTGATGGCCGTGGCCGATTGATCGGTCTCGGCACGCTGTTGATCGAGCATCTGCGCGCTGGATTGCGACAACTCGGCGGACTGCGTGGCGCGTTTCTTGACGTTCTCGCCAGCATCTTCCAGCCGCGTCAACGCTGTCTGCAAGCGCGCCTCCTCACTGATCATCGCCATATCCAGCAACGCCTGAGCGCCACGGTTGTCGCTGTAGGTCAGCGCCACCAGGCCGCTGGTAAAGGCTTTCGGATGATCCGCCAGGGTGCGGCGAATCAGCTGCCGAGTCCGATATAGCTGGTAGGACCCCAGCGCGAACAGTGTCAGCACGATAAAAGCCATCAGCGGCCAGCCAGAAACCACCCAGTGCGCCGCAACGATCAGCAGCGACGCGGCGATCAGTGGCCAGGAGCGCAACACATCGTAGGTCCAGTGTTCCAGCTTCGGCACCGGTGGTTTGCCGGCCCGCAGACGGGCGTAGAGCGCTTCGGCACGACGTTTCTGGGCCTCGATTGGCAATGAGCGTACCGACTCGTAGCCGGAAATTCGGCCGTTCTCATAGACGGGCGTGACGTAGGCACTGACCCAGTAGAAATCGCCATTCTTCGAGCGGTTCTTGACGATGCCCATCCATGGTGTCCCACATATGGCCGAACACCGCTGGAGGCATATCCGGGTGGCGCACGAGGTTGTGCGGCTGGCCGATCAGCTCCTCGCGGGTGAAGCCGCTGATCTCGACAAAGGCGTCATTGCAGTAGCTGATCTTGCTGTTGAGGTCGGTGGTGGAAATCAGGCGTTCGTCAGCTGGGAAGGTTCTTTCCCGCTGAGTCACGGGCAGGTTATTGCGCATCGAGGCTTCCCTGTTCGAATTGAAGTGGGTGCAGACGTATGAATAAGTACTAGCACAGCCTAATAACCACGCCAGCTAAAGGTTCTAAGCCTTTCGAAGACTCAACAACCACCGACTGAAGTCGGTGGGTTAGTGACTTACGGACTGAAAGTCCGGATACGCGTCGACTGAACGACGCGTCGGATCAGTCAGGCTCCATCCTGAAATTATCGTTCGGGCTCGGCTCAAAATGATGCTCCAGATACTGCTTGATCATCTCTTCCGTCATCTGCCCAACCGTCGCGCAAAAGTACCCGCGAGCCCAAAAATGCTGCCCCCAATAGCGCTTTTTCAGATGGGGAAACTCCTCGAAAAGCTTGCTCGCCGTACGCCCCTTGATCCGCCTCATGATCTCACTCGGCGCCAAATTCGGCGGACTGCTCACCAGAATATGCACGTGATCCTTGCTCACCACACCTTTCACAATCCGAATTTCAAATGCTTCGCACGTCTGTCTCACCAGCTCTCGCACTCGCTCAGCAACCTCACCGCTGAGCACCTTGTATCGGTACTTAGTCACCCAAACAAAGTGATACTCGATCTGGTAGACCGTATGACTGCCGTATCTGTAATC
>NZ_QASO01000039.1 GCF_003052605.1 Ectopseudomonas oleovorans | reverse complement strand
GATGCCGATGCTGTTAAGCGAAGCAGAAGGCAACACGGAGCATGGCGTTTTACGCCAGTCATGCACTGATCCCGCGCGGTCGGAGACCCTCTGCACGTCGGGAAGTCCTTCGCACAGAAACTGGGAGATCTCAGCGGCGCCCGGTGCGCAACCACCGGGCGGAGCAGGAAAGGCCAAAAGCTGTAACCCTGCTGTCTACGCCGCCGAGAAGTCGGATACCCGATCGACCCAATGTAAGTCATCGCTTACAGGTGTTGTCAGTGTTTGTGTTGAAAACACTGCTCTTTTTGCTGAATTTGTTTTTAAGTTAATGTTTTATAGGGTTTTTATAGGGGCAATGAACATTCGAGATAAATTTTGGCCGGGTTGTGCCGCTGCCCGTAACAGCTAATATCACACCCGTGTTTAGGGACAAGCACAGGTCATCAGGATGATGATCAGGAACATCGCAAGAAGCGATTCATCAGGATGATGGGTTGGGAAATTAAGGGATTAGGGAATTAAAGTGGGCGGCGCAAGCCGCCCTTTTTTTGCGCGTGCTGTTTGTGACACCAGCCTGGCGGGCAGTTGGCCCGGAGCCTAAAAGTAAAAGACCCGCACTTGGCGTAATGCTGTTCACTTAAGAAACGGTCGAGCTCGACCAGTCCCCTCGCCCCTTCGGGGAGAGGGTTAGGGCGGCCGCGTTCGGAGAGGGGGAAACTGGCAGTTTTGCGGTGTTTTCTGCCCTCTCCCCCAGACCCTAGGCGTGCCCCCAATAAATGGGAGAGGGGAGTCAAACGTGTGCAACCTTAAGTGAACAGCATTACGCACTTGGCGGGTCTTTGTGTTTCAGGGCGAACTCAGCGCTCCAAGTATTGCAGCTTGTCCTTTACACCATCCCACTCTTCGGCGTCCGGCAGGGCATCTTTCCTTTCGGTGATGTTTGGCCAGACTTCTGCCAGTTCGGCGTTCAGCTCGATGAACTCCTGCATGCCGTCGGGCACTTCGTCTTCGGAGAAGATTGCCTGGGCCGGGCATTCTGGCTCGCACAGGGCGCAGTCGATGCACTCGTCCGGATGGATGACCAGAAAGTTCGGGCCTTCGTAGAAGCAATCCACCGGGCAGACTTCCACACAGTCGGTGTATTTGCACTTGATGCAGTTGTCGGTGACGACGAAGGTCATGTCTGATTCTCTCCTCGGGCGGCGGTCTGGGCCCTTTCTGTGAAGGGCTGTCAGGCGCTCTGTATGTGGCCGCGGCTCAGGCTGTAAACCGGGCGGTCGTAAAATTGCGCGCGATTCTAGCAGTTTGTTGTATTGAACGTTAGATCTGCGTCTTCCATGTATATAACAGCTCCAGCGCTTTGCGCGGAGTCAGATCATCCGGGTTGATCTTGTGCAATTGCTCCAGCAGTGGGTGCGGCACGCTGGCGAACAGGTCACTCTGCATCGGCGCTTGCGGCTGGCCGGGCGCCTGGCGTGGCAGATCGTGCGCCAGGCTGGTAGCTTCCAGGCGCGCCAGATGCTCGCGGGCACGGCTAATCACCGTGCCCGGCACGCCAGCCAGTTGCGCCACGGCCAGGCCGTAGCTCTGGCTCGCGGGGCCTGGCTGAACGTGGTGGAGGAAGACGATACGCTCGTTGTGCTCGGTGGCCGAGAGGTGCACGTTGGCCACCACCGGCTCGCTTTCCGGCAGCACGGTCAGCTCGAAATAGTGGGTGGCGAACAGGGTGAAGGCGCGCAGGCGCGCCAGATGCTCGGCCGCCGACCAGGCCAGCGACAGGCCGTCGAAAGTGCTGGTGCCACGTCCGACCTCGTCCATCAGTACCAGGCTGCGCTCGCTGGCGTTGTGCAGAATGTTGGCGGTTTCGCTCATCTCTACCATGAAGGTGGAGCGGCCGCCGGCCAGGTCATCGCTGGAGCCGATACGGGTGAAGATGCGGTCGACCAGCGACAGTTCGCAGGCCGCCGCCGGCACGAAGCTGCCGATATGGGCCAGCAGCACGATCAGTGCGGTCTGGCGCATGTAGGTGGATTTACCACCCATGTTCGGCCCAGTAATGATCAGCATGCGGCGGTTGTCGTCGAGATCCAGGTCGTTGGCCACGAAGGGTGTGGTCAGCACCTGCTCGACCACCGGGTGACGGCCCTGGTCGATGCGCATGCACGGCTCGTCGACGAAACGCGGGCGGTTCAGGTCGAGATTCAGCGCGCGCTCTGCAAGATTGCTCAGCACGTCCAGTTCGGCGAGGGCTGCGGCACTGTCCTGCAGCGGCGCCAGATGGCCGATCAGGCGCTCGAGCAACTCGTCGTAGAGCATCTTTTCGCGGGCCAGGGCGCGGCTCTTGGCCGACAGCGCCTTGTCCTCGAACTCTTTCAGCTCGGGGGTGATGAAGCGCTCGGCACCTTTGAGTGTCTGTCGGCGGATGTAGTCAGCCGGCGCCGACTCGGCCTGCTTGGTCGGCAGTTCGATGAAGTAGCCGTGCACGCGGTTGTAGCCGACCTTGAGGTTGGCCAGGCCGGTGCGCTCCTTCTCCCGCGCTTCCAGATCCATGAGGAACTGTCCGGCGTTCTCGCTCATGGCCTGCAGTTCGTCCAGCTCGGCGTCATAGCCGCTCTTCAGCACGCCGCCGTCGCGGATCACCGCCGGCGGGTTGTCGATGATGGCGCGGGCCAGTAGGTCGGCCAGTTCCGGGTAGGTGGAGATGCTGCTGGCCAGCTGTTGCAGGTGCGGGGTATCCAGCGAGGTCATCGCCAACTGCAGCTCGGGCAGTGCTGCCAGGGCGTCGCGCAGGCGGGCAAGGTCGCGCGGACGGGCGTTGCGCAGGCCGATACGGGCGAGAATACGCTCCAGGTCGCCGATTTCCTTGAGCAGCGGCTGCAGCGTTTCGAAGCGATAGCCATCGAGCAGGCGGGCGATGGCGTCCTGACGCGCCTCCAGCACCGCGCGATCACGCAAGGGACGGTTCAGCCAACGGCCCAGCAGGCGGCTGGCCATGGCGGTCTGGCAGCGATCCATCACCGATTGCAGGGTGTTGTCGCGGCCGCCGGCGAGGTTGATGTCCAGCTCCAGGTTGCGGCGGCTGGCACCATCGAGGATCACCGTGTCGTCCAGGCGCTCGTGACGCAGGCTGCGCAGGTGAGGCAGGGCGGTACGCTGGGTTTCCTTGGCATAGCTGAGCAGGCAGCCGGCGGCGCCGATGGCCAGGGTCAGGTTCTCGCAGCCGAAGCCTTTCAGATCCTGGGTGCTGAATTGTTGGCACAGGCTCTTGAAGGCGCTGTCGCGGTCGAAATCCCAGGGGGCGCGGCGGCGCGAACCTTTGCGCTTCTCGGCGGGCAGGCCCAGCGGCCAGTCGTCCGGGATCAGCAGTTCGGCGGGGCTAAGTCGCTCCAGTTCGGCCAGCAAGTTTTCCCAGCCCTTGATCTCCTGCACGCTGAAGCGGCCGCTGGTGATGTCAAGCGCGGCCAGGCCGAACAGGCGCTCATCACCGAGGACAGCAGCCAGCAGGTTGTCGCGGTGCTCATCGAGCAGGGCTTCGTCGCTGATGGTGCCGGGGGTGATGATGCGTACCACCTGACGCTCCACCGGACCCTTGCTGGTGGCCGGGTCGCCGATCTGTTCGCAGATCACCACCGATTCGCCGAGCTTGACCAGCTTGGCCAGGTAGCCTTCGAGCGAATGGAAAGGAATGCCGCACATGGGAATCGATTGGCCAGCCGACTGGCCGCGTGCGGTCAGGGTGATGTCGAGCAGCTTGGCTGCCTTCTTCGCGTCTTCGTAGAAAATCTCGTAGAAGTCGCCCATGCGATAGAACATCAACTGATCCGGGTGCTGGTTCTTCAGCTTCCAGTACTGCTGCATCATCGGGGTGTGGGCGGAGAGATCGGTCATGCCGGGCCTTACGTGCGGTGGGTGTGACGAAGCCGAGAATTTTCCCACACTTCGACCGTTGCGTGGGTGCGATTCGTTGTTGATTCGGACTCAGCCGGGTATCTATGTCCGGCCTGGGATGGCGTCTCTGGTCGGAACCCCCGCGTCGCCTTCCTGCCTGAGTCTTTCTTGTTCATGCGCAACGATTCGCAGGTGGCGGAGTCTGTGGTTTCCATCGACCGTGCAAGCTGTGTAGGGTTTGCAGCTCACGATGGAGGTATGAATATGGACAGAATCAGCGAGTTGGCTGAGCTACTGGGCGAGGCTCTAAAGACGCAGGGGGCTCAAGTCACCACGGCTGAGTCGTGCACGGGAGGTGGTATCGCTGAGGCCATCACGCGCATCCCCGGCTGTTCGGCCTGGTTCGAAGCCGGCTATGTCACCTATTCCAATGCACAGAAGAGCAAGCAACTGGCAGTTCCGGCCGAATTGTTCAGCAGTGTGGGCGCCGTCAGCCGCGAAGTGGTCGAAGCGATGGTGCGTGGCGCTCAAGCCAATAGCGGGGCGCGCTATGCGGTGGCTGTCAGCGGGGTGGCGGGGCCGGGCGGTGGTTCCGTGGAGAAACCGGTCGGTACCGTCTGGTTGGCCTGGGGCGATGGCGAGCGTCTTTTCAGTGTGCGCAAGCAGTTCGCTGGTAACCGCGATGAGGTGCGCCGACAAACGGTCGAGGCCGCTCTGGCGGGGCTTCTGCGCCTGTTGGAGGAGGAAAATCCGCTTGTGGGGTAGGCGGGCGACTTGCCCTGTGGAATAATACTGGCTACTTATACAGTTGTCGGCGGCCCTCGAGGCCCTTGTTAATACGTGAGGATGGTAATGGACGAGAACAAGAAGCGCGCGTTGGCGGCTGCCCTGGGTCAGATCGAGAAGCAGTTCGGCAAGGGTGCGGTCATGCGCATGGGCGACCATGAGCGTCAGGCCATTCCGGCCATCTCCACCGGTTCGCTGGGGCTGGATATCGCGCTGGGCATCGGCGGTTTGCCAAAAGGCCGTATTGTTGAAATCTACGGCCCAGAATCCTCCGGTAAGACCACGCTGACCTTGTCGGTGATCGCCGAAGCGCAGAAGCTTGGCGCCACCTGTGCCTTCGTCGATGCCGAGCACGCACTGGATCCGGATTATGCCGGCAAGCTCGGCGTCAACGTCGATGACCTGCTGGTATCGCAACCGGACACCGGTGAACAGGCGCTGGAAATCACCGACATGCTGGTGCGCTCCAATGCCATTGACGTGATCATCGTCGACTCCGTGGCGGCTCTGGTGCCCAAGGCGGAAATCGAAGGCGAAATGGGTGACATGCACGTCGGTCTGCAGGCGCGCCTGATGAGCCAGGCGCTGCGTAAGATCACCGGTAACATCAAGAACGCCAACTGCCTAGTGATCTTCATCAACCAGATTCGCATGAAGATCGGTGTGATGTTCGGAAGCCCGGAAACCACCACCGGTGGTAACGCGTTGAAGTTCTATGCCTCGGTTCGATTGGACATCCGTCGTACCGGCGCGGTTAAGGAAGGTGAAGAGGTCGTGGGTAGCGAAACCCGCGTGAAGATCGTCAAGAACAAGGTCGCGCCACCGTTTCGTCAGGCCGAGTTCCAGATTCTCTATGGCAAGGGCATCTACCGTAATGGCGAGATCATCGATCTCGGCGTGCAACAGGGTCTGGTCGAGAAGTCGGGTGCCTGGTACAGCTACAAGGGCAACAAGATCGGTCAAGGCAAGGCCAATGCGGCCAAGTACCTGGAAGACAACCAGGAAGTGGCGCGCGAGATCGAAGGTCTGATTCGCGAGAAGTTGCTGGCCAGCAGTGCTCCGGCCAAGGCTCCGGCTGCCGATCTGGCTGATGCTGAAGTCGACTTCTAAGTCGTCAGAGCATGACCGTCGTACTGGATAACCCGCTCGCCGTCAGGCGGGCGGCCATGGATCTGCTGGCGCGACGTGAGCATGGGCGTGTCGAGCTTACGCGCAAGTTGCGCAAGCGTGGCGCCCCCGAGGACATGATCGACACGGCCTTGCAGCAGCTGTCAGAGGAGGGCTTGCTATCCGAGGCCCGCTATCTGGAAAGCTTCGTCGCTTATCGTGCGCGTGCTGGTTACGGTCCGCTGCGTATTCGTGAGGAGCTCGGCCAGCGTGGGCTCGCGCGTGGTGATATCGATCAAGCTCTGCATGAAAGTGGTATCGACTGGTTCGAGCAGTTGCGTGAAACCTGGCAGCGCAAGTTTGCCGGTCGGCTTCCGGGTGATGCTCGTGAGCGTGCTCAACAAGGCCGGTTCCTGGCCTACCGTGGCTATTCGCTGGATATGATTGGGCGTCTGTTGCGCGGTTGCGACGAATAGCTCGTCAGTCTGCTCAGGCTGGCTGAACGGCCAACTGACGTAGATGGCTCGGCACGTCTTGTGCGCCGGCCAGGCGCAGTCCCTCGCCAAGCGCAGTGGCTTCCTGATGCTCTTTGGGCAGGAGGAGGAACTCTGGGGTGCCGGCTTTCTTCAGTAGTGACAGGCGCGCATAGGGTATGCCGTTGTCCAGTAGCAGTCCCATGAAGCTGGGGTCGCTCCAAGCCGCTTCTGGCATGGCCAGTACGTGATAGCGCTTTTGCAGGTTGTCCAGGCCCGCTTCATTCAAACGATAGCGAACCAGATTGGCTGGCAGCAGCACTTCCAGTTCGCGTCTGCGCGCATAGGCGATTGCTCCAGCGAAGGCTTCGCCTTGCACATCCCCTGACCAGAAGGTGCGTGAGCCGCGCCAGTTGGCCTGACGCAGCTCGATCGGTTCGCCAGCGAGAAAACGCGGCAACGCCAGGCCGATGGTTTTGACGAAATCCTTGTAGCTGATGATGCGCACCTGCTTGCAGTGTTCGCTTGCTGCGTAGTCTTCGAAGCTCACGTAGCCTGGCGCAGGGCAAGGGTAGGCGAAGCCGTCGATCAGGCGCAGATCGAAAGTCTGCAGTTGCTGCATTTGCGCTTCCACTACTTGAGTCAGCGCTGAATGTGCCTGTGCTTTGTCTTCCTGTACCGGGCCGGAGAGTGCGCCGCGAGGCAGGTTGAGCAGAAGCTGCAATTGCGGGCCGTCATGCCAACCAATACTTTCGACCGCTGCAGGCAACGGTTTGAATGGCAGGCGCAGGGCGCTGGCTCTGGCGAATATCTGTCGTGAGTTGCGGCCGAGCAGACCCATGCGCTGGGCCAGGGCTGCCAGGCGGCTACTGAGAGTTGAGGATTCGGACAGGCTCATGGCCGGCAGATCGCTCCTGAAGCGTCTGCTGCAGTGTGGCAGACGCGGATGGCTATTGCCCATATAGCGTAGCGCGGCGCGGGAGTGCCTGTCGCGTTGCGGGTCTGTGGCAAAATAGCCGCATTCATTTGCGAGGGTGCCTCCATGCCCAGCTTGGTGCTGGATATTGCGTTATCGGCCGAACGATTGCAGGCCATCTATCGTGGCCAGGCCAACCGGATTATGGCGCAAAGCCGGGATGGGCGCCGCGTCAGTTTGCCGGCCCACCATCTGCGGCCGTATCTGACTCACGCCGGTATCTTTGGTTCCTTCGTACTGGAATTCAGTAACTCCGGCGAGCTGCTGAGTTTACGCCCTTTGGACTGATCTGGCGCGCCTGCCTCGCGCCGACGACGCCTGCGCGGCTATAATCGCCGGCTGCCAACCCCCTACCTGTCGAGCTGAGCCTGATCATGTACTCCCTGGCCCGCGAGCTGCTGTTCAAACTGTCCCCGGAAACCTCTCATGAGCTGTCCATCGATCTGATCGGTGCAGGTGGCCGGCTGGGGCTCAATGGCTTGCTGACCAAGGCGCCGACCAGCCTGCCAGTAAACGTGATGGGTTTGCAGTTCGCCAATCCGGTCGGTCTGGCGGCAGGGCTGGACAAGAACGGCGATGCTATCGATGGTTTCGCCCAGCTCGGCTTCGGTTTCGTCGAGATCGGCACCGTTACCCCGCGTCCGCAGCCGGGCAACCCCAAGCCGCGACTGTTTCGTCTGCCGGAGGCCGAGGCGGTGATCAACCGCATGGGTTTCAACAACCATGGTGTCGATCGCCTGCTCGAGCGGGTCAAGGCAGCTAAGTTCAAGGGTGTGCTGGGTATCAATATCGGCAAGAACTTCGATACGCCAGTCGAGCGGGCGGTGGACGATTACCTGGTCTGCCTGGACAAGGTGTATGCCCATGCCAGCTACGTTACGGTCAACGTCAGCTCACCTAATACGCCGGGGCTGCGCAGTCTGCAGTTCGGCGATTCGCTGAAGGAGTTGCTCGAGGCGCTGCGTCGTCGTCAGGAGGATCTGGCTCAGGAGCACGGTAAGCGCGTACCGCTGGCGATCAAGATCGCCCCGGACATGAGTGACGAAGAAACCGCGCTGGTGGCATCAGCGCTGCTGGGCGCAGATATGGATGCGGTGATCGCCACCAATACCACGCTCAGTCGCGAAGGTGTCGAAGGTCTGGCCCATGGGGATGAGGCCGGCGGCTTGTCGGGCGCGCCGGTACGCGACAAGAGTACGCATATCGTCAAGGTGCTGGCGGGTGAACTGTCAGGTCGTTTGCCGATCATCGCGGTCGGCGGTATTACCGAGGGCAAGCATGCAGCAGAGAAGATCGCGGCCGGGGCGAGCCTGGTGCAGATTTATTCGGGATTCATCTACAAGGGGCCGGCGCTGATTCGCGAGGCGGTTGATGCGATTGCCGCGCTACGTAAATAAGCCGCTTAAATGAATAGGGCTCCCGAAGGAGCCCCTGGGCTTGCGCCCGCCGCCCGGAGGGGGTCGGCATGGTGAAGTCGGGTGTGATCCTGATCAGCCGACAGCGTGAAGTTCGTTGAGTCGATGAATACCGGCCGTACCGGTCAGCCCATCCCAGTTGTCACCACGGCCCTCACGCCAGCCATTGAGCCAGGCCTGACGAACCGAAGGTAGGGTAAAGGGGCAGAGTTCGCGGGATTTACCATTGATGCCGTACTGATAACCGCGCAAAAAAGCTCTTTCTAACGGATCACGCTTAAGTCTTCTCATAGGGTGTTGCCCTCACTGTTGACTGTTATGTCCCGTTGGCCTTGTGGCAAGGCCGGGCAGACGTTCTATCTGCCAACGAAAGTCCACTGCCGGCGTGGCGAACTTTCTGCGCCTTCGCCGTTGCAGCGAAAGCTCTAGGTAGTGTTCTAACGAATGCACCGAGGCCTGTGAATGATCGATTTGTCATAAGGGCGTAACCTAAATGCAGGTGAGGCCATAAGGGCGCTGGAGATACGTCCAGCACCTTTCAGCCAGACGCCGTCGTATCTGGCTATGCGAGCCGATACCGTCATTTTGATACTGCAAATGAGAGTGCTTACATATTCCGACGAAGGGTCGCGCTGTGACTTTTTGTCACTTATTTTGAGTCGAGGTGCATCGCTGTACCTCCCTGATTGCCATAGGCAGTGGAACATCCATGTCTGAACGTTACGAAATCGTACTGACCTGCCCCAAAGGGCTTGAAGGCCTGTTGCTGGAAGAGGCCAAGGCGCTGGGCCTGGAGGAGGTGCGCGAGCAGACTGCTGCAGTACGTGGCCATGCCGAGATCGAAGTGGCCTATCGCCTGTGCCTGTGGTCGCGCCTGGCCAACCGCGTGCTGCTGGTGCTGTCGCGCTTTGCCATGAACAACGCCGACGAGCTTTATGACGGCGTGCAGGCAGTAGACTGGCGCGACCATCTGGAGTCGTCCGGCAGCCTGGCGGTGGAGTTCAGTGGCAATGGTTCGGGCATCGACAACACCCACTTCGGCGCGCTCAAGGTCAAGGACGCGATTGTCGACCGGTTGCGTACCGCGGGCGGCGAGCGGCCCAGCATCGACAAGCTCAACCCGAACCTGCGCGTGCATCTGCGCCTGGACCGCGGTGAGGCGGTGCTTTCTCTGGACCTTTCCGGTCATAGCCTGCATCAGCGCGGTTATCGCCTGCAGCAGGGTGCTGCGCCGCTGAAGGAGAACCTGGCTGCGGCGGTGTTGATCCGTGCCGGTTGGCCGCGCATTGCCGCTGAGGGTGGCGCCCTGGCTGACCCGATGTGCGGTGTGGGCACCTTCCTGGTGGAGGCGGCGTTGATGGCAGCCGATATCGCCCCCAATCTCAAACGTGAGCGCTGGGGCTTCTCCAACTGGCTCGGCCACGTGCCGGCAATCTGGAAGAAGCTGCACGCCGAAGCCGAGCAGCGCGCGGCAGCGGGTCTGGCCAAGCCGCCGTTGTGGATTCGTGGTTACGAAGCCGATCCGCGGCTTATCCAGCCTGGGCGCAACAACGTCGAGCGCGCCGGATTGTCCGACTGGGTGAAGATCTATCAGGGCGAACTGGGCAGTTTCGAGCCGCGCCCGGATCAGAATCAGAAAGGTCTGGTGATCAGCAATCCGCCCTACGGCGAGCGCCTGGGCGACGAAGCCAGCTTGCTGTACCTCTACCAGAACCTCGGCGAGCGCCTGCGTCAGGCCTGCTTGGGTTGGGAGGCAGCGGTATTCACCGGCGCGCCCGAATTGGGCAAGCGCATGGGCCTGCGCAGTCACAAGCAATATGCCTTCTGGAACGGCGCACTGCCGTGCAAGTTGTTGCTGATCAAGGTGCAGACCGAGCAGTTCGTCACCGCCGAACGGCGTGCGCGCGAGGACGATCAGCCGTCAGCGAACGAGGCGCCGCAACAGGCGCGCCTGTCCGAAGGCGGGCAGATGTTCGCCAACCGCCTGCAGAAGAACCTCAAGCAACTGGGCAAATGGGCGCGTCGTGAGGGGGTCGAATGCTACCGCCTGTACGATGCCGATATGCCCGAGTATGCCGTGGCGGTCGATCTGTACCGCGACTGGGTGCACGTACAGGAATATGCCGCGCCACGTTCGGTCGACCCGGACAAGGCCCAGGCGCGGCTGCTCGATGCCTTGGCCGCAATCCCACAGGCGCTGGGCGTGGCGCAGAGTCGCGTGGTGATCAAGCGCCGTGAGCGCCAGACCGGTACCAAGCAGTATCAGCGTCAGGCCGCGCAGGGCGAGTTCATGGAGGTGAATGAAGGCGGGGTCAAGCTGCTGGTCAACCTCACCGACTATCTGGATACCGGGCTGTTCCTCGATCACCGTCCGTTGCGCCTGCGTCTACAGCGCGAGGCCGCTGGCAAGCGCTTCCTCAACCTGTTCTGTTACACCGCGACGGCTACCGTGCATGCGGCCAAGGGTGGTGCGCGCAGCACCACCAGCGTGGATCTGTCGAAAACTTACCTGGACTGGGCGCGGCGTAATCTCGCGCTCAACGGTTTTTCCGACAAGCACCGTCTGGAGCAGGGCGACGTGATGACCTGGCTGGCAGAGGATCGCGGTGAGTACGAGCTGATCTTCATCGACCCGCCGACTTTCTCCAACTCCAAGCGCATGGAAGGCGTGTTCGATGTGCAGCGTGACCACGTCGAGTTGCTCGACCTGGCCATGGCGCGCCTGGCCCGTGGCGGTGTGCTGTATTTCTCCAACAACTTCCGCAAGTTCCAGTTGGATGAAAGCCTGCTGGCGCGCTACCAGGTCGAAGAGATCAGTGCGCAGACGCTGGACCCGGACTTCGCCCGCAACCCGAAGATCCACCGCGCCTGGCGTTTCACCGCCCGCTGATTACATCGCTAGGATACAATCCGGGGTCTGGTTCATGAAAACCCCCGGATTGTGTCCGGGCTACAAAAATCGTCAGCGCTTGGGCTGCTTGTAGGTTTCCAGCAGCACCTGATCGAGGATCGAGGTGGCGCCCCAGGGTTTTGGGTCGTTGAGGATGGCCACCACAGCCCAGTCCTGGCCGTTGCTGTCGCGGCTGTAGCCGGCAATGGCGCGCACGTTGTTCAGGGTGCCGGTCTTGATGTGCGCCTCACCCACCAGCGGCGTGCGCTGCAGGCGCCGGCGCATGGTGCCGTCCATTGCCACCAGTGGCATCGAGCTGCGGAACTCGGCAGCGTAAGGGCTGCGCCAGGCCGCCTGAAGGATCAGCGCCATTTCCCGTGCGCTGATGCGTTCGGCGCGCGACAGGCCGGAGCCATTCTCCATCACCAGATGCGGCGCCGTGATGCCCTTGCGGGCCAGCCAACTGCGAATGACACGCTGCGCGGCCATAGCGTCATCCTTGTCGGCTTCCGTACGGAACTGTGCGCCGATGCTGAGAAACAGCTGCCGAGCCATGGTGTTGTTGCTGTACTTGTTGATGTCGCGGACGATCTCCACTACGTCCGGGGAGAAGGCGCGCACCAGCATGCGGGCTTTTTCCGGAACAGGGCCCAGACGGTCCTTGCCAAGAATCTTGCCGCCCAGCTCCTGCCAGATACCGCGTACCGCGCCGGCGGCGTAGCTGGGATGGTCGAGCAGCGACAGGTAGGTCTGCGCACTGCAGCCTTCAGCCAGTTGGCCGCTGACGATCAGGGTCGTGCCGTCGTACTGCTCCACCGCGTTGTAGCGAATGTCAGGCCATGCCGGGCAGGTTGCAGCCTTGAGCACGCGAACCTGATTGTCGATACGGACTGTGGCGATTGGCGGGTCCATGGCGATATGCACCTTGCCGCCTTCGGCGCGGGTGATGAAACGCTGCGCCTTGAGGTTGACCAGCAGGGAGTCGGGTTTGACCAGGAAGGGTTTGTTGGCATCGCCACCGTCATCATTGAACGCCGGCAACTGCGGGGCCACGAAGAAGCTGCGATCGAGTACCAGGTCGCCCTGAACCTGGCGCACCCCGTTGATGCGCAGGTCGCGCAGCAGCAGCCAGAGTTTCTCCATGTTCAGTTTCGGGTCGCCGCCACCCTTGAGGTAGAGGTTGCCATGCAGCACACCATCCTTCAGCGGGCCATCGGCATAGAACTCGGTCTTCCATTGATGGTTGGGCCCCAGCAATTCCAGGGCGGCGTAGGTGGTCACCAGCTTCATGGTGGAGGCCGGGTTGACCGAGATATCGGCATTGAACTGCAGGCCGCCAGCCTGCCCGCCCAGAGGCACGGTCATCACCGACAGCGAGTTGTTGGAAATCTTGTTGGCCTTCAGCGCCTGCTCGACCTTGGCAGGGAGTGCGGCGCTGGCAGCGTGGCAGGACAGGGCGAGGGGGAGAAGCAGGGCGCTCAGCGCCAGTTGACGAAACCGCTGAATCATCGACAGGAACCTTCCGCAGTCAGGCGGGAGTGACGTGGGAGACAGACAAACGACAGTCCGACTCGGGGAAAAGTTGCCGGCATTATGCCGCAAGATTCTGCTCGCAGTCGGCCCCGCCGGGTTAAAAACAGTCACTGCAAACAGCTGGCGTTCAACATGTTCGAGGGGCTGCTGGGCGACACAAAGCAGGCGCTATGCCTGCGAAACTGCTAGAGTGCCGCGCGTTATTACCTTTGAGGATTGTTTCATGGCGACCAACCGTTCCCGCCGTCTGCGCAAGAAGCTCTGTGTCGATGAATTCCAGGAGCTGGGCTTCGAGCTGACCCTGAACTTCAAGGCCGACTTGAGCGACCAGACCCTCGACGATTTCGTCGATCAGTTCCTCGATCAGGCCATCGCCGGCAATGGTCTGGATTACGTCGGTGGCGAAGACTTCGGTCTGGTCTGCCTGGCCAAGCGTGGCTCGGTCAACGAGGAGCAGCGTGCTGCCGTCGAGGCCTGGCTGAAAGGCCGTGACGAACTGGAGAAGTTCGAACTCAGCCCGTTGCAGGACGTCTGGTACCCGGAAAACCCGATCAACCAGGCTTGATCGCTACTCGGCGCCGGGTTCCCAGGCGCCGCCTCAGCTTTTGGCTGATCCAGGCCATGGCCTGATACCTGACTGCAGGAGCGGCTCTGCTCTCGAGTCGAAGCGTTGATCAACGTTTCGCGAGCAGAGCTCGCTCCTACAGCACTCCTGCCTTTTCCAAGACCATCTGTTCGTCCACCTGATCGATCTGTTCGGCCTGCATGAAACGCTCGGCGTAGCGCCGGTAGATGCCTGCGCGAATGAACAGAGCGAACAGCTGCGGGTCGATGTGCGCACCCTTGCACATGCCGGCCATGATGTTCAGTGCCTCCGACAGCGTCTTGCCTTTCTTGTAGGGGCGATCCACCGCCGTCAGTGCTTCGAAGATATCGGCGACTGCCATCATGCGTGCCGGCAGGCTCATCTGTTCGCGCGTCAGGCGTTTGGGATAGCCCGTGCCGTCCATCTTCTCGTGGTGCCCGCCGGCGATCTCGGTGACATTCTGCAGATGCTTGGGGAAGGGCAGGCGGTCGAGCATCAGGATGGTCTGCACGATATGGTGGTTGATGATGTAGCGCTCTTCGGCCGTCAGCGTGCCGCGGGCGATGCTCAGGTTGTGCAGTTCGCCACGGTTGAATTTGTATTGCGGCACTTCCAGCTTGAAGCCCCAGCGATTGTCTGGCGCGATCACCTCCTGGTCGGCGCGCTCGATCAGATGGTCGAGGCGGTCAGCGAGCAGCGGCTCCTCCACCGGCAGGCTGCTGGGGGCCGAGTGTTCCAGGCGCCTGGCTTCCTCCCAGGAAACGCCCAGGCGATTGTCCAGTGTGCGTAGCCAGCGTCGCTCGGCGATCTGCTTGAGGCGAGTCTGGTCGTCATCGGCCATGGCCTCGCCACCCAGATTGATGCGCGCGATGAAGGCGAATTCGTCGTCCAGATCGCTCAGCAGCTGGTCGCGCAGAGCCGCCAGTGCGCTTTCTTCAGCACCTTCGGCACGACCACGCCAATAGGCGACCCAGGCATCGCGCTTGAGTACCTCGAAGCGCATGCGTATTTCGTGGATGCGGTCGTACAGGGTTTCCAGCTTGGTCGCCTTGTCCACCACGTACTCGGGGGTGGTGACCTTGCCGCAATCGTGCAGCCAGGCGGCGATATGCAGCGCCTCCCACTCCTCGTCGCTGGGGTTGTAGTCACGAAACTCAGGGGCGTCGCTCTCGGCCGCAGCACGGGCGAGCATCAGGGTGATTTCCGGTACGCGCTGACAGTGGCCGCCGGTATAGGGACTCTTGGCGTCGATGGCGCCGGCGATCAGTTGAATGAAAGCATCGAGCAACTGCTTCTGCCTGGCTAGCAGACGCTGGCTCTCGATGCACAGGGCTGCACTGCCTGAGACGGCGTCGACGAAGGCGACGCGATCCGGGCTGAGCATGCTTTCGTTATCTTCGCCGGTATCGCGTTGCAACAGTACCAGCACGCCAACAGTGTCGCCCTGGCGGTTATGCAGGCCGGCTGCAATCAGGTGCAGGCGTGGACTGTCCATGGCCGACAGCAGCCCTTGAAATTTACCCGCCTGATCGAAGCCGATGGAGGTGGCGACGCTGTCGCCGCCGCTGGCTGGACGTTGCAGCCAGCTGGGTAAGGTCGGATCGTCATGAGCCAGTCCGTGGATGCCCAGATCGGCGAGGCTGCGGATCTGGCCGTCGATGACCAACCCCTGTGGCTCCAGGCGGCCGCTGTCATTGTCCAGCAGATAAAGCAGGCCGCCCTGGGCCGCGCTGATGGAGACGGTAGCGTCCATCACGCGTTTGATCAGTGCTTCGAACTGGGTTTCCGCAGACAGGCTGGCGGCGATGTCGAGGAAGCTCGACAGAGTGTCCTTCATGCTGCTCATCGACACTGCTAGCTGGTCGACTTCGAGAATCGGCGAGCGCCCGCTGGCCGGGTAGGCGAAGTCGAAGCGGCGGATGGCCTGCGCCTCCTGCACCAGGCTACGCAGCGGTTTGACCACCAGACGTGAAGTCAGCCAGCCCAGCGGCAGGCACAGCAGCAGGGTGGTGAGAGTGATCAGCGCGCCCTGCCAGCGGATGCGATAAGCCTCTGCCAGCAGCTCTTGCTCGGGCACCAGCAGGGCCAGATGCAACCCCTGTGGGCCGCCCTCCTGAATGTGCCGGTGAGCCATGGCCCAACGCTGCTTGGCCAGTTCGACGATGCCCTCGTCTCGTTCGTTCAGTTGGCCGGACAGCAATTCGCCCAGGGCCGGATTGAGCTCGCGGACCTTGACCAGCGATACCTTGCCGTCGATCTCCTTGAGCAGGCGGTTGCTCTCGGGGTAGGCCACGGCATTGCCGTCGTTGTCGGCGAGTACTACCTGACTGTTGGGGGTGACGCGGTGGCTGGCCAAGGTGGCCGAGAGATCGTCGAGCGTCAGGTCGGCGCCGATCACGGTGGTCAGGCCGCTGCGCCTGGCCAATGTGGTGCCGATTTCCTGGGTGGAGAAGAACAGATAGGGCGCGGTGGTGATCTGTCCACCATCGCCGCGCGCGCGCTTGAACCAGTCGCGCTGCCTGGGATCGTAAGGCTCGCTGAGTTTCTGCCGGCGGCTGAGCGGGTTCAGTGAGCCGTCATAGAACAGGTAATCGCTGTCGGTCCCGGCGCTGCTGCGGTCGATGGCCCAGACCTGATAAGCCGCTTTGTTCGGCGCGTTGAGGCGCTGCTTGAGCATGTCGCTGCGCAACGGTCTGACCATGAAGAAGTCGCCATCCTCATAGCCAAGATAGATCGAGGCCAGTTTGGGGTTGTCGCGCAGGGCCTGAACGAACAGCGGCAGCATTTCCAGGCGTTCATCGAGCGTGTCGGCCTCGGTGGCCGGGTGCAGCGCCAGCAGGCTGAGCAGGTGGCGTATGGGGCGGTAGGTATTGTCCAGATCTCTCTGTACGTCGTGCTGGATGCGCTCGAAGAGTGTCGAACTGCTGGAGAAGATCAGCCGGCTGGTCTGCTGGTAATTGAACAACCCGAGCACGGCACCGGTGAACAGCAGCAGAAGCGTGAACAGGACACTGATATGAACGTGCAGGGGGAAACGGCGTTCTCTGGGAGCGGCGGTATTGAGCATCGCACTTCACTCCTTGCGGGCGCTGCAGGCTTGAACAGCATAGTGAAGAGTGGGCGAATCTGCCGAAAAGTTATAAAGGCTGCCGAGAATTGTCCGCGGCTTTGCTCGGCTTGTTCAGTCGCAGGCGCAAGCCATGAACCAGAAGCGCCACGGTCAGGCTCAAGGCCACGCCGATCAGCGCGTTGAGCAGGCGCACCTCCGCCAGGTGCCAGTCCTGAGCAAGGCTCTCGGCCAGGAGCACGAAGCACAGGCTGGTCTGCAGCACGAACAAGCCGTAGTGATTGGCCTGCAGCGCACGGCTGAGAATCACCAGCACCAGCAAGGTGATGACCATCGTCGGGGGGCTTTGCAGGCTGTGACCGAAGACGATCAGCAGGCCGGCGGCAGCGAGGCTGGCCAGGCTCGCTTGCAGCGCTCGAACCAGGCTGCCCTGGAATTCCAACTGTAGCGTGGTGATGACGGTCAGCGTCAGCCAGTAACCCCGCGACAGGCCGGCCAGGTTGACGATCAGCCCCGAGGCGGCGAAAGCCAGCATGCAGGCCAGGGCGTGCAGGCGCCACTGTTGGCGCGGTAGGCGCTGCGCGTGACGCTTGAGTACTTTGAGAATGGCGAGAAAGCGCGGCATGTACGGCCACATGCGCAGACCATGCAGGCCGCGCAGGCCGAAGGCCAGCAGCATGACCCAGAGCCCGCCGAGGATGAACAGCGTGGCCACTGCGTAGGGGTTGTGCAGATTGCCGATGCCGAACTGTCCCTGGCCAAGGCACAGGCAGATGCTCAGGCCGATACCCAGCTTGCCGGCTTCGCTACCGAAGCGTTGCAGCCAGGCCAGCAGCAGGCCGAAAGCAGCGAAAATGCCCAGGCTGAGCAGGGGGTGACTAGCCGCCCAGAAACCGAGGCCGGCGCTGCAGGCACCGAGGCCGGTGAGCAGCAGCATGCGCAGCATGCCGAAGCGGTGCAGCGGATTGGCCTGAGCGGCCTGAAAGGCGCCAGCCGAGGCCCAGAGAAAACCACTGTGAGCGGTGAACAGGCCGAGCACCAGCGGCAAGGCACAACCCAGCCCGGCGACCACGGCCGGCCCCCAGGCCGGCGGGCCGGCATGCCAGGTGAAACTGTTGCGAATCAGGTTCTTCATGCGCTGTTTTCGTCAGATCGGGCTCGAACGGCCCGTCATTTCCCTCGCCATTTCCGTAGCGTAGCTGTCCGTCATGCCGGCGATGAAATCGATCACCCGCATGAACGAGCGATACAGGGGCCAGCCGGGTTCAGGCGCGTAGTAGCTGAGCAGGTCGAGGATGCGCCGGTGCTTGAACGAGAGCGCACGCCCACTGTGCAGCTCCAGTGCTGCACCGCAGAAGGCGTTGAGAAGAATTTCCAGCGTGGTGTAGGCGCCGATTTCATGCAGCGTCTTGCGCTTGTCGTGGAAGATCTTCTCGCGTGCCAGTGACTTCGCGCTCTGCACGCAGTGCTTGGCCGCGCCGTGCATGTGCTCGACCAGATCGCCCTGCAGGCCACCACCCAGCAGGGCGTGCTGTTGCTCGACGGAGGCGCCGGCCGCGGCGTTGGTCAGGTGTTCGATGGCCTTGCCGCGCAGGATCGCCAGCTTGCGTCGGCGTGAGTCCTTGGGGCCGAGCTGGCGATAGGTTTCCGGCAGATCATCGCCCACCAGGTCGAGCAGCAATGCCTCCACTTCGGTGTAGTCGAGCAGTTCCATCTCCACGCCGTCTTCCAGGTCGATCAGGCCGTAGCAGATGTCGTCCGCCGCTTCCATCAGGTAGACCAGCGGGTGACGCGCCCAGCGCTGCGTTTCCAGTTGCGGCAGTTCAAGCTTGGCGGCGATCTGTTCGAGTAGCGGCAGCTCGCTCTGGTAGCAGCCGAACTTGTGTTTCTTGTAGCCCTGTGCGTCCGCATGGCGGGCCGTCCAGGGGTACTTGAGGTAGGTGCCGAGGGTGGCGTAGGTCAGCCGTGTACCGCCGTCGAACTGGTGGTACTCCAGCTGGGTGAGCACGCGAAAACCCTGGGCGTTACCTTCGAAATTGAGAAAATCGGCGCGTTCGGCATCGCTCATCGCATCCAGCCAGCCGCGTCCGGCGGCCTGCTGAAACCAGTGGCGAATGGCGTCTTCGCCGGAGTGGCCGAACGGCGGGTTGCCTATGTCGTGGGCCAGGCAGGCGGACTGCACCACCATGCCCAGGTCGCTTGGCGTGCACCAGTGGGGTAGGTCGTCACGCAACATTTCGCCGACGCGCATGGCCAGCGAACGGCCGACGCAGCTGACTTCCAGGGAGTGGGTCAGGCGGGTGTGGATGTGGTCGTTGCTCGACACCGGGTGCACCTGGGTCTTGCGTCCCAGGCGGCGGAAGGCACCGGAGAAGATGATGCGGTCATGGTCCTTGTGGAAAGGACTGCGTCCCAGTTCTGCAGAGCTGGGTGCAGGTTTACCGAGACGTTCGCGGGTGAGCAGGGTGTGCCAATCCAAGGCCTATCCTCGCCAAGTTGATCCAGGCCTCCTAGCTTCGGCGTTCGCGCAACGCAGCGCAACCCGAGGCAAGGATGATGATTAATGGGTAGTCAATAAATTGTCTTTTCTGCATATGCTTAACGATTATATTGGACTTGTTTGTAAGAAAGTGACATGTATTTGACTGTTTGCGATTGGCGAGTTTAAGTGACACCTGTGGTTGCTTGTTATTTGACGGAGTGTGGTGAAGGAGAGGGCTTCGCATACCGGCAGTAGAGGTTGCTGGGGTGAACGTCATGGACAGCTTGCCATTGTGCCGGACCATGCACCCCGTATCAGCGAGGCGCAGCTGCCACGCCTTCATTGTTCATCTACCTATTTCCCGTGCACCGACCTTGCTGGAGCCGAGTCGTCTCGCTCTGGCGTGCTGGCCCTATGGGCTGTCTGGTCGTTGGTAGTTGTCTCGGCCTGGAGGCCTCAGTCGAGTCGACCGTTTTTCAGACGACGTGCGTATATCGTCCGTGTGCGGGTTAACGCATGGGAGCTGTACAGCGTGGATGACGGCTAGGATCACCCCGTCCATATCCATTTCGAGGAGGGCTGTCTGCTGAGCAAGACCACCGATGGCAGGAATGTGGCGATTGCTGCGCATGAGAAGGGACGCAAGGACGTATTCAATATCACTGATCGTACTGTCCTTCGCGTGCTGATACGGTTTCGCGACTACAAGGGCAAGTACGTGATGCACTGCCACAACCTGATCCACGAAGACCACGCCATGATGCTGCGTTTTGACATCGTCTGAGCCAGCCGGTGGTTTGCCATGAATACGCGAAGAAAGGTACTGGCAGAGCTGGGCGTCGCTGTGTTCGGCTGGGCCGCCTGGCGCTCGGGCAGCAGCGTGCAGCAACCGGCTGCGCCGCTGGCCGGGGTGGGCGGTACACGCTTTCCCAATGTCCCGCTGCTGACCCACGAGGGGCGTGAAGTGCGCTTCTACGACGACCTGGTGCGTGGCAAGGTGGTGGCGATCAATATGATGTATGCCCAGTGGAGTAACAGTTGTCCGGCTACCACCGCCAACCTGCGTCTGGTGCAGGAGATGCTCGGCGAGCGCGCCGGGCGCGATGTGCACCTGTATTCGCTGACGCTGCAGCCGGAGCTGGACAGTCCCGAGCGTTTGCGCGAGTACGTCGAGCGTCATCATATCGGTCCCGGCTGGCAGTTTCTCACCGGCGCGCGCGCCGATATCGAACAACTGCGCCGCGCCCTGGGTTTCTATGACGTCGACCCGGTGGTGGCCCTCAACGATCTGAGTCATACCGGCATGCTGCGCATCGGCAACGACGCACTGGACCGCTGGACCATGGCGCCGTCGCTGACTGATGCCGCGCAGATACTGCCCACCATCAATCATGTCGACAGCAAGGTGGTGCACACCGCCTATCGCCCGAGTGACGCACCTGCCGAGCAGTTAGCGCAGGCGTAGACGTTCTACTTGCACACGGCCGCCGGCATCGAGGCGGCCGCGTACCTGCACGTAGGCGCCGGGGTGCGGCGCATCGTCCAGGCGCGTGCGCGCGTCGATCAGTAGCGCCAGACCGTCCAGCCTGCCGGCATCATCCAGGCGGCCATGCAGACGTACTCGGGCGTCCACCGGCACGGTTGCTGGCTGCCCGGCAGCGTGCGCCTTGTTCGATCCAGGCCACGATCAGATCGATTTCCGCATCGGTGAGATAGGGCAGGGCCGTCGTACGGCATGCGCGGTCGCGCCTGGCCGCGAATACGCCGCACCAGCTCGCTGGCTACAGGGTTGCCGGGCACCACGCGGGCGCGCTCGCCGCTGGCCAGCGGTCGCTGCGTAGGATGACAGTAGATAACCCTCGGGAACCGCGCCCATCAAGCCGCTGGCGGAATGGCAGGTAGCTCAGCGGCGCAGCAGGATAGCTTCGACGTGTCGGTAGTCGACCACCTCGTCGAGGCTTGGGACGGCGGCGGCAGGCCGGGTCATGCTTTCGTTGCCTGCTGGCAGGTCGGCGTTTATCCAGCGTTCGACCATGGCGATCTCGGCGGCTTCGAGAAATGGCGGGCCGCTCAGCGGCATGCGCGGTTGGCTGCTGCCCGTCAGGCGGCGCAGCAGCGCGCTGCCGGCAGCATCGCCAGCGTGGACCACCGGCCCGCGCTGGCTGCCGCGCAACAGATTTTCCAGGCTGTCCAGGCGCAGGCCCAGCGGGGCCTGCGCGCCGCTGTGGCAAACCAGGCAGCGGTTGGCCAGTAGCGGAGCGATGTCGTCGTGGTAGGTCGGGGATGCGGCGGCCAGCACACTGGCGCTGAGCAGCAGTAGGGTGAGCAGGCGCAGGGCTAGCCAGAGCATAAGCGCAGCCTCGAAGACTGGGGCAGATCATTCAGCCGTTCGGCGCGAGGCTTCTGTGGGCACGGATGTATCCGAGGTGCGTCTGGCTCGAGGCGCGCCTTGTTCGACTGTGCCGAGAGAAGTCCGATAGCCTGTTGCTAAGCCTAGCTGCGTACTCAGAAACCGGCGGCGTCGATGTCCACCAGCAGTAGGCGACGACCATTGTCGATGAACTGCCCGGCGGTCAGGCAGTACTGGTTGGTGGTGGCGTCGCGGTAGGTGGTGGAGAGCGTCAGGCGCCGCTCTTCCCAGCCTTCGGCCAGCAGTTGATAGAAGTAGGGACGCCATGACCAGTTATGCCCAAGGTAGCGTTCATCGGCCTGCCAGATGTTCTGGCGCCACTGCAGGTTGGGTGTGAGCTGGGTGCCGTGGCGGTCGCACTGATAGATGCGCAACAGCCAGGGATAGTTGTCCGGCGCCTCAAGGCTCGTTGCCGGGGCGCCGCTTTCGGCCCAGAAGCGGAGTTCGGACATCAATTCGGCCAGTTGCTGGCGCAGGCTGACCAGGCGCGCGCGCTCGGCGAGTTTCTGCTGTACATAGCTGTCACGCAGGCGCGCGAAACGGCCGACGAAGGCGTCGCTGGCGAACAGTTCCTCCTCCGGCCTGGCGAACAGGAACCCCTGGACGTAACGGGCGCCGCACTCCAGGGCGAAGTTCAACTCGGCTTCGGTTTCCACCCCTTCGGCGATGATCCAGCAACCGGTCTTTTCGGCCATCTGGGCCAGCGCCTTGACCACTTCGCCGCTAGGGCCGCCGCGAGCGGCTTCCTTGAACAGGCGCATGTCCAGCTTGAGGATGTCCGGTTGCAGTGCCAGCACGCGGTCGAGCTGCGAATAGCCAGCGCCGAAATCGTCGATAGCGATGCGCGCGCCAGCGTCGCGGTAGCGCGCCACCACGTCGGGTAAGCGCTGGCTGGCACCGCCCAGCTCGGTGATCTCGAAGACGATGCGCGCAGGGTCGATACCGCTGCGCTGCAGTTGAATCAGGCTGGGCAGTGGCTGTGCCGGGCGCAGGCGGCTGATCCAGCGTGGTGAAATGTTCAGGCTCAGGAACCAGTCCGCCGGAGCCTGGTGGACGCGCTGCAGGGCATCCTCGCGTACCTGGCGGTCGAGGCGGCGCAGGGCTGCTGGCGGTGTTTTCGGGTCGGCGAACAGCGGCCCGGCCGAGCGCACCTGGCCCTCGGCATCGCGTAGTCGCGCCAAGGCCTCGACGCCTGCGATTCGGCCGGTGGCGGTGTCGATAAAGGGTTGGAAGACGGCAAAAGGCAGTCCGTCGATCACCTGGGATTTCCTTAGCGCTCAGCGGTTGAGCCACCAGATGGTGGCAGAGTGGCTCAACCTAGCAAGATCGCGGCCAGCCCAGGTCTAGATCAATCAGCGTTTCAGTCGATGCCGCTTTGCCGACGCCGAAGTAGTGGCGCAATGATCAATGCCAGGCGCAACCAGCGACGCCAACCGCGTTTACCGCCGAGCAGTCCGGCCAGTGTCAATGCGCCGCCAGTGAGCAAAAAGGGTGCATTGCCCTGGCGCAGCCGCTGCCCGTACTCGCGTACCTGTTGCAGTGGATGAGTGATCTGCAGGATTTCATGCCGCAGTTCCTGGCGATGCATTTCCAGGCGCATGCGCAGCACGGCTTTACGAAGTTCACGGCGCGAGGCGCCTGGAGGCAGGGTCGGCGTCATGGCAGCAGTTGCTCGCGGTCACGTTGCAGTTCTTCAAGGCTGGCGCTGAACGGCGGCTCGGCGTTGCGCAGACTGGTCAGCAGCCAGGCGCCGCAGCCGAGCAGACCGAAGCCGTAGAACAGGCACAGGCCGGTGGCGACTGCCAGGCGGTGCGTATCCCAGTAGACGATCAGCAGCAGAGCGGACAGACCTATCAGCAGGAGCAGGGCGAAGGCCAGGCACAGACCGCCAAGGAGCAGCGCACGCAGTGCCTGGTCGCGTTGGTCTTCGAGTTCATGGGCCAGCAGCGCCACGTGGCCCTGGAGCAGGCCCAGCAGGGCTGCTCCCAGGCGCCGTGGCGAGGGGCCGTTGGACATGGGCGCTGTCAACGGCGGCTGATCAGCAGGCCGAGCACCAGGCCGATAGCGGCCGACAGGCCGAGCGCCTGCCACGGGTGTTTGTGCACGTAATCCTCGGTGGCGTCGACGGCGATCTTGCCCTGTTCGCGCAGGCCGGACTCGGCTTTGTGCAAGGTGTCACGGGCACGGTCAAGACTGCTGCGAATGTCATCGCGCAGCGCTTCGGCCTGTTCACCAGCCAGGCTGGCGGAATGTTGCAGGAGCTTCTCGGTGTCGCTGACCAGAGCCTGGAATTCATCCAGCAGGGCGTCCTTGGTGCTTGGAGTAGCGGCTTTGCGTGGCATGGTGAGGAGTCCTCTGCGTTGGGTATGTACTGTTTACGAGTGCTATGCAGCGTGAGGGTTCCGCAAGAATAGTCGTGAAGTGACCGGTTTGGTGTTTGGTATAGCGATTGCATTTTGCTGGTGCGCGAAGGTCGCGAAATGCCCTGTGATGGGGCCTTCTCGATGCGGCTCAGGATGGTCAATTTCGCGCATAGCCATTTGATTAACAAGAAATAAGCATCGATCAGTCGATCTTTGGTGGCGCCATTTTGGGGCCGCCAAACGGCACTTTTCGAGGGCGCGCTGCATGTGCTGGCTGCATTGTGTTCGTAGCCCGGGCTGTTCTGGCTTGCTCGCCTCTCCCGCTTGCGGGAGAGGGGCCGGGGGGGAGGGCGCTAAGGCTCAGCCGCGCAGCGTCTGCACCGCGATGCCGGGGAAGTCGGTGATGATGCTGTCGACACCGAAGTCGGCCAGGCGGCGCATCAGCGCCGGCTCGTTGACCGTCCATACCGACACGTGCAGTCCTTGCTTCTGCGCCTTGAGCAGGCGCTCCGGGGTGCACAGCGTCCAGTTCAGCGCCAGCAGGTGGCAGTCGTAATGCGCCGCTACTTTCAGTGGGTCGAGCCAGGCGTACTCGGCAACCAGACCGAGCTGCAACTGCGGGGTCAGTTCGCGCGCGGCCTTGAGTACCTCCCGCGAGCTGGAGGTGATGGTGATCTGCTCACGCAGGCCGAAGCGCTCGACCAGCTCCGAGATGGCCAGCACGGTGCGCGCGGCGCGCACTTTCGAGGCGCTTTTCACCTCCAGCTGCCAATGCTCGAACTTGCACTGCTGGAACAATTCTTCCAAGCGCGGAATGGGGCAGGGGCGCACCCAGCCTGGGCCGCCCTTGCGTGCATCGTATTTGATCAGCTCGGCGGCGTCGTGTTCGACCACCTTGCCGCGCAGACCGGTGGTGCGCTTGAGCGTCGGGTCGTGGATCACCATCAGTTCGCCGTCGCGCGACAGATGCAGATCCAGCTCGCAGCGGTCGACGCCGTGTTCCAGGCAGCGCTGGAAACTGGCCAGGGTATTTTCCGGGGCTTCGCCCTTGGCGCCGCGATGGCCGTAGATGAGAGTCACTGTTACTCCTTGGCGGTGTCGAGGTGACGTGGCTGGTGATGGCGCACGCTGTTGATCACGTGATCGTATTCGAAATAGACGCTGAAATCGCGGTAGTCCCAGCGTGTGATCGGCGGCTGGCCGACGGGCTTGTGCTCTTCATCGGGCAGGCCGAAACGCTCCAGTACCGCACGCTTGGACTGGCCTCTATGCGGCAGGTTGCTGGCGTCGAGATCGGCACCCTGGCTGCCCAGGGGAATGGTCAGGGTGTCGGCCAACAGAGCAGTAGGGGCGAGTAGGGTGAGGAGCAGTGCGAGACGATACATGGCGGTTCCTTGGCGAGTGTCATTCGCGGGCTTGGCGACGCTCCAGAGCCTGCTTCTGCAGGATATGCCGAGCCAGTAACTGGCGCTGTGCGTCGGTCAACGCTTCGAACTCGGTGCCGATCTCGAATTGGCCGTCCGCGCGTTGGCTGCAGTGCACCACCTGACCACGCAGCAGGAGGCCGAGTGCTTGTGGCATAAGCACCATCTTGATCGCCAGATGGCTGCCCGGCGCCACGGGCTGGGCGTTATTGAAGCTGATACCGCCTTCGGACAGCGATACCTGGCGCGGTGCACCGATGTCCCGTAGCAGGCTTTGCGCCACAGCCTGGCCGAGCAGGTCGATGCGTTTGTTGATCACCTTCAGGTAGTTGGCCAGGGTACGGTCGCGCTCAGTGATATGGCGCAGCAGATGCTGGGATTCGAAGTCCATCAGGTGCAGGTCGCTGAGCAGGTTGAACAGCGGCGATGGATCGTGGAGCGCGTCGCTGGCATGGGCCTCGGCCCCCGACAGCAGGCTGAATTCCAGTGCGATCGTATCGTCGATACGATAGTATTCGCGGCGATCATCTACATCGTTAGTCGACATGGCGAACCCATGAAAGCGGTGGTGGTCGAAGACCCTGTTGAAAGTCTCGCGAACTGGATGCGTGCCAGGCAAGTGTCGTCGAACAAGCCTCGGTTACGAATGGTAAACGAGCATTGCTCGCTTCGCTCGCCCCTTCGGGGCCACACTGAAGCGCGCTGGTCATAAGCGACTTTCCAAGTGTCTTTAACGCAGCATGCCCGATACGCAGCAGGCTTTGAGTTGCTTCTGAGTGTAAGGCTGCTGACCTGGCCCTGCCACAAGGACGTTTTTTCTTTTCCCGAATCTCTCCGACATGTTCAGACCTCTGTTCGTATTCATCGGTACGCGCTACACGCGGGCCAAGCGTCGCAACCACTTCGTCTCCTTCATTTCCCTGACGTCCATGCTCGGCCTCACCCTCGGGGTGATGGTAATGATCCTGGTGCTGTCGGTGATGAATGGTTTCGACCATGAAATGCGCACTCGGGTGCTGGGGATGATTCCTCACGCCACGGTCGAATCGCCGACCCCGGTCAGCGACTGGCCGGCATTGGCGCGACAGGTCGAGCGCCATCCGCGCGTCGAGGCGCTGGCACCCTTCACTCAGATGCAGGGCCTGCTGACACACGACGGCAAGGTGCAGAAGGTGCTGATCAATGCCATCGATCCTGAGCAGGAACGCAAGGTGTCGATCATCGACGGTTTCTTCCAGCAGGGCAGTCTCGACAGCCTGCAGCCAGGTGATTTCGCCATGGTCATCGGCGACAAGGCGGCGGCCAAGCTGGGCCTGAAGCTGGGTGACAAGGTCACCTTTGTCGCGCCCGAGGTCACCGTGACCCCCGCCGGCATGTTCCCGCGTCTGAAGCGCTTTACCGTGACCGGCATCTTCCACGTCGGTGCTGGCGAGATCGATGGTGCACTGGCTCTGGCCAACATCAGTGACCTGGCGCGCCTGCAGCGCTGGAAGCCGGATCAGGTGCAGGGCCTGCGCCTGAAGTTCGATGACCTGTTCCAGGCGCCGCGCAGCGCCTGGGAGATCGCCCAGACCCTCGACGGCGATTTCTATGCCCGCGACTGGACCCGTACCCACGGCAACCTTTACCAGGCCATTCGCATGGAGAAGACCATGATCGGTCTGCTCCTGCTGCTGATCGTCGCGGTGGCCGCGTTCAATATCATTTCCACCCTGGTGATGGTGGTGACCGACAAGAAGGGCGACATCGCCATCCTGCGCACCCTCGGCGCCACGCCGCGGCAGATCATGGCCATCTTCATGGTACAGGGCACGGTGATCGGTGTGGTCGGCACCTTGATCGGCGCCGTGCTGGGGATTCTCGCAGCGCTCAACGTCAGCAGCCTGATCGCCGGCATCGAGCGTCTGCTGGGCATCAAGTTTCTCAATGCCGATGTCTACTTCATCGATTACCTGCCCTCGCAACTGCAGAGCGCCGACGTGGTGATGGTCTGTACCGCGGCGTTGCTGCTGAGCTTCTTCGCCACCCTGTATCCAGCCTGGCGTGCTGCGCGTACCCAGCCGGCCGAGGCCCTGCGCTATGAGTGAGTCCATGAACCAGAACGCCATGAAACAGCACAATGCCGTGCTCAGTTGTCGCAACCTGAGCAAGCGTTACGACGAGGGTCCCGAGTCGGTGGTGGTGCTCGATGGCCTCGAGCTGGAACTCTTCCCCGGTGAACGTGTGGCCATCGTCGGCAGCTCCGGTTCCGGCAAGAGCACCCTGTTGAACATGCTTGGTGGCCTGGATACGCCCAGCGAAGGCAGCGTGTGGCTGGCCGGCGAGCAACTCTCGGCGCTGAGCGAGACCGCACGAGGTCTGCTGCGCAACCGCGCGCTGGGCTTCGTCTACCAGTTTCACCACCTGCTGGCCGAATTTACCGCGCTGGAAAATGCCTGCATGCCGCTGCTGATCGGCAAGACGTCGATCAGCGAAGCGCGTGACCGTGCCACCAAGCTGCTCGAGCGAGTCGGGCTTGGGCATCGTCTCAATCACAAACCGTCCGAACTGTCCGGTGGTGAGCGTCAGCGCGTGGCCATTGCCCGTGCCCTGGTCAACCGCCCAGGGCTGGTGCTGCTCGATGAGCCCACCGGTAACCTCGACCAGCACACCGCTGAAGGCATTCAGGAGCTGATGCGCGAACTCAGCCGCGACTCCAACACCGCGTTCCTGGTGGTGACCCACGACATGCAGCTGGCCCGCCAGATGGATCGCGTGCTCAGCCTGCAGGACGGCAAGCTGGTGACCCTCTGATGTTTCGTCCGCTGAGTATCTTTATCGGCGCTCGCTACACACGGGCCAAGCGCCGCAACCATTTCATCTCCTTTATTTCGCTGACTTCGATGATCGGCCTGGCGCTTGGTGTGCTGGCGATGATCGTGGTGCTGTCGGTAATGAACGGCTTCCAGAAGGAAATGAGCTCGCGCATTCTCGGCATGGTGCCGCACGCCATGCTCTACGGCGCCGAGCCGGTCGCCGACTGGCGCGCCCTGGCGGACAAGGCCATGGCCAATCCGCAGGTACAGGCCGCGGCGCCTTATGCCGAGCTGGAGGGCATGCTCTCGCATCGCGGGCTGATGCAGCCGATCCAGATCCACGGCATCGACCCAGTGGAGGAGGGCAAGGTATCGATCCTGCCCGAGCACATCCGTCAGGGCAGTCTGAACAATCTGCAGCCGGGTGAGTTCGGCGTGGTGATCGGTGACATCACCGCGCGTCGTTTTGGCCTGCAGGTAGGCGATAAGCTGACGCTGATCATTCCCGAGCTGAGCAATGCGCCCGGCGGCGTCACCCCGCGCATGCAGCGGCTGAATGTGGCAGCGGTATTCAAGGTCGGTGCCGAGCTGGACAGCTCACTGGCGCTGATCAACGTCGCCGATGCGGCAGCGATGCAGCGCCTGCCGGAGGGCACCGTGCCGGGCATCCGCCTGGCGCTGAAGGACCTGTATCAGGCGCCGCAGGTGTCCAAGGCGCTGCTGGCACAGCTGGGCGCCGATTACCGTGCCGACGACTGGACCCACACCCAGGGCAGCCTGTTCAGTGCGATGAAGATGGAAAAGACCATGATCGGGCTGCTGCTGCTGCTGATCGTTGCCGTCGCGGCATTCAACATCATCGCCACCCTGATCATGGTGGTCGCCGACAAGGGCGGCGATATCGCCATCCTGCGTACGCTGGGCGCAACGCCACGGCAGATCATGGCGATTTTCATGGTGCAGGGCTCGGTGATCGGTCTGGTCGGCACGCTGATCGGTACTGTACTCGGCGTCCTGGCGGCGCTCAATGTCAGTGCGCTGGTAGCCTGGCTGGAGTCGTTCGCCGGGCAGCAGGTGATGAGTGCCGATGTGTACTTCATCAGCAGCCTGCCGTCTGACCTGCAATGGCTGGATGTGGTGCTGATCTGTTCGGCGGCATTGATCCTGAGCTTCCTCGCCACGCTCTACCCATCCTGGCGGGCGGCGCAAGTACAGCCAGCCGAAGCGCTACGTTACGAGTAAGCATAAAAAAGCCGTCGATTTCGACGGCTTTTTTTCAGTGACGTTGTTGGTGACGCTTTTCCTGGCGCTTGCGCCAGCTGCGCTGGACCCACCAGCGCCAGTAGAGCATGGTCAGGACGTAGCCCAGTGTCGCTAGGATGATTCCCGCGACGAAGGAGCCCAGGTACAGTGGTTTCCACAGCACTGCCGCCTCGGCCGTGATCCATTCCAGACTCAGGGTTTGCGGCATGCGCACCGGCGGCGTCTGCATGATCCACGCGCCCAGTTTGTAGGTGCAATAGAAAACAGGCGGCATGGTGATGGGGTTGGTCAGCCAGACCAGACCGATGGAGATCGGCAGGTTGGCGCGCAGCGGAATGGCCACGGCGGCGGCGGCCAGCATCTGCATCGGCATTGGGATCATCGCCCAGAACAGTCCGATGGCCATGCCGCGCGCTACCGAGTGGCGATTGAGATGCCACAGGTTGGGATCGTGAATCAGCTTGCCGAGAAAACGCAGGGACTTGTTAGTCTTGATGCTGTCGGGGTCGGGCATGTAGCGTTTGAATAAGCGACGCGGCATGAAGAGTCTCTGAGCAGGCAAAAGCGCCGGTATTATGCATGCTTTGCGCATGAGCGGCGTTTCCATATTGTGACCGGAGGTGAGCGTCGGACGCGCCCGCCGTAGCTCGATGAGCAGGGAGGATGGATGCGAACAGGGATGTTGGCGCTGGCCCTGGGCTTGCTCACGCTGCGTTTTTTGCCGGCTTTGCCGCCAGGCTGGCTGTTATTGATTGCAGCCTGTGCCGGTCTGGCACTGTTGCTATCGCGCCTTTATCCGCTGGGCTTCTTTCTGCTCGGTCTGGCCTGGGCGTGCAGTTCGGCGCAATCGGCACTGGATGACCGCCTCGATCCGCAACTCGATGGTCGTACCCTATGGCTGGAGGGCCGCGTGGTCGGTCTGCCGGAGGTGTCCGATGGCGTGGTGCGCTTCCAGTTCGAAGACGCGCACTCCCGACGTGCCGAGCTGCCGCAAAGGTTACGCCTGGCCTGGTATGGCGGGCCGCCGGTGCAGGGCGGCGAGCGCTGGCGGGTGGCGGTCAACCTGAAGCGCCCACACGGATCGGTCAATCCGCAGCGTTTCGACTACGAGGCCTGGCTGTTGGCGCAGCGTATCGGCGCTACGGGTACGATCAAGTCAGGTGAGCGCCTGTCATTCGCGACAGGGTTGGGCAGTTGGCGTGACAGCCTGCGTCAGCAACTGCTGGTCGTGCCGGCCTTTCAGCGGCAGGGCGCCATTGCGGCGCTGGTTCTGGGTGATGGTTCGGGTCTGAGCACGACAGACTGGCGACTGCTTCAGCACACCGGAACGGTGCATCTGATGGTTATCTCGGGGCAGCACATCGCGCTGCTGGCCGGTTTTCTCTATGGCCTGGTGGCGTTGCTGGCGAAGCTCGGTGCCTGGCCCAGGCGCCTGCCCTGGTTGCCCTGTGCTTGTGCCCTGGCCCTGAGCGGGGCCTTGCTCTACGGTTTTCTGGCCGGCTTCGAGGTGCCGGTGCGCCGAGCCTGCGTGATGGTCGCGCTGGTACTGCTATGGCGTATGCGTTTCCGTCATCTGGGCGCCTGGTGGCCGCTGCTGCTGGCCTTGATCGTGGTTCTGCTGCTGGAACCACTGGCGTCCTTGCAACCGGGGTTCTGGTTGTCGTTTTCGGCAGTGGCGATTCTGGTGCTGATATTCGGTGGTCGTCTCGGTCTCTGGGGGTGGTGGCGTGGTCTGACGCGCGCGCAGTGGACCATGGCCATCGGCCTGTTGCCGATGATGTTGATCCTCGGTCTGCCGGTGAGCAGTAGCGGGCCGCTGGCCAACCTGATTGCTGTGCCCTGGGTGGGCATGGTGGTCGTGCCTCTGGCGTTGTTGGGCACTTTGCTGCTGCCTGTTCCGCTGTTGGGTGAAGGGGTGTTGTGGCTGGCCGGTGGTGCATTGCACCTGTTGTTCGAACTGCTCGGCGCCATGGCAGCCTGGCTACCGGCCTGGCTGCCCAGCAACCTGCCGCTGTGGGCCTGGCTATTGGCTGCGGCTGGCGCGTTGCTGCTTCTGCTGCCGGCTGGTGTGCCCTTGCGCTGGCCCGGCATCGCGCTGCTATTGCCGGCATTGTTTCTGCCGGCGCCGCAGTTGGACGACGGGCGTGCCGACATCTGGGTGCTGGATGTCGGGCAGGGGCTGGCCGTGCTGGTGCGCACCCGGGAGCACGCATTGCTTTACGATGCCGGGCCGCGTTTTGGCGATTTCGATACCGGTGAGCGTATTGTCCTGCCTTCGTTGCGCGCGCTGAACGTGCGACGTCTCGATCTGCTGCTGCTCAGCCATGCCGATAACGATCATGCCGGTGGTGCGGCCGCGATCAAGGCCGGGATGCCGGTATCGAGGGTTGTCAGCGGTGAGCCGCAAAGGCTGGCCGATGCCCTCGGCGCCGAAGCGTGCGCGTCAGGGCAGAGCTGGCAATGGAACGAGGTGACCTTCAGGCTGTGGCAGTGGCAACGGGCCGGCTCCGGTAACCAGTTGTCTTGTGTGCTACAGATAGAGGCGGCGGGCGAACGCCTGCTGTTGACCGGCGATATCGACGTACAGGCCGAGCGGGCGCTGATGCAGGCTGACTTGCCCCTGGCCTCGCAGTGGCTACTGGCTCCCCACCACGGCAGCCGCACGTCATCCAGCCAGGCGTTCATCGATGCCGTCGCAGCGCAGCATGTGCTGATCACCCGCAGTCGCCACAACGCCTTCGGCCATCCTCACCCGCAGGTGCTTGCACGCTATCGCGCTGCGGGTGTCGAGGTGCATGACACGGCGTTGCACGGTGCCCTGCATATTCGCCTGGGGCAACATGGTACGGCGCGAGGGTTGCGAAGCGAGCCACGTTTCTGGCGGGAAAAATGAGAACGGCGGCGCCCTATGCTAGAGTGGCGCCACTTTTTCGAGGGGGATTCTCTACCGTGTGGGAACTGGTCAAAGCTGGCGGCTGGATGATGCTGCCGATCATTCTCTGTTCCATCGCTGCTGCCGGTATCGTTGCCGAGCGCCTGTGGACCCTGCGGCCCGCCCGCGTCACCCCGGCCAATTTGCTGGCTCAGGTGTGGCGCTGGATCAAGGACAAGAAACTCAACAACCAGAAGCTCAAGGAGCTGCGCGAGCATTCGCCGCTGGGGCAGATACTCGCTGCCGGCCTGGCCAACTCCAAGCATGGTCGCGAAATCATGAAGGAGTGCATCGAGGAGGCTGCCGCGCGCGTCATCCACGAGCTGGAGCGTTATCTCAATGCGCTCGGCACCATTGCCGGCATCGCGCCGCTGCTGGGCCTGCTTGGCACCGTGCTGGGCATGATCGAAATCTTCAGCTCCTTCATGGGCTCGGGCATGGCTAACGCTTCCATGCTCGCCAGCGGTATCGCCAAGGCGCTGATCACCACGGCAGCCGGCCTGATGGTGGCGATCCCGGCACTGTTCTTCCACCGCTATCTGCAGCGTCGTGTCGACGAACTGGTAGTCGGCATGGAGCAGGAAGCGATCAAGCTGGTGGAAATGGTGCAGGGTGATCGCGACGTCGACCTGGGTGAGGGCAAGGCGTGAAATTCCGGCGCAAACCGCGGGAGAACGTCGAGATCAACCTGGCCTCGTTGATCGACGTGGTATTTATCCTGCTGCTGTTCTTCGTGGTCACCACCACCTTCACCCGCGAGACCCAGCTCAAGGTCGACCTACCGGAGGCCGCCAGCGGCACGCCGCCCGAGCAGACCGAGCTGAAACAGTTGGAAGTGTTGATCGCTGCCGACGGCGCGTTTTCGCTCAATGGCAAGGCACTGCTGGAAAGCAACCTGAGCAGTCTCATGGCTGCCTTGCAGAAGGAGTCCGACGGCGACAACAGCCTGCCGCTAATCATCAGCGCCGACGGCAAGACCCCGCACCAGGCGGTGATCACCGCCATGGACGCTGCCGGCAAGCTGGGCTTCTCGCACCTGCGCATCACCACGGTGAAAGCACAGGAAGCCCCCTGAAGTGAGCGCTGCTGATCGCTTGCTCGCGGCCTGGTACCGCGGTCACCCGGCGCTGACGCTGCTGCGGCCGCTGGAGTGGCTGTACCGTCGCGTGGTGCAGAGCAAGCGCACGCGTTTCCTGGCCGGTGAGGGTGATATCTATCGCGCCCCAGTGCCGGTGCTGGTGGTGGGCAACATCACCGTAGGCGGTACCGGCAAGACGCCGCTGATCCTCTTTCTCATCGAACATTGCCGCGCCCGTGGCCTCAAGGTCGGTGTGGTCAGCCGTGGCTATGGCGCCACGCCGCCGAGTCTGCCCTGGCGCGTGCGCGGCGAGCAGGCGGCGACGCAGGCCGGTGACGAGCCGCTGCTGATCGTCCAGCGTACAGGCGTGCCCTTGATGATCGACCCGGATCGCAGCCGCGCCGTACGCGCGCTGCTGGCCGAAGAATCGGTTGACCTGATCCTCTGCGACGATGGCCTGCAGCACTACCGGTTGGCGCGTGATCTGGAGCTGGTACTGATCGACGCCGCCCGTGGTCTGGGCAATGGGCGTTGCCTGCCCGCCGGGCCATTGCGCGAGCCAGTCGAGCGTCTGGCCGAGGTGGATGCCGTGTTGTTCAACGGCGCCGAAGCCGATAGTGCCGAGGGCTACGCCTTTCGCCTGCAGCCAACCGCGCTGGTCAACGTTGCCAGCGGTGAGCGTGTCGGCCTCGAGCACTTCCCGCCCGGTCAGGCGGTGCATGCGGTGGCCGGTATCGGTAATCCGCAACGTTTCTTCAATACCCTCGAAGCGCTAAACTGGCAGCCGGTTCCGCATCCCTTCGCCGACCATGCCCAGTACGATGCCACGCTGCTCAGCTTCGAGCCGTCGCTGCCGCTGCTGATGACGGAGAAGGATGCGGTGAAATGCCGGGCCTTCGCCGCCGCCGACTGGTGGTACCTGGCCGTCGATGCCGCGCCCACGCCGGCGTTCGTCGACTGGCTGGATGGAGAGCTGGCCCGCCTCATACCGGGGTCCTGATGACCCCAGCAAGGATTCCGCCATGGACCTTAAACTGCTCGACATTCTCGCCTGCCCGATCTGCAAGGGGCCGCTGCAGCTTTCCAAAGACAAGACTGAACTGATCAGCAAGGGCGCTGGCGTGGCCTACCCGATCCGCGACGGCATTCCGGTGATGCTGGAAAGCGAAGCGCGCACCCTGACCCCCGATGAGCGTCTGGACAAGTAAATGAGCGCAGCCTTCACCGTCGTCATTCCTGCTCGTTACGCCTCCACCCGCCTGCCCGGCAAGCCGCTGCAGGACATCGCCGGCAAGCCCATGGTGCAGCATGTCTGGGAGCAGGCGAAGAAGAGTTCGGCCCAGCGCGTGGTCATCGCCACCGACGATGCGCGTATCGTCGAAGCCTGCCAGGCCTTTGGCGCCGAGGTGCTGCTGACCCGCGAGGATCACAACTCCGGTACCGACCGCCTGGCCGAAGTCGCCACCCAGCTCGGTTTGCCGGCCGACGCCATTGTGGTCAACGTGCAGGGCGACGAGCCGCTGATTCCGCCTGTGATCATTGATCAGGTGGCAGCCAACCTGGCGGCCAATCCGCAGGCCGGTATCGCCACCCTGGCCGAGCCCATCGAGGACGTCACCTCCCTATTCAACCCCAATGTGGTCAAGGTGGTGGCCGACAAGAGTGGCCTGGCGCTGACCTTCAGCCGTGCACCGCTGGCCTGGGCGCGCGATGCCTTTGCCAAGTGCCGCGATGTGCTGCCGCAAGGTGTGCCATACCGTCGCCACATTGGTATCTATGCCTACCGCGCGGGTTTTCTGCATGATTTCGTTGCCTGGGGCCCGTGCTGGCTGGAAGACACCGAGTGCCTGGAGCAGTTGCGCGCGTTGTATAACGGCGTGCGCATCCATGTCGCCGATGCGCTCGAAGCGCCGGCTGCTGGCGTGGATACCGCCGAAGACCTGGAGCGGGTGCGCCACCTGCTGGGGGCCTGATGAAGGTTCTGTTCGTTTGCCTGGGCAATATCTGCCGCTCGCCCACGGCTGAAGGCGTGCTGCGCCACAAGCTGCGTGCGGCAGGGCTGGACGGTCGTGTGCAGGTGGATTCCGCCGGCACTGGTGACTGGCACGTCGGCAAGGCGCCGGACAGTCGCACCCGTCAGGCGGCCCTACGCCGTGGTTATGATCTGTCCGCGCAGCGTGCGCGCCAGGTCGAGGCTGCCGACTTTCAGCGCTTCGACCTGATCCTGGCCATGGATCAGAGCAATCTGCGTAATCTCAAGGCGCTGCGCCCGACTGATGCCCGCGCGGACCTCGACCTTTATCTGCGTCGCTATGAACTGGCGTTGGATGAGGTGCCTGATCCCTACTACGGCGGCGACGATGGCTTCGAGCAGGTGCTGGATCTGATCGAGCAAGCCAGTGATGCGTTGCTGGTGGAAATCAAGGGGCGCCTGTGAGCCTGAATCTGCAGAGTGATGTGTCGCTCAAGGCCTTCAATAGCTTTGGTGTCGAGGTGCGTGCCCGGCATTTCGCCGCAGCCCACAACGATGACGAAGTGCGCGAGGCGCTACGCCTGGCCGGGCAGCAGGGCTTGCCGCTGCTGGTGATCGGCGGTGGCAGCAACCTGCTGCTGACCCGCGATGTCGAGGCGCTGGTACTGCGCATGGCCAGCCGTGGCATTCGTATCCTCGAGGACGACGGCGAGCAGGTGCTGGTGGAGGCCGAAGCCGGCGAGCCCTGGCATCCGTTCGTGCAATGGAGCCTGGCGCAGGGCCTCAATGGCCTGGAAAACCTCAGCCTGATTCCCGGTACCGTGGGCGCTGCGCCGATGCAGAACATTGGCGCCTATGGTGTGGAGATCAAGGATCTGTTTGCCGGCCTGACCGCTCTGGATCGGCACAGCGGCGAGCTGCGCGACTTCGCGCTGGAAGACTGTGCCTTCGCCTACCGCGACAGTCTGTTCAAGCGCGAAGCCGGGCGCTGGTTGATCCTGCGCGTACGTTTCCGCTTGAGCCGTCTGGCTGCACTGCGCCTTGACTACGGCCCGGTGCGCCAGCGCCTTGCGGAGATGGGCGTCGAAGTGCCGACCGCCACCGATGTCAGTCGAGCGATCTGCGCCATCCGCAGCGAAAAGCTGCCAGATCCCACCGAGCTGGGTAATGCCGGCAGCTTCTTCAAGAATCCGCTGGTTTCGTTCGAGCTGGCCGAGCGCATTCGCGCCGAGCGTGCCGATCTGGTCAGCTATCCGGCTGGTGATGGCCTGGTCAAACTGGCGGCTGGCTGGTTGATCGAGCGGGCAGGGTGGAAAGGCTTTCGCGAGGGCGATGCCGGCGTGCATCGTTTGCAGGCGCTGGTGCTGGTCAATTACGGCAAGGCCACGGGCGCGCAACTGCTGCAGCTGGCGCAGCGTATCCAGAGCGATGTATTCGAGCGCTTCGGTGTTGAGCTGGAGATCGAGCCCAACGTGCTCTGATCTGTAGGCAGGGCGTGATCCGCTGCCTGCCGCTCCCGGATTGCATTCGGGCTACGCTTCTGCAGCGCCAGACACGGAAATGAAAAAGGGGATGCCTAGGCATCCCCTTTTTACTTACCGCAGGAGGATCAAGCCTGAGGCTTGACCTCCTCCTTGTCGGCTGGCGTTTCTTCTTCCGGCTGCGCTTGCTCTACCGCATCGCTCACGCGTTGTTCGCTTACGACAGAGGTGGCTTCGGCTTCAGCGACCGGCTCGACTACAGGAGCTGTTTCGACTACAGCGGCTTCGGCTTCTGCCGGGGCGCTTGCTTCAGCGACCGGAGCGGCGTCGACTACTGGGGCAGCTTCTACAGCCGGGGCTGCAGCGGCGGCCTGTGCAGCTTCGCGCGCCAGGCGCTCAGCTTCACGCTGACGACGACGCACTTCACGCGGGTCGTTCGGTGCGCGGCCAGTGGCATTGGTCGGAACCGCTGCGGCAGCAGGTGCTTGCTCGAGCGGTGCCGGAACAGGCTCCTGGGCGACTTCGACAGTCGGCTCAGCTTGAGCGACCGGTTCGGCAACTGGCGCTTCAGCGGCAGCAGGGGGTTCGACTGCGGCCGGTTCTGCCTCAACCGCTTTCTCTGCGACCGGAGCAGCTTCAGCCACTTCACTCACAGCAGCCTCGGCTTGCGCCTCGACCGGTTGAGCAGCAGGGGCTTCTTCAACCTGAACAGACGGGGCTTCGACGGCCGGGGCTTCGCTGACCGGAGCCTCGCTGGCAACGGCTTCGCTGCTGTCGACGCTTTCTGCAACCACGGCAGCGGCAGTAGCCACGGCGACCGGGGTGACGGTCTGAGCGTCGTTACCGGCAGCTTCGCTGTTCTCGGCGCTCTCGATCAGGTTGCCATCGGCATCACGCTGACGTTCGCGACGATTGCTGCGCCGACGCTGACCGCGGGAACGGCGACGTGGGCGCTCGCCATCGTTGCTGTCCTGCTCGTCGTCCTGCAGTTGCTCTTCGTTCGGCAGTGCTTCGTCCTGCAGGGCCTCGGTTTGCTCGGCACGCGGCTGACGCTCTTCACGCGGTTGACGCTGACGCTCCTGACGTTCACCACGCGGCTGGCGCTCGGCACGCTCTTCGCGTTGCTCGTTACCAGCATCGGCATCGGTATCGGCTGCGATAGGTTCACGCAGTTCACGCACGCGCTCTTCACGCGGGGCGCGTTCTTCGCGCGGCTTGCGCTCACGGCGGTTTTCCTGACCTTCGCGCGGCTCACGTGGGGCGCGCTCTTCACGCGGTTGACGCTCTTCGCGAGGTTGGCGTTCTTCACGCGGTTCACGGGCCTGACGTTCTTCACGCGGGGCGCGCTCTTCACGAGGTTTGCGCTCGTCATCGCGGCGACCGCCACGGTTACGGCTCTGCTGACGACCGTTGCGGCGCTCTTCGCGCGGCGGACGCTCGTTGCTCTTCTTCTCGACTGCTGCGGGCTGGGCTTCTTCTTCCTTGCCGGCGAACAGGCTGACCAGAGACTTCACCAGGCCCTTGAACAGGCTCGGTTCAGGCGCCTTGGTCGGAGCCAGTGGTGCTTGAGGCTCGGCAGCGACCGGGGCGCTGCTGCGCGGTGCGGCCTTGATCGCAGCTTCCTGGCGAACCAGAGTGCGCGTGGCGGCGGCCGGCTGGGCGGCGGTTTCTTCGGTTTCCGCAGTGGCGGCGATTTCGTAGCTGGTCTGGCCGCTCAGGGCTTCCGGGCTGTCGTCACGCAGGCGTTGCACTTCGAAATGCGGGGTTTCCAGGTGATCGTTCGGCAGGATCACGATACGCGCACGGGTGCGCAGTTCGATCTTGGTGATCGAGTTGCGCTTCTCGTTGAGCAGGAACGCGGCGACCGGGATCGGTACCTGAGCGCGGACTTCGGCGGTGCGATCCTTCAGCGCTTCTTCTTCGATCAGGCGCAGGATGGCCAGCGACAGGGATTCGACGTCGCGGATGATGCCTTGACCGTTGCAACGCGGGCAGACGATGCCGCTGGTCTCGCCGAGGGATGGACGCAGGCGCTGACGGGACATTTCCAGCAGTCCGAAGCGCGAGATGCGGCCGACCTGTACACGGGCGCGGTCGGCTTCCAGGGCTTCACGCATCTTCTCTTCGACGGCGCGCTGGTTCTTGGCCGGGGTCATGTCGATGAAGTCGATGACGATCAGGCCGCCAATGTCGCGCAGGCGCAGCTGGCGGGCGATTTCCTCGGCCGCTTCCAGGTTGGTCTGCAGCGCGGTTTCCTCGATGTCGCTGCCCTTGGTAGCGCGCGCCGAGTTGATGTCGATGGAAACCAGGGCTTCGGTCGGGTCGATGACGATGGATCCACCGGAGGGTAGTTTCACTTCACGCTGGAAGGCGGTTTCTATCTGGCTTTCGATCTGGAAGCGGTTGAACAGCGGCACGCTGTCTTCGTACAGCTTGATCTTACTGGCATACTGCGGCATCACCTGCTGGATGAAGCTCAGCGCTTCTTCCTGGGCTTCGACGCTGTCGACCAGCACTTCGCCGATGTCCTGGCGCAGGTAGTCGCGGATGGCGCGGATGATAACGTTGGATTCCTGGTAGATCAGGAACGGGGCAGGGCGGCTGGTGGAGGCTTCCTTGATGGCGCTCCACAGTTGCAGCAGGTAGTCGAGGTCCCACTGCATTTCTTCGCTGGAGCGGCCGAGGCCGGCGGTACGCACGATCAGGCCCATGTCGGCCGGCGCGTTGAGGCCGTTCAGTGCTTCGCGTAGTTCGTTGCGCTCTTCGCCTTCGATGCGGCGGGAGATGCCACCGGCACGCGGGTTGTTCGGCATCAGTACCAGGTAGCGACCTGCGAGGCTGATGAAGGTGGTCAGGGCTGCGCCCTTGTTGCCGCGCTCTTCTTTCTCGACCTGGACGATGACTTCCTGGCCTTCCTTGAGCACGTCCTTGATGTTGACGCGGCCGCCTTCAGGAGACTTGGAGAAATATTCGCGGGAGATTTCTTTGAGGGGGAGGAAGCCGTGGCGTTCGGAGCCGAAGTCGACGAAAGCGGCTTCGAGGCTGGGTTCAACGCGGGTGATGCGGCCTTTGTAGATGTTGGCTTTTTTTTGTTCACGGGCGCCGGACTCGATGTCCAGGTCGTAGAGTTTTTGGCCATCTACCAGGGCAACACGCAACTCTTCAGGCTGAGTCGCGTTAATTAGCATTCTTTTCATGTGGTACCAATGGGTTCCGGGGCTAGCGGAAGCCACGTTAGGCACACACGACTCTCAGGGTCGGTGTCAGGCGCGTCAGAAACGGTCGTAAATCGTTCCACTGTCTAGCGACGGTCAGCCATTATCGGGCCGCGGTCGCGACGGACGTCTCCTGCTTGCTGTGGTGACAGAAAGCACTCAGTCAGGAAGAGGAATCAACTGGCGGTAGCGGACGAGATGAGGCGTCTTTGATCAAGCGATATGCTACGCAGTCCGACAGTTGTACATCTCCACCCTACACGTATCGCTGAAAATCGGGTGCCGCGCGCGGATTCCGCAGCGGTTGTCAGTTACCGCGACCGCCCGGTGGGCGAATCGCGCATCATACTCAAGGCTTTATTTCCGAAGTCTTCGTGGCCTTTTGCGGCCTTTCTAACCTGAAGAATCCGTCGGACGGCCTCACGTCCAAATACGTTTGCGCGGGCAGGGGATGGCAAGTTTGGCATTCATCCGCAAGCCAGGCCGCTTTTGGCGGCGTTCGCGACTATAGCAGCAATGATTAAGTGCTTCAATTCCATAAAAAATTGTTATGATTGCGCAATGACTACTCCCGCCTCTCCAGCCTCCGGCGTTCAGCTGATCGAGGTTGCACCGGATCTCGCCGGCCAACGCATCGACAACTTCCTCAGGACACAGCTCAAGGGCGTGCCCAAGACCCTGATTTACCGCATTCTGCGCAAGGGCGAAGTGCGGGTTAACAAGGGGCGGATCAAGCCCGAATACAAACTCCAGGCTGGTGACGTGGTGCGCGTGCCGCCGCTGCGCCTGGCTGAGCGCGATGAGCCCGAGCCGCTGGCGCAGGGGCTGCTGCAGCGCCTCGAAGCCGCCATCGTTTATGAGGACAAGGCGCTGATCGTGCTGAACAAGCCGGCCGGTATCGCCGTGCATGGTGGCAGCGGCTTGAATTACGGTGTGATCGAGGCGTTTCGCCAGTTGCGGCCCGATGCCAAGGATCTGGAGCTGGTGCACCGTCTCGATCGCGATACCTCCGGTCTACTGATGATCGCCAAGAAGCGCAGCATGCTGCGCCACCTGCACGAAGCGCTGCGCGGCGATGGCGTGGACAAGCGCTATATGGCGTTGGTGCGTGGCCACTGGGCGACTGCCAAGAAGCAGATCGCCGCGCCGCTGCTGAAAAGCAACCTGCGCTCCGGCGAGCGTATGGTCGAGGTGAATCCCGAGGGCAAGGAGGCGCTCACGGTATTTCGCGTGCTGCGCCGTTTCGGTGAGTTCGCCACGCTGGTCGAAGCCAGGCCGATCACTGGTCGTACCCATCAGATTCGTGTGCATGCCCAATATGCGGGTCATGGTATCGCCGGCGACAGCAAATACGGCGACGACGACTTCTCCCGCGAGATTCGCGAGCTGGGCGGTAAACGCCTGTTCCTGCATGCCTATGAGTTGCACGTGCCGCTGCCCGATGGTGGTGTGCTGAAGCTCGAGGCTCCGGTGGATGAGATGTGGGCGAAGACCCTGGAGCGTCTGAGTGCCTGATTATCAGCTACTGATTTTCGATTGGGACGGCACGCTGGTGGATTCCATCGGCCGTATCGTCGAGGCCATGCACCGTGCTGCTGATGTGGCGTGCGTGCCGCGCTGCACGGATGTTGCGGTGCGCGGGATCATTGGTCTGGAGCTGGGTGTGGCGATTCGCACGCTTTACCCGGAACTCGATGAGCCGCTGCGAATCGAAACCATCCGGCGTGCCTACAGCGAGCAGTATCTGGCGCTGGAAACCGAGCCGTCGCCACTGTTCGAGGGTGTGCGCGAGTCGCTCGAGGTCTTTCGAGATCAGGGTTATCGTCTTGCCGTGGCCACTGGCAAGGGGCGCAAGGGGTTGCATCGGGTGCTGGCTGACAAGGGTTGGCTGGATTACTTCGATATCACCCGTTGCGCCGACGAGACGGCAAGCAAGCCCGATCCGCTGATGCTGCATGAGATTCTTGCGCATTGCCGGGTGCAGCCCGAGCGCGCGCTGATGGTGGGGGATTCGACCTTCGACCTGCTGATGGCGCGCAATGCCGGGATGGATGCCGTGGCGGTAGGTTTCGGTGCGCAGCCGTTGTCGGTGCTGCGTGAGTGCTCGCCGCGTTTGGTGATCAATGAATTCAATGAGCTGCGTACATGGCTGGAAGGTCATCGTGCGGTGCGTTCTGCAGAGGTGAGTGAGCATGTCGGATGAGTGGAAGTCATCGTCTTCGTCGACCGAGGATGCCAAGAGCTGGAAGCTGCTGGAAAAAGCCCTGCTGTCCAGTGTTCAGGAGCAGCGCCGCTCGCGTCGCTGGGGCATTTTTTTCAAGCTGCTGACCTTTATCTATCTGTTCGGTGCGCTGGCGCTGGTATTGCCGGCTCTCGATCTGAAATCAGCCTCGACTACCACTGCGCATACGGCGCTGATCGAGATTCGCGGCATGATCGCCGACCGTGAGGAGGCCAGTGCCGACAAGGTCGTGGGCAGTCTGCGCGCCGCCTTCGAGGACACCAATACCAAAGGTGTGATCCTGCGCATCAATAGCCCGGGCGGCAGCCCGGTGCAGTCCGGCTACATCTATGACGAGATCCGTCGTTTGCGCGGCGAATATCCGCAGACCAAGGTCTATGCGGTAATCAGTGATCTGGGTGCCTCCGGTGCCTACTACATTGCCAGTGCGGCTGATGAGATCTATGCCGACAAGGCCAGCCTGGTTGGCTCCATTGGTGTGACGGCGGCCAGCTTTGGTTTTGTCGAGGCGATGGAAAAGCTCGGTGTCGAGCGTCGCGTGTACACCTCGGGTGAGCACAAGGCCTTCCTCGATCCGTTCCAGCCGCAGAAGGAAGAAGAAACTCGTTTCTGGAAATCCGTGCTCGATACCACCCATCGCCAGTTCATCGATAGCGTGAAAAAGGGGCGCGGTGATCGTCTCAAAGCGGATGAGCATCCCGAGTTGTTCTCCGGGCTGGTCTGGTCGGGCGAGCAGGCGCTGCAGTTGGGTTTGGTCGATGCGTTGGGTAGTGCCAGCTATGTGGCCCGTGAGGTGATTGGCGAGAAGGAAATGGTCGACTTCACTCAGCGTGATACGCCATTCGATCGCTTCGCCAAGCGCCTGGGTACCAGTGTGGCGGATCGAATCGCGTTGTGGATGGGCTTTCAGGGGCCGACGCTGCGCTGACAGGTAAAAGGAAGGCCCGCTGAGCGGGCCTTCTTCGTTGAGGGCTCAAGGGACTTCGATTCCCTCGTTCAGCAGCATGTCCACCAGGCGAATCAGTGGCAGGCCGATCAGGCTGCTGGTGTCTTCGCCTTCGGTGCTGCGGAACAGGCTGATGCCCAGGCCTTCTGACTTGAAACTGCCGGCGCAATCGAATGGCTGCTCGCGTTGCAGGTAACGCAGAATCTGCGCGTCGCTGAGTGAGCGGAAATGTACGGTGAACGGCACGCAGTCGACCTGGCATTGGCCGGTGCTCGAATTGAGCAGTGCCAGTCCGGTGAGGAAGGTGACGCTGCTGCCGCTGGCTGCGTGCAGTTGTTGCTGGGCTCTCGCCAGATCGTGGGGTTTGCCGAGTATTTGCCCATTGCTGAGTACGGCGACCTGATCCGAGCCGATGATCAGGTGATCGGGGTGGCTGTCGGCGAGGGCACGGGCTTTTTCTTCGGCCAGGCGCTTGACCAGATCGATGGCAGATTCGTCCTCGTGTCGGCTTTCATCGATGCTCGGCGATTGCCAGGAGAAGGGCAGTTGCAGGCGACCGAGCAGCTCGCGGCGGTAGGGTGAGCTCGAGGCGAGCAGCAGCGCGGGCATGTTCTCTTCCTTTATATAGGTGGGCGAGAAATTCTACTGATCGCCGCTACTTGTGGGCGCCTCTAAGAACGTAGGCGACGACTGCAAGGATGCAGGAGGTAGAGTGAAGCAGGAAGCCCGAGCCGAGGCAGTCAGCGCAATACCGATGGCGGCCCCATAAAAGCAGGCGAAAAATGACCGGGGTCGCGCCCGACTTTACGCGCTGTAAATGAGCGCTTGATTCGCTTCGCTCACCCCTTCGGGGTCGCGCTAAAGCGCGTTCAGCCTTCGGCTGTGAGCCTGTTTTTAACGCCGCGATGGCAACGCTGGTAGTTTTTAGAGGTGCCCCTGAAGACAGGCTGAATTTCCTTTGACATGGGCAGGGTGCATCCCTAGAATGCTGCGCCTATGTTGAATGGGCCGATTCCACCTCACGTTGATCCGCGCAAGCTCGCCGACCGCGAAGCTGCCCTCGAAGGGCAGCTCGAACTGGCCAGCCTGCAGCGTCTCTGCGACCCGCTTGCCGAAACGGCTGGCACGGTGCAGGCGAAATTTCATTTCGCGCGTGACGAGCAGAAAACTGTGGTTATCCGCAGTGAGCTTGAGGTTGAGGTCAAAATGGTCTGCCAGCGTTGTCTGGAGCTGGTCGCGCTACCCATCCGCAGCGAATGTGAATACGCCGTGGTTCGGGTTGGAGCGAACACTCAGTCCTTGCCGAAGGGCTACGACGTGCTGGAAGTGGGTGAGGAGCCGCTGGAGCTGCTTGGTCTGGTCGAGGATGAATTACTCCTCGCCCTACCGATCGTTCCTGCTCATGCCCTAGGTGATTGCCAGCAGCCGGACGGTCTCGATGAGCCCGTGCCAGGCGAGGACGAGGTATCGCGGTCCAACCCGTTCAGTGTATTGGCGCAGTTAAAGCGTGACCCAAACGTTTAGGAGTTAATCAATTATGGCTGTTCAGCAGAACAAAAAATCCCGTTCCGCCCGCGACATGCGTCGTTCGCACGACGCCCTCGAGGCCAGCACCCTGTCCGTAGAGAAGAGCACCGGTGAAGTTCACCTGCGCCACCACGTTTCTCCGGAAGGCGTGTACCGCGGTCGCAAAGTGATCGACAAGGGCGCTGACGAGTAATCCTTGTCCGCCTCGATCATCGCGATTGATGCAATGGGTGGGGACTTCGGTCCCCACTGCATTGTTCCGGCCTGCATTTCTGCGCTGGCCGAATTCCCCTCGCTGCACCTGGCCCTCGTCGGCCAAGCTCCCCTTATCGAAGAACAGCTCGCTCGCCAGCCCGGCGTCGATCGCTCGCGTCTGCAGGTTCATCACGCCAGTGAAGTCATCGCCATGGACGAACGTCCGGCGCAGGCCCTGCGTGGCAAGCCGGATGCCTCGATGCGCGTGGCGCTGGAGCTGGTGCGTCAGCGTCAGGCGCATGCCTGCGTCAGTGCCGGCAATACCGGTGCGCTGATGGCGCTGTCGCGTTACGTGCTGAAGACGCTACCGGGGATCGATCGGCCGGCCATGGTCAGCCCGATTCCCACCGAGCGCGGTCACTGCTACCTGCTGGATCTGGGCGCCAACGTCGATTGCAGTGCCGAGCACCTCTATCAGTTCGCGATCATGGGCGCCGTGGCGGCCGAGACGCTGGGCGTTTCTCGGCCGCGAGTCGCCTTGCTCAATGTCGGTACCGAAGACATCAAGGGCAATCAGCAGGTCAAGCTGGCGGCCAATATGCTGCAGCAGGCGCATGGGCTGAACTTCATCGGCTACATAGAGGGCGACGGCATGTATCGCGGCGAAGCCGATGTCGTGGTGTGCGACGGTTTCGTTGGCAATATCCTGCTCAAATCCAGCGAAGGCCTGGCCAAGATGATCACCGGGCGGGTCGAGACGCTGTTCAGCGATGGGTTGTTCGCCCAGGCGATAGGTGCCCTGGCGATGCCGTTGTTGCGTCGCCTCAAGGCCGACCTTGCGCCCGCCAAGCACAATGGTGCGAGTTTCCTCGGGCTGCAGGGCATCGTGGTCAAGAGTCATGGTGCGGCTGGCCAGGAAAGCTTTCAGAGTGCCATTCGCTGTGCGCTGCGCGAGGTGCAGGAGAATTTGCCGCAGCGACTGCATGGTCGCCTCGAGGACTTGTTACTGTAAACTCGTCACGTTTTCAGGGCAGCTCTAAAAACTACCTGCGTTGCCATCGCGGCGTTAAAAACAGGCTCAAAATGCTCATTTACAGCGCGTAAACTGCGCTTTTTCGCCTGTTTTTGCCTTGCGCTGGCTGCCTCGCCTACGTTTTTAGAGGCGCCCTTCAGGGCGTGGCGTGCGGCGGAATGTGACCGCTGCGCGCAGCCTGTCATCCAACTGTCAGTTTGCTGCGCCAGGCTCGCCTGGCGTTGGTTTTTCGACTCAAGGGACTTATTCATGTCTGCATCCCTCGCATTCGTCTTCCCCGGTCAAGGCTCGCAAGCCCTGACCATGCTTGCCGACCACGGTGCCCGGCAGCAGCTGGTGCTCGATACTTTCGGCGAAGCTTCCGAAGCGCTCGGCTACGACCTCTGGGCACTGACCCAGCAAGGGCCGGAAGAGCAACTGAACCAGACCGACAAGACCCAGCCGGCCATTCTCACTGCTTCCATCGCCCTGTGGCGTCTGTGGCAGGCCGAGGGTGGTGCCAAGCCCGCTTTCGTTGCTGGTCACAGCCTGGGTGAATACTCCGCGCTGGTCGCAGCTGGCAGCATCGCCTTTGTCGATGCCGTGAAGCTGGTGGAGCGTCGTGGTCAATTGATGCAGCAGGCCGTTCCGGCCGGGCAGGGCGGTATGGCCGCCATCCTCGGTCTGGAAGATGCCGACGTGCTGGCCGCCTGCGCCGAAGCGGCGCAGGGTGATGTGGTCAGCGCAGTGAACTTCAACGCACCTGGCCAGGTGGTGATCGCCGGTAGCGCCGCTGCCGTCGAGCGCGCCATCGAAGCGTGCAAGGCCCGTGGCGCCAAGCGCGCCATGGCGCTGCCGGTCAGCGTGCCGTCGCATTGTGCGCTGATGAAGCCGGCAGCCGAGCGTTTCGCCGAGTCGGTCGAGGCGCTGAGCTGGCAGGCACCACAAATCCCGCTGGTGCAGAACGTCAGTGCCGCCGTGGTATCCGATCTGGGCACCCTCAAGGCTGATCTGCTGGCGCAGCTATACAGCCCGGTACGCTGGGTCGAGTCGATGGTGCGTCTGTCCGAACAGGGCGTGACCGATCTGATCGAATGCGGCCCTGGCAAGGTGCTGAGCGGCCTGAACAAGCGCTGCGTCAAAGGCATCAATACTCACAACCTGGATACCCCGGATGCTTTTGCTGCCGCTCGCGCAGCCCTGGCTTGAGCAAGGAGAACGAACATGAGTCTGCAAGGTAAAGTCGCACTGGTCACCGGCGCCAGCCGTGGTATCGGTCAGGCAATCGCTCTGGAACTGGGTCGTCAGGGCGCCATCGTCATCGGCACCGCGACCAGTGCCTCGGGTGCTGAGCGTATCGCCGAAACCCTCAAGGCCAATGGCGTCGAAGGCGCCGGTCTGGTGCTCGACGTGAGCAACGACGAATCGGTTGCCACCACCCTCGAACACATCCAGCAACATCTTGGTCAGCCGTTGATCCTGGTCAATAACGCCGGTATCACCCGTGACAATCTAATGCTGCGCATGAAGGACGACGAGTGGCATGACGTCATCAACACCAACTTGAACAGTCTCTACCGTCTGTCCAAGGCCGTGCTGCGTGGCATGACCAAGGCACGTTTCGGGCGCATCATCAACATCGGCTCCGTGGTCGGTGCGATGGGCAATGCCGGTCAGGTCAACTACGCTGCAGCCAAGGCTGGTCTGGAAGGTTTCAGCCGCGCGCTGGCGCGTGAAGTCGGTTCGCGCGGTATCACGGTCAACTCGGTGGCCCCAGGTTTCATCGACACCGATATGACCCGTGAGCTGCCGGAAGGCCAGCGCGACGCGCTGCTGACGCAGATTCCGCTGGGCCGTTTGGGGCAGGCCGAAGAGATCGCCAAGGTAGTCGGTTTCCTGGCTTCCGATGGCGCAGGCTACGTCACTGGGGCTACTATTCCGGTGAACGGCGGTATGTACATGAGTTAAAAAGGGCGCCTCCGAATGCCCGGAGGCTCTCGAATGTGACGCGAGCCATCAGAAAACTGTCATAGTGGCTGTCTAAAATCCGTTATAAAGCTGCAACAGGTTTATAGACAGATCGTTGAAGTGTTCCTGGGGGCTCCCCGGCATTCAGCTTGAAATGCTAAAAACCCTTTCTATACACTTGGCCGCTACCAGCTGCCTGGATTTGTCCAATAGGAGTGAAAACAAGGTATGAGCACCATCGAAGAACGCGTCAAGAAAATCGTTGCTGAGCAACTTGGCGTCAAGGAAGAGGAAGTAACCAACAGCGCTTCCTTCGTTGAAGACCTGGGTGCCGACTCTCTTGACACCGTTGAGCTGGTGATGGCTCTCGAGGAAGAATTCGAGACCGAGATCCCGGACGAGCAAGCTGAGAAAATCACCACCGTTCAAGAAGCTATCGACTACGTGACTGCCCACGCGCAATAAGTCACCGTCAGCTTTCTGATCGAGAAAAGCCGCACTGCCCTAATCAGGCGTGCGGTTTTTCTTTACGTGCAGGGCGCATGTGGCGCCTGAGTAGAACAAGAGGAGATTGCTGTGTCGCGTAGACGCGTCGTGGTTACCGGTATGGGCATGCTGTCGCCACTGGGTAACGATGTGCCGAGCAGCTGGCAGGGCATTTTGGCCGGGCGCAGTGGCATCGGTCTGATCGAGCATATGGACCTGTCGGCCTACTCCACCCGTTTTGGCGGGTCGCTCAAGGGCTTCAATGTCGAGGAATATCTCTCCGCCAAGGAGGCGCGCAAGCTCGACCTGTTCATCCAGTACGGTCTCGCTGCCTGCTTCCAGGCCGTGCGTGATTCCGGGCTGGACATCACTGACGCCAATCGTGAGCGTATCGGTGTGGCCATGGGCTCCGGCATCGGCGGCCTGACCAATATCGAGAACAACTGCAAATCGCTGCACGAGCAAGGGCCGCGGCGCATTTCGCCGTTCTTCGTGCCGGGCTCGATCATCAACATGATTTCCGGCTTCCTGTCGATCCACCTGGGTCTGCAGGGGCCGAACTACGCCATCGCCACGGCGTGCACCACCGGCACGCACTGCATTGGTATGGCCGCGCGCAACATCGCCTATGGCGAAGCCGATGTGATGGTCGCCGGCGGCGCCGAGATGGCAGCCTGCGGCCTGGGCATGGGCGGCTTCGGTGCCGCGCGTGCGCTGTCGACGCGTAACGACGAGCCGACCAAGGCCAGTCGTCCGTGGGACAAGGGCCGTGACGGTTTCGTGCTGTCCGACGGTTCCGGCGCCCTGGTGCTGGAGGAGTTGGAACACGCCAAGGCGCGTGGTGCCACCATCTATGCCGAGCTGATCGGCTTCGGTATGAGCGGCGATGCATTCCACATGACCTCGCCGCCCGAGGACGGTGCCGGCGCGGCGCGCTGCATGGCCGCCGCCCTGCGCGATGCCGGTGTCAATGCCGACCAGGTGCAGTACATCAACGCCCACGGCACTTCGACCCCGGCTGGCGATATCGCCGAAGCTGCGGCAGTCAAGAGCGTGTTCGGTGATCACGCCTACCAGTTGTCGGTCAGCTCGACCAAATCCATGACCGGCCACCTGCTCGGTGCGGCAGGTGCGGTGGAGGCGATCTTCAGCGTGCTGGCGATCCGTGATCAGGTGGCGCCGCCGACCATCAACCTCGACGAGCCGGACGAAGGCTGCGACCTGGACTTCGTGCCGCATCAGGCCAAGGCCATGCCGATCGAAATCGCCCTGTCGAACTCCTTCGGCTTCGGCGGCACCAACGGCTCACTGCTGTTCCGTCGGTACCACGGCTGATGCTGAGCTGGGTCAACGGTGCGCCCGGCGAGCAGTTGTCGGTTCGCGACCGTGGCCTGGCTTATGGCGATGGTCTGTTCGAGACCATCGCCGTGCGCGGCGGGCGCATCCCGCTGCTGGCGCGGCATATGGCGCGCCTGGCCGATGGTTGTCGGCGCCTGTCCATTCCCCTCGATCTGGTTCTCATTGAGCACGAGCTACAGGCGTTCGCCGGGCTGCTGGGTGAGGGCGTCGCCAAACTCATCGTCAGCCGCGGTGAGGGCCAGCGTGGCTACGCGCCGCCGCAACCCTGTCAGCCGCTGCGCATCCTGCAGGCGGCGCCGCTGCCGCAGTATCCCGCTGCGCATGCCGAGCAGGGCGTGCGTCTGTTTCCCTGTGAGACGCGTCTGGCTGAGCAACCGCTGCTGGCCGGGCTCAAGCACCTCAATCGCCTGGAACAGGTACTGGCGCGAGCCGAATGGCAGGACCCCGAGTGTGCCGAGGGCCTGATGCGCGACAGCAGTGGCCGAGTCATCGAGGGCGTGTACAGCAACCTGTTCCTCGTCGTCGGCGGCGGGCTGGTGACGGCTGATTTGTCGCGCTGTGGTGTAGCCGGCGTGATGCGTGCGGAGATCCTGCAGCAGGCGCAGTTGCTCGGGCTGTCTGTCGAGTTACGCGATGTTTCTTACGACGAACTGCTGGATGCCGATGAAGTCTTTCTCTGCAACAGCCTTTACGGCATCTGGCCTGTTCGGGCGCTGCAAGAGCGACACTGGTCGGTCGGGCCGCTCACCCGTAAACTGCAGGCCATCGTCTGCGACCTACTGAGTAACTAACTGGTGCTACGCAAGATCCTGGTGCTGCTTGAATGCGGCGTGTTGTTGGCTGCTCTACTGGTAGTTGGTGCTGCCTGGCAGCAGCAAAGAGCGCTGGAGCAGCCTCTGCATCTGGCTGAAGAAATGCTTCTGGAGGTGCCGTCCGGCGCTACGCCGAGCGGCCTGCTCAATCGTCTGGAAGCAGAAGGTGTCATCGACAATGCCTTCTGGCTGCGCCTTTACTGGCGCTTCAATCTGAATGCGCCTGCCATGCACAGCGGCGAATACCGCCTGCTACCGGAACTCAGCGCCCGCGACATGCTTGGCCTGTGGCAGCGCGGTGAGGTGGTGCAGTACAGCCTGACCCTGGTCGAGGGCTGGAACTTCCGCCAGGTGCGCGCCGCTCTGGCCCGCCAGGAGCGTCTGGAGCAGCGCCTGGCCGATCTCAGCGATGCCCAGCTGATGGAGCGCCTGGGTATGGCCGGGCAGAACCCGGAAGGGCGTTTCTTCCCCGATACCTATCGTTACGTGCGCGGCATGAGCGACGAAGACCTGCTCAAGCAGGCCAACGCCCGTCTGGAGCGTGTTCTGGCTGAAGAGTGGCAGCAGCGCGCCGAGGGTTTGCCCTATCGCGAGCCGTACGACGCGTTGATCATGGCCTCGATGATCGAGAAGGAAACCGGTGTACCCGAAGAGCGCGGCGAGATTGCTGGCGTGTTCGTGCGTCGCCTGCGCATGGGCATGCGCCTGCAGACCGATCCCACCGTCATCTACGGCATGGGCAAGCGCTATAACGGCCGCATCACCCGCGCCGACCTGCGCACGCCAACGCCCTACAACACCTATACCATCGACGGGATGCCGCCAACGCCGATTGCCATGGTCGGCCGTGAGGCGATTCATGCCGCGCTCAACCCGCGCGATGGCACCACCCTGTATTTTGTCGCGCGAGGCGACGGCAGCCATGTGTTCTCCAACACCCTGGCCGAGCACAACCGCGCGGTGCGCGAATACCAGCTCAAGCGTCGCGCCGACTACCGCTCCAGCCCCGCGCCCCGTGCGGCGGCCGAAACCGAATAAGGGCAATCCGTGACCGGTCTGTTTATTACCCTGGAAGGCCCGGAAGGCGCCGGCAAAAGCACCAACCGCGAATACCTGGCTGAGCGCCTGCGCGAGCAGGGCATCGATGTGCTGCTGACCCGCGAGCCCGGCGGTACGCCCCTGGCCGAGCGCATCCGCGAGCTGCTGCTCGACCCGAGCGATGAGCCGATGGCGGCCGATACCGAGTTGCTGCTGGTGTTCGCCGCCCGTGCCCAGCACCTGCAACAGGTGATTCGTCCGGCTCTGGCCAAGGGCAGCGTGGTGCTGTGCGACCGTTTCACTGATGCCACCTACGCCTACCAGGGTGGTGGTCGGGGTCTTTCCATCGAACGCATCGCGCAGCTTGAGCAGTTCGTTCAGGGCGAGCTGCGCCCTGATCTGACGCTGATTTTTGATCTGCCGGTGGAGATCGGTCTGGCTCGCGCCGCGGCTCGCGGTCGCCTGGATCGTTTCGAGCAGGAAGGCCGTGGCTTCTTCGAAGCGGTACGCCAGGCCTATCTGCAGCGCGCCGAGCAGGCGCCACAACGATATCGCGTGCTGGATGCCGGGCAGACCCTGGCTCAGGTGCAGGCCGATATCGATGCCTTGCTGCCGAGCCTGCTGGAGGCTTGCCGTGGCTGATGTCTATCCCTGGCAACAAGCGCTCTGGCAGCAACTCGCCGGGCGTAGCCAGCACGCCCATGCCTACCTGCTGCATGGTCCGGCCGGCATCGGCAAGCGTGCGCTGGCCGAGCGCCTGATGGCGCGCCTGCTATGCCAGAACCCGAATGGGCTGGATGCCTGTGGCAACTGTAAATCCTGTCATCTGTTGGCTGCCGGTACGCACCCGGACAACTACGTGCTGGAGCCCGAAGAGGCGGACAAGCCGATCAAGGTCGATCAGGTGCGTGAGCTGGTCGACTTCGTGGTGCAGACCGCGCAGCTGGGTGGGCGCAAGGTGGTGCTGCTGGAGCCGGCCGAGGCGATGAACCTCAACGCCGCCAACGCGCTGCTCAAGAGCCTGGAAGAACCCTCCGGCAATACCGTGCTGCTGCTTATCAGCCACCAGCCCAGCCGCTTGTTGCCGACCATCAAGAGTCGCTGCGTGCAGCAGGCCTGCCCATTGCCGAGCGAGGCGATGAGCCTGGCCTGGCTGGCCCAGGCACTGCCCGAACTGGGTGACGATGAGCGTGCCGACCTGCTCACGCTCGCGGCGGGTTCGCCGCTGGCGGCCGTGCGCCTGCAGGCTCAGGGCGTACGCGAGCAACGAGCTCAGGCCGTGGAGGGAGTGAAAAAACTGCTCAAGCAGCAGATCTCCCCGAGCCAACTGGCGGAAAGCTGGAGCTCATTGCCGCTGAATCTGCTGTTCGACTGGTTCTGCGACTGGGCGCAACTGATGTTGCGCTACCAACTGACCAAGGACGAGGAAGGCCTGGGCCAGGTCGATATGCGCAAGGTGGTGCAGTACCTGGCGGACAAGAGCGCGCAGGCCAAGGTATTGGCGATTCAGGAATGGCTGCTCGCGCAAAGGCAGAAGGTGATGGGTAAAGCCAACCTCAATCGTGTGCTGCTACTGGAAGCCTTGCTGGTGCAGTGGGCCGCCTTGCCAGGACAGGATCGCGGCTGACTGGCGCGAGAGCCGGATTCGGCAGGGCGTCACATTCTGCTGGCTGCCTGCCGCCCGGTTGTTTGCGCATGAGCATGAACAAGCCCTAGAATCGGCCATTAAGCAATAAATGCCAGGAATGTGCTGATGAGCCTGCCACCCAATCTGGGTCCCCGTAACGGAATTCTGTCCCTGACCATCAAGGACAAGTCCGTGCTGTACGCGGCCTACATGCCTTTCATCAAGAATGGCGGTCTCTTCATTCCCACCAACAAGAGCTACAAGCTCGGTGACGAAGTGTTCATGCTGCTCAACCTGATGGATGAGCCGGAGAAGATTCCGGTGGCCGGCAAGGTGGTGTGGATCACCCCGAAAGGCGCGCAGGGCAACCGTGCTGCCGGTGTCGGTGTTCAGTTCAACGACAGTGATAACACCGCTCGCAACAAGATCGAAACCTACCTCGCTGGCGCGCTGAAGTCCGACCGCCCGACTCACACCATGTAACCCGCTGGCCGCGCGCGTACTGTCCTCGCGGTCGAAGTATCTCCTCCAGAGCGTCCAGGCGCCTGCCACTTTCGATTACAATTCGGGCTTTCCCTTTGCTCGAGTTCTCCCGCTGTGCTGATTGACTCCCATTGCCACCTTGATCGTCTCGACCTCGCTGCTCACGGTGGCTCGCTGGATGCCGCCCTGGATGCGGCGCGCGCCGCCGGCGTCGGGCATTTCCTGTGTATTGGCGTCAGCGCCGACAACGCCGCCACGGTCAAGGGCCTGGCCGAGCGCTATGCCGATGTCGATTGTTCGGTGGGCGTGCATCCGCTGGATCTCGAGCCGGGCGCCGAGCCTGCGCTGGACTGGCTACTGGGCGAGCTGGCACATCCAAAAGTGGTCGCCATTGGTGAGACCGGTCTGGATTACCACTACGAGCCTGAATCCGCTGCGCTGCAGCAGGCCTCCTTCCGTCTGCATCTGGAGGCGGCGCGCATCACTGGCAAGCCGGTAATCGTGCACACCCGCGAGGCCCGCGCCGACACCCTGGCGTTGTTGCGCGAAGCGGCGCTGCCACAGGCTGGCGTGCTGCATTGCTTCACCGAAGACTGGGAGATGGCCAGGGCCGCGCTGGACATCGGTTTTTATATTTCCCTGTCCGGCATCGTCACCTTCCGCAATGCCGAGGCGCTGCGCGATGTGGCGCGCCATGTGCCGGCTGACCGTCTGCTGGTGGAAACCGACTCGCCTTACCTGGCGCCCGTGCCGCATCGCGGCAAGCCCAACCTGCCGCAATACGTACGTGAAGTGGCCGAGTACCTGGCGGTGCTGCGTGGGGTTAGCTACGAGGTGCTGGCTGAGCAGACCTCGAGCAACTTCAAGCGTCTGTTCCCGTTGGCTGGTGTGGCTGACGCATAACAGCCCGTAGGTGGCGCGGCGCGCACCAGGCGACGTGAGGCGTTGCAGCTATGGTGGGTTACGCGGCACCCAGATCCAGCTCAGCAGTCAGATCGTGACAGGCGGCTAACCCACCCTACGGGAACGGCGATCCGCTGAGCAAAAAAAAACCCGGACTCTGGGGGATGAATCCGGGTCAAGACCATTAGGAGTAAATCAAGGTACGCGGTCCACGGTACCTTGGCTGGCGGGGCACTTGGGGGGAGATGCCGCACACCAGTACGTTCCAGTATTGGCCATGATTCGCGAGCGTCCAGACCAAAGCCTGAGTTTTTTAAACGGATTTGGAATACCACGGGCGCTGGTGAGTTCTCACCCTTTTGCCAGCTGGGTTAGCAGGCTCAGCGTTTCCTCGATCACCTGCTCGCTGGTGTAGAAATGCGGCGATAAACGCACTCCTGGGCCGCGTTGCACGCAGATCACCTGCTCCTCGCGCAAGCGCTGATATAGCGCCGGATTGTCCCAGCCCGCCAGGCTGAAACTGAGAATACCGGCACGACGCGCAGGGTCGAGCGGGCTATGGATCACTGCACCAGGCAATTCGCGAATACCATCGTTCAGGCGCTGAACCCGTTTTCCCACCAGCGCGCCGACCCGCTCCATGCCCACTTCCTCGAGCAACGACAGGCTCGCCTCCAGGGCGAAGGCGCCGAGCATGTTCGGGCTGCCGCATTCGAAGCGCCGTGCACTGCGGGCTGGCTGCCAGTCCTGGCGGGTGTAGTCGCCGGCATGTTCGAGCATGTGCCAGCCATACTCGTGCAGTTTCAGCTGATCGCGTACCGCACTGCGGCAATAGAACACCCCCAGGCCCTCCGGGCCGAGCATCCACTTGTGGCCGTCGGCCATGGCGAAGTCGCAGTCGTAGGCTTGAACGTCGAAGGGCAGGGCACCCAGTTGCTGGATGGCATCAATGCAGAACAGCACGCCATGCTGGCGGCAGCCGCGGCCTAGGCGCGGCAGATCGAGACGCAGGCCGCTGGCGAACTGCACGGCGCTGATCGACAACAGGCGTGTACGCGGGGTGAAGGCGGCGAGCAAGGCCGCTTCTGGATCAACACCCTTGAGATTGACCTCGACTACCTCGACGCCCTGAGCCGCCAGGGCCAGCCAGACGATGCGGTTGGAAGGGAATTCCTCGTCGCTGATGATCACCTGGTCGCCAGCTCGCCAGTCCAGGCCGAAGGCCACGAACGAGAGTGCCTCGGAGGTATTCTTGACCAGTGCAATATCACCGGTGCTTGGTGCGTTCATCAGGCGCACAAGGCGTTCGCGTAGGCTACGCTCAAGTTTCAGCCAGTCGGGATAGTCACGCGCACCGCTGCTGACGTTCGCTTCCGAGAACCGTCGAACCGCTTCAGCACTGCGTTTCGGCCAGGGGGCGACAGCCGCATGGTTCAGATAGCGCAGTCCATTTTCCAGAGGGAACTCATCATGAAACACGTACATGGTCGGATGATCCATGCAATTTGGCCGCATTTGGGCATAATAAGTGGCTTCGATTTTTGACCCCGTAGTCCCTTTATGCAGAAAGAACCCCGTAAGGTCCGCGAATTCCGTCGCCGCGAGCAAGAAATTCTCGATACCGCGCTGAAACTCTTCCTCGAACAAGGAGAAGACAGCGTTACCGTCGAGATGATCGCTGATGCGGTCGGTATCGGCAAAGGCACTATCTACAAGCACTTCAAGTCCAAGGCGGAGATCTACCTGCGCCTGATGCTCGACTACGAGCGCGATCTCAACGAACTGCTGCATTCGGCCGATGTGGATCGTGACAAGGAAGCGCTGTCGCGTGCGTACTTCGAATTCCGCATGCGCGATCCGCAACGCTATCGCCTGTTCGATCGCCTCGAAGAGAAGGTGGTCAAGGGCAATCAAGTGCCGGAAATGGTCGAGCAGTTGCACAAGATCCGTGCTTCCAACTTCGAGCGTCTGACCCAGCTGATCAAGGGCCGCATCGCCGAAGGCAAGTTGGAAGACGTACCGCCGTACTTCCACTATTGCGCAGCCTGGGCCCTGGTGCACGGCGCCGTGGCGCTGTATCACTCGCCGTTCTGGAGCAACGTGCTCGAGGATCAGGAAGGCTTCTTCCAGTTCCTCATGGACATCGGCGTGCGCATGGGTAACAAGCGCAAGCGCGACGCCTGATGCCTGGCATGTCGGCCACGGTACTGTGCCGTGGCTAACATAGCGATATACTCCGGTTCTTAACGAACTGGAGCTCCCAATGATCGTCGACCGCCAGGGCAGACGCTTTCGCAACCTCCGCGTCAGCCTGACCGCCGCCTGCAACTACGCCTGCACCTACTGTGTGCCGAACGGCAAGCGTCTGGTCGCCGCTCAGGACGAACTCTCCGCCGACGCCATGGCGCGTGGTGTGGCTTACCTGATCGAAGCAGCCGGCATCGAGCGCCTGCGCATCACCGGTGGTGAGCCGCTGGTCAGCACGCGCCTGGAGCCTTTCCTGCGCCAGGTCAGCCAACTCGGCCTCGACGATATCAGCCTCACCACCAACGGCCAGTTGCTCGAGCGCAAGTTGCCGCTGCTGGTCGAATGCGGTATCCGCCGTCTCAATGTTTCCCTCGATACCCTCGACGCCGACGCCTTCCGCAGCATCGCCCGCGGCGGCGACCTGGCCACCGTGCTGGCTGGCATGGAAGCGGCGCGCGAAGCCGGGATGAAGATCAAGGTCAACATGGTGCCGTTGCGCGGGCAGAACCTCGACCAGGTGCTGCCGCTGCTCGAGTACTGCCTGGAACGCGGTTTCGAGCTGCGCTTCATAGAACTGATGCGCATGGGCCACCTGGCGCGCGACCCCAATGCCTTCAACCAGCAATTCGTCGGCCTGCCGGAGCTGCTCGAGCTGATCGGCAGCCGTCACCAGTACGTTCAGGCCAGCGCTCCGGTGGATGCCACGGCGATGCGTTACGCCATTCCCGGTGCCGGTCATTTCGGCGTGATTGCCAACGAAAGCGTGCCGTTCTGCCGTACCTGCTCGCGTCTGCGCCTGTCGTCTACCGGCTGGTTGCACGGCTGCCTGTCGTCGAGCAACCGCCACTTCGTTGGCGACCTGCTGGACAAACCCCGTCACCAGGCCTTGCCGGCGCTGCAGCGTCTGCTGGTCAAGGCCCTCGGCGACAAGCAGGACCTGGCCTTCTCCGGCGGTGTCACCGTGATGAAGATCATCGGCGGCTGAGCTTCGCGGCTTTGCTGGGAGATTTGGCCAGGTCTAGCATCGCTGGTGGGCTGGAGCTGAGCTCCGCCCGGCCCCGAAGAGTAGTGCTGTAGGGTGGGCTTTAGCCCACGTCCATCATCGTCGATGGGTTGAAACAGAGCGCCGTGCCATCCGGCCTCAGCGCAAACTGAGAGGTGTGCAGAAGCTTTGGCCAAGGCCTAAGTGGCTCGGCAGTCACGCCAGGCCCGGATAAACTGCCGGGGCGCCAACCAACCGAGTGACTGCCTGCATGTCCGCCACCTTTCCCATCGCCTACATCGAACCAGTGTTTCGTCCGCCGAGCGAGGCGCAGTCGCTGATTCTGCCGGTTACCAACGGCTGCTCCTGGAACCAGTGCACCTTCTGCGATTAGTTACCCCGATACGTGGTCCAAAACCTCAACTCAAAAGCCCACATCCAGCATAGATATCCGTGATATTTATTTGGTGAGGGCTTGGTGGTACGAGTTTAAGAGCTAGATTTACCCCAAACGAGTACATAAACCTAAGAAATATCGTAGGGCCGCTCATGCCAACTGTCCTCGAATCGTCTCATCGTGAGTTCAGAACCTTTGTGGCTGATTCGACAGGCATTCAGATTATCCTGCCGGTTATCGTCACCGAGCATGGCGTTCTGGATCAGTTCGCTCGATACATGCACCTGAACCGGATCAAGAGCCGTTCCTGGCAGGAGTCTGCGACTTTCGCGTTGCAGTTGCTGTTGGAATACATGGAGGCCAACCAGGGCTTCTATGACACTCCGAGAGCGCTGTTCACGGCGTTCTCAGACGCGCTTTACACCGGCACGGTGTCCAATAGCTGCGACCCTTCAGGCCTGTGGTGGCAACCAAGGCAACCGGACGATGCCGGTAAGCTGATCGGCCATGTCACGCGATTTAGCGATTGGCTGGCTGTCGTCAACGAAGACGCCAAGCTGCAACTCAATCACTGGCGGCATGCGACTAGGCACGAGGAACGGCTGAATTGGGCTGCCTATTCGCACCGCAGAGATAACGCCTTTCTTACCCACCTCTGGCGTTCCACGTCGCAGACGAAGCAGTCCAGAGCCGTGCGCTCAAGGACGATGCCTGTTGAACGGCAAACGCCCACCAAGGCATTTCCAGAGGAACACTTCGAGCTGCTGGTATGCGAGGGTTTCCGCAGGCGGTCACGAGATTCACGAGGGCCTATAGACCTTCGAAATGTCCTGATTACCTACCTCATGCACTACGGCGGATTGAGGCTGTCCGAAGCGCTCTCGCTTTGGAGTGATGACGTTAGCTTAGAGGCCGGGGAGGTCATCGTACGTATTTATCACCCTGAATACGGGCTGGCACCTGGCGGTAAGGCCAACCGCGCTGTTTACCTTCAAAGCCAATACGGCCTGCAACCCCGCAACCGGCTGGTCAAAGCGATCGACCCGCTGTTCCTCGGGTGGAAGAACGGCCTGATAACCGACCCGCACCGACGCTGTTTCGAGGTCTTCTTCTTCCCCCATGAAGCCGGGCAGATTTTTGCCGAGTTGTGGCGTGACTATCACCTGAAACAGCGGTTAAAGCCGAAGGCCAGCGAAGGTCATCCCTATGCCTTTACCAACCGCGACGGTCAGCCTTACTCACACCGAATGTTCCGCAAGGCTCACAAGTTGGGTATTGAGAGAATCGGGTTAGCGTACGAGAAGATCGAGGGCACAACCCCGCACGGCCACCGTCATGCCTATGGCCAGCGCCTGGCTCGGGGTGGCGCCGCCCCGCTGTTGATCAAAAACGCCATGCACCATGCGTCGATCACATCGAGTCAGACCTACACGCAGCCCACGACAGCGCAAATGCGCCAGAGTCTCCGAGACCTGGAGGAGCGGCTGCGCTTGCAGTATGCAGATGATTCCCACGACCTTTGACCAAGGACTGATGCCGATGCCAACCAAGAAGAATTTTTATACCTACGCCGAGGCACAGGTGGCAGCCCAGGCGTTGGGCATCAAGAAGCATTCCGACTACAAAAAACGCTACCGCGAAGACCTGCGACTGCCGTCCAACCCCAGTCAGTTCTATGTCGACGCCGGCTGGATTGACTGGTACGACTTCCTCGGCAATGAACGGCCCGACTTCTACACGACCTACGCGGAGGCCCAGGCGGCAGCCCGGGCGCTGGGCGTCAAGAGGCAGCCCGAGTACACCAAGCGCTACCGTGAAGACCCGCGACTGCCGTCCAGCCCCGATGAGTTCTATGCCGATGCCGGCTGGATTGACTGGTACGACTTCCTCGGC
>NZ_QASO01000038.1 GCF_003052605.1 Ectopseudomonas oleovorans | reverse complement strand
AGTTGCTTGCGGCATTTGACCTGCTCATGGCTGTCGACACCATGAACTTGAAAAACCTGCTTTGCCAAATCCACGCCTATGCGTTTAAGTTTCATGCGGGCTCCCCCTCCGGGATTGTTTGTTTCGTAACCTACAGTCTGGCGCAATGACGCCGTAGGAGGGAGGAGTCCATCTCATTGGGCTACAGGTGAAATATGACCACGGGCTACAGGTGAAATATGACCACGCTGAACACCACGCCACGCGCCGATGGCTTCCGCATGCCGGCGGAATGGGAAACCCACAGCCAGACCTGGATGGTCTGGCCCGAGCGCCCGGACAACTGGCGCAACGGCGGCAAGCCGGCGCAGGCGGCCTTCACCGCCGTGGCCAAGGCCATCGCCCAGTTCGAGCCGGTGACCGTCTGCGTCAGCGCCGCGCAGTATGAAAACGCCCGCGCCCGCCTGGACGACGTCAACATCCGCCTGGTGGAAATCACCACCGACGATGCCTGGGTACGCGACACCGGGCCGACCTTCGTGATTAACGACAGCGGCGACGTGCGCGGCGTGGACTGGGCCTTCAACGCCTGGGGCGGCTTCGACGGCGGCCTGTACTGGCCGTGGCTGCGTGACGACCAGGTGGCGCGCAAGATTCTCGAGATCGAAGGCTGCAAGCGCTATCGCACCGAGGGTTTCGTGCTCGAGGGTGGCTCGATCCATGTCGATGGTGAAGGCACCCTGATCACCACCGAGGAGTGCCTGCTGAACAAGAACCGCAACCCGCACCTGTCGCGCGAAGAGATCGAGAATGTGCTGCGCGACCACCTCTCCATCGACACGGTGATCTGGCTACCCGACGGCCTGTACAACGATGAGACCGACGGCCACGTCGACAACTTCTGCTGCTACGTGCGCCCAGGTGAGGTGCTGCTGGCCTGGACCGACGATGCGAACGACCCCAACTATCCGCGCTGCCAGGCCGCCATGCGCGTGCTGGAAAACGCGCGCGACGCCAAGGGCCGTCAGCTGACCGTGCACAAGATGCCGATCCCCGGCCCGATCCATGCCAGCGCCGAAGAATGCGCGGGCGTCGACATCGTCGACGGCAGCCAGGAGCGTAGTCCGGAGGTTCGCCTGGCCGGCTCCTACGTCAACTTCCTGATCGTCAACGGCGGCATCGTCGCGCCGAGCTTCGATGACCCGAAGGACGAAGAGGCCCGCGCCATTCTCCAGCGCATCTTCCCCGAGCATCGCGTGGTGATGGTGCCGGGCCGCGAGATTCTGCTCGGTGGCGGCAATATCCACTGCATCACCCAGCAGCAGCCGGCGCCGCAAGGGCGCTGAACCATGTAGGGCGTGTGCAGCCCGCACCGCTGCTGGCGGGTTTTACCCACCCTAGATCCATGAACGCCCGGCACATGCCGGGCGTTTTCGTTAGCGCCAACTCACTCGAACGGCTGCGGCCGCGGCGTATCGTTGTGCGACGGCGGAAGGATCGGCAGGGCGAAGCTCGGCTGCTCGCCGGTCAGGGTCTTTAGAAAGGCGGTGATCTTGCCGATCTCCTCCTCGCTCAGCTTACGACCCAACTGCAAGCGAGCCATGATGTCTACCGACTCTTCCAGCTTCCAGTAGGCACCGTCGTGGAAGTAGGGATAGGTCAGTTCGACGTTGCGCAGGGTCGGCACCTTGAACTTGAAGCGGTCGGCATCCTTGCCGGTCAGGCCGGCAACGCCTTCGGCGGGGTTGCTGGTTTCATAGGGTTCGACCAGCCCCATCTTCTGGAACGAGTTGCCGCCCAGCGCCGGGCCGTTGTGACAAGCGACACAGCCGATGGACTTGAACAGCTCGTAACCTTCCAGCTCGGTCTTGGTGATGGCCTCAGCATCCCCTTTGAGCCACAGGTCGAAGCGCGAGTTGGGCGTGACCAGGGTCTTTTCGAATTCGGCAATGGCGTCGGTCACCTCATCGAGGGTGATTTCATCGATCTTGTACACGGCCTTGAACGACTCACGGTATTGCGGGATCGAGCGCAGTACGTCGACGGCGAGAATGTGGGTAAAGGCCATTTCCATCGGGTTGGCGATGGGGCCGGCAGCTTGCTCTTTGAGATCGGCAGCGCGGCCGTCCCAGAACTGCGCAAGGTTGAGACTGGAATTGAGCACGGTCGGCGAATTGATCGGCCCTTGCTGCCAGTTATGACCGATGGAGCTCGGCAGGTTGTCGCTGCCGCCCATCGACAGGTTGTGGCAGGAGTTGCAGGAAATAAACCCCGAGCGCGACAGGCGCGGGTCGAAGAACAGCTGCTTGCCCAGCTCCACCTTGGCCGGATCAGTGATCTCGGCCGGTGCGATCGGCTCGACGGGTTCGTTGGCGGGTAGATTGGCCCAGGCGCTGGCGCCCAGGCACAACCCGGCCAGCAAGGTCAGAGTGCGCATGCGTGTATCTCCTCAGATATTGGCTGTTCTGGTTATGTCTCGACCATGCCCAGCGCACACCCGGGGCGACTTGATCTGCATCAAGCCGCATGCGCATCTCGCCTCAGTGGATATGTTTCATTTTATTTTGCAGGTGTTGATACCCAGCAATGGATACGCCGGGCAGAAACGCAAGATGCCGGTCGCCAGTGGCACCACACCGATCCAACCCCACAGACCGATGACACCAGCAATACTCAGCGCGATAAGAATCAGACCTGCGGCGATGCGCAGACTGCGGTCGAGCGTTCCAACATTGGCTTTCATCGAGGTTCTCCAGGTCAACGTCCGCGCCAGCCTTCCAGCGCAGTAAAGATCAGCATGCCGGCGAGCATCGCCGCGACGAACAGCAGGGCCTGCCAGTGCCCGCTCAGCAGGATGGCAACAGCCGGCCCCGGACAGATGCCAGCGATACCCCAACCGACCCCGAACAGCAGGCTGCCGCCAATCAGGCGAGCATCAAGATCGCGGCGGGTCGGCAACTGCATGGCGCCACCCAGCAGAGCCTTACTGCGCCGCTGCGCCAGGTTCAACGGTAACGCTGCTACGCCTATGGCCCCGGCCATCACCAGCGCCAGCGAGGGATCCCAATTGCCGGCCAGATCGAGAAATGCCAGCACCTTGGCCGGGTCGGCCATGCCCGCCAGCAGCAGGCCCAGACCAAACAGCAGGCCGCAGACGAATGCACTGAGTCTGGCCATGTTCAAGCTCCCAGCAGATGACGCAGAACAAAGACCGTGACGAAACCCGTGGCCATGAAGCACAGGGTTGCCAGCATCGAGCGCGGCGATAGGCGGGAGATACCGCAAACGCCGTGGCCGCTGGTGCAGCCCGAGCCATAACGGGTGCCGATACCGACCAGCAAGCCGGCGACGATCAAGCCGAGACTGCTCGTCTCGAAATGAATCGGCGGTAATGCCGCGAACAATCCCCAGAGCAAGGGCGCCAGAAGCAGGCCAATAAGGAACGCTGCTTTTTCGCCGCGCCCTTCGCCCTGACGCTGCAGCAGGCTGCCAAGCAGGCCGCTGATGCCAGCCACGCGGCCATTGAGCAGCGCGAACAGCGAGGCCGCCAGACCGATCAGGGCGCCGCCAGCCAGGGCGCTCCAGGGCGTGAATCCAACCCAGTCGATGGTCATTGCCGATCCTCACAAAACAGCCGATACAGCGTCTCGATCACCGCCAACGCGGCCGGGCTGCTGATGCGGTAGAAGATCTGCTTGCCGTCACGGCGAGTATCCACCAGCCCCTCGCGACGCAGCACGGCGAGCTGTTGCGACAACGTCGGCTGTTGAATGCCGAGCAATGCCTCCAGCTCACTGACATTGCGCTCGCCTTGCGACAGCTGGCAGAGCAGCAACAGGCGATCAGGATTGGCCAACGCCTTGAGCAGTTGCCCGGCGGCGTCGGCATTGGCGCGCAGCTGCTGGATATCGATGGGCTCAGTCACGGAACACCTTCACTTAATACAATATGTATTTATATATATTGTATTTCGAACAAATGTTAGCCCAACCGACCAGCGGTTAAAGAGGGAGTTGAACGGGCCTTACAAGAACGCGCCTACCTGCATCAACCGATGCATGCACAGCACAAATCGTGGGAGGGGCTTTAGCCGCGAAAAGAACTCGCCGCTAAAGCGCCTCACTCCCCGGATACATCCGGGCTACCACTGACGCCCTGCATGCGGATTCACTAGCAGAGCCCAGAAACGCAGAAACCCGCCGCAGCGGGTTTCTGGATCGAGGCCTGATGAATCAGGCGTCGGCGTCAGCAGCAGCCTGATAGGCGGCAGCGTCCAGCAGCTTGTCCAGCTCGCTGGTGTCGCTCGGTTTGAGCTTGAAGAACCAGCTGCCATAGGGGTCGCTGTTGACGCTTTCCGGGCTGTCAGCCAGCGCTTCGTTGATGGCGATCACTTCGCCGCCAACCGGCGCATAGATGTCGGAGGCAGCCTTGACCGACTCCACCACACCGGCTTCCTGGCCGGCGCTCAGTTGCTTGCCGACTTCCGGCAGCTCGATGAATACCACGTCGCCGAGGGCTTCCTGGGCGTGGTCGGAAATGCCCACGGTCACGCTACCGTCAGCCTCCAGGCGCGCCCACTCGTGGCTGGCGGCATAACGCAGATCGGCGGGGATATTGCTCATGTTTGATTCCTCGTAAACGGTGACGACAAGTGGGCCGTCTGGACAATTTAGCAGGCCGCAGCGCCAGGGGAAGCCAGCACCGCGACCTGATGATTCAGATAAGGGTTTTACCGTTGCGCACGAAGCTCGGCCTGACCACCCGCACCGGGTACCACTTGCCGCGGATCTCCACCTCGGCACGATCCCCGGTCGCGGCCGGTACCCGCGCCAGCGCGATGGATTTGTTCAGCGTAGGCGAGAAGCTGCCACTGGTGATCTCGCCATCACCAATGCCATCAACGCGTACCACCTGGTGTGCACGCAGCACGCCGCGCTCCTCCAGCACCAGCCCAACCAGCTTGCTCGGGCAGCCGACGGCGCGTTGTGCCTCCAGCGGCATACGACCGATAAAGTCACGCGCAGCGGGTTCCCAGGCGATGGTCCAGGCCATGTTGGCAGCCAGCGGGCTGACCTGCTCGTCCATGTCCTGGCCATACAGGTTCATGCCCGCTTCCAGGCGCAGGGTGTCACGCGCACCCAGGCCAATCGGCGAAATACCGGCACCGACCAAATCGTTGAAAAAAGGCACCACCTCTGCCGCCGGCAGCACGATCTCCAGACCATCCTCGCCGGTATAACCCGTACGCGCGATGAACCAGTCAGCCTCTGGCAGCCCCTGGAACGGCTTGAGCTCGTGAATCAGCGCGGCACGGGCCTTGGGGCCTTGAATGGCCAAAACCGCGAGGTCGCGGCGCTCGCGCACTTCGACAGCGAACTCGGCGGTCTGGGCGTGCATCCAGGCCAGGTCCTTGTCGCGAGTCCCCGCATTGAGCACCAGGCGATAGCCCGGTGCCGGAGAAGAAGAGCCGGTCAGGTAGACGATCAGGTCATCGATCACCCCGCCCTGCTCGTTGAGCATGGCGCTGTACAGCGCCTTGCCAGGCGTCTGCAGGCGCGCCACGTCATTGGCCAGCAGGCGCTGCAGGTAGGCCTGCGCCTGCTCACCACTGACGTCCACCACGCACATGTGCGAGACATCGAATACGCCGCACTCGCGGCGCACCTGATGATGTTCCTCGACTTGCGAACCATAGTGCAGCGGCATGTCCCAGCCGCCGAAATCCACCATCTTGGCCCCCAACGCCACATGCAGGTCATAGAGGGGGGTGCGCTGTCCCATGGGTAAATCTCCTTCCGGGCTTGGCGAAGCGATTCAGCCCCGAGAAACTAGCTGCGTTGCCATTGCTGCGTTGCAGGCAAGCTCGAAATGCTCATGTGCAAAAGCACACTCCGCTTTCTCGCTTGCCCGCGCCTTGCACTGGCGGCCTCGCTTACGTTTCTCAGCAGCCTGCCGGGTTACCTCGGCTCGCGAATGGCGCGCATTGTAGCCGCATGCGTCCGGGGGGTCATCCTGGCTTCAGGTCGTAGGGCGGGTGCAACCCGCCATGCCCCAACACTGGCGGGTTGCACCCGCCCTACAGCCTGGCATTGATCAACCGAAACCACGGGCCGAGCGGCGGATCAGCAAAATCACCGGCAACAGGCCGACCAGCACCAGCGTCAGCGCCGGCAACGAGGCGCGCGCCCATTCGCCTTCGCTGGTCATCTCGAACACGCGTACCGACAACGTGTCCCAGCCGAACGGCCGCATCAGCAGGGTCGCCGGCATCTCCTTGAGCACATCGACGAATACCAGCAACGCGGCGGACAGGGTGCCCGGCAGCAGCAGCGGCAGGTAGACCTTGAAGAACAGGCCAACGCCGCCAACGCCCAGGCTGCGCGAGGCCTCCGGCAACGACGGGCGAATTCGCGCCAGGCTGGTTTCCAGCGGCCCGAATGCCACGGCCATGAAGCGGATCAGATAGGCCACCAGCAGCGCCGTGAGGCTCCCCATCAGCAGCGGCTTGCCGGCTCCACCCAGTGCCGTGGATAGCGGAATCACCAGTTCACGATCAAGGAAACTGAAGGCCAACATGATCGCCACCGCCAGCACCGACCCCGGCAGGGCATAACCGAGGTTGCCCAACGCCACACCGAAACGCACGCCGCGATTCGGCGCCTGACGCCGGGCGAAAGCCAGCAGCATGGCCACACTGACGGTGATCAGCGCCGCCATGCCGCCCAGATAAAGGGTATGCAGAATCAGCCCGGCGTAGCGCTCATCAAGGTCGAAGCGACCGCGCTGCCAGAACCAGGCCAGCAGTTGCAGCAGCGGGATGACGAAGGCGCAGGCGAATACCAGACCGCACCAGGCGCTGGCCGCGAAGGCCTTCCAGCCGTGCAGGTGATACAGCGCCTTGCCGCGCGGCCGCTCGTTGGCCGGCCGCGCCGCACCACGCGCACGACGCTCGCCATAAAGCACCAGGGCGACGGCCAGCAGCAGCAGGCTGGCCAGTTGCGTGGCGCTGGTCAGGCTGTAGAAGCTGTACCAGGTCTTGTAGATCGCCGTGGTGAAGGTGTCGAAGTTGAACACCGATACCGCGCCGAAGTCGGCCAGGGTTTCCATGATCGCCAACGCCAGACCGGCACCGATGGCTGGCCGCGCCATTGGCAGCGCCACCCGCCAGAAGGCCTGCCAGGGGCTCTGCCCGAGCACCCGCGCGGCCTCCATCAAGCCCTTGCCCTGAGCCAGAAACGCGCCACGGGCGAGCAGATAGACGTAGGGGTAGAACACCAGCACCAAAACGATGATCACGCCGCCAGTGGAGCGCACGCGGGGCAAACGAAAGCCGCTGCCGAACCATTCGCGCAGCAGCGTCTGCACCGGGCCGGCGAAATCCAGCAAGCCGACGAAGACGAAGGCCAACACGTAGGCAGGAATGGCGAAGGGCAGCATCAGCGCCCAATCCAGCCAACGCCGACCGGGAAATTCGCAGAGGCTGGTGAGCCAGGCCAGGCTGACGCCCAACAGCGTCACACCCACACCAACGCCTATCACCAAGGTCAACGTGTTGCCGATCAGCCGCGTCATCTGCGTCTGCCACAGGTGCGACCAGATCTGCTGGTCGACCTCATGCCAGCTCAGCAGCAATACCGACAACGGCATCAGCACCAGAACGGCGACGGCCAGGACGATGGGGTACCAGCGACGCTGGACAGGATGCGGCACGCGGATTCCTCGATTACACAAATGACGACGCCCCGACCAGGCGGGGCGTCGCAGTATAACGGCAGCGGCGCGGATCACCGAAGGTACGATAATCGTTCCCACGCTCCGCGCGGGAATGCAGCGCTCGACGCTCCAGCGTCAGAGCCAACAGGCGTGACGCGGGCGTCACGGGCGACGCACCCACGCCGGAGCGTGGGCACGATCCCCGTTACTGCCAGCCGGCGCGATCCATCAGCATGGTCGCTTCGGCCTGACGCTTGCCGGCCACTTCGGTAGCAACCGAGTCAGCCTTGAAGGTACCCCAGGCCGCTACTTCCTTGGACGGTGCCACGGCCGGGTTGGCCGGGAATTCCTGGTTGACGCCGGCGAAGATGCTCTGCGCTTCCGGGGTGGTCATCCACTCCAGCAGCTTCCTGGCCTGCTCGGCGTGCGGCGCATGCTTGGTTACGCCGGCACCGGCCAGGTTGACGTGTACGCCACGGTCGTTCTGGTTCGGCCAAAACGGCTTGACCTTCAGATCCGGCTGCTGCTTGTGCAGACGGCCGTAGTAATAGGTGTTGGTGATGCCCACGTCGCACTGGCCGGCGTCGATGGCCTGCAGCAGCGCGGTGTCATCCGGGAATACGTCGGTGGCCAGGTTGTTGACCCAACCCTTGACGATTTCCTCGGTCTTCTCAGCGCCGTGGGCTTCGATCAGGGTGGCGGTCAGCGACTGGTTGTAGACCTTCTTGCTGGTGCGCAGGCACAGGCGACCTTCCCAGTTCTTGTCGGCCAGGGCTTCGTAGGTGGACAGCTCCTCCGGCTTGACGCGCTCGGTGGAGTAGAAAATCGTCCGTGCGCGCAGCGACAGGCCGGTCCAGCTATCGGTGCTGGAGCGGTACTGGGCGGGAATATTGGCGTCGATGATGTCGGACTTGGTCGGCTGCAGCACGCCTTCCTGCTCGGCCTGCCAGAGGTTACCGGCGTCGACGGTGATCAGCAGGTCAGCCGGGGTGTTGGCACCTTCGGCCTTGAGGCGGGCGATCAGCGGGGCTTCCTTGTCGGTGATGAACTTCACCTTGACCCCGGTTTTCTCGGTGTAGGCATCGAACACCGGCTTGATCAGCTCGTCGATACGGGCAGAGTAAACCACCACCTCATCAGCAGCCTGCACGGCAGTAGCCAGGGTGCTGAGGGTGAATGCAGCGAGCAGTGCGTTGCGAGCCTTCATGGGACCAGCCTCTTTTGGATGAGTAAAGTAGCTGAATAGTAGTGAATGTTATTTGCTTTCTCAACGTAAACAGCGGGACGAAACGCAGCAGTTATTACAAGTTGCGTCGTATCAGACTCGCGCCAACTCCGGCAGATCGCCCGATACCCCCAGCGCCTGACGCACGAACAGCGCCTTGGCCTCGGCCTGGCCATCGACCAGGTCGAGGCCGACATTGCGCAGCAGGCGCAGCGGCAGTGGGTCGGCCTGGAACAGACGCTGGAAGCCCTCCATCGCCGCCATCATCGCCAGGTTATGCGGCATACGCCGGCGCTCGTAGCGGCTCAGCACCCGCTCATCACTGAGGCGCTCGCCGCGCTCGGCGGCATGCAGCAGCACCTCGGCCAGCACCGCCGCATCGAGGAAGCCCAGATTGACCCCCTGCCCGGCCAGCGGATGGATGCTGTGCGCGGCATCGCCGATCAGCGCCAGCCCCGGCTCGACATAGCGCTTGGCATGACGCTGACGCAGTGGAATGCACAGACGGCGGTCGGCATGTAGCACCTGGCCCAGGCGATGCTCGAAGGCCTTGCCCAGCTCGACACAGAAGGCGGCATCATCCAGCGCCATCAGGCGCTCGGCCTCAGCCGGCACGGTCGACCAGACGATCGAGCACCAGTGCTCGTCAGCCGGCCCGGCCAAGGGCAGGAAGGCCAGCGGGCCGTCGTCAGTGAAGCGCTGCCAGGCGGTGGCCTGATGTGGCTGCTCGCAGCGCACGCTGGTGACGATCGCGTGGTGCAGGTAATCCCATTCGCGCGTGGCGCAACCAGCCAGGCGACGCACTGCCGAGTTGGCGCCATCGGCTGCCACCAGCAGCGGCGCACGCAGTTGACGGCCATCGGTGAGGGTCAGCAGCCAGTCATCGCCGGAGCGGCGCAATTGCTCCAGACGCGCACCGGGCAGCAGACCGATCTGGCTGTCGTGCAAGCGCTCGAGCAGAGCGTCCTGCACCACACGGTTCTCGACGATATGGCCCAGTGTCTCGGCATGCACGCTGGCGGCGGCGAAGTGGATGCTGCCAGTGCCGGAACCGTCCCACACACGCATTTCACCGTAAGGGCAGGCACGCCGCGCGGCAATGCCAGGCCAAACGCCCAGACGTTCGAGAATGCGCTGGCTGGCCATCGACAATGCGCTGACACGCGGCTCGAACGGTGCCTGCACAGCGAATGGCGCCACGCTCAGCGGGCTGCCGTCGACGATCAGGATGTCCAGGCCGCAGTGCTCCAGCGCCAGGGCCAGGGTGCTGCCGACCATTCCGGCGCCGACAATGATCAGATCCGCTCGCATATTCATTCCTTGGCTGTCAGAGGCTTCGCGTACCCATACCCATGGCCTGCCGGGCGAACCAGCGCTTGGCCGGTGGCAGCAGATCGAGGCCGAGCAAACCCAGGTTGCGCCCGGCGGTCAGCAGCGGCTGCGCATTACTGAACAGACGCGTCACCTGGTCGGAGAAGCCGACCGTCATGTGCTGATCGAGTTGCTGCCGTTGCTGGTAACGCTGCAGGGTGACGAAGTCGCCCAGTGCGGCCTCGCTGTCGATCAGCACCTCGGCCAGCGCCAGGGTATCGCGCAGCGACAGGTTATAGCCCTGGCCGGCGATGGGGTGCAGGCTGTGCGCGGCATTGCCCAGCACCACCAGATGCGCACGTACCTGCTCCTGCGCCTCGACCAGGCTCAGCGGATAGAGATGCCGTGCGCCCACCTGGCGCAAGGCACCCAGACGATAGCCGAAGGCCTGCTGCAGTTCGGCCAGAAATTGTGCCTCGCTGACACGCAACAGGCGCTCGGCATCGGCGTTGCTGCGCGTCCAGACCAATGCGCAGCGGTTGCCTTCCAGCGGCAGCATGGCCATCGGACCGTCATCGGTGAAGCGCTCGAAGGCCTGACCGCGATGCGCCTCCAGCGGGCTGACGTTGGCGATCAGTGCGCTCTGCCCGTAGGGCTTGCTGCTGACGTTGATGCCGAGCTGTTCACGCAAAGCGGAACGCCCACCGTCGGCAAGCACGGCAAGATCGCAGTCGAGGCAGGTTTCGTCATTCAGGGTCAGGCGATAACCGTCACCCTGGCGCTGCATGCCGACCACCTCGGCCGGGCAACGCCATTCGATCACATCCGCATCCAGCGCCTGCCACAGGCAATGGCCAATCCAGGCGTTCTCCACCACATAGCCGAGCGCCGGTACGCCTTCCTCGATGGCCTGCAGACGCGTGGCGCCGAAGCGGCCGCGGTCGGACACATGAATCTGCTGAATCGGCTCGGCGCGCTGGGCGATGCTCTGCCACAGGCCGAGGCGCTCGTAGATCAGCCGGCTGCCATAGGACAGCGCGGTAGAGCGCGCGTCATAGCTGGGCTGGTATTCGCTGCCTGGGGCAAAGGGTTCGATCAGGGCGATGCGCCAGCCACGCTGACGCGCGGTGTCCTGCAGCGCCAGCGCCAGGCTCGCGCCGACCAGACCGCCACCGATGATCGCCAACTGCACGCGTGACATGGGCTCAGGCCGCCTCGCTACGCGCGGCCGCCATCAGCGCCTCGATCTCGGCAACGGTCTTGGGCACACCGTTGGTGAGAATCTCGCAGCCCTTCTTGGTCACGACCACGTCGTCCTCGATGCGCACACCGATGCCGCGCCATTTCTTGGCAACCTTGTCGTTGTCAGGGGCGATATAGATACCTGGCTCGACGGTCATCGCCATGCCGACCTCCAGCACGCGCCACTGCCCGCCGACCTTGTAATCGCCGACGTCATGCACATCCATGCCCAGCCAGTGGCCGGCGCGGTGCATATAGAAAGGCTTGTAGGCTTCGCTGGCGATCAGCTCGTCAACATCACCCTCGAGCAGACCCAGATCAACCAGGCCGGCAGTGATCACCCGCACGGTGGCCTCATGGGCCTCGTTCCAGTGCCGGCCTGGAGCAATGAACTTGAATGCCTCCTCGTTGGCCTTGAGCACCAGTTCGTAGATGGCCTTCTGCTCGGGCGAGAACTTACCGCTGACCGGGAAGGTGCGTGTGATGTCGCTGGCGTAGCAGTCGATCTCGCAGCCAGCGTCGATCAGTACCAGGTCGCCGTCCTTGAGCGGTGCATTGTTCTCACGGTAGTGCAGGATGCATGCATTTTTGCCCGCGGCGACGATGCTGCCGTAGGCCGGCATCTTCGCCCCGCCCTTGCGAAATTCGTACTCCAGCTCGGCTTCCAGGTGGTATTCGAACAGTCCGGCGCGGCTGGCCTGCATCGCGCGCACGTGCGCACGCGCACTGATCTCGGCGGCCTCCTTCATCACCTTCACCTCGGCAGCCGACTTGTACAGACGCATGTCGTGCAACAGGTGATCGAGGGCGACGAACTCGCTCGGCGGCGTGGCGCCCTGACGGGCCTTGGCGCGGATGTGGTTGATCCACTCCATCAGCCGATGATCGAACTCCTGGTTGCAACCGATGGCGTAGTAGACGCGCTCGCGGCCTTCGATCAGCCCCGGCAGGATGTCGTCGATATCGCCGATGGGGAAGGCGTCATCGGCGCCGAATGTACTGATCGCACCGTCCTGGCCGGCGCGCAGACCGTCCCACAATTCGCGCTCCGGGTCACGCTCGCGGCAGAACAGCACATACTCGCCATGCTCGCGCCCGGGAATCAGCGCCATCACCGCCTCCGGCTCGGGAAAACCGGTGAGGTACTGGAAGTCGCTGTCCTGGCGGTAGACGTGCTCGACGTCACGATTGCGGATATACACCGGCGCCGCAGGCAGGATGGCGATGCTGTTGGGCTCCATCTGCGCCATCAGCGCCTTGCGCCGACGGGCATATTCGGACTTGGGGATACTGATCACGGCAGACTCCGGCAAAAATCAGTGCAGAGAGGGTTTGGCGGCAGGCGCAGCGGGCTTGGCACATTCGCTAAACAGCAGCAGCGGCGCCACCCGCAGGTACTCCATGACCTCCATGTAGTCGCTCTCGCCATCTTCGGACTCTTCCAGGGCACTCTGCACCTGAGCGATGGCGGAGAGATCCTGCAACACTTCCATAGCTTCGGCGCTCAGCGCGCCGTCGCGGGCGGTCAGGCCGAAACCGGCGAGAAAGCCCTGGCACCACTGCCCCAGCGCGACCGCGCGCTGCGCCAGCGGAGCTTCGTCATCGGGCAACAGCAGCACCACGGTGATGTCCTCGCTGCACAATTCGCCCTTGACCATCTCCTGCAGGCCGATCAGCGCCTGGCGCACGTTGTCCTGCGGCTCGCCGCCGAGCAGATCAGCCGCGTCAAGCAGCCAGGCATCGGCGTCGAAGCCGGCGCCTGCACAGCTGCGACCAAGCAGCAGGCCGTGCAGTTCGGCAGGGGAAACGGAATGCCCGGCGCTGTTGAGCAAAGCGGCGAAGGCGGCGTAGGGAGAGCTTGGAATCGACATAGATAGCTAGGCGCCAGGCGGCGCAATCTCTAGAATGGAGGCCTCGTATCCTAGCACCGGCAGACGTGGCAAGACCATCCGAGGCCGCCGGGGTGATGCCGTCATCTGCATCACACCACTGTCAAGCATGGTTTGACCCATGACGGGCGCATCTAAGAACGTAGGCGAGGCAGTCAGCACAAGGCAAAAACAAGCGAGAAACGATCGGAGTCGCGCTCGACTTTACGAGTTGCAATTAACATTTTGAGCTTGTTTTTAACGCAGTGATGACAACGCAGGTAGTTTTTAGAGGTGCCCTGAACGGGACAGGCCTATATAGTCCAGCCATTCCCTCCCATAGCGAGAGCCCATGGAAGACGCCGATTTGCACGCATTGACCGCCAAGCTGGAGCTGCTGATCCAGCGTGTCGAGCAGCTAAAGGCTCACAACCGACTCCTGCTGGCGAATGAACAGGCCTGGCGCGAGGAACGCGCTCATCTGATCGAAAAGAACGAATTGGCCCGGCACAAGGTCGAATCGATGATTTCGCGCCTCAAAGCCCTGGAGCAGGACTCATGACCCAGTCGAACACCGTGACCGTCCACATTCTGGACAAAGAATATTGCATCGCCTGCCCGCAGGATGAACGCGCCAACCTGGAAAGCGCTGCCCGCTACCTGGACGGCAAGATGCGTGAGATCCGCACCAGCGGCAAGGTGATTGGCGCCGACCGCGTGGCGGTGATGGCCGCGCTGAACATCACCCATGACCTGCTGCACAGGCAGCAGCGCCTGGATCAGGACGCCAGCTCCACCCGCCAGCAGGTGCGCGATCTGCTCGATCGTGTCGACCATGCGCTGGCCGACGACCCGACGCCCTGAGCACCTTCATGCCTGCCATTTCGTCGCAGGCCGCCCCGCACACCCTCTGTTCGGGTATACTAAGCCCAACTTCCTGGGGTGTGCGCCAGTCGGTGATGTCCCTGAGCCGATACGCACAACCACGGGGGTTGCAAGTTGGGGCCGGTGTGCATGTCCGCCTGACGGAAAGCCTTAACGCCTCCTGCAACCTCCACCTTGAACTTTCGGGTTCAAGGGCTAAACCGACAGCGGCACGCCGGGAAGTCATCATTTCCTGCAGCGCGTTTCAGCACTGCTATCTGCCTCAGCACAACCTCACCTCATGACCACGTCCAGCACTCCCAGTCGCCCGCAACTGCGCCGCGTACTGCGCCTGCGCCGGCGTGCGCTCAGCCGCAGCCAGCAACGTGTTGCTGCACGCAACCTGTATCGGCAACTGGCACAAAGCCCGCAGTTTCGTCGCGCCCGGCACATCGCCCTGTACCTGCCCAACGATGGCGAAATCGATCCGCGGCCACTGCTCGCCGCTGCGCAGAAACGCGGCAAGCACATCTACCTGCCGGTGCTCAGCGCCTGGCCGCGCACCAAGATGGTCTTCCAGCGCGTCAGCCGGCACGAGAAACTGGCAGGTAATCGTTTTCGCATCCTCGAACCACGCCCGCAGCCAAAGCGCCAACGCAAGGTCTGGGCCCTGGATCTGGTGCTGCTGCCGCTGGTGGGCTTCGATGATCGTGGCGGGCGCCTGGGCATGGGGGGCGGCTTCTACGACCGCAGCCTGGCCTATCTGCACAGGCGCAAGAATTGGCACATGCCGACGCTGCTGGGCCTGGCGCACGAATGTCAGCGCGTGGAAGAACTGGCTATGGCCAGCTGGGACGTTCCCTTGCAGGCAACGGTGACGGACAAGGCGTGGTATTGAATCGAAAGATGCGGCACCGCGTTCCCTGCGGCGCTTACGCTGGCTGCCCGCGAATCAGGGCTGCTGCGTTACATTGATCGGAGCGTCGCTCTGTCGCTCCCAAAGGCTCTGGGTGTAACCCGTGGTAACCACACCCAGACTGAACAGTACGACGAGAACCCACAAAAGATCTGGCTTGCGTTTCATTTATTGCCTCCCCCTTCAAGGCAATGCGCGCGTTGGTCGCGCGTTATTGTTTTATCCAATACGACAGCGCCAAGCGTTTAGCCGGGCATTTTCCTTCAGTGCCATGCACTGTGCAATTTCCGACGCCAACCGGCCGTCGGAGATCCCCCTCAAACGAGCGTCCGCTTACGACAGACCTGCAGGAGCAAAGTTCATGCCTTATTGGCTGATGAAGTCCGAACCCGATGAATTGTCCATCCATGACCTGCAACGACTGGGCAAAACGCGCTGGGATGGCGTACGCAATTACCAGGCGCGCAACTTCATGCGCGCAATGAAGCCGGGCGATCTGTTCTTCTTCTATCACTCCAGCTGCCCGCAACCCGGCATCGCCGGCATTGCACGCATTGCCGGCGAGATCTACCCGGACCCCACCGCGCTCGATCCGCAAAGCCATTATCACGACCCCAAGGCCAGTACCGAGAAGAACCCCTGGAGCGCCCTGGACGTCGAGTTCGTCGAAGCCTTCGACGAGGTACTGGCGCTGCAACACCTGAAGAACAACCCGCTCCTGGCCGAACTGGCGTTGGTACAACGTGGTAGTCGCCTGTCGGTGATGCCGGTGAGCGATGCCGAATGGACGGCAATTCTCGCCATGCGTTGAGTCGCATGCGGCACTGTGCTATCACCACACAGAGCCTAGGAGTTTTTCCATGCCGGCATCCTCCCCCTGGCCGGCGCGACTTGCGCTGGCGCTCCTGTTACTGGTACTGAGCGGCGCCAGCGTTCTGCTTTGGCGTCAGATCGAGGCCGTACAGCAACAGCGTGTCGATGAGCGTATCGGCTACCAGGCACGCAGCCTGGCGCGTCAGCTGGAAAGCACGCTGCACCTGGAAGTGGCCAGCCTCGAACGCATCGCCCGCTTGTGGAACAGCCTCGGCCGCCTGCCACGCGCCAGCTGGGGCGAAGAAGTGGAGCTTGCCCTACGCGGCTTTCCTGCCTACCAGTCGATCCAATGGATTGGCCCCGACCTGCATATGCGCTGGCTGCTGCCGGTAGCCGGCAACGAAGCGGCGCTGAATTTTCGTCTGCACCCGGAGCACCCCAATTACCCATTGGCGATGGAAGCTCGCGAGAGCGGTGAACAGCGCTTCTCCAACAGCTTCGATCTGGTCCAGGGCGGACGCGGTTTTGTTCTCTATACACCGCTGTATCGCGAGCTGAATGGCAGCAAGGTGTTCGACGGTTTCCTGCAGGGCGTATTTCGCGTCGAACCGCTGATGCTGCAGCTGCTCACCCAGATCAATCGCGAAGCCTTCAACCTCGAGCTGCTGGAGAACGGTCACAGCCTGTTTCGTCATGGCGCAGCGGACACCGATATGCGACACGGCCTGCAACTGGGCCTGAGTCTGCTCAACAACCAGGACTTCAGTCTGCGCCTGAGCCCCACCGAGCAATTGCTCGACCAACTCGAGTCGCCCTTGCCCGGCGTGGCGCTCGGCGCCAGCCTGGCGATCAGCCTGCTGCTGGTCGCAGCACTGGCCCTGGCCCTGGAAAACAGCCGCCGCGCCCGGGCCCTGCAACTGGCCAATCGACGTTTCCGCGAGGAAGCCGAACGCCGTGAAGAAACCGAGCAACGCCTGCGCGAGAACCGCGAACGCCTGCAACTGGTGCTCGACCTGACCGACTCCAGCCATGACGGCCTGTTCATCTTCGACAGCAGCAGCCGCGAGCTGCTGCACATGAATCAGGCCACCTACGCCACGCTCGGCTATCGCCCCGAGCAATTCGCCGAACTGCTGCGTGACGACCCGGAAAAGCTGATGCCCGACTTTCACCGCTGGCTGGAGCAGGCACGTCAGGCGCAACGCGCCAATCTCTCGCGAATCTTCCAGCGTGAACTGATCCGCCGCGACGGTAGCCGCCAGCCTGCCGAGATCAACACCCAACTGGTGCAACTGCATGACCGCGAATACCTGATCGCCGTTTCTCGCGACAACAGCGAACGCCTGCAACTGGAAGCGCAACTGCAACGCCTGTCGCAACTCGACGGCCTGACCGGCCTGTACAACCGCCGCCACTTCGACCAGCAACTGCTGGCCGAATGGCGCCGCCTGCGCCGCCTCGACGCGCCCCTGGCGCTGTTGATGCTGGATATCGACCACTTCAAGGCCTACAACGATGCACTCGGCCACCTCGCCGGTGACGACGCCCTACGCAGAGTCAGTGCAGCCCTGCGCGACAGCCTGCAACGCGAAGGCGATACGGCCTGCCGCTACGGTGGCGAGGAGTTCGCCATCATCCTCGCCAACACCCATCAGGAGGGCGCCGAGCAGGTCGCCGCACGCATTCATGCAGCGATAGCCAGCCTGGATATCAAGCACCCAACCAGCCCGCTGGGGCGTTTGACCCTGAGTATCGGCATCACCGTAGTGGATCCAGTGATTGACGAACAGCCAGGCGAATTGCTCGCCCAGGGCGATCAGGCGCTGTACCGTGCCAAACATGAAGGGCGTAACCGCACCTGCCTGTGGCAGCCGCCCGTGCTTGACCTGCATCAAGCCACCTAATGCGCATTCGACAGACAATCGACAGGTCGTGAAAACCCCGCAACCGGGGTTCAACAGGGAAGCCGAAATGATCAACGTCAAATCTCGCCAGGCCGTTCTGCTCGCTGCCGCCGTCGCCGTACTGGCTGCCACAGCCTAGTGGCAGCTGCGCCCGAACGGCCTGGGCGAGGGCTTCGCCAGCGGCAACGGACGCATCGAGGCCACCGAAGTGGATGTGGCCACCAAGCTCGCCGGGCGCGTTGCCAGCATCGAGGTCGATGAAGGTGACTTCGTCGAGCCAGGCCAGGTTCTCGCGCGCATGGACACCCAGGTGCTCGAAGCCCAACAGGCGCAGGCCCGCGCCCAATTGCGCCAGGCCGAGAATGGCCAGACCACCGCCGCCAGCCAGATCAGCCTGCGCCAAAGCGAGAAGCTGGCCGCCGAAGCCGTGGTGCGCCAGCGCCAGGCCGAACTGGATGCCGCGCGCAAACGTCACGCGCGCAGCGCCACCCTGGTCAAGCGCAACGCCCTGCCTCAGCAGACGCTGGATGACGATCTGGCCCGCCTGCAAAGCGCCGAAGCCGCGCTGGCCGCCGCGCGCGCCCAGGTAAGCTCGGCCGAGGCCGGTATCGCCGCCGCGCAATCGCAGGCCATCGAAGCGCAATCGGCGACCGAGGCGGCCCGAGCCAGCGTCGAGCGCCTGCAGGTGGACATCGATGACAGCCTGCTCAAGGCGCCTCGCGCCGGTCGCGTGCAATACCGCGTGAGCCAACCCGGTGAAGTGCTGGGTGCCGGCGGCAAGCTGCTCAACCTGGTGGACCTCACCGACGTCTACATGACCTTCTTCCTGCCCGAACGTCAGGCCGGTCGCGTCGCCCTCGGCAGCGAGGTACGCCTGGTGATCGATGCCGTACCGCAGTACGTGATTCCGGCCAGGGTCAGCTATGCCGCCAGCGTCGCCCAGTTCACCCCGAAGAGCGTGGAAACCGCCAACGAGCGCGAGAAACTGATGTTCCGGGTCAAGGCGCGCCTCGATCCCGAGTTGCTGAGCAGGCACCTGCAGCAGGTCAAGACCGGTGTACCGGGCATGGCCTACCTGCGCCTCGACCCTGACGCCGAGTGGCCCGCGCATCTGGCGATCAAGGTTCCGCAATGAACGCGGCGGTCGCACGCCTGAGCGGCGTCGGCCTGCGCTACGGCCAGACCCACGCGCTGCAACAGATCGAGCTGGCACTGCCGGCCCGCTGCATGGTCGGCCTGATCGGCCCCGACGGTGTCGGCAAGTCCAGCTTGCTGGCGCTGATCGCCGGGGCACGCAAGATTCAGGACGGCCTCGTCGAGGTGCTCGACGGCGACATGGCCGATGCCCGTCATCGGCGCAATGTCTGCCCGCATATCGCCTACATGCCGCAGGGCCTGGGCAAGAACCTCTACCCGACGCTGTCGGTGTTCGAGAACCTGGATTTCTTCGGTCGCCTGTTCGGTCAGGACGCTGCCGAACGCGAGCGACGCATCGAAGACCTGCTGCGCAGCACCGGTATGTCGGCCTTCCGCGAGCGTCCGGCGGGTAAGCTGTCGGGCGGCATGAAGCAGAAGCTGGGGCTGTGCTGCGCGCTGATCCACGACCCCGACCTGCTGATCCTCGACGAGCCAACCACCGGCGTCGACCCGCTGTCGCGCAACCAGTTCTGGGAACTGATCGCGCGCATTCGCGCACAGCGTCCGCAGATGAGCGTGCTGGTGGCCACGGCCTATATGGAGGAAGCCGAGCGCTTCGACCACCTGGTGGCGATGGATGCCGGACGCGTGCTGGCCGAAGGCAGCCCGGCGGAACTGCGCGTACGCACCAACAGCGCCAGCCTGGAACAGGCCTTTATCGCCTTGCTGCCCGAGGAACGCCGCCGCGGCCATCAGCAGGTGCTCATTCCCCCCCTGCAAGACAGCCAAGAGATCGCCATCGAAGCCAAGGGCCTGACCATGCGCTTCGGTGATTTCGTCGCCGTCGACTCGGTGTCGTTTCGCATCCGCCGGGGCGAAATCTTTGGTTTTCTCGGCTCCAACGGCTGCGGCAAGAGCACCACCATGAAGATGCTCACCGGCCTGCTACCGGCCAGCGAGGGCGAGGCGCTGCTGTTCGGCCAGGCGGTCGACCCGCGCGACATGGCCACGCGCAAGAGGGTCGGCTACATGTCCCAGGCGTTCTCCCTGTATGGCGAACTGACGGTGCGGCAGAACCTGGTGCTGCACGCGCAACTCTTTCACGTACCCGCCGAGGAGATCGAGCCACGCGTGGCGCAGATGGCCGCACGCTTCGACCTCGGCGAAGTCATGGACATGCTCCCCGAGCGCCTGCCATTGGGCATCCGCCAGCGCCTGTCGCTGGCCGTGGCGGTGATTCACAAGCCGGAAATCCTGATCCTCGACGAGCCCACCTCAGGCGTCGACCCGGTGGCGCGTGACGGTTTCTGGCAACTGATGCTCGACCTGTCGCGCCAGGACGGCGTGACCATCTTCATCTCCACCCACTTCATGAACGAGGCGCAGCGCTGCGATCGCATCTCGCTGATGCACGCCGGCCGCGTGCTGGACAGCGACACGCCGCAGGGCCTGATGGACAAACGCGGCCTGGACAACCTGGAAGCCACCTTCATCGCTTACCTGCAGGAGGCGGCTGGCGAGCAAGCGGTCAGCGAGGCGCCGCCGCTGGAACAGGCGCCGCCACAACAGCGTCAACGCTTCAGCCTGCGCCGCCTGCTCAGCTATGCCCGCCGCGAAGCGCTGGAGCTGCGCCGCGACCCGATCCGTGGCGGCATGGCGCTGCTCGGCACCGTGCTGCTGCTGTTCATCATCGGCTATGGCATCAGCCTCGACGTCGAAGACCTGACCTTCGCCGTGCTCGATCGCGACCAGACCACCACCAGCCAGGAATACCACCTCAACCTGTCCGGCTCGCGCTATTTCCTGGAAAAGGCGCCGCTGCGCGACTACGACGAACTGGAACGGCGCCTGCGCAATGGCGACATCAGCCTGGCCGTGGAGATTCCGCCGCACTTCGGCCGTGATCTCAAGCGCGGCTCCAGCCCACAGATCGGCATGTGGATCGACGGCGCCATGCCGACCCGCGCCGAAACCATCAAGGGCTACGTGACCGGCCTGCACCAGCACTACCTGAGCGAACTGGCGCGGCGTTCGCCACAGCCGCAAGCAGCCAGCGCCGCCGAACTGGAAGTGCGCTACCGCTACAACCCGGACGTGGAAAGCCTCAAGGCCATGGTGCCGGCGGTGATCCCGCTGCTGCTGATGCTGATCCCGGCGATGCTCACGGCCCTCGGTGTGGTGCGCGAGAAGGAGCTGGGTTCGATCATCAATCTCTACGTTACCCCGGTCACCCGCCTGGAATTCCTGCTCGGTAAACAGTTGCCCTACATAGCCCTGGGTTTGTTCAACTTCATCCTGCTGATGCTGCTGGCAGTCACGGTGCTCGACGTCCCGCTCAAGGGCAACCCGCTGACCCTGCTGGCCGGCGCCCTGCTCTACCTGGCCTGCGCCACCGGCCTCGGCCTGCTCATGTCGACCTTCACCAACAGTCAGATCGCCGCCGTATTCGCCACCGCCATCGTCACCCTGCTGCCGGCCATCCAGTTCTCCGGGCTGATCTACCCGGTGGCCTCGCTGGAAGGCGCGGGCGCGCTGATCGGCCAGCTCTACCCGACCTCGCAGTTTCTGGTAATCAGCCGCGGCATCTTCTCCAAGGCGCTGGAACTGCAGGACCTGACCGGCTACTTCGCCGCCCTGGCCCTGACCATCCCGCTGCTGACGCTGCTCAGCGCCAGCCTGCTGCGCAAACAGGAGGTGTGATGGAACGCCTGGCCAATATCCTCCACCTCGGCATCAAGGAGCTGCGCAGCCTGCAGCATGACCTGGCGCTGGTACTGCTGATCATCTGGGCCTTCAGCATGGGCATCTACTCGGCCGCCACCAGCATGCCGGAAAGCCTGCACAACGCCGCCATCGCCGTGGTCGACGAAGACCAGTCGCAACTCTCCGAACGGCTGATCCAGGCCTTCCAGGCGCCCTACTTCCGTACCCCGCAACGTATCGACCTGAACGAGATGGATCGCGGCATGGATGCCGGGCGCTACACCTTCACCCTGAACATTCCTCCGAACTTCCAGCGCGACGTGCTCGCTGGTCGCAGCCCGGCAATCCAGCTCAACGTCGATGCCACCCAGGTCAGCATGGCCTTCACCGGTGCCGGCTACATCCAGAATATCGGCGCCAGCGAGGTGGCCGAGTTCGTCCGCCGCTACCGGGGCGAGCTGCAGCAGCCGGCCGAACTGGTGGCACGCATAGAGTTCAACCCCAACCTGACGCGCGCCTGGTTCGGCTCGGTGATGGAGGTGATCAACCAGATCACCATGCTGTCGATCATCCTCACCGGCGCGGCGCTGATTCGCGAACGCGAGCACGGCACCGTCGAACACCTGCTGGTGATGCCGGTGACGCCACTGGAAATCATGCTGGCCAAGGTCTGGTCGATGGGGCTGGTGGTGCTCACAGCTGCGGCGCTGTCACTGCTGCTGGTAGTGCAGGGCTGGCTGCAGGTGCCGATCGAGGGTTCGATTGCGCTGTTTCTGGTTGGCGCGGCGCTGCACCTGTTCGCCACTACCTCGATGGGCATCTTCTTCGGCACGGTGGCGCGCTCGATGCCGCAATTGGGCCTGCTGATCATCCTGGTACTGTTGCCGCTGCAGATCCTTTCCGGCGGCACCACGCCGCGCGAAAGCATGCCGGAGCTGGTACAGCAGATCATGCTGGCGGCGCCGACCACCCACTTCGTCGCGCTGGCCCAGGCCATTCTCTATCGCGGCGCGGGGTTCGCGATCGTCTGGCCCTACATGCTGGCCATCGCCGGCATCGGCGCGCTGTTCTTCATCGCCGCGCTGACGCGTTTTCGCAAGACCTTGGCACAGATGGCCTGACAGAACCGGAACCGCTTAAGCCGCGAAAAGCGGCTTTTCGTAGGGGCCCCGCCCCGGGGCGAAGCTTTTCAATTGCGCCTCGCCCTGGTTCGCGGCGGAGCGCCGCTCCTACGCATTCGCAGCGTCGACGCTTAACTGACTGCGCCCTCTTTTACTGAATGATCAGGTTGTTGAACAGCAGATCTTCGACGATAGGCTTGCCCTCTTCGCCATTGATCGCGCCCTGCACCTTCTTCAACGCTTCCAGGCGCAGATTCTCACGGCCATCGGGAGCGTTGATGATCTCGCTGGTCTGCGCCGAGAACAGCATCACCATCTGATGGCGGATCAGCGGTTCATGCCGCTTGAGCTTCTCCTCGGCCTCGGTGCCGCTCACCCGCAGAGACACATCGGCCTTGAAGAACTTCAGACGATTGCCCTGATCCGCCAGGTTGCCGACCAAGGCTGGCGTCAGGTTGTGATAAATCGTCGCTGGATCCTCCTCCTTCTTTTCCGAAGACGCCAGGGCAGGCAGGCAGATCGACAGGCTCAACAGCAGGGCGGTCAACAGTTTCACGTTCGGCACTCCATCGGGGATGTGCCTAGCATAGCCATCCCCACGCCAGCACCCAAGCCCGACGCTTATGCCGACCTATCAGGCATCGGCATGCTCGTTGACCCTCGGCGGGCGCTTTCTACACTGCATGGCACCCTGCAAGAGGAATGACCTTCATGAAAGCCCTGCTGTGCAAAGCCTTCGGCCCTGCCGACACCCTGGTACTGGAAGACCTGCCAAGCCCCGAACCGAAGAAGAACGAGGTGCTGATCGAGGTGCAGGCCGCCGGGGTCAACTTCCCCGACACACTGATCATCGAAGGCAAATACCAGTTCAAGCCGCCCTTCCCCTTCGCCCCGGGCGGCGAGGTAGCCGGCGTGGTCAAGACCGTGGGCGAGAAAGTCAGCCATCTGCGCGCCGGTGACCGGGTGATGGCGCTGACTGGCTGGGGCGGCTTCGCCGAAGAAGTCGCCGTGCCGGCCTACAACGTGCTGCCAGTGCCCAAGAGCATGGATCTGACCACCGCGGCAGCCTTCGGCATGACCTACGGCACCTCGATGCATGCCCTCAAGCAACGCGCCAACCTGCAACCGGGTGAAACCCTGCTGGTGCTCGGCGCCTCGGGCGGCGTCGGTCTGGCCGCGGTGGAAATCGGCAAGGCCATGGGCGCCAAGGTCATCGCCGCCGCGAGCAGCGCCGAGAAGCTGGAAGTGGCGCGTAACGCCGGCGCGGATGAGCTGATCAACTACAGCGAGCAGAGCCTGAAGGACGAGGTGAAACGCCTCACCGGCGGCCAGGGTGTGGATGTGATCTACGACCCGGTGGGCGGCGCGCTGTTCGAGGAAGCCTTCCGCAGCATCGGCTGGAACGGCCGTTTCCTGGTGGTGGGTTTCGCCGCTGGCGGCGGCATCCCGGCGCTGCCAGCCAACCTGCCACTGCTCAAGGGCGCCTCCCTGGTCGGCGTATTCTGGGGCTCCTTCGCCCAGCGCCAGCCGCAGGACAACGCCGCGAACTTCCAGCAGCTGTTCGCCTGGCATGCCGAAGGCAAGCTCAAGCCGCTGGTCTCGCAAACCTTCCCGCTGGAGCGTGGTGGCGAGGCCATCGCTACCCTCGGCCAGCGCAAGGCAGTGGGCAAGGTGGTAGTAACCGTTCGCTGACGGTGCAGCTAATGCCGATCAGATAAGCTTGCCAAAGCGGTCTTTCGTAGGAGCCCCGCCCCGGGGCGAAGCTTTTCAATCGCGTATCGCCCTGGTTCGCGGCGGGGCGCCGCTCCTACCCATTGGCAGCGTCGACGCTTAACTGACAGACATTAGCTTGTTAATTCAACTTCGCGGCGCGTAGGCGAACACATCGGCGCGCATCTGGTGGGCATCCATCCCGGCTTCGACCAGCGCATCGAGGGTGGCGTAGACCATGGCTGGTGAGCCACTGGCGTAGACGTGCAGCGACTTGAGGTTGGGGAAGTCTTCGCGCACCGCTTCGTGCAGCAGGCCGCAACGACCCTGCCAGCCACACTGGTCGCTGACCACCTGATGCAGGTGCAGATTATCCAGCTGTTGCCACTCGGCCCAATGTGGCAGTTCGTAGAAATCCTCGGGCCGACGCGCGCCCCAGTACAGATGCACCGGATGGGCAAAACCCGCCGCGCGGCAGTGCTCGATCAGGCTGTGCATCTGGCCCATGCCAGTGCCGGCAGCGATCAGCACCAGCGGCCCATCGGGCAGGTCGGCGAGGTGGGTGTCACCGTAGGGCATCTGCACGCGAGCCATGCCGGTGCGGCGCAGATGCTCCAGCAGGGCAATGCTGCTGTCTTCGCGGGCGAGGATGTGCAGCTCCAACTCACGCCCGGCGTGCGGCGCCGAAGCCAGGGAGAAGGCCGCCATCTCGCCATCCGGGCGCTGCAGCAGCAGGTACTGCCCGGCGTGATAACGCGGCACCTTGCCGGCTGGGGTGCGCAGGCTCACGCGGAACACGTCGCCGCCCACGGCCTGGCATTCGGTCACCTGGCAGCTCAGCTCGCGCACCGGCAACTCACCCGGAGCCAGCACGCCATCCCAGTGCAGCACGCAGTCTTCCAGCGGCTCGGCCAGGCAGGTGAACAGCTCGCCGTGATCCAGCTCGGCGCCGGCTTGGCGCACTCGGCCCTCGACCAGCAGCGCGGCGCAGATATGGCAGTTGCCGTTGCGGCAGCTCTGCGGGCAGTCGTAGCCCAGGCGCCGGGCGCCATCGAGAATGCGTTCGCCTGGCTGCAGCGCGAGAGTGACGCCGGAAGGTTGCAGGGTGACATTCATCAATCGATTCCCAGCTCGCTCCACAGCGCGTCGACACGTGCCACCACGGCGGGATCCTTCTCGATGGCGCGGCCCCATTCGCGGGTGGTCTCGCCCGGCCACTTGTGGGTGGCGTCCAGGCCCATCTTCGAACCGAGGCCGGAGATCGGCGAGGCGAAGTCGAGGTAGTCGATCGGTGTGTTGTCGATCATCACCGTGTCGCGCTTGGGATCCATGCGCGTGGTAATCGCCCAGATCACGTCATTCCAGTCCCGTGCGTTGATATCGTCGTCGGTGACGATAACGAACTTGGTGTACATGAACTGTCGCAGGAACGACCAGACACCGAGCATTACGCGCTTGGCGTGGCCCGGATACTGCTTCTTCATGGTCACCACCGCCATGCGGTAGGAACAGCCTTCCGGCGGCAGGTAGAAATCGGTGATCTCGGGGAACTGCTTTTGCAGGATCGGCACGAACACTTCGTTCAGCGCCACGCCGAGGATCGCCGGCTCATCCGGCGGCCGGCCGGTGTAGGTGCTGTGATAGATCGGCTCGCGGCGACGGGTAATACGCTCGACGGTGAACACCGGGAAGGTGTCGACCTCGTTGTAGTAGCCGGTGTGATCGCCGTAGGGGCCTTCCGGTGCGGTCTCGCCCGGATGGATCACACCCTCCAGCACGATCTCGGCACTGGCCGGCACCTGCAGCTCGCTGCCAACCGCCTTGATCAGCTCGGTGCGATGGCCGCGCAAGAGGCCGGCGAAAGCGTATTCGGAGAGGGTATCGGGCACTGGCGTCACGGCGCCGAGAATGGTCGCCGGGTCGGCACCCAGGGCGACGCAAACAGGATACGGCTTGTCCGGATGCTTCTGGCACCACTCGCGGTAATCCAGCGCGCCGCCACGGTGGCTAAGCCAGCGCATGATCACCTTGTTGCGGCCGATCACCTGCTGGCGATAGATACCGAGGTTCTGCCGCTCCTTGTTCGGGCCCTTGGTGATGGTCAGGCCCCAGGTGATCAGCGGCGCAACGTCCCCCGGCCAGCAGTGCTGGATCGGCAATTTGCCCAGGTCGACGTCGTCGCCCTCTTCTATCACTTCGTGGCAAGGCGCATCCTTGACCACCTTAGGCGCCATGGAAATGACCTTCTTGAAGATCGGCAGCTTGCTCCAGGCATCCTTCAGCCCCTTCGGCGGCTCGGGCTCCTTGAGAAAGGCCAGCAGCTTGCCGATCTCGCGCAGCTCGGACACTTCTTCGGCGCCCATGCCCAGGGCCACGCGCTTGGGCGTGCCGAACAGGTTGCCGAGCACCGGCACGTCGAAGCCGGTGGGCTTTTCGAACAGCAGCGCCGGGCCGCCCTTGCGCAGGGTGCGGTCGCAGATTTCGGTCATCTCCAGAACGGGCGATACCGGGGTCTGGATGCGCTTGAGTTCACCGCGCTTTTCCAGTTCACGGATGAAGTCGCGCAGGTCGCGATACTGCATGCAGGAGCCTCGTGTCGGACAGGCAAGAGTCGGCCGCAAAGTTTAGCGCCGAAGTCGGGCTTTCAGAAGGCTTGAACGCCTCCAGATACGACAAGGCCGGGTTTCCCCGGCCTTGTGGCGGTGCAATGGATCGTAGCGAGCGAAGGTCAGGCAAGGCGCAACGACCAACGGGAGTAACAGCCGAAGGCTGGCCCGATGGGTGAGCGCCAGCGAATCAAACAGGCGAGAAACGGTCGGAGTCGCGGGCGACTGTACTTTTGTACATGAGCATTCCGAGTCAGTTTTTAACGCAGCATCACCGAAGCGCAGTAGATCCTCTTATTTGCGCTTCATCGACAGGAAGAACTCATCGTTGGTCTTGGTGGCCTTGAGCTTGTCGATCAGGAACTCGATCGCCGCGATCTCATCCATCGGGTGCAGCAGCTTGCGCAGAATCCACATGCGCGACAGCTCTTCTTCACCGGTCAGCAGTTCTTCGCGACGAGTGCCCGACTTGTTGATGTTGATCGCCGGGAACACGCGCTTCTCGGCCACACGGCGATCGAGGATCAGCTCCATGTTGCCGGTGCCCTTGAATTCCTCATAGATCACTTCGTCCATCTTCGAGCCGGTTTCCACCAGCGCGGTGGCGATGATGGTCAGCGAGCCACCTTCTTCGATGTTACGTGCCGCACCGAAGAAACGTTTCGGCTTCTCCAGGGCGTGGGCATCGACACCACCGGTGAGGACCTTGCCGGAGCTCGGGATGACGGTGTTGTAGGCGCGCGCCAGACGGGTGATGGAGTCGAGCAGGATGACCACATCCTTCTTGTGCTCGACCAGGCGCTTGGCCTTCTCGATCACCATTTCGGCGACCTGCACGTGGCGGGTCGGCGGCTCGTCGAAGGTCGAGGCGACCACTTCGCCGCGCACGGTGCGCTGCATCTCGGTCACTTCTTCCGGGCGCTCGTCGATCAGCAGAACGATCAGGTGGCACTCGGGGTTGTTGCGGGTGATGTTCGAGGCGATGTTCTGCAGCATGATGGTCTTGCCCGCTTTCGGCGGAGCGACGATCAGGCCGCGCTGGCCCTTGCCAATCGGCGCGCAGAGGTCGATCACACGACCGGTGATGTCCTCGGTGGAGCCGTTGCCGGCTTCCATGGTCAGGCGCTGATTCGGGAACAGCGGCGTCAGGTTCTCGAACAGGATCTTGTTCTTGGCGTTTTCCGGACGGTCGAAGTTGATGCTGTCGACCTTGAGCAGGGCGAAGTAACGCTCGCCTTCTTTCGGCGGGCGAATCTTGCCGACGATCGTGTCACCGGTACGCAGGTTGAAACGGCGGATCTGGCTGGGCGAGACGTAGATATCGTCCGGGCCGGCCAGGTAGGAAGAGTCGGCACTGCGCAGGAAGCCGAAACCGTCCTGGAGGATCTCCAGCACGCCGTCACCGGAAATTTCCTCGCCGCTTTTGGCATGCTTTTTCAGCAGGGCGAAGATGATGTCCTGCTTGCGCGAACGAGCCATGTTTTCCAGGCCCATTTGTTCGGCCATGTCCAGCAGTTCGGCAATCGGCTTTTGCTTGAGTTCGGTCAGATTCATAGGAATGACGTGATCATCGAGAGGAGAAGAAAGCTGTTAGCTTGAGAGGCCGCGCCGCAGAGAAGGCGACAGGATCGCGAACGAATTCGTATAGGAATGAATCGGCGACGGCGTGCAGAGAGCTGCATGAAAGATGCAGCGAGGCCGAATTTAACACCGTGAAAAAACAGCGTCTAGCCCCGAAACGAAAAACCCCGCAAAAAGCAGGGCCTTCCAGAGCGACTTGCCTCAGAGGTGTAGGGTGGGCCGGGCGGCGCTCCGCTGCAGCCCACCAGCACACCATCTGCGACCAGCTCGGTGGGCTAAAGCCCACCCTACTTCTTAGATGTTGCTATCGAGGAAGGCTGCCAGCTGCGACTTGGACAGCGCGCCAACCTTGGTCGCTTCGACGTTGCCGTTCTTGAACAGCATCAGGGTCGGGATACCACGTACGCCGTACTTCGGCGGGGTTTCCTGGTTCTCGTCGATGTTCAGTTTGCAGATCTTCAGCTTGCCTTGGTATTCCTTGGCGATCTCGTCGAGCACCGGTGCAATCATCTTGCACGGGCCGCACCACTCAGCCCAATAGTCGACCAGAACCGGACCTTCAGCCTGGATGACGTCCTGGTCGAAGCTGGCGTCGCTGACGTTGGTGATGAATTCGCTCATGAGGAGTCTCCGTATATTCGGAAGCAAAAAATTGCCGGGAGGAATTTTTGACGTCGCTTGCGACGGCCCGAAAGGTTGCCGCCAAAGATGGCAGGCAACCAAAAAGTGGCGCCATCATAGCCCGGCTTGAGTGACACCGAAAGGCACTGGCGATTGAGCCACTCAATAGTTTCAATCACCAAGCGTGATGAAGGCTATTCCAGTGCGCAGCGCTGCCGAGCGGATGTGCTGCAGCATGGCTTTCTGTGCCGGCCCGGCGGCATGCCGGGCCAGGGCCTTGAGGATCTTGCGATGCTCCTGCCAGGTTTCCTGCGCACGCTCCGGGCGGATGAACGGCAGCTTCTGACTTTCCAGAAAGATCTCCGCGCTGGACGTCACCAGAGCACACATCGCCTGATTGCCGCTGGCAACAAGAATGCGCTGGTGAAATTCGAAATCCAGCCGGTTGGCTTGCTCGAAATCGCCTGCACGCAGCTCGCGGCGCTTCTGCTCGACGTTGTCTTCGAGAATATCCAGCACCTCGGCGGTCATCACCCCGACCGCCAAACCACAGGCAAAACCCTCCAGGGCGAAGCGCAACTGAAAGGTATCGGCCGCCGACACCTGCGCGGCGAAGGGCCAGGCGAAAGCGCCGGCCACCTCCGCCCTGGTCGGTTCCTGAACGAACACACCCTTGCCGGCTTGCACGCTGACCAGGCCCAGCGCTTTCGCGTGGCCATCGCCCGCGCCCTGGCCATGTCGCCCAAGGTGCTGCTGTGCGACGAGATCACCTCGGCGCTCGACCCGGAGCTGGTCAACGAGGTGCTGGCGGTGGTCAAGCAACTGGCCAGCGAGGGCATGACCCTGATCATGGTCACCCACGAGATGCGTTTCGCCCGCGAAGTCGGCGACAAGCTGGCGTTCATGCACCATGGCAAGGTGCATGAGATCGGCGATCCGAAAGCGCTGTTCGCCGCCCCGCAGACCGAAGAGCTGAGCAATTTCATCGGCTCGGTGAACCTGTGAGCGCGCCGGCGCCCCTACCGCTGCGCATCGAGCCGCTGACCCGCGCGGCCTTCGCGCCCTTCGGCGAGGTGATCGAGACGGCCGGTGCCACGGCCTTCCCGATCAACGCCGGGACCACCACGCGCTACCACGACCTGGCCAAAGTGGAGCTGGCCGGCGAGGCGCCGCGCACCCTGGTCAACCTGTTCGAGGGCAGGGCCTGGCACGCGCCCATCGCCATCGGCATGCTCGAACGCCACCCGCTGGGCAGCCAGGCCTTTTATCCAGTGGACGGTGGGCGCATGCTGATCGTCGTCGCCCCACCCGGCGACCTGGACGAGTCGCAGATCCGCGCCTTCATCAGCGCGCCAGACCAGGGCGTGAACTACGCCCGCGGCACCTGGCACCACCCGTTACTCTGTCTGCAACACCCTGGACGCTTCCTGGTGGTGGACCGCGGCGGCGAGGGTCACAACTGCGACGAACAGCTTCTGAAACAGCCGCTGAGCGTGCTGAACCTGCGATAACCACAGTTCTAGACCAGTTTCGTACGACATCCGTATGCGTTGGCTCATGCGCTCAGTCGTGGCACGATGGCGCGGAAATCGAACGAGATGCCGTAATCATGCCCAAAGCCCCTGCCGAAAGTTTTCCCCTGATCGCTGCCATCGACCTGGGTTCGAACAGCTTTCATATGGTGCTGGCCAAGGCCGACAACCACGAAATTCGCATCCTCGAGCGCCTCGGTGACAAGGTGCAGCTGGCCGCAGGCCTGGACGACGAGCGTCAGCTCAGCGAAGAAGCCATGCAGCGCGGGCTGGATTGCCTGCGCCGCTTCGCCCAACTGACCAGCACCCTGCCGGAAGGCGCCGTGCGCATCGTCGGCACCAACGCCCTGCGTGAGGCGCGCAACCGCGCGGTGTTCATCCGCCGCGCCGAAGAAATCCTCGGCCACCAAGTGGAAGTGATTTCCGGCCGCGAGGAAGCCCGCCTGATCTATCTGGGCGTCTCGCACAGCATCGCCGACACGCCCGGCAAACGCCTGGTCGCCGACATTGGCGGCGGCAGTACCGAATTCATCATCGGCCAACGCTTCGAGCCGCTGCTGCGCGAGAGCCTGCAGATGGGCTGCGTGAGCTACACGCAGCGCTATTTCAAGGACGGCAAGATCACTCCGGCACGCTATGCGCAGGCCTACACCGCTGCGCGCCTGGAACTGATGGGCATCGAGCACGGCCTGCGCCGCCTTGGCTGGGAGGACGCCGTCGGCGCCTCTGGCACCATCAAGGCTGTCGGCCTGACCATCAAGGCTGCCGGCCTGGGCAATGGCGAGGTCAACGCCGAAGGCCTGGCCTGGCTCAAGCGCAAGGTGTTCAAGCTGGGCGAGGTGGACAAGCTCGACCTCGACGGCATCAAGCCGGATCGCCGCGGCATCTTCCCCGCCGGCCTGGCGATTCTCGAAGCCATCTTCGATGCCTGCGACATCCAGCGCATGAGCCATTCCGAGGGCGCCCTGCGCGAAGGCGTGCTCTACGACCTGCTCGGCCGCCATCAGCATGAAGACGTACGCGAACGCACCCTAGCGGCGTTCATGGAGCGTTACCACGTCGATCTCGACCAGGCCGCGCGGGTCGAGGCCAAGGCACTGTCGGCGCTGGACAAGGTGTCCGCCGATTGGGGCCTGACCGACGACTGGCATCGCGAGCTGCTGAGCTGGGGCGCCAAGGTGCATGAGGTGGGTCTGGATATTGCCCATTATCAGTACCACAAGCACGGCGCCTACCTGATCGAGCACTCCGATCTGGCCGGCTTCTCGCGCCAGGATCAGCAGATGCTCGCCCTGCTGGTACGCGGCCACCGGCGCAACATCCCCAAGGACAAGTTCGCCGAGTTCGGCGAGGAAGGCGTGAAGCTGATGCGCCTGTGCGTGCTGCTGCGCTTCGCCATCCTCTTCCACCACATCCGCGGCACGCAGAGCATGCCCGAAGTGCAGTTCAAGGTCGGTGAGAGCAGCCTGGAAATCGTCTTTCCCGAAGGCTGGCTGGCCGCCAACCCGCTGACCCTGGCGGACTTCGAAGCCGAAGCCGAATGGCTCAAGCGTATCAATCTAACGTTGAGCGTGCGCTGATACCCCGGCTGAACACATGGCGCACCCTAGGGTCTGTTGCCGTTTCGACGCGAGCCGTGCGCGAAACGGCAACAGACCCTAGGGGCGCGGCTCGGCCTGTAGGGCGGGTGAAACCCGCCAGGACCACAAAGCCCCTCTCCCGCACTTCGGGCACCCCGCTCCGCGCCACGGCCTGATCGCCAGCGATCAGGCGCTCATCGGCGTAGGAAGTGCTTCAAAAAACTACGGCACGCGGCCATCTAAGCCCTCTCCCGCCCTTCGGGCACCCCGCTCCGCGCCCCGGCCTGATCGCCAGCGATCAGGCGCTCATCGGCGCAGGAAGCAGTGCTTCCAAAAGCGCGCCTCTTCGCCCCACAAGCGGGAGAGGGTCATCAGATGGCCGCAAGCGGCTTTTCTAGCGCGCAACGACCACGGGGGCTGTGAGCTTCTCCAGCAGCCCGGCCTGGGCATTGCGTGGGTTCTGGTTACCGGTTGGCTGCAGCCGTACATAGCGGCCGTCGGGTTGCAACACCCAGGCCTGGGTGTTGTCGGTCAGGTAGCCTTCCAGCTCCTTCTTTACGCGCATGATGAGTTTCTTGCCCTCCACCGGGAAGCAGGTCTCGACACGCTTGTCGAGGTTGCGCTCCATCCAGTCGGCGCTGGACAGGTAGATCTTCTCGTCACCGCCATTGAGGAAGTAGAACACCCGCGTATGCTCGAGGAAGCGACCGATGATCGAGCGCACCTGGATGTTGTGCGACACCCCGGCGATACCCGGGCGCAGGCAGCACATGCCACGCACCACCAGGTCAATCTTCACCCCGGTCTGGCTGGCCTTGTACAGCGCGCGGATCACCTTGGGGTCGGTCAGCGAGTTGAACTTGGCGATGATGTGCGCCGGCTTGCCTTCGGCCGCTGCGGCGGTTTCCTTGGCGATCAGGTCGAGCAGGGTTTTCTTCAAGGTGAACGGCGCGTGCAGCAGTTTCTTCATGCGCAGGGTCTTGCCCATGCCAATCAGCTGGCTGAACAGCTTCGACACGTCCTCGCCCAGAGCCACGTCGGCGGTGAGCAGGCTGTAGTCGGTGTACAGCTTGGCGTTGCCGGCGTGGTAGTTGCCGGTGCCCAAGTGTGCATAGCGGACGATCTCGCCGTTCTCGCGGCGCAGGATGAGCATCATCTTGGCGTGAGTCTTGAAGCCGACCACGCCATAAATCACCACCGCACCGGCAGCCTGCAGACGGCTGGCCAGGGCCAGGTTGGACTCTTCGTCGAAGCGCGCACGCAGCTCGATCACCGCGGTGACTTCCTTGCCGTTACGCGCGGCTTCCACCAGCGCGTCGACGATCTCCGAGTTGGCACCGGAGCGATACAGGGTCTGCTTGATCGCCAGCACGTGCGGGTCTTTCGCCGCCTGGCGCAACAGGTCGACCACCGGGGTGAAGGACTCGAAGGGGTGCAGCAGGAGGATGTCCTGCTTACTGACCACGCTGAAGATGTTCTCGGCGTTCTGCAGCAGCTTGGGGATCACCGGGGTAAACGGCGCGTACTGCAGCTCCGGGCGGTTATCCAGGCCGGTGATGCTGAACAGGCGGGTCAGGTTGACCGGGCCGTTGACCTGATACAGCTCGCCCTCGGTCAGGCCAAACTGCTTGAGCAGGTGGTCGCGCAGGTGTTTCGGGCAGGTGTCGACCACCTCCAGGCGCACCGCATCACCATAGCGGCGGCTGAACAGCTCACCACGCAGGGCACGTGCCAGGTCCTCGACGTCCTCGGTGTCCACCGACAGGTCGGCGTTACGGGTCAGACGAAACTGGTAGCAGCCCTTGACCTTCATGCCCTGGAACAGGTCATCGGCGTGGGCGTGGATCATCGACGAGAGGAACACGTAATTGTCGCCGGGGCCCCCAACGTCCTCCGGCACCTTGATGATGCGCGGCAGCAGGCGTGGCGCCGGGATGATGGCCAGGCCGGAATCGCGGCCGAAGGCATCGATGCCCTCAAGTTCGACGATGAAGTTCAGGCTCTTGTTCACCAGCAACGGGAAGGGGTGCGTCGGGTCGAGGCCGATGGGGGTGATGATCGGCGCGATCTCGTCGCGGAAGTAACGGCGCACCCAGGCCTTGAGCTTGGTGGTCCAGAAACGTCGGCGGATGAAGTTGATGTTGTGCTTGGCCAGCGCCGGGAACAGGGTGTCGTTGAGAATGGCGTACTGCCGCTCGACCTGCTCGTGTACCAGCTCGCTGATGCGCGCCAGCGCCTGATGTGGCTGCAGGCCATCGGCGCCGGCCTGTTCACGGGCGAAGTTGATCTGTTTCTTCAGGCCGGCGACGCGAATCTCGAAGAACTCGTCGAGGTTGCTGGAAAAAATCAAGAGGAACTTCAGCCGCTCGAGCAGCGGATAGGACTCGTCCAGCGCCTGCTCCAGCACGCGGATATTGAACTGCAGCTGCGACAGTTCACGGTGGATGTACAGGCTGCTGTCATCCAGGCTGGGGATCGGGGCCGGCGGCGGGATTTCCACGACCGGCGGCTCGGCGACCACTTCGGCCGGAGGCAGGTCATTGTCGAGCACTTCGCTGTTGAGTCCTTCGCTGTTCATCGCTGAGTTCCTGTGGGCGTCATCGCCCTTGTTTTAGCAGTTCTGCCGCCCGTACGGCGAAATAAGTGAGAATGCCATCGGCACCGGCTCGTTTAAAGGCCGTGAGCGACTCCAGGATGACCGCTTCGCTGAGCCAGCCGTTCTGGATCGCCGCCATATGCATGGCGTACTCGCCACTGACCTGATAGACGAAGGTCGGCACCTTGTAGGCATCCTTGACCCGCCAGAGGATGTCCAGATAAGGCATGCCGGGTTTGACCATGACCATGTCGGCGCCCTCGGCCAGGTCGGCCGCCACTTCATGCAGCGCCTCGTCGCCGTTGGCCGGGTCCATCTGGTAGCCGAGCTTGTTGCCCTTGCCGAGGTTGGCCGCCGAGCCCACCGCATCGCGGAACGGGCCGTAGTAGGCGCTGGCGTACTTGGCCGAGTAGGCCATGATGCGCACGTTGACGTGCTCGGCCAGCTCCAGCGCTTCGCGGATCGCCTGCACGCGGCCGTCCATCATGTCCGACGGTGCCACCACCTGGGCACCGGCCTCGGCATGCGACAGCGCCTGCTTGACCAGCGCATCGACGGTGATGTCGTTCTGCACGTAGCCGGATTCGTCGAGGATGCCGTCCTGACCGTGGGTGGTGAAGGGGTCGAGCGCCACGTCACTGATCACCCCTAGTTCGGGGAATTTCTCACGTAGCGCGCGGATCGCGCGCTGGGCGATACCGTCCGGGTTCCAGGCCTCGGCGCCGTCGAGGGATTTCTTCTCCAGCGGCGTCACCGGGAACAGCGCCAGCGCCGGAATGCCCAGTTCGACCCAGTGCTCGGCTTCCTTGAGTAGCAGGTCGATGGACAGGCGCTCGACGCCCGGCATCGACGGCACGGTTTCACGGCGGTTTTCGCCGTCGAGGACGAACACCGGCAGGATCAGATCATCGACGCTCAGGCGATGCTCACGCACCAGGCGGCGGGAGAAGTCATCACGACGGTTGCGACGCAGACGGGTGGCAGGGAACAGACGGTTGGCGGGGGTAACGCTCACGGCAGACTCCAGAGCCCGCACGGGCGGGCCAGTGTGACGGTTATAAGCGGGCATTATGACCAAATGATGACAACCCCGTGACGCCGTGCGACTGCAGGTCGCAAGGTAACGGGGAGCGGCAGCAATGCCACGAAACCTGGCCATTGTGGCATGCCGCGCCACCTTTCGGCCTCCTTGCGCTCGGAGTAGTCTGCATAACCTGTTGTCATGAGCACGCCACATGCTGCAAGACCTGATCCGCCAGTTTGGCTATCCGGCACTGATACTCGGCACCTTTCTCGAAGGTGAGGTGTCCCTGCTGCTGGCCGCCTACATGGCTGTGCGCAATGTACTGGAGATCGAGTGGGTAGCGTTGTGCGCTTTCCTCGGCACGTTCGCCAGCGATCAGCTGTGGTACTACCTTGGCCGTCGTCACGGCCGCGCCCTGCTGGCGCGCAAACCGCGCTGGCAGCCGCTGGGCGAACGCGCCAGCGCACTGATCCAGCGCCATCCTGACCTGTGGGTGCTGTGCTTCCGCTTTCTCTACGGCCTGCGCACGGTGATGCCGCTGACCATCGGCCTGTCCGGCTATTCCTGGCGCCGTTACCTGCTGCTCGATGCCATCGGCGCCGGTGTCTGGGCCGGCGGCATCAGCCTGCTGGCCTATAGCCTGGGCAATGCCATGGGCGGCTTGCTGGAAGAGTTGCGCAACTACCAGGTCATCCTGCTCGCGGCCGTGGTCCTGCTGCTCTGCCTGGCCTGGCTAAATCGGTGGCGTCAGCGCCGGCGCAGCTAAACCGCGAACCCACCATATGCCCAACAGGCTGACCAGGCTGTAGGCGATCAACCACGTCCAGGCAGTCGCATTCAGGGTCAAGATGCCCAGCTCGCCAGCCAGCCAGAATGCCGGCAGGTTGCTCGCCAGGCGCAGACACTCCAGCTGCCAGGCCTGCCTGCGGTTCTCCAGCCACATACCGATGCTGCACAGCCCCAGCGCCATCCACAGGCAGGCCAATAGCACAGCGCCCGTTGAGAGCGCGTCGCCCCGCGCCAGCAGCCAGACACCGGCCAGCAGGTAACAGATGAACTGCAGCAGCGCGTAGAGCTGTGCAGCACGCGCCAATGGCACCTCGAACTTGCGGAACTGGCTCAAGTCCGCCTTGGCCTGCGGGTAACGCGCCGCCACATCGGCCGGACGCCAGCCGGTGGGCATGAACCAGATGCGCAGCTTGTCCCACCAGGAACTGGCGCGCCTGGCGTCATTCCATAGCCCGGCATACACCTGCAGGTTGGCCCACAACGGGTTCCAGCTGGCCAGCGGTACGGTCACACCGAAAATCACCGGCTCCGCGTCCAGCTCCTCCTGGAAGGTGCCAAATATTCGATCCCAGACAATGAACACACCGCCGTAATTGCGATCCATGTAGACAGGATTCTGCGCATGATGAACGCGGTGGTTGGATGGCGTAATGAACAGCCACTCGAACCAGCCCAGCTTGGGGATATGCCGGGTATGCACCCAGAACTGATACAGCAGATTGAGGGCGGCAACAGTGAGAAATACCAGCGGCGGCACACCGAGCACGGCCATCGGCAGGTAGAAGATCCAGCCGAAACTCAACAACCACCGACTGAAGTCGGTGGGTTAGTGACTTACGGACTGAAAGTCCGGATACGCGTCGACTGAACGACGCGTCGGATCAGTCAGGCTCCATCCTGAAATTATCGTTCGGGCTCGGCTCAAAATGATGCTCCAGATACTGCTTGATCATCTCTTCCGTCATCTGCCCAACCGTCGCGCAAAAGTACCCGCGAGCCCAAAAATGCTGCCCCCAATAGCGCTTTTTCAGATGGGGAAACTCCTCGAAAAGCTTGCTCGCCGTACGCCCCTTGATCCGCCTCATGATCTCACTCGGCGCCAAATTCGGCGGACTGCTCACCAGAATATGCACGTGATCCTTGCTCACCACACCTTTCACAATCCGAATTTCAAATGCTTCGCACGTCTGTCTCACCAGCTCTCGCACTCGCTCAGCAACCTCACCGCTGAGCACCTTGTATCGGTACTTAGTCACCCAAACAAAGTGATACTCGATCTGGTAGACCGTATGACTGCCGTATCTGTAATC
>NZ_QASO01000037.1 GCF_003052605.1 Ectopseudomonas oleovorans | reverse complement strand
TCACACCCCACTTTCCAGTATATTCCTTGTCTGCATACAACTCGAAGTGATGCCCGGAGGGTGCCTGGAAGCGCACGCGCCGGCCACAACTGTTCAGTTCACCTGCGGGTAGCTGCTCAACGGCACAGCCATATGCCGTCAGATCCCGCTCCAGTTGCCGGAGAGCATCCTCATCCACAACCTTGAAACCCATAAAATCCATACCAGGTTCGTCGGCTTCGCGTAGCACCACGGAGAATTTGTCAACTTCGGTCCAAGCCTTGAGATAGACACGGCCCTGATCGTCACGGTCCATCTCGATCAGGCCCAGCAACTCGACGTAGTGTTCCAGGGCCTTGCTCATGTCCAGTACACGCAGCTGCACATGGCCGGGGCGCATTATACCTTTGTTCATGACGTCACCTTTTCTCTTTGTTGTGGGTCGACCGTATTTTCATAGCACGGCTTTGAATAACGCTCGATACATAGATCGCTACGGGCAAACAGTCGGCAGGCCAGGGCGTAGCCTTGTTCGCGGGCCTCTACCGGTACGTGCTTGCAGCTCATACGCCCGCATTCGTAATCACCGGTCAGCACCCGCACCTTACACAGGCCGCACCCGCCGCCGCGACAGCCAACTGGTAGGCAGTGCTTGTTCTGGGCCTCCATAGCACGAAGCACTGACTGCTGCGGCTGGCAGACGAAGCTCTCCCCATCAGGCCGTACAGTGATTTCAAAGACCGTTGGCATCCCGCCTCCGTCGACATGTGCGTCAGTGGGCACCGCTGCAGGACCTCAAATACAAGGCCTGACCAGTTTGGCGATTGCTAGGGAAGTATTGATTGTCATCGCGGGAGCGCTGATTATTAAGGTGTAACGGAACGAACTCTTGTTATTGGTTTGCATTGTTCTCTCTAGCGATGCTCTTTGGCGCAGCATGTATGAAATCCTAATGGGCTACCGTGGTATCTGCGGTCCACTGGCACCAATGCGGTGGCTGCCTGTGCTTAGATCAGAATCTAACTATATTTACAGATCCAACGGCTCCCATGGGCGTCGGCCTAGCGGCTGAAACAAAGTGATATTTTGCACCTAGCACTAAACGCAAGCCTATGTGCATCACGTAACCCGTTCGCAGAAAACACTTCAATTACTCGCCTTCGAAACCTTAGCCACTATCGACACGGCCTCTTACCCTTGACGCAGCGCAATTTGCTCATGCGCCTCCCAACCCATGCGCAGTCGGGCCTCAGCCACATCGGCATCGAGATCATGGTTCCATAGCCAGTCGAAACGAGTCGCCAGTATTTCCCCCACCAGCTGTTCGTCCGCACCTACAATGGGGTCGCGCAACTCGTATAACTCGCCGGTTTCCACAGTGGTTCGTTGCACACGACAGGCATGAGGGCGGCGCAGGTCGTCGTAAGCTCCAAGCAGCTCGGGGAGGTTGCCTGTTTCGGTCCGACTATCGCCCAACAGCCGGGCGAGGAAATAGGCGTCCTCAAGCCCTTGCCCTGCACCGGCACCTTGGTGCGGCAGCATGGCGTGCGCTGCGTCGCCGATCAGGGCAACCCGACCGTGTACGTAGCCTGGCAGTTCCGGCAGGTCATGCAGTGCCCAGAGAGTTGGCGCCGGGATGCACTCCAGTAAGGCGCGCGGGGCATCGCCCCAGCCCGCGAACGCATCGAGCATCTCGCGCTGGCTCGCTTCCCGTACCCAGGGAGCGTCCGCGGGCCAAGTCGGTTCCGGCTGGCTACGGTCGGAGGTGAACGCTACCACGTTGACAATGCGGCCTTTTCTCACCGGGAAGGTAAGAATATGGCCATAGAGCCCTAAGTACATCTGCGGGACATCCACCAAGTGCTCGTCAATGCCATTTATTCTATAGGCTTCGCGCAGTTGCAGGCTATCTACCATGCCCCGGTATGCACAGGTACCGCTAAAACGTGGTTCTAAATGATCCAGCCCCTGACCTTCCAGCACATAGCTACGAAGCGCTGACTTAATGCCGTCGGCGCCGATTAGAAGATCGCAGCGGTACTCTGTGCCGTCGGCGAATAGCATTTGCAGTTCATCACCCTGCTGCTCGATTTGGGTGGCACGCTTCCTAAATTGGGCGATACCTTCTGGAAGGTGTTTTACTAGGGCGTCAAGGAAATCAGCACGGTGTGCAGAGGACTGACCTACGCCCGGCGCAATGGTGGCGCCTAGATAGCTGGCATCGCTACCGCGCCGCCATTCAAACCAAATATCCTCCCAAGGCTGCGGAGTCCGATCAGCAACCTGAAAGTAGGCTTGACCCAAACCCAAACCGACAATGGCGCGCACTGCGTTAGGCCCGAAGGACACACCAGCACCGACTTCACCGAACGCCGGGGCAGCCTCGAATAGCTGCACATTAAGATGGGAGTGTTTGCACAAGCTCAATGCCAAGGCAAGGCCTGAAATTCCGCCGCCGACTATAGCGACGCGCAAGGCTGGTTTCTTAGCGTTCATGTCGTTCATGCAATACCTGTCATGGCTTTATTATTGGGATATCTTCAACAGTAGCGAAGCCATAACTATTGATAAATACACTAATCCCTATATTATATATTCATGGGCAGAATGTACGATGCTGCCGCTTTGGCAGGACGACGTCCCAACATAGCGAGGCTCCATGGAACTGCATGACCTGGATTTAAACCTGCTGGTAGTATTCAACCAGTTGATGGTCGACAAGCGTGTCTCTATCGTCGCGCAAAGCCTAGGCCTAACCCAACCTGCCGTAAGCAACGCCCTGAAGCGCCTGCGCACCGCACTGCAGGACGAACTGTTCGTGCGTACCCACCAAGGCATGGAACCTACGCCCTATGCTGCACATTTAGCTGAGCCTATCGCCCATGCCATGCACAGTCTGCGCGAAGCGCTACATCACGAAGAGCGCTTCGATCCTTTAACCAGCGAGCGTACCTTCACCTTGGCCATGACCGACATTGGTGAGATATATTTCATGCCGCGGTTAATAGATGCGCTCACTCGTAAGGCCCCCCATTGCACAATCAGCACGGTACGCGGCAGCTCGGTGAGTTTGGGACAGTCGTTACAAGACGGTACAGTAGATTTGGCCGTAGGCCTGCTACCCAACCTACAGGCCGGCTTCTTACAGCGTCGGCTTCTTCATAACCGCTACGTGTGCTTGTGCCGTAAGAACCACCCGGCCACCAGAGAGCCACTGACCTTGGAGCGCTTCTGTGCCTACAGCCATATACGTGTCATCGCCGCCAGCACTGGCCACGGCGAAGTAGATTCCCTTATGGCGCGAGCTGGCATCCGGCGGGACATTCGCCTAGAGGTTCCGCACTTCGTCGCCGTTGGCCATATCCTCCAGCATACGGAGCTACTCGCCACCGTACCTGAGCGCTTCGCTGACTGCTGTGTAGAGCCCTTCGGCTTGAATGTGCTGCCAATCCCCATCGACCTACCAGACATCCCCATTAACATGTTCTGGCACGCAAAATATCACAAGGATTTAGCCAACATCTGGTTGCGACAACTGATGTTCGAGCTGTTTTCGGATTGAGTGAAAATCCGGGGTGATCGATACGACCGGCAGTGATCTTGCGCAGCCCGCTTGCACATTGGTTGGCAACGGGGGAAGCTCATTTAAGGAAACTCCGAAGAAGACTTCCGGGCAAAATGCCCAGACTCTCCACAGACCCGAGTTTCCGATGAAGCAGAGACCTTCGCCGACGCCGAGTACGCCGGTAAGCGCAAGCAGACCCGCAAGGAATTGTTCCTGATCGAGATGGATCGGGTTGTGCCATGGAAGGGTTTGATTGCCTTGATCGAGCCGCATTACCCCAAGGGCGAAGGCGGCCGACCAGCCTATTCGCTGATGGCGATGCTGCGCGTACATCTGATGCAAAACTGGTTCGGCTACAGCGATCCGGCGATGGAAGAAGCGCTGTACGAGACCACCATCCTGCGTCAGTTCGCCGGGTTGAGCCTGGAGCGCATTCCGGACGAGACCACCATCCTCAACTTCCGCCGGCTGCTGGAGAAGCATGAGTTGGCGGCCGGTATCCTTGGCGTGATCAATGGCTACCTGGGAGATCGCGGCCTGTCGCTGCGCCAAGGCACCATCGTCGATGCCACGCTGATCAATGCGCCGAGTTCGACCAAGAACAAGGACGGCAAACGCGACCCGGAGATGCACCAGACCAAGAAGGGTAACCAATATTACTTCGGCATGAAGGCCCACATCGGGGTGGATGATGAGTCGGGTCTGGTACACAGCGTAGTCGGTACGCCAGCCAACGTGGCGGATGTCACTCAGGTCGACAAGTTACTGCACGGCGACGAAAACGTCGTTTGCGCCGATGCCGGCTACACGGGCGTCGAAAAGCGCTCCGAACATGAAGGCCGGGCGGTGATCTGGCAGGTCGCGGCACGCCGCAGCACTTACAAGAAGCTTGGCAAGAGCAGCCCGCTCTACAAAGCCAAGCGCAAGGTCGAGAAGGCCAAGGCGCAGGTGCGGGCCAAGGTCGAGCACCCGTTTCGGGTGATCAAGCGCCAGTTTGGTTACACCAAAGTTCGCTTTCGAGGGCTGGTGAAGAACACGGCGCAGTTGGTGACGCTGTTCGCCCTGTCGAACCTGTGGATGGCGCGCCGACATTTACTGGCGAATACAGGAGAGGTGCGCCTGTAATGCGGGAAATGGCCGCCGCGAGGTGCTCGCGGCGGCTAAAAAAACCCAGAAAGAATGGATGGTTCGATCGTTTTTTAGACGAATCGCCGCTTTTGAAATTGGCAGGGCTGAAGTCAGCCAGAAATACGTGACTACTTCAGACCGTCCCTAAAAAGATCGAATGGGGGGTTACGCTCTAAGGTCCGGGGTGCCTCCTATTAAAATTCTCAGCTCAAATCAATCATCACACGCTGGCCCTCAATCTTCACTGGGTATGTTTTGATGTTCTGTGTCACAGGGGCGCACAAGGCCCTGCCTGTGCAAACATCAAATCGACCTTGATGCAGAGGACATTCAATTTCTCTGCCTTCTAGAAAGCCATCGCTCATGCGGGCGGCACCATGTGTGCACAGGTTGTCGGTAGCGTAGATTTCGCCTTCCACTTCATACAGCGCTAGTTCCTTGCCTTCGACTGTCACGCCGAGGACGTCACCTTCAGGGATTTCATAAAGAGCGACTGCGTCAATCCATTTTTCTGTCATAAAGCTATCTTCAAATGGGGTAATGATGGAGTTAGAGATCATCCAGCTGTCCTAAATATTCAGACGCGGCTGTTGTTAGTGATGCTCATTTAAGTGTCTTCCTGATGAATTCTCGATGTACAGAGGTGCAGGGTCGGGGCAATTCAGACCCCGCTGGGATAGAAGGCATCGGCATAAATATGTTCGGGCGATATTCCGAGAACTTTGGCGACGGTGCATAGAGCGTCAACCATCGCTGGTGCGCCGCACAGGTAGGCTCTCCACCCAGCCAGCGAGGGAATGTCTTTTTCAATCAAATCGGTAATTAGGCCGGCTCGCTGGCCCTCATTAATCGGGCCCTTCGCAATCACTGTATGGACAGTCAGTTGAGGGTGGATAGCCGCGAGTTGGTTCAATCGGTCTGCGTCGTAAAGGTCTTGCTGACTGCGCACCCCGAAATAAAGGTGGATGGGGTTCGTCATTCCCGACTTCAGCGCGCCGCGAACAATCGACAGCACCGGTGCGAGTCCGGTCCCGCCGCCCACACACAGCATCGGCCCGGTGTGAGCCTGACGCAGATAGGCCGTACCAAGAGGCCCGCTCAACTTAATGCTTGTACCTTCGCGGACGTGCTCGAAAATATACTCCGTGACACGCCCGCCCGGCACTTTGCGGATATGGAACTCCATTTCTTGGTCATCTGGCAGACCAGCCATTGAATATGGACGCACATGTTCGGGACTGAACTGTAGCATCGCGTACTGTCCGGGTGAGAACTCGAAGGGCTTGGCGAGGCGAATGCGGATGCGGCGAATATCGTGAGTGGGCGACTCGACGGCGACAACCATGCCTTTGATGATTCGCGCCGGGTGAGTGACTATGTCGTCTGAGTCTATGATCTCAATTGCGCAATTGCTGGTGAGCACTGACTGACAGGCGAGTACATAATGCTCTTCGATGCGATTTGAGTCACCGCTTTTCGCCGCCGAACTAATGACGCTGCCATCTATAACTCGGCAGCGGCAAGTACCGCATCGTCCAGACATACAGCTGTAGGAAATACCCACACGGTGCTCACGGAGCACTTCCAAAAGGTTGGCACCGGAATCAAAAGGCAAGCGGCGATTGTTCGGTAGTACGAGAAGTTCCATAGATCTAGCTTCTTTATTTATATGTTTTATGGTTCCATGATCATTGACTGTATTCTAATAGTCAATAAACCATAAATGAATATTAGTATCACTAATATGAATAATGTCCAGGCCATCCCTTACCGGCCCGTTGTTTGACTACACGACCCCGACCCGCAGCGGGGTCCATTCGCTTTCCTTCACCGCTGTGCTCACGGCCATGACGAGCTTGTCGAGATTGCTGGCAGTCACGCCCTCCAGTGCCGAGCGCCCCCGCAGCATCGAGCGCGGCTGCAGCAGTGCATGGTAGATCTGCCAAGGGTCCGCACCCCTGGTCAGCTTCAGGACAGACTGGATCAGCTCGTGCTTGAGCGGGTCGAGGTGCCAGTCCGGCACGCGCTGGCCGCGGTTGCCCACGTTCAAAGCCAGCAAGTTGCCCGCCTGGATCTCATAGCTGATCCACCTGCGGGATTTGCCCGCTATCTTGGCAAACGCAGCGACGGGAAGGTTGTGCGGCGCTTCGAAGACATCGAACAAATCCATTCTCTCGCGCTGAATGTCCGAAGGTACCAGCGGCGCGGCCGATCGCTGGGGCGGCACTGCCGGCAGCCGATGTGCGGCGGCAGAAACCAACGGCATGGCGTCACCCGGCTTCGTCACGAGCAGGCTTGGCGAAGCGGCAACCGGCGTAGAGGGCGCGCTTGCGGTTTGCTCACTGGGGAATGCGGGCACGCCTTCCAGATGCACGGTGAGCGGCATGCTGGCCGCCTCGACCTGGTTCTGCTCGAAGAGGTCGAGGCGATCGGCCCAGTCCTGCATCATGCGTCGACGCTGCTCCACGTACGCGGCATGGTTGTAGGTCGCGCTGACCTTGTTGGGATCGACATGCGAAAGCTGTGCATCCACCCAGACTTTCGGGTAGCCGATCTCGTTGAGCGCAGTGGACATCGTGCCACGGATACCGTGTCCGGTCAGGCGTTCCTGATAGCCCATGCGTTTGAGCGCACCATTGAGCGTGTTCTCGCTGATACGCTTCTTCAAGTCGCTGTCGTGCCGGAACAGGTAGCGCTGGGCCGGCTTGAACTCATCGAGCAGGTGCCGGACGATCTCCATGGCCTGAATCGACAGCGGCACGATGTAGGGCGGGATGTCCTTCGGCTGCTGCCGCTTCTTGCGCATATCCACCTGGAGTTGCTTCACGACGTCGGGCGGAATGATCCACAGCCCCCGGTCCAGATCGAATTGATCCGGCATCGCCTGTCGCAGCTCGCCGGTTCGCACGCCGGTCAGCAGCAATAGCCGCAGCCCGAGCTGGGTCTGCCGCCTGCCGCGATAGCTGCGTAGCCGCTGCAACAGCTTCGGCAGTTCGGCCATGCGCAGGAACGGGTTGTGGTTGACGGGGGGCAGCGGCAGCGCCACCACATCGAGATCGGAGGCGGGGTTCTGTTCCAGGCCCGGCACGATCACCAGCGCGTAGCGGAACAGTTGGTTGAACCACGTCCTGACTTTCTCGGCGACGGAGAGCGCCCTGCGCTTCTCGATCTTGGCGATCACCTCCAAGAGGTCGGGACGCTTGATCTCATAGATCGACCGCTTGCCCAAGGCGGGTAGCACATCCTTGTCGAAGATGCGCGGAAGTATCGAGAGGGTCGTCTGCCGGCCTTCCTTGAGGCTGAGCCCGCGATGCTTGAGCCACTTGCGATACACCGCATCGAAGGCGTTTTCGTCGGCGAGCCGGACAGCGGTGCGCTTCTGCTTGCGGTGAACGCGAGGATTGGTGCCTTTGGCCAGCAGGGCGCGCGCTTCGTCGCGCAGGCTGCGGGCCTCGCGAAGCGTCACCTCCGGGTAGGTGCCGAGCGACATCCGCTTCTGCTTGCCCGCCCAGTAGTAGCGGAAGTGCCAAGTCCTGCCACCGGCAGCGGTGACGGCCAGGGAGAGGCCATCCAGGTCAGGGAGGGTGTATGCCTTGCCAGTCGCCTTGGCCTGTCGAACGGCCAGGTCTGAGAGTGCCATGCTCTTGCTCCGAACATGAGTCAGGAACCAGATGCTGGTCACGTCGACCTCGCCTCTCCATCAACAATCCGGAATCAGCCGCGCCCGCAAAAATGGACTTGTTTGTGGACTTAAAAGTCCCGGCTGTAGGCGGATCGCAGTGGACCACAGCAGAACGTCAAAGAGAGAAAAAGTCTTTGTGTGGCAACGACTTGCAGACTCTCTTGGACTTCTGCGGAAGTCCGCAGAATGATGCAGTGGAGCGGGCGTAGGGAATCACTTATGACAACCAACCCTTTGATTAATAAAGGATTTTTCTGGTTACCCAGACCAGAAATTGCCTTTCAGTATACCACCTCAACCCTCTTGACGAAAGGCGAGCTTCCAACGCCTTCCGCTGGCGGCTACCGACAGCCACGGCGATCAGGAAGCGACCGATTTTGCGATCTGCAGCGCCCTTCGCTCGAGTCGCTCGGAAACCGAGTTCGCTTGCCCCTGGGGCCTATGCAGGTGCGTCACGATCTCGTAGGGGCCGTCGTCCAGGGGACGCATGCTAACTCCCCATCCATGGGCGTGCTTGATGCGCGATTGCGCGGATAGCCCGACACCGTAGCCGGCAGAAACCCATAGCGCCATCATCTCGAACGACGTCACGTACTGAGGTTTTTGCGGGTCGGCAGGCGGGCGCGAGAGCAGCCGATGATCCAGCGAAGAACACGTCTCAGCCCTCCAGCGAAAAATCGGGTAGTCCTGTAGATCGGCGATGGTGAGCGATGCCTGATCCAGCAATGGAAACCGCAGCGGCATCGCAACGGCCATGTGCTCATTCCACAAGGGTTGGGTTTGGATGGCCGGATCGCTCGATCCTTGAAGCGACACCCCTACGTCGTAGCGGCCTTCACGGAGTCCATCAAGCAACTCGTCACCTGCAACCTCGAAGAACGCGATGCGGACCTCTGGCTCTTGCGCACGTTGCAGCGCGAGCAGCGCCGAAAGCTGAGATGACGATACGCCGGTGGCTATCGCAAGCCTGAGGTGGGCTGGTTGGCTGGTGATGTTGTCCATGGAGAACCCACAGAAGCGACGAAGTAAGTCAAGGGCAAACCAGCATCATAGTAAAGAGAGAACTTTAACGTCGATATGTTTAACGTGGTTAATTTAAGAGGATTGTTTGACGCTTCTGTCGATGCAGAAGCTTACTATTCAGCCAGGTCGTCCACCTGGCACACCCACCTATGAATCCGAACCAGCATTAGCTTTCGGGCGGGCCGTGCGTGCCGCTCGCGTCGCGCAAAGCGTCGCTCAAGACGACTTTGCATTTCAGGCTGGAATATCGCGTTCACACATGGGCAAGATCGAGCGCGGGGAGCATGTGCCGACGCTTCCCCTGATACTGAAAATTGCTGCCGCGCTCGGGATCAGCGCCAGTGAGTTGATGGCGGCGACTGAAAAGAACCTCAACTCTGGCAGTGAACCGCAAGGCTCGCCATAAACAGCCGCGAACTTCAGTAGCAGCCCTTGCCGCCCGATCAATCGCCCGAGTGCGCGCGCAGGCGCGCAATGAACCGCTCCGCCGACACCGGCATATCCACGCTGACGGGCCGAAGCAAGTAGGTCGTGATGACTGCGGAATCCATGGCCAGGGGGCGGATCACCACATCGGGGCGCTGGCTCGCCGCGACCCTGGTTGCCCTGATGAAGCCGACTCCGTAGCCCGCACCGACCAGGGTGAGCATCATGTCCAGCGAAGACACATGCTCGGCGACGTCAGGCTGACGCTCCAGCGGCCGCAGGAGCCGCGCCAGTTCACGGTAGTAGCCTTCGTATACCTGTGGATCGCATAAGACCAGTGGGTAGCTCGCGAGCTTGTGCAGCGGAACAGTCTTATGTGAAAGCAAGGGGTGCCGGGCGGGCACCGCGACCACCAGCGAGTCGTGCCAGAGTGGCTCGGTCAGGATGTCATCGCCGACCTCCGCCGTGTGCGCAAACCCGATCGAGAAGTCGCCCGAGCGCAACCCGCGCAACTGCTCGGCCAGCGGCACTTCGGACAGGCGAATCTCGATCTCCGGCTCCTCCTCGCGGCAGCGGGCCAGGAGGGCCGACAGCCGGGGATCGATTGCGCCGTCGGACACTGCAATGCGAAGGCTTCCGCTCAGGCCCGCCGCGACCGCCTGAGCGTTCTCCTGAGCCTGCTTCAGCGCGGCGAACACCCTGCGCACGTCTTGCAGGAAAGTTGCGCCCGCCTCGGTAAGCACCGTACCTCGGCGGTTGCGCACGAAGAGCACCACGCCCAGATCGCCCTCAAGCTCCTTGATGGCGCGGGACAAGGGTGGCTGTTCGATATGAAGGCGCTCGGCGGCCCGTGTGAAGTGCAGCTCCTCTGCGAGAGCCACAAAGCAGCGAAGGTGTCGCAGTTCCATGGGCCATGCTCCTGTTCCATATCAAGGATCTATTCGCACCAGTTTTCGTCCGCGATGGCCTGCTGGATGCACCCCATTCCACGCCGTTCCTGGTGCGCTCCGCTGGGCTGATTGCCTACTCGTCCACGTCAGATCACTCATTTGCGCCTCAAAAAATGGTTATCATAATGCAGCGCACTAGCAAACCAGCTTGGGTTTATAGACGTCTTTTCAAGCAGCTCATATACTTTCTGCAGAAATCTGCATAAGCATTCGCTAACCCGAACGAGCCAACCAAGATGCCCCACGAACAGCTTGCCGATCTAACCCAGCCACAGCGTGACCGGCTCGCGTTCGTGGAGTTGCGCGTGCGCTTCATTGGGGAGATGCGCCGCCAGGACTTGGTCGCGCGGTTTGGTATCCAGTCCGCTGCTGCGTCCAGGGACCTGGCGCTGTACAAGGAAATCGCCCCCGGCAACATCGACTACGACGGCAAAGGCAAGTTCTACGTCCTCGGCCCGAGCTTCCAGCCGATCTTCGATTTCCCGCCCGAGCGGGTGTTGTCGTGGCTGACGCAGGGTTTTGGCGACGGTGAACCGATGCGCATCAAAGCCTGGGTGGCCAGCGAGAGCCCGTCCCGGCTCACCCACCCTGACCTGGACATCCTGGCGAGCGTGACTCGTGCCATCCACTACGAATGCCCGATGGGGATCGAGTACCACTCCATCTCCAGTGGCCGCACCGTGCGGGAGATCGTCCCGTTCGCGTTGATTGACAACGGCCTGCGCTGGCACGTCCGTGCCTTCGACCGCAAATCGCAGGAATTCCGGGATTTCGTCATCACCCGGATCAAGCGTCCTGTGGTGCGCAAGGGGCAGCCCGTGGCGCCCCACGAGATGAGCGATCAGGACATTCAATGGACACGGATCGTCGAGCTGGAGCTGGTTCCTCACCCGGATCAGCCCCGGCCAGAAATCACTGAAATGGACTACGGCATGCGAGGCGGCGTGCTGCACATGAAGCTGCGCGCCGCCACCGCTGGCTACATCCTGCGCAAATGGAGTGTGGACTGCTCCCCCGACCATAGCCTGCGCGGCCCTGAGTACCGGCTTTGGTTGAAGGACCACCTCGCCATCTACGGCGTGCGCAATGCAGTGCTGGCGCCGGGGTATGCATCGCCGAGTGCAGAAACGTCGATTGCTGACTGAACGGAAACGACCATGAAGCTGATCCAAAACACCGGAACACAGCGCGTCATCGACTTGATGCAGCCCCACCTCAAGCACGGCAACCGACTCGACTGTGTAACGCCTTCGTTCTCTCTCTACGCCTTTGCAGAAATCCGGGAGGCGTTGTCCGCTCTGGATCGAGTTCAATTGATCGTGCCTCCTGATAACGAGGCACTTGAACTCTTGGGTACGGAGAGCGACCGCGCTGCACGCAATCGTCTGCAGGCACGCTGGTTGGCCAATCAATGCGCGAAATGGATCATTGAGAAAGTGGAGCTTCGGCGGGCATCAAAAGGGGTGCCGCAGGGGGCTGCCGTCATGCGCGGGCCGGACGGGGTTCCTGCGCAAGTGATTCTGGGTTCTTTTGCCTTCAACACGTCTGGCCTTGGCCTGACGCCGGGCAACCCGCTGAACCTGATCCAGGCATCAGAAACGGCCGACGAAGCCGCGCAGCTAGCCCAATGGTTTGATCACCAATGGTCAGGCTTGCATGGTGCTGATGCCACCGACTCCACAGGCCAGCGCAACGAGAGCGCGTCCGTTCTTCAAGCACTGCAGGCCCTGGGTGAGCACCGCGATCCCTTCACCATCTACACCTTGATGCTGCATCGCCTGTTTCAGGGCAGCGGCGACGAGATGGACGAGGAGCGCATCGTCAAGTCCGCCACCGGCATTCGCAATACCGTGGTGTGGAAGAAGCTCTTCAAGTTTCAGCGCGATGGTGTGGTGGGCGCCATCGACAAACTGAGCCGCTTTGGTGGTTGCATCATCGCCGACAGCGTGGGGCTGGGCAAAACCTTCGAAGCCCTGGCCATCATCAAGTATCACGAGCTGCGCAACGACCGAGTGCTGGTGCTGGCGCCCAAACGCCTGCGCGACAACTGGGCGCTTTACAAGGCCAACGACAAGCGCAACATCCTTGCGGCTGATCGGTTCAACTACGACGTGCTCAACCACACCGACCTGTCGCGTGATGGCGGCCTGTCGGGTGACATCGACCTGTCTCATGTGAACTGGGGCAACTACGACCTGGTAGTGATCGACGAGTCGCACAACTTCCGCAACAAGGCCACGCACAAGGGCAAGGAATCGCGCTACGACCGCCTGATGCGACGCATCATCCGTGAGGGCGTCAAGACCCGCGTGCTGATGCTCTCCGCCACACCGGTGAACAATCGCTTGGCCGACCTGCGCAACCAGATTGCCTTTGCCACCGAAGGCGACGACACCGCCCTGTTGGAACACGGCATCGCCAGCATCGAGGCCACGACCCGCAAGGCGCAGGCGCAATTCAATCGCTGGCTGGCGCTGGACGAAGCTGAAAAGACCCCCAGTCAGTTGGTAGAAATGCTGGGTTTTGACTACTTCACCCTGTTGGACCATCTCACCATTGCCCGCTCCAGGCGGCATGTGGAGAAGTACTACGGCACCAGCGAGACCGGCCGCTTCCCCGACCGACTGCCGCCCATCAACATCAAGGCCGATGTGGACCTTGCGGGCGAGTTCCGTGCCATCCGCGACATCAACCAGGAAATCCGTCGGCTCACCCTTGCCAGCTACGCGCCGCTGCGCTATGTGCTGCCCCACAAGCAGGCGGCCTACGACGCCAAGTACAGCACCCAGGTGCGTGGCGGCGAAGGTTTCTTCCGCCAGGCGGATCGTGAAGAAAGCCTGATCCACCTGCTGCGTGTGAACGTGCTCAAACGCATGGAAAGCTGTGTGTCGGCCTTCACTCTGACCGTACAGCGCCAACTCAAGGATGTAGAGAACACGCTGGCACGCATCGAATCCCATGCCGAAGCACTGGAGGAAATCGACATTGCCGACGTCGATATCGACGACCCGGCGTTCGAGGCCTTGCTGGTTGGCCGCAAAGTCAAAGTGCTGCTGGGCGATGTGGATCTGATCCGCTGGAAGCAGGACCTACTGGAAGACCGCAACCGCCTGGCGACCCTGCTGGCGGCAGCGCGCCAAGTGGATGCCGCGCGTGATGCCAAGCTGGCAGCCTTGCGCGACATGATTGCCCGCAAATGCGCCCAGCCCATCAACACCCGCGATGGCAAAGCCAGCCGCAAGATCATCGTGTTCACCGCCTTCTCCGACACTGCGCACTATCTCTACGCCCAACTTGCCCCCTGGGCCAGGGATACGCTGGGTGTGCATTCGGCGGTCGTCACAGGCAGTGCCGGCATTCAAACCACCATGCCGGGTTTAAGTAAGCGCATGGGCGATGTGCTCTCGGCCTTCGCGCCGCGCGCCAAGGAGCGCCCGCAAGACCTGGCGGATGAAGGCGAAATCGACCTGCTGATCGCCACCGACTGCATCTCTGAAGGGCAGAACCTGCAAGACTGCGACTGGCTGATCAACTACGACATTCACTGGAACCCGGTGCGCATCATCCAGCGCTTTGGGCGTATCGACCGCATCGGCTCGCCCAACCAGCGCATCCAGCTCGTGAACTTCTGGCCCAACATGGAGCTGGAGGAATACATCAACCTGGAGCAGCGCGTCAGCGGCCGCATGGTGCTGCTCGATGTCTCGGCCACTGGAGAAGAAAACCTGATCGAGCAGCAGTCCGGCAACGCCATGAACGACCTGGAGTACCGGCGCAAGCAACTGCTCAAGCTGCAGGACACGGTGATCGACATGGAAGACCTGTCTACCGGCGTGGCGATCACCGACCTCACCCTGACCGACTTCCGCATCGACCTCGCGCAGTACCTGAAAGCGCACCCCGGCAAGCTGGACGCCCAGCCGCTGGGCGCTTATGCAGTCACCACCACGCTGGATGCCGACATTCCGCCCGGCGTGATCTTCTGCCTGCAAGCCTGCGGCCCGGCAGCAAAGTCCGCAACAACGTCCGACTACCCGCTGGCGCCGCACTACCTGGTGCATGTCGGCGATGACAGCACCGTGTTGCTGCCGTACCCGCAGGCCAAGCGCATCCTGGATCGCCTCAAGCGCCTGGCGCTCGGGCGCGAACGGCCAGATGACAGTGCCTGCGCACGTTTCGACAAGGCAACCAAAGGCGGCGAAGACATGCGCCACGCCCAGAAGCTGCTCGCTGCGGCGGTGGCCTCCGTCGCCGGGAAGCAAGAGGAACGGGCCGTGGCCAGCCTTTTCACGCCCGGTGGCACGCACGCCATGAAAGGCGAGTTCGCCGGCAGCGGCGACTTTGAGGTGGTGGCATTCCTCGTTGTGTTGCCCGATCAGCCAAGTATTTGATTACAAGGACCAGCATGAGCTTTCGCACCGCCGAACCCGCATTGAAAGATGTCCTCGATGGAATTGCATCGGGACAAATCCAGCTTCCTGACTTCCAACGCGGTTGGGTGTGGGATGACAACCATATTCGGTCATTGATCGCAAGCCTCTCGCTCTCCTACCCGATTGGCGCAGTCATGTTTCTGGAAGCAGGCGGCGTGCCATTCAAGCCCCGCTTGTTTGCCGGTGTAAACCTGCAGCCTGCGCCTGCTCCTAAGACCCTCGTGCTTGATGGTCAGCAACGCCTGACCTCCATGTACCTGGCGCTGCGCAGCGGCCAGCCAGTGCAGACACGCACGGAGAAAGGCGCGGATATTCGTCGTCTTTATTTCCTCGACATGAGCAAATGCCTGGATGAATCGGCGGACCGTGAAGATGCCGTACTCTCGGTGCCAGAGACGCTGCAAGTCACGTCGGATTTCGGCCGAAAGGTCGATTTGGACGTCAGTACGCCTGACCAGCAGTACAGCCAGCGGCTCTTTCCCGTGGCATTGTTGTTCGACATCCAAGGGTTCATGGCCTGGGAAAGCGGCTTCAGCGCACACCATCAGTTCGCAGCGGAAGCCATGCAGTTCATGCAGCGGTTTCGCAACGAAATCTGGCTGCGCTTCCAACAGTTCAAGGTGCCCGCCATCGAACTGACCCAGGACACGCCGCGCGAAGCCGTGTGCCAAGTCTTCGAGAAGGTCAATACCGGTGGCGTGACGCTCACCGTCTTCGAGCTAATGACGGCAACCTTCGCGGCCGATGAATTCAACCTGCGCGATGACTGGGAAGCTCGGCAGGAGCGACTGACGGCCAAGCACGACGTGCTCACGGCGGTGGACGGCACCAGCTTTCTCACCGCAGTGACCCTGTTGGCCAGCTACCGTCGACACAAAACGCATGGCACATCCGTCAGTTGCAAGCGTGCCGACGTGCTGAAGTTGCCGCTGGCGGACTTCAAGGCGCTGGAATCTGATTTGGAGAAAGGCTTCAAGCGGGCAGCCGAGTTGCTGGCGGAGGAAAAAATCTTCGACGACCGAAGCCTGCCTTATGCCACGCAACTCATTCCGTTGTCGGCCATCTGCGCTCATTTGGCAGACCGCACCACGCAACATGGCGTCAAACAAAAGCTGCTGCGCTGGTACTGGAGCGGTGTTCTGGGTGAACTGTACGGTGGCGCCAACGAAACCCGTTTTGGCATGGACATCCAGGATGTGGTCGCCTGGGTCGAAAGCGGCAGCGAACCGCGCACGGTGCGCGACGCCAACTTCGCGCCGACGCGCCTGCTGTCTCTGCAAAGCCGCCTCGCAGCCGCCTACAAGGGGCTGGCCGCCTTGCTCATGAAACACGGTGGTCGGGATTTCGTCAGCGGCACGCCGATTGACCTCAACACCTACTTCAACAACGCCATCGACATCCACCATGTGTTCCCCCGTGCCTGGTGCGAAAAGCAGAAATTGCCCAAGGAGAAATGGAACAGCGTGGTCAACAAGGCCCCTCTGGCCGCTGGCACCAACCGTTTCATCAGCGGGGATGCGCCCAGCATGTACCTCGCCCGCATCCAGAAAGCCAAGCAGGTGGCCCCCGATAGCCTGGACGAGTTTCTGCTCTCCCACGTGATCCCGGTGACCGCGCTGCGCTCTGACGACTTCGATGCGTTTATCCGCCAACGCGCCGCCGCACTGTTGAAGCTGATCGAGCAGGCCATGGGCAAAACCATCGCCGGGCGCGACAGCGAAGAAACGGTCAAGGCATTTGGGGCGGCACTCTCGTCATGAACAGGTCGGATGTCGTCAGTGCCCTGAATCTCCCGGATAGCGCACGGGTGGACCAGCGCGTGCCCAAAAAGCTGTTGCTGGAGAACGGTGCGCCCACCGCGTCTGACAAGCGCTTGATCACCGATGCCATTGAAGACATTCAGTGGCTGGCCGCCCTCAAGCCCAACACCATCGGCGTGCCCGAGTACCGCGATACGCAACGCGAGTACCTGGAAATCGCGGTGCTGGCGGTCACCTTGCGCGGTGCCATCAAGCCCACCAGTCTTTCACGCCTGGTCGAATTGGTGCATCGGGCCGTGCCTTACCCGGTGCTGTTACTGCTGGATGAAAGACGAGCTGACGGGCCCACGCTGACCCTCTCGCTGGCGCATAAACGCTGGGCGCAGAACGAGGCAGAAAAAATCGTGCTCGACGGCGATCTGGTGTCGGCCTCTTTATCCCGCACGGCCAGTGGCACAACCGAGGCTGATACGAAGGCACGTCCCGAAGCCGAACATGCCTTCGTGCAATCCCTCGCAATTGCGCGTCAGCCCCAGGCCTCGCTTCATGCCCTTTATCAAGGCTGGATCGAATGCGTGCAGTCCCTGCACGCAGCGCGACGCACAGGAAGCTATCAAGCCGCCGCAACGCCGGAACAGGCTGCGGCACGCCGGCAGGCATTGGCCGATTGCCAGCGGCTGGAAGGTGAAATAAGCCGCCTGCGCACCCAAGCCGCCAAGGAAAAACAACTGGCGCGCCAGGTGGAACTGAACCTGACGCTCAAGCGCATCCAGTCCGAACTGGCCGCAGCACAACAACAGCTTTGAAGATTAAACGAATGACGGGGAAGACCATGGAAAAACTCACGGCAGCCAGCCCAGAAGCCCAATCCGCCGACCTGGTAGCGGGCAATATCGAACAACTCAAGGCGCTGTTCCCGGAACTGATCACCGAGGGCGCGAACGGCGTGGCCGTGAATGTGGACGTGCTCAAGGCGCTGGTGGGTGATGCCAGCGTGACCGATGCCGATGAGAAGTACGGCCTCAACTGGCACGGCAAGCGTCGCGCCCGCCAACTGGCGCTCACGCCCAGCACTGGCACCCTGCGCCCCTGCCCGGAAGACAGCGTGGACTGGGACACTACCCAGAACCTGATGATCGAAGGCGACAACCTCGAAGTGCTCAAGCTGCTGCAAAAAAGCTATGCCGGCAAGGTCAAGCTGATCTACATCGACCCGCCGTACAACACCGGCAAGGATTTTGTGTACCCGGACAATTTTCAGGACAACATCAAGAACTATCTGGAACTGACCGGACAGGTAGAAGGTGGGCAGAAAATCAGCAGCAATACCGAAGCCAGTGGGCGGTTTCATACCGACTGGCTGAACATGATGTATCCACGGTTGAAGCTGGCAAAGGGTTTGCTCAAGAAGGATGGAGTCGTTTTTATCTCGATTGACGACAATGAGCTTCATAATTTCCGCATGCTCGCGGATGAAGTTTTTGGCGAAGAAAACTTCGTTGCCACCGTTGCCGTTGTCAACAATATGAAGGGGCGCAACGACAAAAAGCACATCGCCGCTTGTCACGAATACGTTGTTGTCTACGCAAATCCTGGCTTTGTTTCTAACGGCCTACCGCTGACTGAGGCGCAGCGCGCTGCATTCAAGCACGAGGATACAAATGGCCAAAAATATGCGCTTCGAGACTTGAGAAAACGTGGAGGCCCGGATCGTCGCGAGGATCGCCCCAAGATGTATTTCCCTATTTATTGGGATGAGACGACTGGCGTATGTTCACTGAGTCGAAAAAGCAACACCGATGTCGAGATTTTCCCTCTGCGTGGAGACGGTTCTGAAGGGTGCTGGCGCTGGGGATATGAAAAAGTGGAACAGCATCTGGATTGGATGCACGCAAAGCGATCTGGGCGTAGTGGCAGGCTGGATGTTGATCATCGAGTGTATCTTGATCCGTCGATTGCGGTGGATGACGCCGATGATGAAGCTGATGATGACGAAGATGAAGCCATCGAGCGCACGTCGAAGCCGAAGTCGGTGTGGTTTGGCGGCGAGTTTTCGACCGATAGCGCCAAGCGAGCATTGAAGGAGTTGATTCCGGGCGAGTCGTTCGACTTTCCGAAATCAATCGATTTTCTTCGTACGTGTGTGCTGCTCGGTTCGAGTGGGAATGACATTGTTGCCGACCTGTTTGCGGGTTCAGCAGCAGCAGGACAAGCCGTGATGCAGCAGAACGCAATCGACGGTTCTGCGCGACGCATCCTGACAATTCAACTTCCTGAGCCGTTGAATCCAACTGAAAAAAACCAGAAGGCAGCCGCCACGATATGCGACAAGCTTGGACTTAAGCGAAACATCGCTGAGTTGACGAAAGAACGTCTACGTCGCGCTGGAGACAAGGTTAAAGCGGACAACCCACTGTTCGTTGGCGACACCGGCTTCCGCGTCTTCAAACTCGACACCTCCAACATCCGCGCCTGGAATCCAAAACCGGATAATCTGGAAGCCTCGCTGTTCGACCATCAAGATCACCTGCTCGAAGGCCGCTCCGAGGCCGATGTGCTGTACGAGCTGCTGCTCAAGCTCGGCCTGGACCTGTGCGTGCCCATAGAGCAGCGCAGCATCGCGGGCAAGGCGGTGCACGCCGTGGGCGGTGGCGTGCTGCTGGCCTGCCTGGCGGAGAACATCAACGCTGCCGAGGTCGAAGCCCTGGCCGATGGCATCGCCGCCTGGCACAAGCAACTGGCCCCTGCCGGCGATACCACCTGCGTGTTCCGCGACAGCGCCTTTGCCGACGATGTGGCCAAGACCAATATGGCGGCGATTCTGCAGCAGCACGGCATCGCCAACGTGCGCAGTCTTTAAGGAGATCAGCGATGCAAGTCACCAGAGTCAAATTGAAGAACTGGCGCAATTTCAGATCATTTGATGTGCCAATGCGCGATGTGACCTATATTTTGGGACCAAACGCCTCCGGTAAATCCAACCTGCTGGATGTGTTCCGTTTCTTGCGTGATGTCAGCAAACCCGCAGGTGGCGGGCTTCAGGCTGCGGTGCTCGACCGGGGCGGAATCAGCAAGCTGCGGTGTCTTCATGCACGCCGTGACCCAGAGGTATGCATTGAGGTGGAACTGTCAGATTCTCCGGATGATGAAGTTCCCAACTGGCGTTATGTGCTGGGGTTCAAATCAGAAGGTAAGGGTGCGCAGCGTATTTTGGTGTCCAAGGAAGAAGTCTGGCACGAAGGCAAGCAGTTATTTTCGAGACCTGATAAGGACGACAACAAGGATTCTGTCCTGCTGACCCAAACGCGCCTTGAGCAAATTGCTGCCAATGCGGAATTTAGGGAGCTTGCGGAGTTCTTCGGTTCGATCACCTACTTGCATCTGGTGCCCCAGTTGCTGAAGTTCGCAGATAGACTTGGTGGGCGGCCTTTGGAAAATGACCCCTTTGGTCAGAGTTTTCTGGAGCGGATCGCCAAAACAACGGAACGTGTCAGAAATACCCGATTGAAGAAAATCAGTGAGGCCTTGACGTTGGCTGTGCCTCAATTCAAGGAGTTACGATTCATTAAGGACGATTCAGGACATCCTCATCTGGAAGCCTTGTATTCGCATCACAGGCCCAACGCAGGGTGGCAATCAGAAGAGCATTTTTCTGATGGAACCTTGCGGCTGCTCGGGCTGTTGTGGGCCCTGCTCGATGGTAGCTCCATGCTGCTGCTTGAGGAGCCGGAAATCTCACTCAATGATGCGGTAGTGAAAGAAATACCGCTCATCATTCAGCGCCTGCAAAAGAACAGAAAGCCAAAGCGGCAAGTGCTGATCAGTACCCATAGCGAGGCGCTGCTCAGTAACCCGGGGATCGATGGCCGGGGGGTTCTGCTGCTGGAAGCCACGGCAGATGGTTCAATCGGACGAACGCTGCAAGAAGATGAAGCGTCAGCACTTGAAGCAGGGCTCTCGGTGGCCGAGGTGGTACTGCCAAAGACACGCCCCAGTTCTGTCAATCAGCTGGGGTTGTGGGAATGACACCGGTTGCCTTGGCTACCGAGGATGAACTCAGTGAAGCGGTAGGCGTGAAATTGTTATCAGAGCATCCGGTTTTGACAGAAACCTCGCCGATGTTGCTGAGAAAAAATGGTTTTGGATATTTGCGCTCACGCATGGATAGCTGGCGACAGATGGCCAATCGCCAGATTGTGGTTGTTTTGACCGATTTGGACAGGCTGGCCTGCCCACTGCTTCTGCTTGAAGATTGGTTGGGTGCTGACCGGCAACATCCTGAAAACCTGCTGTTGCGTATTGCCGAACGAGAGGTTGAGTCATGGCTGCTTGCTGACCACGAGGCACTTGGAAAGCTGCTGGGCAGTAAAGCCCGGTTTCCGGTGCAGCCGGACACGTTGCCAGACCCCAAACAGCATCTACTCGGGCTGGCTCAAAAAGCACCCAGAGCAGTGCGAGAGGACCTGGTCGCTCAACAGGGAGCCGTTGCCAGGCAGGGGATTGGCTATAACCGCCGCTTGGTGGACTGGGTACAGGCCGAGTGGTCTCCGGAAAGAGCCGCCGCTCGTTCGCCAAGCCTTTCACGAGCCAGAAACGCCATGGGCAGAGTCGCCCACAGAGTGATACAGGCTAAGTAACCGTTTTTGTGGAGCCTGAACGCAGAAATAGACTCCACTAGGGCTTTTGTGGAGCGCACAGACTCCACTACTTTTTCAGGAAATGCAGCCGTATGAAACTGCACTTTGAACCCGATCTCGACTACCAGCTCCAGGCTATCGAAGCGGTCTGCGACCTGTTCCGTGGCCAGGAACAGTGCCGCACCGAATTTACCGTGACCATGAAGCTGCCCCAGCCGGCAACGGATCTCTTCTCTTCTCAAGAGGGGCACGGTAGCCAGCCCGAGCAAATGACCCTGGGCATGGCCGAAACCGACCTCGGCGTCGGCAACCGTTTGACACTGCTGGACGATCAACTCTTGCACAACCTGCGCGAGGTGCAGTTGCGTGGCGGTCTGGCGCCGTCCGGCGTGCTGAGTTCCGGCGACTTCACCGTGGAGATGGAAACCGGCACGGGCAAGACCTATGTGTACCTGCGCACGATTTTCGAATTGAACAAGCGCTACGGCTTCAGCAAGTTCGTGATTGTGGTGCCGTCGGTGGCGATCAAGGAAGGTGTCTACAAGACCCTGCAGATCACCGAGGAGCACTTCAAGGGGCTCTACGCCGGCGTGCCCTTTGATTACTTCCTGTATGACTCGGCCAAGCCGGGGCCGGTGCGCAACTTTGCCACCAGTTCCAACATCCAGATCATGGTGGTGACGGTGGGCGCCATCAACAAGAAGGATGTGAACAACCTCTACAAGGAGAGCGAGAAGACCGGTGGCGAGAAGCCCATTGACCTGATCAAGGCGACCCGGCCGATCATCATCGTGGATGAGCCGCAGAGCGTGGATGGCGGCCTGGAAGGCCGTGGCAAGGAAGCGCTGGATGCGATGAACCCGCTGTGCACACTGCGCTATTCCGCCACCCACGTGGACAAGCACCACATGGTGTACCGCCTGGATGCGGTGGATGCCTACGAGCGCAAGCTGGTCAAGCAGATCGAAGTGGCGTCGGCCACGGTAGAGGACGCGCACAACAAGCCTTTCGTGCGCCTGGTGAAGGTGGAAAACAAGCGCGGCCGCATCAGCGCCAAGGTTGAGCTGGATAAACAGACCGGCACCGGCGTGCAGCGGGTGGAGGTGACGGTCAGCGATGGCGACGACCTCCAGCAGAGCGCCGATGGCCGCGCGATCTACGCCGATTTTCGGGTGGGCGAGATCAACACGGCCAAAGGTGAAGAGTTCATGGAGCTGCGCTACCCCGGCGGCGAAGTGTTCTTGCAGCCTGGCCAAGCTCACGGTGATGTGGATGCGCTGGCCGTGCAACGCGAGATGATCCGACGCACGATCAAGGAACACCTGGACAAGGAAAAGCACCTGCGCCCATTGGGGATCAAGGTGTTGAGCCTGTTCTTCATCGACGCGGTGGATAAGTACCGCCAATACGACGCAGACGGCCAGCCGGTCAAGGGCGTGTATGCGCAGATATTCGAGGAGGAATATCGCCGTGCCGCCAAGTTGCCGGCCTACCAGAGCTTGTTTGCCGAGATCGACCTAGCGTCCGCCGCCGAAGAGGTGCACAACGGCTATTTCTCCATCGACAAGAAGGGCGGTTGGACCGACACCGCCGAGAACAATGCGGGCAACCGGGAGAACGCCGAGCGGGCCTACAACCTGATCATGAAGGAGAAGGAGAAGCTGCTGTCCTTCAGCACGCCGCTGAAGTTCATCTTCTCCCACTCCGCGCTCAAGGAGGGTTGGGACAACCCCAACGTGTTCCAGATTTGCACCTTGCGCGACATTCAGACCGAGCGCGAGCGTCGCCAGACCATTGGCCGCGGCCTGCGCCTGTGCGTCAACCAGGATGGCGAGCGGGTACGCGGCTTCGAGGTCAACACCCTGACTGTGGTGGCCACGGAAAACTACGAACAGTTTGCCGAGAACCTGCAGAAGGAAATCGAGAAAGACACGGGCATACGCTTCGGCATCGTGGAGCAGCACCAATTTGCCGCCATTGCCGTGACCGGCGCTGATGGGCATGCCGCACCGCTGGGCATGGAGCAATCGAAGGCACTGTGGGAGCACTTGAAAGCTGCCGGCCATATTGATGCCAAGGGCAAGGTGCAGGATTCGCTGAAAACGGCGCTGAAGAACGGCACCTTGGAGCTGCCAGCCGAGTTTGATGCACAGAAAGCCCAGATTGCCGAAGTGCTGCGCAAGGTATCGGGCCGACTCGACATCAAGAATGCCGATGAGCGCAGGCAAGTGCCGCTGCGCAAGGGCAAAGATGGCAAGGCCATTTACCTGAGCGACCAGTTCAAGGCGCTATGGGATCGCATCAAGCACCAGACCACTTACCGCGTGCAGTTCGACAACGCCAAGCTGGTGACGGATTGCATTGCAGCGTTGCAGAAAGCCCCGGTGATCGCCAAGGCACGGCTGCAATGGCGCAAGGCCGACATCTCTATCGGCAAGGCGGGTGTCGCCGCGACAGAGAAAGCGGGCGCGGCGACCGTGGTGCTAGACGAGGCGGACATCGAGCTGCCGGACTTGTTGACCGACCTGCAGGACCGCACCCAGCTCACCCGTCGCACCATCGTCAGCATCCTGACGGGAAGCGGCCGCCTTCATGATTTCAAGCGCAACCCGCAACAGTTCATCGAATTGACCGCCGAAACTATCAACCGCTGCAAGCGCCTGGCTCTGGTCGATGGCATCAAGTACCAGAAATTGGGCGACCAGCATGTCTATGCGCAAGAGCTGTTCGAGAAGGAAGAACTCACCGGCTATCTCAAGAACATGCTGCAAGATACCCGCAAGTCGATCTACGAGCACGTGGTGTACGACTCGACCACTGAGCGGGACTTCGCCGATGGGCTGGAGAAAAACGAAGCCATCAAGCTCTACGCCAAGTTGCCAGGCTGGTTCAAAGTGCCCACGCCGCTGGGTACCTACAACCCCGACTGGGCCGTGTTGGTGGAAGAAGACGGCACCCAGCACCTGTACTTTGTGGTGGAAACCAAAAGCAGCCTGTTCACCGACGACCTGCGCGACAAGGAAAGCGCCAAGATCGAATGCGGCAAGGCGCATTTCACGGCGCTGGGGGTTGGTGAGAACCCCGCCCGGTATGTGGTTGCGCGCTCGGTTGACGATCTTTTGACCGAGGCGGCAAAAGGATAGGTTCTGTCGCTGTCACGGCGAGAGACGACACAAAACACAAGGAGCAGAGGCCCAAAATGAAAATCCAATCCGTTCGCATCCGAAACTTTCGCACGTTAAAAGACGTGACGATTCCGTTTGATTCCGTCACGACCTTTATCGGGCCGAACGGTGCTGGCAAGTCAACGGTACTCCGTTCGCTCGACTGGTTCTTCAACGGCAAACCCGGGTCGCTGACGGAAAAGGATTGCTCTTTCGGGGCGAAGGACGAGGATATCGAGGTTCAGGTCACCTTCGCAGATCTCACCGAAAAGGATCGTGAGGCACTTGGCAAGTACGCGCCGGAAGGGGTGGTCACGTTCACTGCATGGAAGCGTCGATCCTCCGATGGCACCGAGGTGCTCTCCGCCAATGCAAAGGGATTTCCGGCTTTCAATGCCATCAAGGCGGCAGGTGGCGCGACTGCGAAGAAAGAGCTGTACGCAACTCTCCGGCGCGAGCGACCGGAACTTGATCTTCCTGCGGCGAATACTGGTCCAGCCGTTGAGCAGGCAATGACAACTTGGGAGGCGGCTCACACTGATCAATTGCTCGATGCGCCCGAGGCTTTGCAAACCAATTTCTTCGGTTTCAACAGTGGCGGCAAGATGAGCGGGCTATTTGACTTCGTGTTGGTGACGGCCGACCTTCGGGCAAGTGAGGAGTCGATCGATGGCAAGGCAAGTATCATCGGTCGAATCCTGGAGCGCTCGATTGACCGAACTGCTGCTGATGAGGCGATCGCGGAAATCGTTGCGGAGTCACGGGCAAAGCAGCAACTGGTCTATGAAGAGAAGTTCAAGGAACAGCTTGGAGCCATCACGACGCAGCTCAACGAGGTTGTCACAACCTATGCGCCAGGCCGGGCAATCATGGTTTCTCCGGCTGAAGTGGAGCTCAAGGCACCTCGCACGACGTTCGATGTGGCCGTGCTCGATGGCACCACCGAGACTGCGGTGGAGCGACAGGGACACGGCTTTCAGCGCACGCTGCTGATTTCGGCTCTGCAACTCTTGGCGCAGTCGGGCGCTGCCTCGGCCGAGGGAGTCATCTGCCTGGCGATCGAGGAGCCGGAACTGTTCCAGCACCCGATCCAGGCGCAGACCTTTGCGAAGGTACTCAGGTCGCTCGCCGAAGATGCTGGCAAGCGCATCCAGGTGACCTATGCGACGCATAGCCCCTACTTCCTGGAGGCTCGACATTTCCATCAAGTCAGACGGCTGACGAGATCCGCTGATGCAGTCCCGGTGGTGACGGTCCACTTTGCCACGGTTGAGGATGTGAAGACCAGGCTGAATGGAACAGTGGATGGCGATGTGGTCGATCGCAGGCTCGACCATAACGTGGCTGACCAGCTTGCCATAGCACTCTTCGCGAATCGCGCATTTCTTGTGGAGGGGACAACCGAATCTGCTGTGTTCTACGGCATTGGGGATAGAACTTCCCCCGGCGCCCTTGAAGCAGCAGGAATTTCGATCGTTTCTGTGGGCAGCAAGACATCGATACCACTCGCGCATGCGATTTTGAAATCTATTGGTGTGCCAGTCTACGCACTGTTTGATGCAGACGGTGGATTTGAAGCGCGGGCCAAAGCCAAAAACAAAAAACAAGATGACATAGATCGTGAGCGCAACAATCATGCGGTAGAGAACCGCAGGTTAATGCGATACTTCGGCTTGCCTGAAGAAGATTTTCCAGCCGCCACCATTTCCGATGTCGCGGCCATTTTTGACGATCACCTTGAAGCGTTTCTTTCTGCGAACTGGGGCGAGTGGATAACTGCCTGCAATAGTGTTGAGGTGGATACAGGAATAAATCTATCGAAAAACCAACTTGCATACCGGACTGCAACACTTAGGTCAGAAGGAGTGGTGCCGGAAATGCTTACGCAGATTCTTGTCAAGGTGGAGGGTAAGCAATAATGCATGAAATCATCTGCCCTCACTGCAGGAAAGCATTCAAGATCGATGAAGCTGGGTACGCGGATATTCTGAAGCAGGTTCGAGATAGTGACTTTGATAAGCAGTTACATGAACGGCTAGGGATGGTCTGAAGTAGCCATGCATTTCTGGCTGACTTCAGCCTCCGCCGATTTTGAAAGCGGCAAATCGATCAAAAACGATCAGATAACCCGCTTATTTCGGTGTTTCTAGCCGCCGAGAACACCTCGCGGCGGCCATTTCCTGCATTACAGGCGCACCTCTCCTGCATTGGTCAGCAAATGTCGGCGTGCCATCCACAGGTTCGACAGCGCGAACAGCGTCACCAGTTGCGCAGTATTCTTGGCCAAGCCACGGAAGCGCGTCTTCACATAACCGAACTGCCGCTTGATCACCCGAAACGGGTGCTCAACCTTGGCCCGTACCTGAGCCTTGGATTTCTCGATCTTGCGTCTGGCTTTGTACAGCGCGCTGCTCTTGCCCAGCTTTTTGTAAGTGCTGCGCCGTGCTGCCACCTGCCAAATCACTTCGCGGCCATCATGCTCGGCACGCTTCTCGACGCCGGTATAACCCGCATCGGCGCAGACCACGTTTTCCTCGCCATGCAGCAACTTGTCGACCTGGGTGACGTCCGCCACGTTAGCCGCCGTACCTACCACGCTATGCACCAGGCCCGATTCGTCATCGACGCCGATGTGGGCCTTCAGTCGGGTAAAACAGGGGTGTTACCACCCCTGTCTCCCCTAAGAACCGTACGTGAGAGTCACCCCTCATACGGCTCAAGCCTTCCAGCAGCCTGAGTAAGACTGGGTAACCTGACGATGCGCTCTTCGGCGCTCAAGGTAAAACGTCCATGCTGGATCGAACGGGTTCGCTGCACTGCATATTTTGATATGCCGCACAATCGAAACACTGGCGGCGGCATACAGCCAAGCAGGTTGACTCAAGCCGCGCGCTTTCTCCTGGGTGGCGAAAGCCCAGTGCCGTTGACCTACGACACGAAAGTAGCGTTGTTTTACCCAATGGGCATTTTTCATGGCGTGCCGACGAACTGCCCAGCGCCATAACACTTGCCAAATCTGATGGTCGATCCAAGCGAAACGCTTGGCGGCGACAACATGGCGATGATACATGGCCCATCCTCGGATCACCGGATTCAGGGTCAAGATCAAGTTAGCTTGAGTCGCCGTCTTGTTTGCGTTTGCGATTTCCCTCACCTTATCCAGCAATGCCTTCACACTCTTGCGAGCCGGTGTAATGAGCAGCTTGCCGGCGTACTTGCGTACGTTTTGGCCGAGAAAATCGAAGCCTTGTGAGATATGCGTTATCTGAGTCTTTTCATCAGAGAGTTCCAGTCCACGCTGTTTCAGGAACGCCTCAATTGCAGGACGAACCTGATGTTGCAGAACAGCTTGCGTGGCCCCTGTGATGATGAAGTCATCGGCATATCGTACGACGTGTATCTTGAATGGCTTACGCTTGCGCGCTGTCGAAGCCACGCTTGCATGGACGACATCTTCCAGGCCATCCAGCGTCCAATTCGCAAGTACCGGAGAGATGATTCCCCCTTGCGGGGTTCCTGCCTCCGTTGCGAACAAGGCTCCCTGATCGACATACCCCGCTCGAAGCCATTTGCGCAGAACCACCTTATCCATGGGCACGTTGGTGAGCAGCCAATCGTGACTGATATTGTCGAAACAGCCTCGAATGTCAGCTTCCAGTACCCAATGCGCCGAACCACGTTTCGCCAGTGCATTGAAGCAATGTGCGATTGCATCGGCAGTGGATCGCTGCGGCCGAAATCCATAGGAGTTGGGGTCTGCACGCGTTTCGGCAACCGGCTCAAGTGCCAGTTTCCACAGCGCCTGCATCGCACGATCCCGCATCGTTGGAATTCCCAGCGGACGCTTCTTGCCATTGCTTTTGGGTATGTAGATGCGTCTCAGCGGTTGAGGCCGATAGCCCCGATGCTGTAACGCTTGTGCTCCCGTCGATTTAGCCACCGGAGTCGACCAGATCTTGCCATCAACGCCCGGTGTTCTCTTGCCTCTGTTTTCCGTCACTCGTTTCACGGCCAACAGTTTGCCGCTAAACGAGCGAGTCAGCAGTCGTTGCAAGGCTTGCACCTTGCCCCACCTGCCTTCTCGTGTTGCCTTGGCGATACGTACCTGGAGTCGTTTCACTTGCGACTCGATCTGGTTCCAGTGTTGGGGCCAGGCCGATATGAAGTTCGAAGGCGCACCAATGCTCGCCGTTGCTTGCGCATTGGGTGCGAACACTGCCATCTGCTTTCCTCCGTACAACGATTGATCAGGTTTTCTCGCCATGGAAGACCGTGTGGAAGTCTGCTCGCTTTCGCGCCAGATGATGTTTCAATCTGTATTCACCCCATTACAGGGTGACCTTCGCTTTTTCCACATTCCTTTACCCGCAGCATCAACAGCTTGCTTTACAGCTCACCTGCCGAAATCGGCAACGCTACGGGCTTACCCTGTTCCGCATGGATTTCCGAACGGGTCGGGCTCCTCGATTTCGCCGGCGGCACCACATCCACGAGGGGCTATCGGTAAGAGCCCCTGCCTGGCCGCGCACCTTTTGGTTCAAGCCTGTCAGCATCTTTGGCTTGGCTACTATGACGACGTTTATATGAGATTCACTTGTGTTAGCCGTACCCGTTCATCCCTAGCACCTCTCCGCCTTGATGCTGGCAGATTCAGTCTGGCCTCGCGGTTCGACCTACCGAAATATCGGCGGTTACATTGTCCCCAGAGCTTCAGACCCGGCTGTTGCCGGCCACGCCTGTCTGGGTAGGGAACGAGTGGTGGAACAGTCGGTTCCGTCGGGCGTTAACCTGCGGAACAGAAACCCATGCGACTTTCAGGTCGCACTGCCAAAGTAATACTGGTTGCCCTTCTTGGTCTGGTGCATCTCTGGGTCGCGCTTGCCGTCTTTGTTCTTGGTCGAACTCGGCGCATTGATCAGCGTGGCATCGACGATGGTGCCTTGGCGCAGCGACAGGCCACGGTCACCCAGGTAGCCATTGATCACGGCCAGGATGCCAGCAGCCAGTTCGTGTTTCTCCAGCAGGCGACGGAAGTTGAGGATGGTGGTTTCGTCGGGGATACGCTCCAGGCTCAGCCCCGCGAACTGCCGCAGGATGGTGGTCTCGTACAGTGCCTCCTCCATCGCTGGATCGCTATAACCGAACCAGTTTTGCATTAGATGAACCCGCAGCATTGCCATCAACGGGTACGCCGGACGGCCACCTTCACCCTTGGGGTAATGCGGCTCGATCAGGGCAATCAACCCCTTCCACGGCACCACCCGATCCATCTCGATCAGGAACAGCTCTTTGCGGGTCTGCTTGCGCTTGCCGGCGTACTCGGCATCGGCGAAGGTCATCTGCTTCATCAGAAAACTCGGTGGGTGGCGTTCGGCTATTTTGCCAAAATCAGAAAGTCTTTTTCAGACTGTCCTTAACAATACCGATACCAATCAACGCTTCCCACTCCGTCACCCTGCCAATCCCAACCTCCATTTGCACTACGACGACACCTTTGAAGGCTTTCACTTGATGAGTGAGAAGGGGCCTTTCATTCGTGAGCATTTGTCTGATCTCAAGCACACCATCGAGCTGACTTTGGCTGAGTATCCGAGGGTCTTGGCCTTCAGAGTGGACCTCCGTCTGCCTCAGGGTGTCGAGCTACCCGACTACGCCTATACGAACCAGGTCATCAGCCGGTTCTTTGAATCGTTCACGAAGAAGATCAAGTACCACCAGGAGAGGGTAGCTGAGCATGGCTACTCGCGTGGCTGCAAAGTACGGTACGTCTGGTCGAGGGAAATCGGTCAGGGGGGCCGGCAGCATTATCATCTGCTAATCCTGTTGAACCGCGATGCCTACTACACGCTAGGGCGCTTGGGTTCAGAGCGGGTGAATATGATCAGCCGTATACAAACGTCTTGGGCAGGTGCGCTGGGGCTGCCAGCCGACCAGGTGAGGGGGTTGGTGCACATCCCGAAGGATGCTGAGTACCGAATCGATCGTGAAGTCCGTCGAGATGGGAACGATGAGCTGCCTGCGCTGTTTTATCGGGCCAGCTATCTCTGCAAGACTGCCACGAAATCTTACGGGGACCGCCAGCGAAGCTTCGATAGCAGCAGTGGGTAAGCGTGTAGCTGAGTCATCCAAAAGCGGATGGTTTCGAGCGCTCATTGGTGAATTCGAAATAAAGCACTCATGCTTGGCGCCTTGCTATGTCGGTGCTATAAGACCAAAATAAAGACCTTAAATGGAGTCATAGTATGCAAAGTGTGTTGGCCGATGTCGCCGTCAGCGTTTCTGAACTGAAGAAAAACCCATCCGGGATTCTGGCCGGCGCTGGGGGTATGCCGGTCGCGGTTCTCAACCACAATCGCGTGATGGGCTACATTGTGCCTGCAGAGCTGTACGAGGAGATGATGGAGCGCCTGGATGATCTGGAGCTGATGGAGGTGGTTAAAGCCCGCTCTGGAGAGAAGGGCATCCCGGTGGGTCTGGATGACTTATAAGCTTGAATTCCTGCCTTCCGCGCTCAAGGAATGGAAGAAGCTCGGTCATACGGTGCGCGAACAGGCCAAGAAAAAGCTCCGTGAGCGTCTTGAGGCGCCAAAAGTCCAGGCTGATGCGCTGAGGGATATGCCTGGGCACTACAAGATCAAGCTGCGTACACCTGCTCCCGACCTAACGAAGATCAAGCTTAAGAGGGTCGCCATCCACCCCGATGAACCCAGTAGCCATGTCATCAAGTCGGCTCTAGAGCTTTTAACAGAGCGCAGCCCGCCTCATGCAGGTCAGGCAGCATCCTTCGTGGAGTCTCTTGTCATGAAGATTTCACCTCTGGGCCGACACACCGATACGTGCTCATCTTTCGATGACCTTGTGAGGCAGCGTGGGTTCTCGCGGCAGGAGTTTATGTCTGCGCTCGGTGCGCTTGAGACCGTCCCGGACCATTCTGCCTATCTAAATGACTGGCTTACTCAACTGCAGAGTGAGGGCATGGACTTCATGGAGGTAACAGCTATCCGCGCACAAGCTGCCAGAGTCGTGCGAGAGCAGCTTACGGGAGCAGCCCTACCCAGGATGCGCTGAGGTTGCCGGTAGTGAGCACGTCGCCACGGCGCAGCGCCAGGTAGTCGTCATTCTTGATGGCGTTGACCTTGACCCCGGCGCAGCCGGATAGGCAGAGCGCCGAGAAGATGAATAGCCAGAAGCGTGATGCGGATAAAAAGGAGCGGGGCACGAAGGTTCTCTAGGAATGCTGGGGGGACAATCTGAATGCATGGATGGGTCCCGAAGTGCGGGCATCGATCAGCCGAAGGCCAAGATCATGCCATCTCGATGGCGGTGTCAGGCGTGCTTGCCGTCCCGCCATCGAGACCTGGCAAGGTTACAGCTCCTTGATGGTCCGAACCTGATCCTTGTTGAGGCGCTGGAGCTTGCCGTCCGGTTGCTTGAACTCGTAGAAACCGCTCTTGGCGTCGTATTCGGGAGTATCCAGGGTCTGGATTTCACGGCCGTCGTTGAGCACGATCACCGATGGCGTCGAGCAGCCGGCCAGTAGGCCGAGAGCCAGGAATGTGGTGGTGAGGAGAGGCTTTTTCATGTCTGTGCTCCATTGAGTGCAGGCTTTACAGGGAGGGGGTAGCGTTTCGCTGCAACTGGATATCCGGAGGCAGGAAGTCTCGATCCGGGTCGTAGTCGGGCTTCAGGTAGGTGGCCAGCTCCTGCAAGTCGCCCGGGTTGAGCGTGCCGGCGGCCTGTTTCAGGCGCAGGTTGTCGAGGATGTAGTCGTAGCGCGCGTCGTTGTAGTCGCGTACGGCCGCGTACAGGCGGCGCTGGGTGTCGAGCACGTCGACGATGTTGCGGGTGCCGACCTGGTAGCCGATCTCCGTGGCTTCCAGGGCGCTCTGGTTGGAAATGATCGACTGCCGGCGCGCCTGTACCTGTTCGATATCGGTATTCACCGCCCGATGCAGATTGCGGGTGGCCTCGACCACCTGCCGGCGCAGGCTTTCGCGTTGCTGTTCGCTCTGGCTGAGCTGGTGATAGGCCTCGCGGCTCTGCGAGCTGGTCAGGCCGCCGCTGTAGAGCGGAATGTTCAGCTGCAGGCCGATGCTGCGCTGCTCGACGTCGCCGGTATAGCGTGGGTAACCCGTAAAGACTTCATCCGTGCCGGTGTTGGTAAAGCCCAGCGCGTCGTTGTCACCCTTGCGGTAGGACGCCACTGCATCGAGGGTCGGCGCATGGCCGGCACGGCGCTGGCGCAGGGTCTGCTCGGCCGCGGTCACCGCATGATTCACCGCCAGCAGGTTGAGGTTCTGCTGCGTGGCGGTATCGACCCAGGCCTTGGCATCGTTCGGCGTCGGCGCCAGTACCGGCAGGGTGTGGCGGATGCCTTCCAGGGCGATGTATTCACGGTTGGTCAGGGTGAACAGCGCCTGGAAGGCGTCATCCACCTGGCGTTGGGCGATGGAGCGGTTGGCGCGTGCGGTATCGAAGCCGGCCTGGGCTTCGAGCACGTCGGTACGGTCGGACAGGCCGACTTCGAAGCGCTCGTTGGCCTGGTCCAGCTGGCGCTTGAACGCGGCCTCCTCGGCCTTCACCGCGGCCAGGTTGTCCTGCGCGCGCAGCACCGCGAAGTAGGCCTGGGCGCTCTGCAGGATCAGGTCCTGCTCGGCGATCGAATATTCCAGCGCCGCCTGCTCGCCGACGGCTTCGGCGGCCTTGAGCTGGAACCAGCGGTCGGCGCGGAAGATCGGCTGGCTCAGGGTGGCCTGGTAGGCGGTGCCGCTGCGCGACAGCGAGGTCGAGCCGATGCTGGTGTCCACGTCGGTCTCGGTATCGCTCAGTTCGGCGCCGGCGCTGAGGTTGGGCAATAGTCCCGCCCGCGCCTGGGGCACGACTTCCTGGCGGGCACGGAACTGCGCGCGGGCCGCGGCCAGATCGGCGTTGTTGTTGACGGCTTGCTGATAGACGCTGACCAGGTCGGTCTTGCTGGCGAGCGGAGCGGGGCTGTCCGCCCAGGCCGCTCCGGCGGAGATGGCGGCCAGGGTCAGGCCCGGTAAAAGAAATCGGGATCGGGTGTTTTGCGATTGCACGTCAAGTCCTTTCAAGGGTTGAAGATGATCACTCCGTTGTTTCTGCACTAGCGAAGCGACTTGCGCAGCCGGGACAACGCGCCAAGGAAGAAAGCCGTACCGATTGCCGCCAGCGCCAGTAACTGCGGCCAGACCACCGTGATGCCGGCACTGCGGAACAGGATGGCCTGGGCCAGCTCGACGAAATGCGTGGTGGGGGCGACCAGCATGATGTGCTGCACCGCCTCGGGCATGCTCTCGCGAGGCGTCATGCCGCCGGAGAGAATCTGCAGCGGCATCAGCACCAGGATGCTCAGCAGGCCCAGTTGCGGCATCGAACGGGCCACGGTGCCGAAGAAGATGCCCATCGAGGTGGTGGCGAACAGGTGCAGCGCCGCGCCCAGCAGGAACAGGCCGATGGAGCCGTGGATGGGGACCTCCAGCCAGCCTTCGACGACGAAGCGCAGGGCGATGGCCGAGGCGGCGAGAACCACCAGCCCCATCGACCAGACCTTGGCCGCCATGATCTCGAACGGCGTGATGGGCATCACCAGCAGGTGCTCGATGGTGCCGTGCTCGCGCTCGCGAATGAGCGCCGCACCGGTGAGGATGATCGAGAGCATGGTGATCTGGTTGATCACCTCGTTCACCGCGCCGAACCAGGAGCGCACCAGGTTGGGGTTGTATTTCATGTGCACCACGGCCTCGACCGGTTGCGCCTGCCCGCCTCGGTAGCGCGCGACGAATTCGCTGACTTCGTCGGCGATGATCTGCTGGATGTGTCCGGCGCCGGTGAACGCCTGGGTGATCGCAGTGGCGTCGACGTTGAGCTGGATCACCGGCGTGCGGCCGGCCAGCAGTTCCTGCTGGAAGTCCGGCGGGATGTTCAGGGTGAAGGTGTAGAGCCCGGCGTCCATACCCCGATCCATCTCGTCCAGGTCGATGTGCCTGGGAGGCAGGAAGTAGGGCATCTGGAAGGCCGAAACGATGCGGTTGGAGGCTTGCGAGCGGTCTTCGTCGATGACGCCGATGGTGGCACGGTACGGCGCTTCCGGCACGCCGGTGGCGCTGGAGTAGATGCCGAGGGTGAAGGCGTAGACGATCAACAGCAGCAGCGCCGGATCGCGGTACAGGCTGCGCAGTTCCTTGATGCCCAGTTGCAGAATGTTGCTCAGGCCGCGCATGTCATTTCTCCTGCTTCTTCAGGCCCGCGACGCAGAGCGCCAGGAGCACGGGGATGGTCAGCAGCAGGGGGATGAAATATTGGTAGAGCTCGTCCAGCCCCAGGTTTTTCGAGAACACGCCGCGGCTGATGATCAGGAAATGGCTGGTCGGGTAGACCTGGCCAATGAAGGCGCCCGCGCCCTCCATGGCCGAGACCGGGTGGATCAGCCCGGAGAACTGCGCGGCGGGCAGCAGCGTGGCGATGGCTGTGCCGAAGATCGCGGCGATCTGGCTGTTGAGTATCGACGACATCAGCAGGCCCAGGCCGGTGGCGCAGAATACGTAGAGCAGGGCGCCGAGGGTCAGGGTCGGCAGGCTGCCCTTGACCGGAACATCGAACACGAAGACCGCCAGCGCCACCAGCAGGAAGAAGTTGATCATGCCCAGGGCCACGTAGGGCAACTGCTTGCCGAGCAGGAATTCCAGGCGGGTGACCGGAGTGACGTAGAAGTTGGTGATCGAGCCCAGCTCCTTCTCGCGCACCACGCCGAGGGCGGTGAGCATCGCCGGGATCATCATCAGCAGCAGCGGGATCATCGCCGGCGCCATGGCCGGCAGGCTCTGCACGTCGGGGTTGTAGCGGTAGCGCAGGGCAACCTCGGCCCGCTCGCCGGAGACCTGCTGGCCGGTAAGGCGCAGCAGGTCTTCCAGGTAGCCCTGGTGGATGCCCTTGACGTAGCCGTTGATGGTGTCGGAACGAGTCGGCATGGCACCGTCGATCCAGAAGCCGACCTGCGGGCTGGCGCCGCGCTTGAGGTCGCGGCCGAAGTTCGGGGGGATTTCCACCGCCAGGCTGATGTCGCCACTGCGCATACGTCGGTCGAGCTCCTCGTAGCTATGCAACGGAGGCTTCTCGACGAAATAGCGCGAGCCGGCGATATTCAGCGCGTAGGCCTGGCTGGTGGTGGTCTGGTCGCGGTCGAGCACCGCATAGGTCAGGTCCTCGACGTCCAGGCTGATGCCGTACCCCATGATGAACATCAGCAGCACGGTGCCGAGCAGGGCCAGGGTGGCGCGGATCGGGTCGCGACGGATTTCCATCGACTCGCGCTGGGCATAGCTGTACAGACGGCGCAGGCTGAAGCGCGATTTCAGGTCCGCGCCGTGGCCGAACTCGCTGACGGCAGGCGCCTCCCCGGTCCCGGCGTCGTCTTCCACGACGTCCTTCAGGTAGGCGATGAAGGTTTCTTCCAGACTGTCCAGGCCGCGCTTGGCCATCAGCCCCCGTGGCGTGTCGCTGTCCAGCACGCGGCCGGCGTGCATCATCGACATGCGGTCGCAGCGTAGCGCCTCGTTCATGAAGTGGGTGGAAATGAAGATGGTCACGCCATCCTCGCGCGACAACTTGATCAGCAGTTTCCAGAAGCCGTCGCGGGCTATTGGGTCGACCCCCGAGGTGGGTTCGTCGAGGATCAGGATCTCCGGGGAATGGATCACCGCCACCGCCAGCGACAGGCGCTGGCGTACGCCCAGAGGCAGATCGCCGGGCAACTGTTCGGCGACGCCGTGCAGGTCGAACTCATCGAGCATTTCCTCGATTCGCGCGTCGCGCCGTTCGAGCGGGATGTGAAACAGCCGGGCATGCAGGTCGAGGTTCTGGCGCACGCTCAGTTCGCTGTACAGCGAGAAGGCCTGGGACATGTAGCCGACCCGCCGGCGGGTATCGATGTCGCGGGTGTCGACCGGCTGGCCGAATAGCGCACAGGTACCCTCGGTGGCCGGCAGCAGCCCGGTGAGCATCTTCATGGTGGTGGACTTGCCGCAGCCGTTGGAGCCGAGGAAGCCGAAGATCTCCCCGCGCTCGATGCGGAAGTCCACGTGGTCGACGGCGACGAAGTCGCCGAAGCGGCAGGTCAGACCGTGGGCCTCGATGGCGATGGCCGCTTCGCCTTCGCTGGCCGGACGCGGCGGAATCACCAGGGCGTGGTGGCCGCGGCGCTTTTCCTCCGGGAGCAGGGCGATGAAGGCCGCTTCGAGGTTGTCGCTGGCGGTGCGTTCGAGCAGTTCGGCCGGTGTGCCGGTATCCAGCACCTGTCCGTCGTCCATGGCCACCAGCCAGTCGAAGCGCTGGGCTTCGTCCATGTAGGCGGTGGCGACGATCACGCTCATGCCGGGGCGGCGCTGGCGAATGCGATCGATCAGGTCCCAGAACTGATTGCGCGCCAGCGGGTCGACCCCGGTGGTGGGCTCGTCGAGGATCAGCAGGTCGGGATCGTGGATCAGCGCGCAGCACAGCCCGAGCTTCTGTTTCATGCCGCCGGACAGCTTGCCCGCAGGACGCTCGGTGAACGGCGCCAGGCCGGTGCTGTGGGTCAGCTCGGCGATCCGTGCCTTGCGCTCCTCGGCGTCCTGGCCGAACAGGCGGCCGAAGAAGTCGAGGTTTTCGAACACCGTCAGCGTCGGGTAGAGGTTCTTGCCCAGGCCCTGGGGCATGTAGGCGATGCGCGGGCAGACCGCGCGGCGGTGCTGGCGCGAGGCCATGTCGCCGCCGAGCGCCTCGACCGTGCCTTCCTGGATGCGCCGGGCGCCGGACACCAGCGCCAGCAGGCTCGACTTGCCGACACCGTCCGGGCCGATCAGGCCGATCATGCGCCCGGCGGGAATCTCCAGGTCGACACCCTCCAGAGCCCGGGTTTCCTTGTAGCGCAGGTTCACGCCGGCGAGGCGGGCTACGAGCGTCATCGGGAAATCCGGTTATGCAGGTGTTCAGGCCATTCGGCCGTGGCATCCAGCTTCAGGTAGGCCATGCCCGGCACGCCGGTCTTGACCTGCTCCAGATGGCTACGCAGTAGCTCGGGATCGATGCGCGCCTTGATCCGGAACATCAGTTTCTCGCGTTCGCTGGCGGTTTCCACGGTCTTCGGCGTGAATTGAGCGACGCTGGCGACGTAGGAGACCCGGGCGGGAATGACGTAGCCCGGGATGGCGTCGAGTACCAGGCGCGTCTCGGTGCCCAGGGCCACCCGGCCGGCCTGTTCGGTGGGCAGGAACAGGGTCATGTAGACGTCGTTCAGATCGACCAGGTTGAGTACCTTGCCGCCAGCGCCGAGCACTTCGCCGGGCTGGCTGATGCGGTACTGCACGCGGCCGGTGCGCGGGGCCTTGAGCAGGCTGTCGTCGATGTCCGCCTGCAGCCGCTCGACGCTGGCCTGGGCCGCCTCCAGCGCCGAGTGCGCCTCGATGACCTGCGATTCGGCCGCCTCGATACCGGCCTGGGCCGAGAGGACCTGGGCGCGGGCGGCCGCCAGGGAGGCCTGGGCACTCTGCAGGCCAGCGAGGTCGTCGTCCAACTGTTGCTGCGGCAGGGCGTTGCGCTTGACCAGTACCGCCGTGCGGTCGTGGCGCTTGCGCGCGGCGGTCAGCTCGGCCTGGCGCTGGCTGACCACCGCCTCGGCGGTGGTTTTCTCGCTCATGCGCAGGGCGACCTGGGCATTGGCGGTGCGGATGGCGTTTTCCGCCTGGCGCATCTGTGCCCGGGCCTGGCTCACTTGCGCTTCCAGCACCTGAGTGTCCATGCGCGCCAGCACCTGGCCGACCTCGACGAAGTCTCCCTCGTCCACCAGCACCTCGGCGAGACGGCCGGCCAGCTTGGCGGCGACGTCCACCTCGGTCGCCTCGATGCGCCCATTGCCACTGGCAAAACCGTCACCCAGCCCGTTCGGGCGTAACTCCAGCCAGGCCACAACGGCCGCGCCGGCCAGAATCACGGCCGCGATGAAAATCCTGGCCAGTTTCTTTTTCGTTTTCACGTCCATGCTCGTCACTTTCTCCCCTCTTCATTCGATGCCGCAGGGCATGTGTTGCGCACCAGCACCGCGGATCCCCAGGACAGGCCCACGCCGAAGCCGCTGATGACCAGGTTTCTCCAGTTCGGAGCGTCGGCGTAGCGTTCCAGCAGAAGAGGGATGGTGGACGAAACCGTATTGCCCACCCCGCACAGATCCTTGATGGCCTTGCCGCCGTTCTCGCCCAGGTTGCGGACGAGCAGGTCGATAATGGTTGCGCTGCCCTGGTGCAGGAGAATGGCGTCCACCGTATCCAGCGTCAGGCCTGCCAGTTGCAGCACTTCTTCGATCTGCGGAACGACGCGTGTGCCGGCGAAATCGAGCACCGCACGGCCGTTCATGCGAAACAGGCCTTTCTTGCGCACCAGGTGTTCGGCGCCGCCGCCATCGGTGCCGAACCGAACCGGACCCAGCTTCCAGATCGGGTCCTCGCCGATCCAGGTCGCCGTGGCCGCATCGCCGAACAGCAGGGCAGTGGGACGGTCGCTGCGATCGACGATTTTCGAGTAGGGGTCGGCGGTGACCAGTACACCGTTCTTCAGGTTCGCCGCCTCCATGAGACCCTTGAGCACGTAGAGGCCATAGACGAAACCCGAGCATCCCAGGGATACATCGAGGCAGGCGGTATGCCTGGGAAGACCGAGCTTGTGCTGGGCGATGGCCGAGGTATGGGGCAACCCTTCAGCGTCCCCGTTCTGCGTGACCACCACCAGCGCTTCGATGGCATCCAGCCGCAGGGCGGGACTCTTCGCCAACAGGTTGCGCACGGCGGCTACGCAGAGGTCCGATGTCTCCTCGGCTGCGTCCTTCAGGGCAAGCGTGCCCGTGCCGATCTTGGCCATGACGAAGGCTTCGTCCCGCTCGAAGAGAGCAGCCTGGACGAGGTTGTCGATCCGCCCTGCGGGGATATAGCTGGCGATACCTTTGATTCCGATCATGCGAGTGTTTCCACCGGTTGGTCTGAGTGCATACAGGCGGCTGGCGCCGGGTCACAAGCGTGTCGAGGGCGCTACCCTTGGCCGCGAACGTAACGTCCCGGCGCCGGTTCCAGAGGGGGGTATTCGGCACTGCCGGGTGCCGCCGGCGCTGGCTGGCGCTCTCCAGCACGAGCCGCCAGCCAGGCGAACCAATCGTTCCACCAACTGCCGGCGTGTTGTTCTGCCTGGGCGAACCACTGATCCGCCTCCTGGGGTGTCTGCTCGTGGCTCCAGTAATGGCGTTTGCCCCTGGCCGGCGGGTTGATCACTCCGGCGATGTGACCGGAGGCGCCGAGGACGAAGCGGCAGGGGCCGCTCAGCAGGGCGGCGCTGGCGTAGGCGCTGCGCCAGGGCACGATGTGGTCGTCCTGGGTGCCGAGGATGTAGGCGGGTGCCGCGACGCTTCGTAGATCCAGCTTGACGCCGCAAAGCTCCAGCTCGCCGGATTTCAGGTCGTTCTGCAGGTAGGTGTGGCGCAGGTACCAGCAGTACATGGGGCCGGGCAGGTTGGTGCTGTCGTTGTTCCAGAACAGCAGGTCCAGCGCGGACGGCTTCTGGCCCTTGAGGTACTTGTCGACGTGGTAGTTCCACCACAGCTCGTTGGGGCGCAGCAGGGAAAAGGTGTTGCCCATGTCCTCGCCACGAAACAGCCCGGTGGGGCCTCCCCGGCCGCCGATGGTGCGCTCGCGGTAGGCGACCATCTGCTCGTCGATGAACACGTCGATCTGGCCGGTATCCAGGTAGTCGAGAAAGGTCGCCAGCAGGCTCAGGCTGGCGACGTCCCGGTCGCCGCGGGCGGCGAGTACCGCCAGGGCGCTGACCAGCAGGGTCCCGCCGATGCAGAAGCCCACGCAATTGAGCCGTCGTTCGCCGGTGATCGCACGGACCACCCGCAGCGCGGCGATAACGCCATCCTGGATCAGGTCGTCCATTCTCAGGCTGGATTGTTCCTGGCCGAAGTTGCGCCAGGACATCAGGAACACCGGGTGGCCTGCTTCCAGCAGGTGGCGCACCACGGAGTTCTCTGGGCGCAGGTCGAGGATGTAGTACTTGTTGATCGCCGGCGGGACGATGAAAAGGGGCGTCCGGAACTGGGTCTCGCTCAGTGGGCGGTACTGGATCAACTGGAAGATGTCGTTCTCGAATACCACCTCGCCAGGCGTGACGGCCAGATCGACACCCACCTCGAAGTCGCCGGCGTCGCACTGGCGCAACTTGCCTTCCCGCAGATCGTCGAGCAGATGGAGGGCGCCGGTGAACAGGCTGGCGCCGCCGGTTTCCGCCAGTTGCTGCAGGGCGTCGGGGTTGCTCGGCAGGAAGTTACTCGGCGCACAGGCGGCGATGGCTTGTTCGACCAAGTAGTTCAGCCGTTTGCGTGGCTTTTCCAGGTCGATGGGCAACAGGGCCGCCAGCTTGAGCATATAGCTGGAGTTGAGCAGGTAGAAGGCGGCCATCGAGCCGAATAGCGGTTCGTGCCAGTTGGTGCTGGCGAAACGCCGGTCGCTGAAATCGAACGGCTGCTGGGCCAGTAGTTGCTTGCCCAGAGCGAACCATTCCTGTTGATAGTCGAGCTGAAGGCGTTCGATCTGCTCGGGCGGCACCTCGAACCAGCTGCTCTGGTCGTAGTCGGCGAACCAGGGGCTCTGCGCCATCCACAGGCGCAGTTGCTGCAGGACCAGGCTGGCGGCGAATGGCGTCTGGCCCGACCAGTAGCTATTGAAGGTATGCGTATTGCTGTCCATGGACTGCCGGGTGTCCTGTGATCGAGTGAAAAGAATGAAGCCCTGTCCTTGCGCCATGCGTTCGGGCCGGGGAGTGCGCTCGCGGGCGTTGTGCCGTTTCCCGGTTCAGCGCTCGATGGCCAGCGCCACGCCCAGGCCTCCGCCAATGCACAGGGTGGCCAACCCTTTCTTCGCGTCGCGGCGGATCATTTCGTGCAGCAGCGTCACCAGTACCCGGCAGCCGGAGGCGCCGATCGGATGACCGACGGCGATGGCGCCACCGTTGACGTTGACTTTCGTCAGGTCCCAGCCCAGTTCAGTGGCGACGGCCAAGGCCTGCACGGCGAATGCCTCGTTGGCTTCGATCAGGTCGAGATCGGCCAGCGTCCAGCCGGCCTTGTCCAGGCAACGCCGGGTAGCGGGCACCGGGCCGATACCCATGATGGCCGGGTCCACCCCGGCGCTGGCGTAGCCAGCGATGCGCGCCAGTACCGGCAGGCCGAGAGACCGGGCCTTGCGCTCGCTCATCAGCAGCACGGCGGCGGCGCCGTCGTTGAGCGTGGCGGCGTTGGCCGCGGTCACCGTTCCGTCCTTCTTGAATACCGGCCGGAGCCTGGCCAGGGACTCGTTGGTGGTGTCGGGGCGTGGTTGCTCGTCGCTGTCGAAGATGATCGCCTCACCCTTGCGCTGGGGAATCGCGACCGGGGTTATCTCATCCTTGAAGCGTCCAGCCTCCACGGCGGCAACCGCCTTGCGTTGCGATTCAGCGGCATAGGCATCCTGCGCCTCGCGGCTCAGGCCGTACTTCTCCGCGAGGTTCTCGGCGGTGATGCCCATGTGGCAGTCGTTGAAGGCGTCCCACAGGCCATCGTGGATCATGCTGTCGAGCACCTGCGCATGTCCCATGCGCAGGCCGCTGCGCGCGCCGGGCAGCAGGTAGGGGGAGAGGCTCATGTTTTCCTGGCCGCCGGCGATGACCACCTCTGCGTCGCCGCAGCGGATCGCCTGGCTGGCCAGATGCACGGCCTTGAGGCCGGAGCCGCAGACCTTGTCCAGGGTCAGCGCCGGTACCGTGACCGGCAGGCCCGCGCCGATCGCGGCCTGGCGCGCCGGGTTCTGCCCGACGCCCGCGGCAAGCACCTGTCCGAGGATCACCTCGTCCACGACTGCGCCATCCAGGCCGCTCCGTTCGAGCAGGCCTCCGATGACGGCGGCGCCCAGCCGTGGGGCGGGGATGTTCGCCAGCGACCCCTGGAAACCACCGATGGCAGTGCGTGTAGCGGCGACGATGACGACCTTGTTCGCGTCCATCCCTTGCTCCCTGCCTGTCATTGCATGTTCATGCCGCCGTTCACCGAGAAATCGGCACCGGTGGCGTAGGCGGATTCCTCGGAGGCCAGCCAGGCCACGATGGAGGCGATTTCCTCGGGATGGCCAAGGCGGCCGACGGGGATGCCGGCGATCATGCCGTCGAGGATGTCGGGACGGATGGCGGCGGTCATGTCGGTCTCGATGTAGCCGGGGGAGACGGTGTTGACGGTCACGCCCTTGCCGCTCACCTCCCGGGCCAGGGCCATGCTGAAACCGTGGATGCCGGCCTTGGCCGCCGAATAGTTGGTCTGGCCGAACTGGCCGCGCTGGCCGTTGATCGAGGAGATGTTGATGATCCGTCCCCAGCGACGCTCCAGCATGCCCTCGATGACCTGCTTGGTGGTGTTGAACAGGCCATTGAGGTTGGTGTCGATCACCGCGCGCCAGCTTTCCAGGGTCAGCTTGCGGAAGGTGGCGTCACGGGTGATGCCGGCGTTGTTCACCAGCACGTCGACCGGGCCGACATTCTCCTGTACCAGCTCGAAACTCTTGTGTGTGCTGTCCCAGTCGCCGATGTCGCAATCAACGCAGTGGAAGTGGTAGCCGGCCTCCAGTTGCTTGCCGATCCAGTCGTTCTTGCGGCTGGACGCTGGATTGCAGCCCACTATCACGGTGAAGCCGTCACGGTGCAGGCGTTGACTGATCGCAGTGCCGATGCCACCCATCCCTCCGGTGACCAGTGCGATACGGGGTGAGCCGATCATGGAATTCCCTCACAAACAGTATGGATTGAGTCGCTGAGAAGGATTCTGATTTGCTCACCCACCCCGGTAAACGTCCTGGATTACCTTGCAAATTGTCCCTGGGTGCCTTTTTTAGACGGTTTCAGGATGTTCATAGGCAAAGGGCGACGGGGCGTGTAGCGTTCGACTTCTGTCACAAATTCGCTGTGGGGAGGGACGATGTACAGGATCAGTGTCGGTTTCGTCAGTCAGATGATGAACATGCTCAAGGGCGTGGGACTGGATGCCGAGCGTTTGTGCCGGGATGTAGGGCTCGATGAGGTACAGCTGGTAAACCCGGAGGGCTTCGTGCCCCGGGCGAACGTCTATCGGTTGATGGAGCTGGCGACGCAGGTGTCCGGCGATCCTGGCATAGGCCTGCGCGCCGACCAGTATTTTCTGCCAGGGGCTTTCCAACTGGTGGGTTATACGATGATGTCCAGCCCCAACCTGAAGCAGGCGTTCGAGTCCCTGGTACGCTTCGCTCCGCTGCTGGGTGACGGCTTCTCGGTGGAGCTGTTGCAGGAGGAGGGTGGCCAGCGCTTCTGGGGTGTCGAGCATGTCGACGTGGGGGGAGCCAGGCCAAGGGCGTTCGAGGATGCGACAATGGCCGGCATGCTGGGTTTCTGCCGCTGGCTGACCGGCGGTAGCCTGCCGCGGTTGAGAGAGATCGAGTTCACTTATCCGCGGCCCCCGGACATCACCGAGCACCAGCGACTGTTCGACTGTCGCCTGTGTTTCGGTTCCTGCCGCACCAGCATTCTGTTCGACCAGCAGGCGCTGCTGATGCCCTTGAGCACGGCCAACGAAGCCCTGGCGTTGTTGCACAGTCGTTTCGCCGAATACCGGCTGGACCAGTTGCGCGGTATCACCTACCGCGACCGTGTGCATGGCCTGCTTATCGAGCGCCTGAGCGTGGGTGTCTGCGACATAGAATCCGTGGCCAGGGGCTTGCGCATCGGCAAGCGTACCCTGCAGCGCGGCCTGGCGCGCGAGGGCGTGCAGTTCTCCGAGGTACTGGACAACGTGCGCCGGCAACTGGCCGAGTATTACCTGCGCAACTGTCCCTACAGCCTGGCCAGGGTCACCGAGTTGCTGGGCTTCAAGGAGCCCAGCAGCTTCCATAAGGCCAGCCTGCGCTGGTTCGGCATGCCGCCTGGTCGCTACCGGACGCAGCTGGCCGTTGATGAGAACCTCTCTGCAGCGTTCCCCAGGGAAGGAATACAGGGGTCAGATTCCGCTCATGAAGCCAATGATCAGCGCGTTGACGATATCGATGAAGAAGCCGCAGACCAGGGGGACGATGATGAACGCCTGGTGCGCTGCGCCGTACCGCTGGGTGACCGCGGTTATGTTGACGATGGCCGTGGCGGTGGAGCCCAGGGCGATTCCGCCGAAGCCGGAGGCGATCACGCTGGCTTCGTAGTTGCGGCCCATGCAGCGGAACACCAGCAGTGCGGTATAGAGGATCGTCAGCAGTACCTGCAGCGCCAGAACGGTGAGGACGAAGACCAGCACACCGCCCAGTTGCCATAGCTGCAGCCCCATCAACGCCATGACCAGAAACATCCCCAGGCAGATATCGGAGATCAGCGCCAGCCCCTGGCCGGCGCCGCTCCACTGCTTGATCCGCTGGTTGCCGATGGCGCCGAGCATCAGGTTGCGGATGATGATCCCGGCCATCAGGCTGCTGACGAAGGCGGGAAAGGTGATGCCGCTGTTGAGCAGCAGGAGATTGAGGCCATGGCCCAGCATCAGCGTCAAGTTCAGCCACATCCAGGCCCACAGGACGTCGTAGTAGTGCAGTGGCGGTTCTCTCTCAGGACTCGTCGGAGCACCGATTTCCAGCGCGGGGTCCTGCGAAGGCGTCAGGCCGTGGCGGCGTATCAGATAATTGGCGATCGGCCCGCCGATGCAGCAGGCGGCGATCAGGCCCACGGTGTTACTGGCGATACCCAGCTCCATGGCATTGCCGATGCCCAGGCGTTCGGTGAATAGCGGTGCCCAGGCCAGGGTAGTGCCGACCCCGCCGGTCAGCGAGACCGAGCCCAGCATCAGACCCGCCGTCGCGGGCAGGCCGAAGCCGCTGGCTACGCCCATGCCCAGCAGGTTCTGCAGCACGATGAACAGGCTGGCTAGCAGCAACAGGGTGAGCAATGGACGGCCGCCCTTGACCAGGTTGCGGATATCCGATTTCAGGCCGATGCCGGCGAAGAAATAGAGCAGCAGCATATCGCGCACCTCCAGATCGAAGGTCACTTCGATGTCCAGCGCGAAGAACAGCGTGGCGGTGACGGCTGCGCAGAGGAAGCCGCCGAGTACCGGCTCCGGAATGCTGTAGCGGCGCAGCGGCTCGTAGCGCTGTACCAGGTTCTTGCCGACGAACAACAGCATGATCGCCAGGGTGAAACTGACCAGTCCGTGAATGTGGAAACTGTTGTCCTGCATGTAAAAACCTTGTGATCAACCGAGAATGTTGAGGCCGCCATCGACGAAATGGACGCCGCCGGTCTGCCCGCGGCTGGCGTCGCACACGAGCCAGGCGCACAGGCTGCCAACCTCCTCCGGGGTGACCAGACGGCGCAGCGGTGCCCGCTGCACGGATGCCTCCAGCAGATCGTCGAAGTCGCGCAGACCGGAAGCGGCGCGGGTCGGCATCGGCCCCGGGGAAATGGCGTGAACGCGAATGCCACATGGTCCCAGTTCGTTGGCGAGATAGCGCACGCTGGATTCCAACGCGGCTTTGACCGGGCCCATCAGCGCATAGCCATCGACGGCTTCCTGGGCGCCCAGGTAGCTCATGGTCACCAGAGCGCCCCCGTCGACCATCAGTGGTTCGGCCAGGCGCGCCATGCGGATGAAGGAATGGCAGGAAATGTCCATCGCCTGCAGGAAACCGTCGCTGGAGCTGTCCAGCAGGCGCCCGCGGATTTCTTCCTTGGGGGCGCTTGCCAGGGAGTGGACGACGAAATCCAAGTGACCCCAGCGCAGGGCGATCTTCTCGAAAATACTCTCCAGCTCACCGGGGCGGGTCACGTCGAGGGCCTGGGTCAGCGAGGCCTGGACCTGACTGGCCAGGGGCTCGACATGTACCCTGGCCTTGTCGTTCAACCAGGTGATGGCCAGCTCCGCGCCCAGTTCGTGCAGCGCCTTGGCGCAGCCCCAGGCGATCGAGTGCTGGTTGGCGATGCCGACCACCAGGCCGCGCTTGCCTTGCAGGGACAGATTTTGCAGAAGGCTCATGCCGAACCCTCCTGATACAGCCGCCAGGCATGCCGGGCCAGCATGCTTTCTTCGTCGGTGGGGATGACCAGCAACTGGCGGGCGCTGTCGGTGGTGGAGATGCGCTCGGCATGACGCCGGTTGGCCTCGTCGTCCAGCCGGAGGTCGAGCAGAGGAGCCAGACGCTTCACTATCTGGGCGCGCAGTTCCGCATCCTTCTCGCCGATGCCGGCGGTGAACACAAGGGCATCCAGCCCGCCGATGCTGGCGGCCATGCGACCCACTTCCTGAGCAATGCGGTAGGCATAGTGGTCGATGGCCAGCCGTGCCCGCGGTTCCCGGCTGGCGCGCAGGATAAGCATGTCGCTGCTGACGTCCGAGATGCCGAGCAGCCCCGAGCGGTGATACAGCAGCTCCTGCAGGCTGTCCTCGTCATCGCCCTGGGCCAGCAGGTGAAGCAGTACACCGGGGTCCAGGGCGCCGCAGCGGCTCCCCATCGGCAGGCCGTCCAGGGCGCTGAAACTGGTGGTCACCTCAACGCTATGCCCTGCCTCCATGGCGCATAGGCTGGAGCCGTTGCCCAGGTGGGCTATCACCACTTTGCCAGCGGCGATCTCCGGCGCCACCCCGGCAAGATGCAGGCTGACGTATTCGAAGGACAGACCGTGGAAGCCATAGCGGCGTATGCCCTGCTCGTACAGTGGGTAGGGTAGGGCGAACATCTGGCTGATTTCGCTGCGTCCGGCATGGAAGGCTGTGTCGAAGCAGGCGACCTGAACCAGTTCGGGGCTGTCGTCGAGAAGCGCCTGGATCGGCGCCAGGTTGTAGGGCTGGTGCAGTGGAGCCAGGGATTCGAAGCCGCGCAACTGTTCCAGCACTTCGCGATCGACTCGTATCGGATCGCTGAAGCGCGCACCACCATGTACCACCCGATGCCCGATCACTGCCGGGCGCTCGCCGCGCAGACCAAAGCTCAATGCCAGCTCCACCAGGTGGAAGGCAGCCGGCATGTCGGCGACCTGTTCGACCGGGAAATCCTGATCGAGCAGGCATGTACCATCGGCCAGCGTCGCAGTGAGCCGAGGACGGACGCCGATGCCGTCCAGCTTGCCGCGCGCCAGCAGTGTCGGTGCCGCCTGCCCCGGCTGACCGTAGAACAGGCCGATGCGTACGCTCGAGGAGCCCGCGTTGACGGTGAGGATGCGTTCGCCTGCGGTTGCATTCATACCTGTGTTTCCCAAGTGGAGTGCCGGGCCTCGGCCAGTAATGCGCCAAGGGCGCAACTGGCGACTCGTGCGCGCATGCTGTCGGAACGGCTGGTGAAGATGATGGGCACCCGGGCTCCGAGTACCAGCCCGGCGGACTCCGCTCCAGCCAGATAAATCAGTTGCTTGGCCAGGATGTTGCCTGCTTCCAGGTCGGGAACCAGGAGGATGTCCGGATCGCCCGAGACATCCGAGGCGATGCCCTTGATCCGCGCGGCCTCCGCGCTGATGGCATTGTCGAAGGCCAGCGGTCCGTCGAGCAGTGCGCCCTCGATCTGCCCGCGCAGCGACATCACCACCAGCGCCGCGGCTTCCAGGGTCGAGGGCAGCCTGGCGTTGATGGTCTCCACGGCCGATAGCAGGGCGACCTTGGGCCGTGCGATGCCGAGGACATGCAGCAGGTCGATGGCGTTGCGGCAGATATCGGCCTTGTCGTCCAGGCCGGGAAAGATGTTCACCGCAGCATCGGTGACGAACAATGGCTTGTGGTAGCTGGGCACACTCATGGCGAACACGTGGCTCAGGCGCCGCTCGGTACGCAGGCCGCCCTCCCTGGCAAGCACCTCATGGAGCAGTTCGTCGCTGTGCAGGCTGCCCTTCATCAGCAGCGTGGCGCGACCTTCGCGCACCAGCGCGACACCCCGTGCAGCTGCGGCGTGGCTATGCGGCACGTCCTCCAGCGGCAGGTCGCCGAGTTCCAGGCCGGCGGCCGTGGCGACGGCTTCGATCTTCTCCCGCGGGCCGACCAGGATCGGCGCTATAAGCCCCAACCGGGCGGATTCCAGGGCGCCCTGCAGAGCGCCTGCCTCGCAAGGGTGGACCACGGCGGTGGGCTGTGGGGGCAGTCCAGCGCAATGCTGCAGCAATCCTGCAAAATGATCCTGGCTCATGGGATGTCGTCACCTTTTTTCGTTTTGCGCGTTGGCTGGCTGCGCTTTGGCTTCTCAGTGGAGGCACCGGCTGCGGTATCGGTATTCGGTTTTTCCGCGTCGCCCGCTGGCATGGGTTGGGAAGGCGACGATGTTCTGGGCGTGGCGGCCTTGCGCTTGGTCGGCGTTCTGCGGGGCGTCGGGGCGACCTGCTGCGCCGTGCTTTGCGCAGCGGCCAGCTCTGGTGGCTCGATCGTGGCGACCTGGGCGACACCGGTTTGCTGGTCGGCGTTGGTTTGCTGGTCGCTGGCGGCTGGTTGACCGGCGTTGACTTCCGGTTCGGGATTGGCCTGTGGAGCTGCAATGACTTCCTGAGTCTGCCGCGCGCCTGTTAACGGGGCGAAGTCGGAGAGCGGGTGTTCCAGCACGCGATGCAGTTCCCGCCATAGCTCGGCGGCCGGATTGTCGGCACTTTTCAGTTCCGGCACCAGCTGGACGACGGCGTCGAGTACCTGCTGGCGCTCTTCGACGGGAATCAGCAGCGGCAGCGTCTTCAGGCTTTCCTCCGGATGGGCGAAGACCAGCAGGCCCTGAAGCCGGACGGTATCGCGCAGCGCCAGCGGGTCGATGTCGTGCGGCTCGATCAGCGCCCGACCCTGCCGGGCGAGCTGTTCGATACGCTCCTTGCCGATCTTTCCGCCACCCTGGCCAAGCAGGGACAGAATGCGTGCCAGACCTTCCAGGCTACCGCCACGCGGCAGTGCGTCCTCCAGGCGGGCGGCCAGCGCCTGGTCCCAATACGGCGCACGATCCTCCAGGTTCACCGGCCGCTTTCCACCGGTCAGCGTGCTGAGGCCACCGTAGAAGACGTGGAAGGCCATTTCCTGCATGGCGTCGCGGATGTCACGGTAGGTATCCAACTGCGCTTCGACCAGACTGGCGGTCCAGTCCTGCCAAGTGAACAGCGGATTGTCCGACGGCGCTGGGCGGCGGTTCTCGCGAACCCGTTCGGCCGTGCCCGGCAGCCACCAGAGTGCCGGATTCAGGCTGCTCCAAACGATCTGCTGCTGGTGGAATGGATGCAGGCGGCGCGACAGATCGGCCAGGGGCTCGTTGACGACCTGGCGCATCCAGGGCCGCACCAGCCAGTCGTAGAGCGTGCTGTTGAGCTCCGAGGCACGCTGTACCAGGGCGAATTCATGCTCATCGTCGCGACCATCCTGGTCATCGGCGAGGATGTCGGCGATCTTGCGTGACTCGAAGTGCACGGCGTACTCCGCCGGCGCGTTCGGTGACGCGCCGGGAAGGTCGTCGATGACCAACTCGAACAAGCCCGGTGGCAGCAGGCCGATGGCTTCCACCGCGCCCAGCAACTGGCGGTGTTCGCGGCGCGCGACCTGCCCGGAAACGAAGATACCGAGATGGCCGATGCTGGCATGGCGCAGGTAGACGATGGTACGGCCAGCACTGCGCAGGGCGAGGTCGCTGGGATAGACGTCGGCGATCCAGTTGAGTGCCTGCTGCGGCGGGGTGATGTTGTCGCCGTAGGAGCAGAAGACCACCACTGGCGCCTCGATGCGGCGCAGGTCGATGCCCGTGCTGCGACGCGACAGACCGCTGGCCAGCCGGTTGCCGATGAACAGGTCGTCGACGATGGTTTCGATCTCCTCGCTGTTGAGCAGCGTGGGGCTGCCCCACCAGCGCTCGAACTCGAGGAAGCGCGGGGCTTCGCTGTCGACCTTGCTGAACAGGTTGTAGTACTTGGTCCAGAGTGCGTTGGCCGGGTTGAGGCTCTCGAAATTGCTCACCAGCCAGGTGCCGTCGAAGCGGCCGTTGCCGAGGTCGCTTCCGAACCGGGTCATCCAGGCGCCACCGAGCAGGCCGCCGGCGTAGCGCATCGGGTTGCGACCGTTGACGCCGGCCCAGTAGGACAGCGGCGCCCCGTTGATGATCACCAGTCCGGGCAGTTCCGGCCGTGCTGCCGCCAGCCCCATCAGCGCCCAGCCGGCCTGGCAGTTGCCGATCACCACCGGCTTGTCGGCATCGGGATGGTGGTCGCTGACGTGTTCGATGAAGCGCGCCTCGGCCTCGGCGATGTCGAGCAGGGTCTGTCCCGCTTCGGGCGAGTGACTGAAGGCGATGAAGTAGGTCGGGTGGCCGGCGCGCAGGCTCTCGCCGATTTCCGAATCCTGCTTGAACCCACCGATGCCGGCGCCGTGGCCACCACGTGGGTCGATGACGATCACCGGACGGCGCTGTTCGTCTACCGGCAGGTCCTCCGGCGGGAGAATGCGCAGCAGGGAATAGTTGACCGGATGGGGCAGGTCGCGTCCGTCGATCAGTACCTCGTAGGCGAACTTCAGGACCAGCGGGTAACCGGCGCGCTCGTGGGCCAGGGTGTTGTCGCCGCGCTGGCGTAGCGTGTCCCAGTACAGCAGGGTGCGCTGACTCAGGTCCGCCAGGTACTCCCAGCACTGCTCGGCGCTCGGTTGTTGCAGGCGACCGGCGAGGATGGGTGCGAGTACCTTCTTCTGTCGCTGGCCCAATGCCTCGAGAACGATATCCAGCTGCAGCCGCTGCAACTGACCAAGATGGTCGAGCAGGCCCTGGAAAGATGAAAAGCGGTCTTCGTGCATTGCAAGATAAGTCTTCGAAACCATGACTTCGCTCCCATTATTGGCTGTTCGGCTCGGAGCACCGCATGACTCGACTCAAGCGATGGGTGCAGGCCTCTTCTTATAGCCAATGGAGAAAGTGCTGCAAAGATTTTTTTGTGCATTGCACAAAAAAATCTTGATAGTGATGTTTGTGCAGTGCAAGAATGCAGCGTGCCTCTGGTTCGAAAGAGGCTTACGGCAGACTCGATCGGTACGCCAGGTATTTGCCTCGTGGTGCGATCGAGCCGGCATTTTCGCAATGCGGGCCATTGCCCAGGAGAATCGATCATGTCCCTTTTCGATACGGAAAAACTGACCAGTGCCCAGAAAGCCAATGTCGACCTGCTGCAACAGGTTGCCGGCAAGCTGTTCGAGGGTGCCGAGCAACTCGGTCAACTGCAACTCAAGACGCTGCGCGCCACCTCCGATGCGCAGTTCGACAGCCTGCGCGAACTGGCGGTGGCGCGCGATCCGCAAGCTTTTGTCGAGTGGCAGGCATCCTTCGCCCAACCCACCGCCCAGGCCGAGCGCCTGCTGGAGTACAACCGCCAGGTGTATGAGCTGATTTCGGGCACCCAAACGGAAATCGCCAAACTTGCCGAACGCCAGGCCGAGGCGGCGACCAAGCAGGTACAGGAACTGGTCGAAGTGGTTGCCAAGAACGCACCGGCGGGTTCGGAGCCGGTGGTGGCGATATTCAAATCAGCTCTGGAAACCGCTGGCAGCGTTTATGACAGTGCCCAGAAAGCGGCCAAGCAGGCCGCCGAGATCGCCGAGAACGGCATCGCTGCGGCGGCTTCCGCCGCTGGTCAGGCGACTAGAGAGGCGGGCAAGGCTTCGGCTGGTACGCGTAAGCCGTCCTGAGCATTGCCGGGGGTAGCATGACGTCCTCGTGCTGCCCCCGCTTTCGTGCATGCGCATGGGACGATGGTTTCGAGGAGTACTTGATGAGGAAGGGCATTTCAATTGCCGTGATCACGATGTTGTCGCTGGGGGCGGGGCCCATGGCCCGGGCCGCCGATTTCAGCGTGGCGGTCGGGCGTACCGGGGAGTCGACCACGACCTACCGTGTCGGCGCGCAGTGGAATTTCCAGCATAACTGGTTCGAGAGCGCTACCGGCAGGCTGAGCGGGTATTGGGACGCCGGCTATACCTACTGGGAAGGGGATGAGACATCGGGCAATCACAGCTTGTCGCTGACGCCGGTATTCGCCTACGAGTTCTCCGGTCTTTCGTTCAAGCCTTATGTCGAAGCCGGGATCGGTATCGCCGTGTTCGAGCGTACTCGCCTGGAAGACAACCAACTGGGGTCCTCATTCCAGTTCGAGGATCGCATCGGCGCAGGGCTGCGTTTCACCGGCGGGCATGAGTTGGGTATTCGCGCCATCCACTATTCCAACGCCGGGATCAAGCAGCCCAATGACGGCGTGGAAAGCTATTCGCTGCACTACCGTCGCTCATTCTAGGTACTGAGGGGCTTGTATACCTCGTGGCATCGTCTGGCCAGGTGGGTCATTTCTCGTCGTCGTTCTTTCTGTCCGTATCATCCCTATTGGCTTTGCCCCCCGAGGGCATGTTGCCGAACAGGCCGAACAGATTCTGGGTATTCAGATAGAGATTCTTCGACTGGTCGATGTACTGCTGCATCAGGTTCTGCATCACGGGAACCTGCTTGTGCATGAATTCGCTCCAGGCCTGCGAGGACTGCACTCCAGTCTGCGTCTGGATGTCGATGATGGTCTGGATACTCTTTTCCAGGTAGCTGCCCAGCATGCCCTGGAACGGGCCATAGAAGCGGATGATGCTCTTGAGCATGTCGCTGGAAAAGATCGGCTCGCCGTCGCTTTCCGCCTCCTGAATGATCTGCATCAGGATGCTGCGGGTCAGGTCCTCGCCGCTTTTAGCGTCGACGACCTGGAAGGGGATTTCGTCGATCACCATCTGCCGGATGTCCACCAGCGTCACGTGAGTGCTGGTGTGAGTGTCATACAGGCGACGATTGGAGTACTTCTTGATAAGGTGCGGGCTATTTCGACTGTCACCGGGCATACGGATTATCTCTGGTTCGACTGCCATTGTCGGCATGGTATAGCAATTCCTCCTGGCACCCCATGGTTTGTGTCGTGCAAGGTGTGTGCACGGCAGGTGAAACTTCGCCTGGTGAAGCAAGTGCCACTCGGGGTGGACACTGACTATGGCGTCGCGGCACTGAGGCAGGCGTCCAGCCCTTGGCTTCGTATTCAGCATGGTGGGGTGTAGCGCGAGGCGAGAGGGCATGAACTTGGATCGATTGTTCGATCCGTGGTCAAGCAACGTGTCAGCCCATGGCCAAGGTCGTGGCGGTGAGCATCTGCTCATCGCTGAGGCCCTGTTCGCGCATCTGCTGGACCAGGCTGGCATTGGCCGAAGCCCATGCGCCGTTGAGCGTCGCCAGTTCCGACTGCAGCGCCTCCACCTTGACCCGCCTGGCCTCCGGATCGAGGCTCTGATCCGCCATCAGGGTCTTGAGCTCGGCTTCCTTCGCGGCGATCTGCGCTTTCAGTTCACGGATCATCTTCAGCAGTTGCTTGATGCTGTCGGGCAGTCCGCTCTCGTCGATGTCCTGGTTCTTTTCCCCGCTCTTGGCGGACAGGCTCCTGCCCAGTTCGGAAAGACTGACGCGCAAGCCCTGGCGAAGCTCCTCAGGGGTTCGCTCGGCTGCTGTGCCTTGACGCTGGACACTTCTGGCCAGATTGTTCAGCGGGGTGTTGGAGTCGATGCGCATCGCGCGGTTCCTTGCATCGATCGTGGTCTCTTGAAGATCGACCGCGGAGCCGTGAACTTGAGTGCAGGTTTTCCCTAGGGATGGTCTGAAGTATTCCGAGATTTTCCGCCAACTTCAGCCTTCGCCGATTTTGAAAACGGGCAGTCGATCAAAATCGACCAGATAGCCCACTCACTTTTCCGCTTTTGGCCGCCGTAGGTACCTCGCGGCGGTCATTTTCCGCATTACAGACGCACCTCTCCTGCGCTGGTCAACAAATGTCGGCGAGCCATCCACAGATTCGACAGGGCAAACAACGTCACCATCTGAGCCGCATTCTTCACCAAGCCACGGAAGCGCACCTTGCTGTAGCCAAACTGACGCTTGAGTACCCTGAACGGATGCTCAACCTTGGATCGAGTCTGTGCCTTGGCCCGCTCGATACGGCGATGCACCTTGTACAAGACGCTGCGCTTGCCATATTTCTCATACGTGCTGCGCCGAGCGGCAACCTGCCAGATCACCTGGCGACCTTCATGCTCGCTACGCTTCTCGACACCGGTATAGCCCGCATCGGCAGCCACCATGTTTTCCTCGCCATGCAGCAACTTGTCGACCTGGGTCACGTCAGCGACGTTGGCGGCCGTGACGTGAACGTGATGCACCAGACCTGACTCAACGTCGACGCCGATGTGCGCCTTGGCGCCGAAGTAATATTGGTTGCCTTTCTTGGCCTGGTGCATTTCAGGATCGCGCTTGCCTTCCTTGTTCTTGGTCGAGCTCGGCGCATGGATCAATGTGGCATCGACGATGGTGCCCTGGCGCAGCGACAGCCCTCGATCGCCCAGGTAACCGTTGATAACGCCAAGGATGCCAGCAGCCAGCTCGTGCTTCTCGAGTAAGCGGCGGAAGTTGAGGATGGTGGTCTCGTCAGGAATACGCTCCAGGCTCAACCCGGCAAACTGGCGCAGAATGGTCGTCTCGTAGAGCGCTTCCTCCATGGCCGGATCGCTGTAGCCAAACCAGTTCTGCATCAGATGTACGCGCAACATCGCCATCAGCGGATAGGTCGGACGGCCACCTTCACCCTTGGGATAGTGCGGCTCGATCAGAGCGATCAATCCCTTCCACGGCACCACCTGATCCATCTCGATCAGGAACAACTCCTTGCGGGTCTGCTTGCGCTTGCCGGCGTACTCGGCGTCAGCGAAGGTCATCTGCTTCATCGGGATACTCGGGCAACGGAATCGACGTATTTCACCAGAAACGGGAAGTTAAATTCAGAGTTTCCTTAGGTAGTGATTCAGTGCTCCCTGAAGATCAAGGTGTACCGCGACGCAATTTTCCGCCAGGTCGGATGATTGCCGCATGCCTCTTGCGTATAAGAGATCATGTGCCAAATGCAGTATTTGTGTAACCTTTTTATCTGAAATTCGCTCTCTCCAAGGAATAGGTGTTTTCCCTGGGTCTAAACCAAGCTCCTGGGTGTTTTTTATGGCCGAAATGAACTTAGCCTTGTATGAGGTCACTTATTCGTATTCCGCCTGATGCATAACCTTTGGTTAAGGGCCGGCTTTAGCCGCCCCCAGTGAGCGAAGCGAACGATTTGAACCATTTGTTAGGCATTTACGAATTTATTTCTTCGCACACAATCGTGCCATCTTCCCGTAAGGCTGGCGGATATACTTCGATTTTTCCATCTTTGGGAACTGTATGTTTGTGTTGTTCTTTCACAAAATCGCGCAATTCACTCTTGGAGAACTCGGTATGAAGCCAGTACCTTATCGGCTTTTGATTCTGAATTTCTAAAGTTGGATCGTAGTATTTGTCTTTCAGCTTGATTACGGCGTGGCCCAATTTTTCTCCGCTTTTTATCTCGGCAAAGCAAAGTACATATTTTTCAGCTAGGAGATGGTTGGTTACTGCGGATAAGCAATTGCCGTAGCACTGTTTTGGAATGGTACAGCCTGCCTTTATCAATTTATCCAGCAAGTCGTCAGGCAGGGGTGATATTTTTATCTGCGCATATTTTTGTTTTTTAAGGCTGAAGAGTTTTTTCAGAAATTCCCTAGAGTTGGCCGAGCAGGAAAAGCGCAATGCGATCGAACTAGCTGAAGCCAAGATTGCCAACGAATTGCAGAAGACCTCGTCTGCCAAGGACGCTGAGATTCAGGAGCTGAAGGTTAGGCTTGATGCTGGCGAGGTTGCGCGGCAACTTGCCGTGGCTGAGGCTTTGAGTGCGGTGGAAAAGGAGCGTGACACGCTTGCAAATGAATTGGAACAAGCGAAGCGTGATAAGCATGCCATATCCAAGCTGGCAGAGGTCACGCTCATGAGCGAGGTGCAAAAAACTGCTGCAGCGAAGGAGTCGGAGATACAGGAACTCAAGGCGAAGCTTGACGCCTTTGTCATAGAAAAGAAGCTCGCGATTTCCGAAGCAGTCGGCACGGTCGAGAAAGAACGTGACGAATTGAAGAGCGGCTTGCAGCGAATAGAACTTGAAAAGCATCTCGCCGAGAAATCTTTGAAAGAAAAGTACGAGACGCAGATCAAGGATCGCGATGACGCAATCGAGCGGCTACGGGACATGAAGGCGCGACTGTCGACCAAGATGGTGGGCGAAACTCTTGAGCAACATTGCGAGACCGAGTTCAATCGAATTCGTGCCACCGCATTTCCGAGGGCGTATTTCGAGAAGGACAATGATGTGCGCAGCGGCAGCAAGGGAGATTATATTTTTCGCGATTCGGATGAAGGTGGAACCGAGATCGTCTCGATCATGTTCGAGATGAAGAACGAGAATGACGAAACTGCCACTAAGAAGAAGAACGAAGACTTCCTGAAGGAGCTCGACAAGGATCGAATCGAGAAGGGCTGTGAGTATGCGGTGCTAGTTTCTCTACTCGAACCGGACAGTGAGTTATATAACACTGGGATCATTGATGTGTCCCACCGCCACCCGAAGATGTATTAACGCGGCAATCAAATAGCACATCTCAAGCACTCACAAAAAACCATTAAATTCAATGACTTATGGATATAAAGATTGATCGCTACTTGCCCTGTTAAATTGCCGGGTTAATACATTGTTCGGCCGCAATTTTTCATTCCCATCATCACGCTACTGCGAAATGCGGCGATGAATTCGCTCAAGTACAAATCGGAACTAGCACTCGTGAAGGCGCAAAACATCGATATCACGAACTTCGAGACCCAGCTGGATACGTTCAAGACCGCCTTTGCGAAAAACGGGTATCCGGATTTCCTGGTTGTTATGCGCGATTGGAAGATAAACGACAAGTGAAACTCACAACGGATTAACTGGTAGATAGCTTGCTCAGTATGTTCACTTGATCGAAATTGAGGGTATCCTGATATTAACGCGGCAATCAAATAGCACATCTCAAGCACTCACAAAAAACCATTAAATTCAATGACTTATGGATATAAAGATTGATCGCTACTTGCCCTGTTAAATTGCCGGGTTAATAAGCGGTGGATCCGATCCGACGAGCAGGGGCCGAGCCGCCATCCTCTCGACGGCATCATCTGAGAGTCGCGGTAAGACAGGGATCTCTGGGAGAATCACATGCTCGAGGGCGATGCGGGGCAGTGGCCTGTCCTGATGATCCGTGGCAGCGCACGTCGCTGGGCGACAGCTTGGCTATGCCGCTCGCCTTGCTGGAGACCCGCTGGTGAGCACTGTGGCACGTGCCCTTCTGCCTGGGGCAGGCTTTGACAAGGCAGAAACGCCCATGCTAGGCTCGCGACCATGATTTCATATTTGGCAGTTCGCCTCACTCCGCGATTTATGCACCCCCGGGATCCTTACGGCATCGGCGGGCGGTGAATTGTACACCTCTGAAAGCGGAACCCCCGGGCCAGATCCCGGGGGTTTTTGCTTTCAGGCGGCCTCCCATTCATCGAGAGTTTGATGAGTAACGCCTGATTTTTCCGCCGGTACCTACATCCTGGAGAAATCAGAAAATGTCTACGTTGTTATCCTCCGAAGCACTATGCTCCGCCCTCAACCTTGCGGACCTGACCAATCCGCGCCAGGGTACGCATGCCATGCAGTTGCTGCTGCAGGAAATCAGACAAGCACTCACCAAGCAATGGCGCTGCAGGCAGCTCATGATTCGCAGCGGCTCTGTTGTGCCAATTACTAACAACTACGACCGTTTGGGCTATCCACCGGAAGGTGCAGCGCGGGACGCTCGCTACACACGCTACGTCGCCGATGGTTATATCCTGCGCACCCAGACGTCGGCGGCCATTCCCGATCTGCTGGACGGACTGAGCTTGGACCCACCCGATGACTTGTTGCTGCTCTTACCGGGACTAGTCTATCGGCGCGACAGCATCGACCGCTTGCACTGTGGCGAACCGCACCAGTTGGACCTCTGGCGCCTAGTGGACGCTGCCCAAGGATCGGAGATGTCGGTATCCGAGTTACAGCAAATGGTTTCGGTGGTCATGGCCGCCGCCGTGCCCGGCCTGGAGTGGCGCACCCTAGCGTCGCCTCACCCTTACACCGAGCAAGGGATACAAATCGACGTTCGCTGGCGGGATGAATGGATTGAGGTTGGTGAGTGCGGCCTAGCGGCACGCGGGATACTGAACCAAGCGGGCCTTACTGGCCATACTGGTTTGGCCATGGGCCTGGGGCTCGATCGGTTGCTGATGCTGCGCAAGCGGATCCCCGATATTCGGCTCCTGCGAAGTGAAGACCCGCGCGTGCGCACGCAGATGAATGACCTGGATACCTACAGGCCGGTATCTGCGATGCCTGCCATTCGTCGGGACCTATCTCTCTGCGTCGATACTTGGATTAACGAAGAACTTATCGGCGACATGGTCCGCGAACGGTTGCCCGAAGCGGAGAGCATTGAAGCTCTGCTGATCAAGGCGGAAACGGCTTTCGAGGATCTACCGGCGTCGGCCCATCAACGCATGGGAATGAAGCCAGGGCAGAAGAATATCCTGCTGCAACTGACCCTTCGACACTTGGAGCGGACTCTGACCGACGAGGATGCCAACCTTATCCGCAACCAGGTCTATCGCCTGCTCCACCAAGGTGAACGCCAAGAACTGGCGCAGGATGGCAGTTGAAAGCAACCGCACCCGGGCATTTCCCTGGGTGCGGCTTCCGATCAGCCCCACCGCATAGTGGGGCAGCACTCGACACTGTCCAGCACCGCCTTGAGGGAACGCCTACTCCAAGCGGTGCAGTGTGTCTCAGTTAGAGAACCACGATCACCGATTGTCAATGTCGACAAGGAAAGTTTGCATGACCAGCCTGCCCGATAACATCCTTCATCTTCCTGAGTACCATATCCTGGATATTAAGGATAAAGAGCACGACCTCCACTTCCGGTTGGAAGCCCCCCACCCTGTAGCCTGCGAGGAATGTGGCGTAGAGGGGGAGTTTGTCCGTATCCGTCCGGCCAAACCGTCTACCCAGCCCCGCAAGACCAGGACATGGTGTGCACTTAAATTTAAGTGGACACCAGTTCTAGCCTTTTAAGCGGGTATTTCATGCAGCCAACACGCCGTTCCTATTCCAAGTCCTTCAAGGCTCAGGTCATTCAAGAATGCACCCAGCCCGGCGCTTCGATTGCCAGCATCGCGCGCAGCCATAGCCTCAATGCAAACCTCGTTCACAAATGGATTCGGATACAAGCGCAGAAAACCACGGCGCTGCAACCTGCATTCATCCCATTGCCCATGCAGCTGGCCGGAGCAAATTCGCCTGCTGCATCATCGAATATCTGCGTTGAAATCCAGCACTCGCGCGGCACCGTCAAAGTGACCTGGCCTACTGAAGGTGCTGCTGCCTGCGCGACTTTTCTGCGAGACCTGCTGCGATGATTCGCATCGACTCCATCTGGCTCGCCACCGAGCCGATGGACATGCGCGCCGGCACCGAGACGGCATTGGCCAGAGTGATCGCGGTGTTCGGTGCGGCGAAGCCGCACTGTGCCTATCTGTTCGCCAACCGGCGCGGTACTCGGATGAAAGTGCTGGTGCATGACGGCTTCGGGGTCTGGCTGGCTGCTCGTCGGTTGAACCAAGGCAAGTTCCACTGGCCAGGGATTCGCCAGGGCTCTGAAATGCAGCTGGATACCGAGCAACTCCAGGCCCTGATAGTGGGCCTGCCGTGGCAGCGCGCGGGTTGCGGCGCAGCAATCACACTGCTTTAACTCCTGCCATTGGCCTATCGATCCATCGCCGCGAATTGCCTGCTCTGGCAAAATCGGCAGCATGATTTCTTTTCACGCCCTCGACCATCTGCCTCCTGAACAACTGCGCGCGTTGGCGGCGCAGTTGATGCAGCGTGTCGAGACGCTCGACCATCAGGTCGGCACGCTGGGAAGCCACTTTAATCACGCAAGGCGTGATGCCCGGACGCATACGTTTGTCCGATTCGGTAAGCGCGATGTTGCTTACCGAGACCTTCCCATCCATGGCAAGCGGGTCACCTTGTGGGTGGTTCGCCGGCGTTATACCTGCCGTGCCTGCGGGAAGACATTCCGTCCGACACTTCCAGAGATGGAGGATACCCACCGCATGACGCGGAGGCTTTACAGCTATGTCGAGAAAGAGGCTTTCAACCACCCTTACGCCTACGTGGCAGATAGCACGGGCCTTGACGAGAAGACCGTTCGCGAGATCTTCAAGAAGAAGGCCGAGTTTCTGGGCCGCAGGCATCGCTTCGAGACGCCCCGCTGTTTGGGTATCGACGAGCTGTACCTAAACCGTCGATACCGCTGCATCCTGACCAACCTGGAGGAGCGCACCCTGTTGGACCTGCTACCCGGTCGTCAGCAGGAAGCGGTGACGAAGCGGCTCATGAGCATGGCCGAGCGCAATCAGGTCGAGATCGTCAGCATGGACATGTGGAAGCCCTACCGCCGTGCCGTCCAGGCGGTGCTGCCACAGGCTCGCATCGTGGTCGATAAGTTCCATGTTGTGCGTATGGCCAACGAAGCCCTGGAGAAGGTCCGCAAGGGGCTCAGAAAGGAGCTGACGGCCAACCAACGCCGAACCCTCAAGGGTGACCGGAAGATCCTGCTGAAGCGGGCTCACGACGTCTCCGACCGCGAACGTCTCATCATGGAAACCTGGACGGGGGCCTTCCCTCAGCTCCTGGCAGCCTACGAGCACAAGGAGCGGTTCTACCACATCTGGGACTGTGCCACCCGGCGAGATGCTGAGAAGGCGCTGGCTGCATGGATTGACGACATCCCACAGGGGCAGAAGGAGGTCTGGAAGGATCTCGTCAGCGCCGTCAGTGGCTGGCGTGAGGAGATGCTGACCTACTTCGAGACTGACATCCCGATCACCAACGCCTTCACCGAGTCGATCAACCGGCTGGCCAAGGACAAGAACCGCGATGGCCGAGGCTATTCTTTCGAGGTGATGCGAGCCCGGATGCTCTACACCACCAAGCACAAGAAGAAGTCGCCGCAGACCAAGGAGTCCCCATTCTTGGGCAGGGCAACCATAGCCTACAGCATGGGCCTGCCCGAGCAAGAGAAGAACTTCGGCGTCGATCTATCAACCTTCTGGAGAGATTAAGGTCTGGGCGGGGCGTAGGTGCCCCCTCAACCAGTTAATCCGGATACCCCGAAAAACTACGACCTCGCCTCCAGGCGATTTCAGACAGCAATCGATGAAATTGACAAGTCGATCGACCACCTACAGAAGACGAAGGAGGCCCTGCTTGGCACCGACAGAAATCTTCGGCTTGCGAACGACAAGGCGCAGGACGTGACGATCAAGAAGTTGACTCGGGGTAACCCAACAATGGCTGCGAAGTTCGCCGAACTCAAGGATGGTAGATCTTCTGATGCTGAATGAGTCTGGTCATTCACGTCGGAAGCACGGCCAAGTAGGGATTGTTTGGTGGCACGTCACCGAATACCGATTGAGGCTGAAGAAGCAGATAGCCGTGTAGCTTTCGAGATTTTCGCGGCCCGGTGACTTCGCAGGTCCAAATATTCAGTCCGCTAGCTTGTTTGCGATGCAGTTGCAGCCGCTCAAAGCGCTTTTGTACCCACTGCCAATCCTGCTGGCTTTCTTGTTTCGCCATCTTGCCCACTTGCGGGTGCTCCTGCGCGTAACGCTGGAAGACGCCGGGGCTGACCAGGTAGGCGGTGTCGCCCACAGTATGGACGAGCGCCTTGGCGTCGTTGATGATGAGCCGCCGCGAGGCGACGCCCTGTCTCAGCCATGCCATGAAGTGCTCACCGGATGGCTGCGCGGCCGTGTACGCGGGCGCTGGTGACAGAAGCAAAGGCTCCGCCTGGTGCTGTGCAGGCGTTGCACGACCTGCAGCAGGCGCTTCGACCGAGGCGGCTTCTGCATCCTTCCGTAGGGCAGGCAAATCCCCCATTCCCACCATCGCGAGCATGTCTTCCATGACATCGGGGACGGCTTGGGCAGAGGGCTGTTGAAGCGTGGCAGTGCCGCCGCCGACGTCCTTCCACGGAGCGGACTGCCGATCTTCGGCAGGAGGCATTGCCGCGATTGCCGGCGTTTGCCCCGAGGCATCTGCATCTTTGTCGACCGGTGTCGTGTCGATCGCCACCGACCCAGCGAACGACGCCGGCCGCTCACCAGATTCCCAGATCAGCGCGGGTGCCAGCCGTAGCAACGTAAACGAGTGGCTCCAGCCGGTGGAACTGGTCACGGTAGCACGCCAGATCGCCTTGCCGTCTGCTGTCGGCTGCAACATGGCGTGGTCCTGGAGCACGTTGAACACGGCGGTGTTGTTCGCCGGGATGCCGTCGATGCCCTGGGACAGCAGATGCGCTCGCAGCTTGTCCGAGACCGTCTTGCTCACCAGCCATAGCGCATCCTCGGTGAGCCAGCCGTCGGAGGCTTCGGGCTGGTTCAGTTTCAGCTCTTCCTTGAGCAGGTAGCGCAGCCCATCGAGCAGCTTGCGTTGCAGTGCGTGCTTGGGCGCGGTCATGGCTCGCGCGGGATCGCCGCCCAACTCCTTAGCGACGGAGGCGCGGTCTGCCTGCACAACCAGTTCGCCCAGCACCCCGGCGTGCTCGTACTGCCCGGCCAGGACGTAGAGCAGCGGCGCCCACAGGGACGGATAGCCGCTGAGCCAGTCCAGGATTTCGCGGTCGAGCAGTTGCCGGTAGAGCAAGCCTGTCGCGGCGCTGTGGAGCCGGTACTCGCGATCATCGCGGTAGCGGAAGCGGTATGGCTGGTGCAGCGGGCCGTGCCACGGGTGCCAGATGCTGCCGTCGACCAGTTCGATGTGCAGATCGACGGCGATCTTGCCGATGTCGTGCAGCAGTGCGGCATAGGCGACGGCGGCGGTCCAGGCTTCGGCTTGCGCTGCCTGGTCTTCGGGGCTGGCGCCGATGGGAAGCAGATGGGACTGCCGCAGCTTGAGCGCGTAGGCGACGATTTCCAGGCCGTGGTCGAGCATGCCGCCTGGGTAGGCATGGTGATGCGCTTCGGATGCCGGGAAAGCCTGGACCAGCTCGGCATAGCGGTGCAATGGCGCTAGGTACAGCGTGGCGAACTGACGGCGAGACAGCGAGGTTCTCTGCCAAATGTGTTCCAGCAGTTTCTGTCGCCGCGGCGTGGCCAGCAGCGATGCGGCCGACTGCGGCCGCATCAGCCCTTTCGGGAGATCGGTAGCGGGCGCTGGCAACGGAGCGACTGCCCCCGAGGCCCGTTTTCGTTGGAACAGAGAGAGCATCCGGGTGTCCTGGTGGTGGGCTTACCGGGAGGCCTTTTCGCCTTTTCGAGGTAGAGCCTTTCCCCTTGTCCCCCCGTTCCCTTGCCCTTTTGGCTCTTTGGCCGTTACAGCCTTTGGGTATAGGGCAGCGAGCATTGACCGTCCACCCTCAATGCGGGCCCACCAAGGCCGGATTGATGCGGGAAGGCTCACTGTTCCCTCCCTACGATGAGGTTCAATGTTGAATGCGGAGAACATCATGAAACCTCACATTGATTTGGTAAGGAAATATCCTTACAATGCAGGCATTACTATCAGGAGAGCCGCCATGCCTGCCATTCACGAAGTTGCCACTCTGACATCCAAGGGGCAGATCACGCTGCCCAAGTCCATCCGCCAGGCACTGGGTGCCGATACCGGCAGCAAGCTCGCGTTCGAGCTTCGCGGCGGTGAAGTGGTCGTGACCCGTGCCGATGCGGAGCACGAGGACCCGGCCATTGCCGCGTTCCTGGCCCTGCTGGCGCGCGACATTGAAGCAGGCCGGAATGTTCGCGGTCTGCCCGAGGATCTGGCTCGCACGATGCTGGAGCACGCCGGCCACAAGGTGGACCTGGGCGATGATTTCGCTGAGAACGTGGAAATCTGATGCAACAGCATGGCTGGACACTGCTGTTCCACGACAACCTGATCGAGCAGATGATGAAGCTGCGCGCAGCTGTGCTGCGTGCCCAGGAGAACGACCTGCAAGGGTTCGCGTCCAACGCCAACGTCAAGTTCTTCCGGGCCTTGGTCCAGTTGATACAAGACGTGGTGCCGGGTGATCCGGCACGCGACGAGTACCGTCAGGGCAACACCATGGGGACGGCCTACCGCCACTGGCGGCGGGCCAAGCTCGGAAGGCGCTACCGGCTGTTCTTCCGGTACGACTCGAAGGCGAAGGTCATCGTGTACGCCTGGGTCAACGACGAGCAGACCCTACGGTCTTCGGGCAGCAAGTCCGACCCGTATGCCGTGTTCGAGAAGATGCTTGGACGCGGAAATCCGCCAGACGACTGGAACGACTTGGTACAGGCAAGCAAGCAGGACTGGAGCAAACTGAAATAGGTATCCCTCTGTAGCAGGAGACGACCATGAACACGACAGCTCGCATCAGCACAGCAGAACGCCTCGGACGCGCCGTCGGACGTGGATGGCGCACTTATGTGCGTGGCGAACGACGGTTGTCAAACTGGCTCGCCTCCAATGGGGTGCCGGCCGTTGGTGCTGCTGTGGGATTGTGGGTAGTCAAGCTGGTCGCACTTGTTGTGCTGCTATACACCGCGTCTTGGCTGACGCTGCTGCTGGTGGCCGCGGCGGTGGGTGCCTGGGCGGCGCGCAACGTGGGCCTGGATGACGACCTGGCCGAGCCGGAATGGCGTAACGGGCCTGCTGGATTTGGTCTGTACACCTACGATGGTTTCCGAATCGATCCGCACGTCGAAGACGACGAGTAGCGCTGCTCACTTTTTTGAAATTGCATTGATCGCAATGCTTCCGCCCTTGCCTCCGGCAGCCTTGGCATCACCCGTTGCCCCGGCCAGGCCTTGCATGACATTCCCGGCGCGAACGCCTGCCCATGTCAAGGCCATGATCCAGAACGTGGGCAACACGATGAACATCGTCCCCATCACGAAATTCAGGAGCATGTCGCCGAAGGCATTGTTCAGCCCCACCAATGAGTCGAAGTTGCTGTGCGGCCGGTTCCAGCCGAACCCCCAGCCATAGAGCGCATCGAGGATAGTGCTGTCGACCCAGCGAGCGAGTTGGAACCAGAAATCCACGAAGAACAGCGCGAACTGCACGACGCTCACGGTGATGACCGTCTTCAGGTCATAGGTGCCCACGACCAGCACCAGCGGGATGCAGATGACCAGCGCCATCTTGAGCAAGGCCAGCACCATGGGCAGTGCCTGGCGCACGACATCCATGGCGGGGAACGCGGCGATCGCCCCCACGGCCATCCCGACATCGCCCGCCGCGCGCGTCACGATATTCGGCAGCGTCTTGTCGATCTGGCCGCCGTAGTCGGTATAGACCGCGCCCTGGTTGAGCTTCTGCTGCCGCGGCGAGGCAATCGTGCGGATCACGGAATCGTTCACCTCGGCGCGGCTCAGGAACCCGGCCCACCCCGCCAGGCGATTCAGCAGGCTCGGGGCCACCTGCCCCAGCAGCCGCGCGCGCAGGCCGTTGCTGCCATCGGCCCACCACTGCCTGCAGTTAGGGTAGCCGCCACCGCTGGCCACCTGCGCAAGCCCCGCATCGCGGGTGCTGTCGTAGGGCCAGTCGTCGCGCGGCGTGCTGGAGCGGTAGGTGTCGTAGTAACCGCTCGTGTCCGTGAAGAAGCGCGAACCGATCCAGGTCACGTCGTGCATCTGCGTCTCATCGAGGTCCGGGCGCTGCATGAACAGTTTGGCGCGCGCCGGCCCGTAGCAGTCGCGCGAGAAATCCGCCACATCCTGAGCCAGCACCGGATCGTCGATGCGCGTGGCGTCGATCTCCATGCGCATCTGCCGCAGGTCGGTGCCGCACGGGATCGCGGCCACCGAGGCCCCCGTGACGGCGCGCGAGAGCGCATGCATGAAACCCCACCAGACCGGCACCTTGGCACTCTGGTTGTTGATGGTGCTGAAGGACTGCGACCAGCCGGTGTCCGTGGGCTGCGGCACGCTGACCTGGCACTGGGCCGAACGCGAGTTGTCGTACCGGATGGTGTTGAGATCCACGTCGATGAACGGGATGCCGGCGAACATCACCACCACGATGGCGACGAACACCCGGTTCTCGATGCGCGCTGCCGAGAGCACGCCCTTGTTGCCTTCGTCGGCGCCCTCCGCACGGGCCTTCAGCCATTCCTGCACGATGATGGCAATGAAAGGCAGCGCGAATACGCCGCTCGCCACCAGCACGGCCCAGATGCCGTTATGGACGATCCACGACACCAGCGTCAGGTAGTACTCCAAGTAGTCGGTGGTGAAAAGCGTCATGTCCTCGCCCCTTCAAGCGGCCTGCATCAACAGGCTGGCTTCCAGCGCCACAATGGCGGCGACGCCGGCGATCTCGCTGCGCAGCAGGCGCCGTCGCGCCTGCCTATCAGCCCCGCGTTGGGCCTCACGCGCCAGCAGCCGGCGGCGCATCCAGACCCAGCCGTAGGCTGTCGCACCGTACAGGCACATCCGCCACACTAGAAAGTAGCCTGCCGTGGCCGCCAGCCACCGCTCCCAGTTGGCAACGCTGCCGACGAGATAAATGCCGACGATGTTGGCGCCCACAGCGGCGGCAACGAGCAACACCGTCCACAGCAGCGCCTTCATCGCGCGCCGGTTGAACAGCCAGCGCGGGCGCAGCCAGCTGGCACGCGACGGGTTCATGGGTTGCCTCCCGGATTGCCCTTCTGGAGCCGGTCGAGGCGGTCGGGAATGGGATCGCCTTCGTAGATGCCACGTGAGCCAGCCGCGCGTGTGCCGTGGCGCTGGATGATGGCCATGGGGGAGTTGTTGGTCAGCTCGCGGCGCAGCTCCAGCTCGGTCTTGAGGTTGCGGATTTCCTGGTCGAGCGTGTCGCTCTCGTGGTTCACGGCCTCGACCGCCAACTGGTTCGCTGCGACGTTGGGCTCCTTCTTGCCGGTCAGCAGGGTGCGCTGGAGCAGCAAGGCCTTCTCCAGCACCGACGCTAGCGCGACCTCCGAGGCCAGGCGCCGCGCCAGCAGATCCTGGTCCGGCTCGTCGCGTAGCGCCTCAATGACGCCGCGCGTGATGGGCAGCGAGGTGCTGCCAGCTGCGCGCAGGTTCTCGAAGGTGGTGTTGCGAGTTCCCGAGACCAGTTCCTGCAAGGCTTCCAGCTTTGCCTCGTACTCCTCTTGGATCAGTGGCGTCAGCCCGACGCCGGGCACCGTTTCGGTCTTGGTGCAGGCATCGCAAGTGCGCTGCACCTGTTCGCCGAGAACCCGTGTGGCCCATTCGGTCGCCTGCTGTGGCGAGGTCCAGGTCTGGCAAGACAGACTCGCGCAACTGGCGGCAGCGATGGACGATGTGTCGGTCACGCTGCGGCCGTTGACCAGGTTGTAGCCTGCGCGGGTGACGTCGCCGACCACGCGGATGGCCGACTGGCCTGCGCCGCCCGCATTGCTACCACCCACCCAAGGCACGCCGTCGTTGCCGCGGCGCGTCTCCGCCTGTTCAATTGCCGACACGGCATCCGTGCTCGACACCGCATCGCGCAGTGCCATGCCTTCGGCCATCTGGCTCCAGCCGAGTTGTCCGCCCGCCGTGTCGGCCATCTTCTCGGCCATGGCACGGCAGGTCAGCTTGGAGCGGTCGAAATCCAGGCGCGCCTGCAGCACGCCGTTGGTCAGCAGGTTGTACAGGCCGGGATCGGCGCGCTGGATGATCAGCGCAGGCAGCGATGCCACCGCGCTGGTGGCGCTCTGGATCACGTTGCTCATGATCTGCTGAAAGCCGTTGGTGACGCCGTTGAGCTGGTTGCGCAGCGTGGTCTGGATGCTCATGTCGCCGCAGATCAGGTTGCTGTTCCAGCCCACGCCAACGCCGATCGAGCGCATGCCGGCCGCGCGGCCCATGGACACCGCGCTGCCGCCGCCAATCGAATACATCACTTCGTCGCCGATCACGGAGCCGCCGGTCTGAAATCCGGCCTGCGCCCACGCCAGGCCGCCGCCAAGAACGAGTGCGCCAGCCAGCAGCCCAGCCAATACCGTGGGACGCAGCAGGCGGCACGCCTTGGTGGAGAGGTTTGTCAGTTCAGGACGCTTCATCGCCGTACCCTCATTGGAAATCGACGCTGCCGAGGAATACCTGGCCGCGACGTTCGCAGCACGCATAGGGCCGCCACAGCGCCCAGGCGTAATCGCCCTGCTGCGCCTGGGTCAGGAAGCCGCTGCGCGGGAACACCGTGCAGGACGAGGACAGGACGGGCGTGAGTTCCTGCCACTTGCCCGTCGAGGCATCGCCTTCCATCAGCGCGCCGGCAGGCCAGTAACCGGGCCGCGAGTTGGCGAGCAGCGGCTGATAGACGTGAATCTGCCCACGGCGCGTGACGACATCGCCGGCGCGCTGGGCCACCACGGCGCCGGCCTTGTGGTCGTCGGCCTGGTGCAGGAAGCCGCCGCGCGGATAGACGTTGCCCCACAGGTTCATCGTGGTGCGCGCGCCGACCTCGCGCCTGCCCGGAATTAGTGCCTCCGGGTAGGCCATCTCCGGCACGTTGTAGCGCCAGGCCAGTGTGTCCAGGGTGCTGAGCAGATACGGCATGAACGCCGTGCCCGCGCCCTCGCAGAAGTAGCCCGACGATGAGACGAACTGGTTGAACACCTCGACGCCGGGATGGCCGATGACGTCCGCGTTCTTGAACTTGGCGAGATTGTTTTCGTGGTCTTCGTTGGTGGTGCCGTCCCCGCCGGCCTGCGCGGATGGGTTGGGCGCGCTCATCGCCCGGACTTCGACCCAAGGGTTCTCGCCGGTGTTGCTGTAGCTGGAGACGACCGCATCGGGGATGTAGTGGCGGACCTTGATGGATGTGCGCACCGTGCAGCCCGTCCAGGTGCAGTAGAGCCAGTAGCAGATGCCGACGACGCGGTATTCGAGGCAGTCCGGCGATGCCACTGAGCCAACGATGGTTGCGGTGTTGAGGGCGTAGCTGCCCGTGGCGCTGAGCAGCAGCACTGAGACCACGCCAGCACGCAGGCGGCGCATCCGCTCGAAGGGTCGGGTCATGGCTGCGGCCTCCGGTGTTGCTCGATGCGCGCGACGGCACGGGCCACGTCCGGCTCGCCATAGACCACGTAACGCTGATCCACCACGACCGCCGGGATGCTGGTGATGCCCAGGCTCCATGCGTCGGCGACGCCCTGGTATGCGGAAGCAATGCGGCGCTGGAGGTCGGCACCGCCGTTGTTCAGACGGCGCTTGACGATGGCCGTGGCCTGCTCAGGATCGGCGGGCAGCTGTGCGGAAAGCTCGGCTTCGATGCGCGGGCCTTCATCCAACTCGATCAACCGCTCGCCACCCATGGTCTTGACCGGGTGGCGGCTGTCGGTGACGACCACCACATCGGCGGCGAAGGTGGCTGGGCTGAAAACGGCCAAGGATGCCGGCAGTGCAACGGCCAGGCCAAGGGTTCGCCAGCCGGATGCGAAGCGGAATAAAGATGCTGGCATGTCGCGTGCCCTGGAAGTTGATCAGAGCCATAGTCGAACGCGAACCCGCTGCCGCCCCAACAAACAATGCGCATCGCGGGCACCCCGCATACCTGTTCGGTGCTGCCGCATGGAAAAAAGCGGAGGCCGAAGCCCCCGCTGTGATCAGTGAACCACGGGCCTTCCTACAAAAGACCAGACTCGGCGAACGAGTACGGTGTGCCCTGACCAATCACGAAATGGTCAAGTACCCGCACGTCGATAAGCGCCAAGGCCGTCTTCAACTGCTCGGTCAGCAAGCGATCCGCATTGGATGGCTCGGTGGTGCCCGAGGGGTGCTGATGGGCGAAGATGACCGCAGCGGCGTTCAGTTGCAAAGCGCGTTGCAGCACGACACGCGGATAAACCGAGGTCGCATTGATCGTTCCATGGAACATCGGCTCCACGGCCAGCACGTCGTGCATGCTGTTCATGAACACGACGACGAATATCTCATTGGGCTCGGCGACCAGCTTCAAGCGAAGGTAGTCCCTGACCGCAGCGGGCCGTTCAAGACGTGGCCCTGCTTTGAAAACCCGTCGCTCCAGCAACACGATGGCTTGCTGGACGATCCAGTCCTCGTTCTGAACAGAAATATCGGAAAGCGACTCCAGGCAGGAGTCATTGATGACGACAGACATGGCGAACCTCCAGGCAGGGAAATCGGAGGGCGCACATGCCCCTGGAGGGCAGGCCCTCCAGGGAATGGAACAAGGTGCATCCATCACCGCAGCAGCGGTGATCGTTCGCGGCCAGGATGCGGGGCGAACGGGTAGCGGTCAGCGCAGCGTGCTGCGCCGTAGCCTCAATGACCGCGGGCTACCTGGGCATGTCGCCGACGACGTCGGCAGGCATTTCCGTAGTGGGTGAAACGACCGAATCCTCAGCTGCCAGCATGTCCATGGCCGACAGCAGTGCATCGCCTTCGATAGGCCCCTGCAGCAGGATCGCCTGGCTGGTCTGGCGATCGTGTAGTCGCAGGGATGGCGTCGCGGTCACGCCGCCCTTGGTGGCTTCCTCGGCCTGAGCGCGAATCAACGTTTCGGGCCGCTCGCTGGCCAAACACTGCTCGACGGCTGGGTTTAGGCCGGGATAGCGCAGGCCCTCGGGCAAGCCCAGGCCGTCACTGCGCGTGTGCGCATAGACCCATTCGATGGCCTGCCAGAAGGCCGCATGCCCACCTGTTTCGGCGGCGCACTCGGCCAGGCGTGCCTCGGCGGAGGCAGCCGGTTCGTGCGCGGCCAGCGGCTGGTGCTGCCATTGCAGGGCCACGTCGGTGTTGCTGCCGACCCAGCGCTTGAGTTGCGGAAAGTACTCCCGGCAGAACGGACATTCGAGGTCGGCATAGAGCGTCAGCGTGAACCGGCCCTGCGCGTTGCCCATTTGCCAGGGCGGCCCGGCCACCTGCGCGGTACTGACCGGCGCGGGAGCCAACGACGCGGGTTCGCTGGGTGCGCGGGACACGAGCCAGATCAGCAGCAGCGCGATCAATCCAGCGGCCAAGAACCAGGGCCAGCGCTTGCGCGAGCGCCGATGGCGGAGCGCCTGGACTGGCATCGGAATGGAAGGATGTTTCGGTTTCACGGCAGTCTCCGGCGGCTATTGCGGCAGGCCCAAGGCCGGCGACTCGATGCCGCGCGCCTGGTCGATCTTCTCGGCCACCTTGAAGGCCGCGTCGAGTTCACTGATGCCGTGCTGTTGCATGAGTTGGTAACGCTCGGCTTTCTCCTCGGGTTCGGTCTGCGCAAGCGCGAGATAGAGGCTCGGTGGCACGGCCCGAAACAGCACTTCCAGGCTCTTGGAGAGGATGACGCCCTCGGTGAACTTCCCGGCTTCCTTGCGCGCCGAAAGCATCAGCGCCTTCTGCGCAGGCGAGAGTTCGCGGAAGCGGGCGATCTTCTCTACCTCATCGGGTGGCATCGACAGGCAGATCCACCACTCGATCATGTTGAGCATGGGCTCTGCGGCGCGCGGCAGATCGTCGATGTTTTGTGTGGCGAGCCAGAACCAGGCCCCCAGCTTGCGCCACATCTTGGTGATCTTCACCACGTAGGGGGCGAGCAGCGGGTTCTTGGTGATGATGTGCCCTTCGTCGGTGACGTTGATGATCGGGCGGCCCAGGTACTGATCGCGCTCGGCAATGTTGTTCACCGTGCTGATCAGGCTGATGTAGGCAATGGAGAGCTGCGCGTTGTAGCCCTCGCGGGCATAGGTCGCCAGATCGACCAGGGTGATGTCGGCCTCGGGCCACGGCGAACCGTCGCGGTCGAACATTTCACCGTCCGTGCCTTGGCAGAACATGTCCATGGCGTCGGCCATCTCCAGCAGTCGCACACGCCGCATTTCCGGCAGCGTCGGGTCCTGGCTGCGCGTGCGCAGCGCATTGCGCACATCGCGCGTGAGCACGGTGCGCTTCTCGCCATCCTTGCTGTGGCAGTGTTCTGCGGCATCGAGGATGCACTGACGGATCAGCGAGCGGTCGGCCCGCGTCATCCGGGCTTCTTCCTTGTCTTCGCCACCGGTGATCATCAGCCTCGCGGTGATCTCCAATTCGCCCAGTACGTCGCGCTGCTCATTTGCCTCCATGGCCACAGCATCGGGCGGCAGGTCTTCGTCCAGGGCATCGGCGTCGAGCGTCTGCACGTCGCTGGGCGTCTCGATCAGCCGGCGCGCATCCGCGAACGGCGCCAGGGTAACGCCCGAGCCCGGCGCGAGCTTGACCCGGTTCACGGTCAGGCCCAGGCGCCGGGCAAAGTCGCTGAACAAGCCAAAGCTGTTGCCGGCCTCGACAATGAACAGGCGGGGTCGGTAGATCGCCGTGACCTGATTCAAGAGGTTGTTGAGGGTCGCCGACTTGCCCGAACCCGTCGGGCCGAACAGGAACAGGTGGGCGTTCATCTGCCGGTCCAGGCGGTTGAGCGGGTCGAAGGTGATCGGCCCGCCGCCGCGGTTGAACATCGTGATGCCGGGGTGCCCCGTACCCTGGGCGCGGCCCCACACCGGCGAGAGGTTCGCCGCGTGCTGGGCGAACATCAGTTGGGTGTACCACCGGCGCCGATCCTGGCCGGGGTTGTAGCAGCACGGCAGCCAGCGCAGGTAGCTGTTGAGCGGTGCCACCTCGTCGTCCTCGCGCACCGGCTGCAGGCCAGCGTTGAGCATGACGTTCGCCAGATCCAGGCCGCGTCGGTCCAGTTCCGCCTCATCGCGCCCGCGCAGGTAGAACGCCAGCGTGCCGCGATAGAGCTTGTGCGCGCTGCCGATCAGGGAACGGGCTTCATGCACGTCCTTGAGCGTCTGCTCCGACGCCAGGGTTTCGCCGACCGCTTTCTTGGCCAGGTGGTTCAAGTCCGCCTCAAGGACATCCTGCGGCGTGGCGACCATCGTCAGGCAAAGGGTGGTGTCCTCGGGCATCTGGTCGAACAGCGTGTTGATGGCATCGCCTTTGCGTGTCTCGCCGGTCAGGTGCCCTGTGCCCGGCGGCATGCGCAGGCGGTCGGTGATCAGCACGCGGTGCGGCAGGCCGTCGAAATGCCAGGTGCCCTGCGCCACGTCGGAGCGCGGCTGGCCGAAGAACAGCCGCTGGCTGAAATCCCGCCCGCTCGCCAATTCGATCTCGCCGTCTTCGCCGGCCTCCGTACTGTCGGGGTAGCGCGCCAGCGCATAGAAGCGCTCCCTGTCTTCGGCCCCAGGCCCAAGCAACGTGGGACGCGGGTTGAACCAGCGCAGCAGCCAGTCGTGAACATCCGCAGCCACCATGCGCCGGGCCTGAATGCCGGCGTTCGCCAGTCCGCCGCACAGGCGGTCGCAAACGATATTGAGCATCTGCTCGGGCGTCTGCCCGCGGCGGCTGTTTTGCCCTTGGCCGGTCACGCGGCGATAGACCACCATGCGCACACGCCGGGTCTGGCCGCGCCAGCGCAGCCGTGTGACCACCGTGTCCTCGAACAGACCGCCCGGCTTAGCCACCGCGCGCAGGTGATGGCCGAAGAAGCGCAGGTAGAACTCGGTGAACGCCGTCTCACGGGCGCGCGGCTGCACATAGTCGCGCAGGGTCTGCATGTACTGGTCGAAACTGGGCTCGTCCTGAGCGTAGAGCTGCAGCACCCAGGGGTTCTCATCCAGTTCATCGAAACTGTCCTGCAGCGCGTTTTCCAAGGCATCGCGGGCCTGCGCGAGCCAGCCAGGTTCCCGGCCTTCGGTGCCCAGCGGCACCAGCTCGTAGAACGCCGCCACCGATTGCCCGTCCTCCAGCAACATGGCTTTCGACTGCGCCAGGAACTCCACCCAGGGCAGCAGTTCCACGAACGACGGCGCGACCTCGTACAGCGCCTGCTCGTCTGCCAGGGTCGCCGGCCTGCGGCCTTGCACCGCCGTGCCGGGTTCGGGGATGCCGACCTGGCGCAGTGCCTCGACGTGGCGTTGCCAGCCGTCCGGCTGCTCGTCGTCGTCAGCATCGGATGCGGCCAGCTTCGGCGCGGTCGGCTTCGGTCTGGGGAGTTTCCAGCGCATCAGTAATCCTCCACGCGCTCGCCTGGCATGGCGTACTGCACGCGCTGGTACAGCGGGAACACGGTCGTATAGCCCGGAATCGGCACTGGGTCGGTGCCCGCCAAATGCGGATACACGTACATCACGAGATCGGGGTTGGGCAGGCGCTGGAACTGGCGGTAGACCTCGTTGCGCGCCGTGCGCGTGTAGCGCATCTGCTCGGCAGGCGCGGCCTGCACGTCCATCTCGGTCAGCGGCCTGCGCAGGCTCTGGCGCGCATCGAGCAACTGCCTGCGCGCTACCTGGCCGGCACCACCGCCGCCGTCGCCGGCGTTCTGCTGCCAGATGTTCATCATCGTGCTGTCGCCGTGGGTCAGCAGCTTTTCCTTGCTGGTGGCGCAGCCACCGAGCAGCGCGACGGCCAAGGCCAGCGCCAGGCCCTGAGCCCAGCTATTCAAGTTCGAGGGCATGGCTTTCTCCTGCGCGGTGATCGACCTTGCGGCCTTCGGGATCGAAGTCGATGGCGAGCGGCTTTTCGAGGTGGACGGCGACCTTGGCGCCGGGCTGCACATAAACGGCAGCGAAGGCCTGGCCGTAGAGCTTGTTGACCCAGCTCGACATGTCCTGGACGCCGCTGGCGAGAATCCGGCCCACGGCTTCCTGGCCGCTGATGCCCACGCTGCCGATGGAGCCGTCGGCGCCGACATAGGACGCCCTGCCGTTGTCGGATTCGATCAGTGAGGCCACGCCAGCGCCAGCCGCCGTGATCAGCGCCTGGGTGCCAAGGTACTGCTGCGCATTGCTGCGCCGCTCGCCGCTGACACAGGGAATGCCATACGGGTCGCTGATCCAGCCCAGGCCGTCACGTTGTTGGTTGTTCTGCTGGTTGCCCTCGCGATCCTCGGGAATGGTGCGGATGGTCCCGTCATGGAACACGAAGGTGATGCTGCGCACCTGGCCGCGCACGCACGAGAGCGTCCAGTCGCCCGATGCGGTGCCGGAGAACACGGCCCCGGCCACATCGGGGATGTCGATGCCGTTCGCGGTGAGGTTGTCCGGCCCGACCAGCACCTTGAAGGGATATGGGTCGTTCACCGTGCCGTCGATCGGTACGCGGCCAATCAGCGCGGTCATTGCCACCGACCCCATCAGCGTCGAGTTGGTCGGCACGGTGTAGACGGGCGTTGCGCTCTTGACACCAGCCGCGCGTGCGCCCGCGTTTGCCACGGTTTGCGCTGTGGTTTCCAGCGTGCTCTGCGAGGAGCCGAAGCTGGTGGGGAAGTTTATGCCGCTATTCGACCTGCCGCGTCCGTCGCTTTGTTTCGCGTCATCAGGCTCCACCCAGCGCATACCGCCTTCCATGCCGGCCTCGTCGCCGTCATGCAGGCCCAGCCCCACCGGCAAATCGGCATGGCCGCCGCCACGTCCGCCGATGCTGTCCAGGCGTTGCTGCAGGTCGGCGAGCAGCCCCTCGGTCTGCTGGCGCGTGCTGGCCGCCTGCTGCTGGTCGCGGCGCAGGTTGGAGCGCTCGGATTCGAGGGCCGAATTAATGCGTTGGTCGATGGCGTTCTCGCGCTGGCGCAGCCGCTGGTTCTCTTCACGCTGCGACCTGTTGTCGGACAGCGCGGTCTGAAGCTCGGTGCGCAACTGCTTCACCTGGGCAACCAGCGTCGCCACGGTGTCGCGCGGGGTATCGCCTTCGATGCCCAGCGCCTTCATTTCTTCCGGCGTGAGCCTGCCGCCGCCATCTGCGGCAGGCGGTGCCGACGCACCGCCACCGGAGAACAGCCGGATGGCGACGAACAGCACCAGCAGGGCCACGGGGATCAGCAGCCACTTCAGGAGTCCGTTACTGCGCATGGTGGGCCTCCCTGCCGTTGCTGACTGCGGCTTTGGGCGGCGGGAGATGCACAGCGGGGTCGAAGCGATGGATCGCCGGCAGCAGCGACTGCGCGAGACCGCGTCCGCGTGTCACCAGGTACAGGACGGTGGTGTCCTCGGGAGTTCCGCGCGGGCCAAGCGCCTCGTGCTGGAAAGTGGCGGTGAGGAAATCGCCTTGCAGCACGCGCGGGTCGAGGCTGATCCAGTCGTTGCTGTTGTTGGTCAGGCGCACGGCAGTGACCCACTGGTCTTCCAGACGCCACGACGCGAGCGCCACAGCGCGCACTGGCAACGTCGGCATCAGCGTGCCGAGATCGAGACCACGGCGCAGGTTGACCCGCATAACGCCTGGCAAGGCTTCCACAGTGCGCAGCGGCGCGTAGAGGTTCTGCGCAGCAAAACGTGTCAGCACGACGGGGATTGGCGTTTCGCGCCGCGCCGTCCGGGTACCCGCCTGATCCTGGGCGCGCGCCTGGGGCGCATCGGCACCGTCAGGCTGATCGCCATACCGTGCCGGTGTGCTGTTGCCCTCGACGATGCGTACCGGTTCCAGCTCGGCTTCGCCGTCCTTGGGCGGCTCCGCCGCAATGTCGAGCAGGATCAGCGCGCCCGTATCGGCGTCCTGCAATTGCAGCCGCGTGGGCTCGATCGGCTCGCTGGCACGCAGGTACACCGCGCCGCCCGCGCTCTGCACGCGCAACCGCTCGCCGACGCCCGCAGGCACACCCACGCGGACGTTTCGGTCGATGAACACGATGCGCTCCTGGCCGACCTTCAACGGCACCGCCAACGGCATGCGCTCCCAGCGCAGGATCTCCACCGCCTGGACAGCGGGGGACACAACCACTGTAGCGGCCACGGCCAGCAGCCCCAGCAGCGCGAACACAGGATGCTTCATGGGCTTCATGGGAAATTACCTCCTTGAGGCGCTTGCGGCGTTAGGCCACCAGGCACCGGGCGCGTCGGCTCCGGGGCGCTGATGCGCTGGGGCGTGCCCTCGTAGCAGTCGAGTACCAGGCCGAACGGGTTGCGGGCGGGATCGACATCCACCCGCGCGACCTTCACGGGGTAGCGCACCAGGGCGCGCTTGACCTGCTCGGCGCCGTAGTACTCGTCGGCGCTGATGTCCAGCGTCACCACCCAGTCGCGGTCGGAGATCACACGCACGCGCGCCGTGGGGTTGTCGCCATAGCTGCGACCGGGAATTTCGTAGATGCCACGCACCCGCTGGCGCAGCTCGCCCGTGCTGCGGCGGTAGTCGTAGTCCGCCTTGAGGAATGCCTGGCAGGACGGGGTGAGGTACGGCGAGAGCGTGTGGAGGTTGCGCGGGTAATCTTCTTCGCCATTCGTCGGCCAGCGGTTGAGGGTCTGGAACACGTAGAACGTGAACGCATAGACCGACTCGGGCGGCACTTCCCACCACTTGCGGGTACTGCCGGAGCGCAGGTCAGGCGGGACGTGGATGGTCAGATCGCGCGGTGCGCTCCACCAGCCGCCGCCCATGACCAGGGCGACGATGACCAGCGCACCCGCGCCGAGGCGCAGCGTCTTGATGTGCGCCTGCAGGTGGGTGATCTCGTTCTTGAAACGGCTCATCGCGCGCCCCCGTGCATGCCCCTGCGGATGGTCCAGAAGCCGGAGCGCGAGATCAGCACATGGCCGCCCACCCAACCGGCCATCAGCGGATGGCGCGTGGCAATGCGCCACTGCAACTGCCGGTACAGCCAGGTGTCGGGACGCCCACGCTTGAGACGGCGCAGGATGCCGCCGCCGATGAAAACGCCCAGCGCCACGCCCAGGACAACGAAGGTCGGCGCGATGGCAATGGTGCGTAACACCCAGGACAGCGGCGCGCCAACCACCAGGCCGGCAGCGCCGGACAGGCCGCAGCAAATCCACAACTCATCGGCAGTGAGGCCGCGCACGACCACCGGGTGCCTGTTGAGCCGGTGTGGAAGGAACGTGACTGTCCCATCGGCACGGACATGCTGTTGCTCGGACATAGCCCGTCCTCGCTTACAGGATGCCGGTGGCTTCGGTGAGCAGCCAGATGCCGATCACGAGCAGGACGGCGCCGATGGCGACCGTGAGACCGAACTGCCCCCAAGTCTTGCGACCGGTGTGGATTTCCGCGTAGGTGCCGTAGGCGTGGTAGCACACGCCAATGAACATCGACGCCACCACCAGGAGGGCCACGAGCATGATGATGTCGTAGCCGTAGTTCCTGATTGTTTCCATGATGCCGCTGCCGGCGCCGCGGGTCGGGTTTTCCAGCTGCGGCAGACCTTGCGCAAACGACAGCGCGGGCAGCGCGGCGGCACCCAGGGCGACGGCGGCGCGTTGGACAAAACGAGTAGTGAGGATGCGGTTTGGCATGGTCAATCCCTTCAGGTCAGGAGAGGAGGAAGAACGTCATGACGAGGTACATCGCGACGAAGCGGATGCAGACGCCGAGGAACTGGCGTTGGTTGAGGCGGTTCTCGGCCCACCCCACGTAGGCCGTTCGGATGGCCCAGACGCCCCAGACGAGCAGAACCGCAAACACGATGCCGACCAGAACGGTCGCCATCGCGGACGGCGCGATACCGCTGTTGGCTTGAAATGCCGAGACCTGGGCGCCGTTCATGGTCTGCCCTGCGCAGTCGTCGGCAGCGATGGCGGGGCGGTCCGCTCGGTGCGGTACACACCAGCCAGTTCGGAGAGGTCGCGTGGCTGGGCGCGCGACGGTGTGAGATGGGCCTGGATGCCGGCGCGCACACGCGCCAGATCAGCCAGCAGTCGTGGGTAATCGAAGTGGTAGCGCTCGCCCGGCTGGATGGGTGCGTGTGCAGCGCCATCCGCGATGGTGCGCTCCAGCGCGTCGAGCTGGCGTAGCGCGGCAACCAGCTCCTGGCGCTGTGCCGGGGATTCGGCCAAGGCAACCGGGAACTGACCCATCAGCAGGGCCGTCACGAGAAAAGTGGGCACGCCGCGATGCGCGGCGCGCAGCCAGATCGGAGCCAACATCGCGCCATTCCTGTGATAAGCAATGGCTTGATCGTGGCGATCAAAGGCGTATCAGGCCGCAAACAATAAGAACCTGCGGATGACCGGATTGATGGCCTAGAGGTACTTCTTGAAGCTCCCTGCAGTCAGGCTCACGGCCAGCCCCAGCAAGCCGGCGCTGGGCAGCAGGATCAGCAGCGGATGCACCGAGATCGGCAGCGCCAGGTACGTGACCCAGGGCAGCACGGCCAGCGGCATCAGGCTCGCTTTCGCTCGGTGATAGATAAAGCCGGATTCCCGGCCTGCGCCGAACCGGCGCACATCCCGCCGTACCAAACCGTCGATCAGGCCGACGAAAGCGGCCGTGAAGATCAGCGGCAGCGTGAGCGCCAGGACCAGCAGGCGCACGAGGAAAGTAAGCGTCGTGAAGGCTGCGGCGATCAGGTAGCTCTCCGTCCAGACATAGACCTGGCTGATGAAGTAGCGGAAGTTGCGCCCTCCGTCCTGGTTTTTCCCCTGGCTGGGCGCGCGGGCGCGCTCGGCGGTCTGGCTCATGCGCTCCAGGAGCCCTGATCGCACGAACACCCATTCATAACCCGTGTCCACCAGCTCGTGCGCCGTTCGCCCCGGCTCCTGCACGACCACGCTGCGCGTGAAATGCTTGGACAGGTGCCCCAGCTCGTACTGCAACATTTGCTGGGAGTGCTGCCAGCCCTGGTCTTTCCAGAACAGGTGCATGCCGATGCACTCCATCAGGATCGAGAACAGCAGCGAGCCGACCAGCACCCCGAGCAGCCGGAGCGGCAAGGTGATGGTGCCGACGATCAAGCCCTGGCGGCGGTTCTGCTCGCGCTGCGCAGTCGAGGCGGCATCGCTCATGGCGCGGCCTCTTCGCTGGCCGTATCGCCCGTGCCGGTGATGGGTGTGGTGATGGCCGTCTCATCGAGCAGATCGTCCGGCAAGGCCGCGTCCTGCAAGACCGGGGAGCTGGTGAACTCCCACCACTGCGTGGCCTCGCTGTAGCTCTGGCGCATGTGCCCGGCCAGTTGCTGCAAGTCCGCCGGCATCACTTCATCCGGGTCTGGCGCCGGCAACGGCATACGCACCTTCCAAAGCTGACCGCCCTGCAGCAGCGCGAAGCACTGGCCTTTGGGCAGGCCGACGATGTGCGATGGCTCGATCATCGGCACGCTGGACATGCTGATGCGGTCCTGGGTGTTTGACGTAAAGTCTGTCGCTCCACGAATATCGGAGCTGTCGGTCGCGCCGCTGACGATGGTGGTCGTATAGACCTCGACCTTCGGCAATTGCCGGGTCAGCAATTCAGCGGTAGCCGTCTCGCGCACGCGCAGCATGAACAGGTTGTTGAAGTTGCCGATCACCTGACCGGCCTTCGCGCGGTTGCCAATGCGTGCTTCGATGTCCGAGAGCGTCTGTGTGTACGCGGTGACTTGCAGGCCAGCGCCGCCGCCCTTGTTGATCAGCGGGATGAACTCGTCGCCCATCAACTCGTTGAACTCATCGGCATGGACGTTGATCGGCACGCGCGAGCCAGCCGATGCGCCCGGCAGGCCGTCGTCGATCCCGTGCTTGTAGATGTGGCCGGCGACCGAAACCAGGTCGGAGAACATGGAATTGCCGACTGCGGCGGCGACCTCGGCGTCGGACAGCGCATCGAGGCCGACATAGACCACGGCGCGCTTTCGGATGACCTGCATCCAATCGAAGATCGGGCGTGGGTCGGCCAGGTCGGAGTAGTTCGGGGCCAGAAGCTGGGCGATCTTGCCGCTGGTGAGCTTCTCCAGCAGCGGCAGCAGCGATGCGACGATCTTGTCGAAGTAGGTCTTGTCGTAGCGCACTGCCGAGCGCAGGCCGTCGAGCACCGGGTCGTAGTTGCGCGCCTGCGAGAGGTACTGCTCCAGCGCCACCACGCGCTTTTCGCGCCCGATCATGTTGCGCGGGATGTTCTTCTCGTTGAGCTTGGCCTCGATCTGGACGATGACCTCCCAGGCCTTGGGCTCGGTCTTGGCGAAGTAGTGTTGGGCGTACTCGATGAACAGCGCGTCGATGTTGATGACATGCCGCTGGATCAGCATGTAGTCAGGACGCTGCCCCAGTTCCACCAGGGCACGGGCGATGATGTTCACGAAGCGCCAGGCGAACTCGCGAAATGCCGCGCTGTTGCCTTCCCCGGAGAGCTGTCCTGCAACACGGGTGGCCACCTCGCTGATGCGCCCAAAGCGGCCCACAGCGTTGTAGCGCGCGGAAATGTCGGGCCAGCCCAAGTGGAAGACATAGAACTCGCCCTCGCGCCCCGCGCGCTTGGCCTCGACGTACACTCGCTTCAAAAGATCGGCGTCGCCCTTGGGGTCGATGACGATGACGACCTCGTGCTCGCCGTCGGCGTTCTTGCGCCGGATGTCCTGAGTCACGAACAACTCGGCCAACCGCGTCTTGCCCACGCGCGTGGTGCCCAGCACCAGCGAATGCCCGACGCGCTCACCCAGCGGTAGGCTGACGTCCACCTCATCGGGTTCGATGCCGTGCAGGCGCGGCAGGCCGCCCACAGGCGGCAGCGGGCGCACCGGGTTGAAAGGCACATCCCAGCCCGTGAGCGCAGGTAGCCGGGACAGCGGGAATGGCGCGAACTCCAGCCGTTCCTCCAGCCTGCGCGCCAGCCGGTAGGCCGGCGTCAGCTCGACGTAGCGGCGAAATTCCGGTCTGTATGTCTGCATCAGCCGATGGGTATGTTTCTGCTCCCACAGAAATCCGCGTCCCACGAACAGACGCTGCTGGCTGACCGGCACGTCCTTGCTGGTCATCACATAGCGCGGCAAGCGGCGAATGTTGCGTCGGTAGCGCAGGATGACGCGGGCATCGCGGTAGCGGATGGCACCGTAGATGCAGAACGCCAGCGCACTGCCGACGCCCATGGCGGGGCTCAGCGCGAGCGACCACGGGGCCACCAGGGACAGAAACGCGGCGCCTGCACACGCCGCGACGGTATAGAACTCCACCGCTGGGCGCAGCAGAACCTCGACCGGCTGTTTCCCCGACATGGCTTCATTGCTCGATGCCGGTGGCTGTGATCAGCACCGGGTAATGCCGCAGACCCAGGCGCTCGGCCAGGTCGTCACCGGCCACAGGCGCAAGGGGCACGCCGGGCACCAGGGCGCGCAGCCGTGCCAGGCCCTGCATGGTCTCGACGTTAACCACCAGGCCCACCGCGCCGCGCTCGCGCAGCGAGCCCGCCTGGCGAAGCAGCCAGGCGTGGGAAGCTTCGTCGTCGCCGACGACTACGAAAGGCCGCAGGCCCGGTGCCTCGATCACGCGCCGCGCGACGGTGCCAGGCGTGAGCTTGGCACTGCGCACCGGCAACATCGCGGCCTCATCCATGGGCGTGGCGGGCACCGGGAGCATCGGGATGGGCGGCCCGGCCGGAGCATTGGCGCGCGGCTGAAGGTTCAGAGCCTCGTAGTACGGCAGCGCCGACGTGCCGCCACGGTCTTCGACGACGATCAGGGGCTCTCCGGCGCGCGAGGCCAGTGGCAGAGCCGCCAGCAGCACGAGCAGGCCCTTCAGTGTGAGATGGGTCAAATGGGATGTTTTCATGGGGTGCTCTCCTGGTGCACGGCGATGGCCGCGGCGGTTGGGTGTGTGCCCTGCACACGGGCAAGGTGGCGCGACACGCTGCGCCGGTAACGAGCCGCAGGTTCTCCGCCCGCAGGACGGTGGTAGCGACCGATCGCCGGCAACCAGTCCTCGCCCGAGGTGTGCTGCTCTTTCAGGATTTCAGCGGCGATGGCGAGGTTGCTGTATGGGTCGAGCAGGTCGCACGGGCTGGCGTAGCGCTGCTGGTGGTAGCCGAGGTTGATCTGGCCCAGGCCCGCGTCGATGCGTGTGTGCGGCGTGGCGCGCATTGCCTGCTGCAAACCAGCGCAGGCGTCGGCACGGGTGGTGAAGCGGCGCGACTGACCGGCGACGTTGAGGGACCACGGCCACGGGACGATGCGCCCGTTGCGGCGGATGCCGCTTTCCTGCAAAGCCACGGCGTAGAGCACCGTCGAGGGGATGCCCGCGCGCTGTGCGGCAAGCTGGTAAGCCGGTGGCGGAAGCTCCTGGGCATGGGCGGCGCAGGCGCACAGGCCCGCCGCGATCACCAGTGCGCGCAAGCACTGCGAAACGGAGGTGGCCGCTATGGCTGGCGCTGCCATTGACCGTTCACCTCGCGCACGACCGCAGGAAGGTCTCCGGGCAAGCTCAGCGACAGCCACCGCCCGCCATCATGGTTGAGCGTGATGCCACCGCTGCGCACGCGCGCCGGATCGACGTTCGCACGCTTGGCCCAGTCGCGGATGCGCGTGTCGTCTTGGCGGCTGCCGACCATGTACAGGTCGAACTCGGTGCCGGAGGATTGCAGGCGCTGCACGAGTTGCCCGCAGGCCGCGCAGCCGTCCTTGACGAACACGGCCGTGCGGCCTGAACCGCGCAAGGGATTGGCGCTTGTGCCGGCGCCGGGTTTTTCGTCAGGCAGGTTCACCCGCTGCATGCCGGGACTCAGGCGCTGCCAGGCCTGGTCGTAGGCACGCTGGTAGGCGAGCAGCTTCTCGATACGGCGCGCCTCGACCTGCACCTGCAGCTCTGCGTAGCGGCGCCGTTCCTCGTCGGTGCGCGCCTCGATGCCCAGGGCGGACAGTGGGTCCAGGTTGGGCGAGTAGATGCCCAACGGCCCGTCCATCAGCTCGCGATAGCGAGCCCACTCCTGCGGTTGCAGGCCCCAGTCGCCTGCCACTCGGTCGTCCAGGGAGCGAGTAACCAGCGGGCGCTCCTGGCTGTGCGCACTGCCGGCGGGAGCCGTGGCCGGCTGCTGCGCCCAGGCGGGCAACTGGGCAGACGCGAGCAGGAGCGCGGAAAGGATGATCGACGGTTTCATGTCGTGCGCTCCGCTCAAGGAATCGCCATGCGACGGGTCTGGTCGCCGGCCTGGAACACCGCAGTGTTGCCCTCGACTGCCTGCAGGCGCCACGGGCCGACGGCATCGCCGGGAAGCAGCACTTGAAGCTGGTCGGGCGTGAAGTTCCCGTTATTCGGTGTGACGGACAGGCTGCGCTGGCCGGCGCGAAGTTCGGCGCCGACGATGCGGAACGGCAGTGGCGGCGGTTCTGGTTTGGCGGTGGGCCTGCTCGGTGAGCGCGGCTGGGCGGGCGCTGCGGCACGCAGGGCGCTTGGGCGTGCCTTGATCTGCTCGACTTCCGCACGAAGCGCCTGAAGGTCTTCGGCAGCGGCATAGCCGCTCAGCGTTGTCTCGACCTGGGCGGCGCGTGCTTCCAGGCGTTCGCGGGTATCTTTGAGGTCTGCCGCTGTTGCGACGACTGGACGCTGCTGGATGGCCTCAATGGTCTCGGCCAGGCCCACCGCCTGCGCTTCGAGACGTTGCAGGCGGGAATCAAGCAGCGTCTGGTCGGCCTGGTCGTTCATGGTCTGGTAGCTCAGGGCAGCGAAAACGCTGAGGCTGATCAGCCAGAGCCACATTAGGCTCTGCAACACCACGGCGGAGATCGGGCGCCGGGGAGCCTGCGCGGTATTCATGGCTGGCCTCCCGAAACCGAAGGCATCAGCGGAAACGTCTGCACCGCCTCGGCAACAGGCGGCTCGTGTGCGTGCTCGGCGGTCGCACTGCCTCCAGGCTGCTCAAAGCAAATCTGCCGTGCCCGTTCATCCGCATGCAGTTCCCAGGCCGGGCCGGCCAGGGTGAGCAGCGCATCGCGCAAGGTCATGGGGCCAAGATGCCGGTGCGCCGCCGGCAGCGGCAGCGCATACAACTCGGTCACGGCGCTGGGCGTCTCGCAAAGCTGGTAGCCACTGCGTTTGAGCACATGCCGCAGCCCATCGCCCACCGTGGCGCGGGCATCCTCGGGCATGGACACGTCGATGGTCTGCAACAGCAAGTCACGCTGCGCCGCCGTGGGTGCCAGCTCGACCAGCGTGTAGCGGCCATAGCGCACGACGGGAATGAACTCGGGTGCCTCGGGTTCGGGAGCGGAGGAGACGCCTTCTATGGCGTCTGGCACCAGCGGCGCGGTGGTGGTCGCGCAGCCGCTGGCCAGTGCTGCGGCCAGGAGACCAGCGCCGACCAGACGCCGGGATACAGGGATTGCGGGCATGGCATCGGCTCTTCTGTTGCGATGCCGATACCTTGGCGGAGCGCCGTTGAGCGGTCAGCTAGGAATGCGGACTGATGGACGACCGCTTTTTCAGAAACATGCGAAGACCGTGCTGATTTGGACAGTACTCGCTACCAGCTGATTACAAAAAAATGCTGCGGTCTCCCGATGGCGTCAGGATTGTTGCTCTCTTCATAGCTCTTGTGACTGCGACCCGCAGTGCCAAAAGGGCTTGGCTTTGACGAGAAGTATCTGCATTCGCAGGCACAATTCGTCCAGCATATCGCCCTTCGTAAATCAGTACCTCGTCAAACTCCTTACCCTTTGCTTTGTGAATGGTCATGAGATGAACTCCACGCCATTCCTTGGCGGCTGCTGTGAAATGCTCCTGCAGCAAAGCGCCCCGGACAGCTTCGATAGCGCCGACATACTGTCCTTGGGATCTCCAAAGCTCTGACAAAGACGCCCGCAGGTTTGAGCCCTTGTGAAGCAGGCGGAGATACTTGGCATCAGCGGCAACGCGCGACAGTTGGCCAACGGCAGACGTCGCGAGAAGCCCCCGCGCAGTCAACCAGTCTTCTTCAGGATGGCCGGTGAATACGACGTCCTGGCGAAGCGCTGCTAGGCGCGCGCACTCGCTGATCAACGCTTGGCGATTCTTGCCGCGGATCTTTCCGGAGACCAAGTATTGGTCGATGGCGTCGGCCATGTCGAGTTCCGCCTGCGCAGGGCGTTTGGTGCCACTGCGGCCCCGGATGTGGGTATGTAAGGCGGAGAGTAGCCGCGCAGCCAGAAGCTCCGAAGGGCCTCCTTCCATTAGCGTGGCGATGACGTTTGCCGCAAGCGCCGGGGATTCCGCGTCCATCGCCACCTCGTGGCGAAGGTTGGGCATGCCATCGGACTCCGCGGAGAGGTAGTCGGACACTTGAAGCATGAAGGCCTTGGATGGGACGAGCACTGCGATGGACCAGGCCGGCTCCTTGCGAAGTCGCTTGATTGCCTGGATGAGCTGGGCCTTCGCATGGAAATGCGGACCCCTTCCGTAGTACACGCCGTACTCGACCACCGACACATTGGCATAGACGGCGCCCTTGTTTTTCCCGGTGAGCAAGTCTGAACCGTACGTTGCGATGTCGGTTCCGGCACTGCGATGATTCTCCCCTTCAAACTCGACTGGCAAGGGGTCGAACTGGTCCACGAATTCCTTGAGCCGCTGAGGATCGGCGCCGCGGAATTCGTAAATACGCTGGTCGGGGTCGGCCAAGGCAATGATCCTGCAGCCGCGTCCAAGCTCGCGGACCATCGCCCATTCGTCGGCGTTCGTGTCCTGGAACTCGTCCACGACGAGTATCGGGTAGGTCGCTGTGTAGATACCTGCCAGCCGCCGGCTGCGGCGCAGCAGTTCAGCCGTCAACTGGGCGAAGAGGTCGAAGTGGAGCAGCCCCTCTTCATGGAAAAGGCGCAACTTCTCCTGGTGATGCTGCTCCTTGGCAAAGTGAGCCAAGCGCGCGGAGCCCTCGGGAGGTGGTAGGAGCTGGAGCGGCTTTCCGTTGTTGAGCAGATAGCCATGACTTCGCAGAACGCTCCATGCGAAGCCGTGATAGGTGTTGACATCTAGAAGTCTCAGATCATCCGCGGTGATGAGTTCCTTGGCTTTCTCAAGGACCCGTGCCACTGTGGGCCTCGCGAAGCTGAGAAACAGGATGCGCTGGCCTGATAGGAGCTTTGCTGATCGAATCTCGTCCCTGGCTTTGACCAGGGCGACATGCGTCTTTCCGGAGCCTGGACCACCCATGGCGAGCACGTGCCCCGTGCTTTGCAGAAAGTCCCTCTTCTGCGGTGTCCAGTCTTGTTCGACCGTCATAACTCTTCGTCATCGAACGGTGCTGCCGCCGCTGACGGCACGGGTGGCAGCGGCGGAGGTTCGACGGTGATGTGGATCACCCGCAGCGTGTCCCGGACATACTGCGGCATCTCCGCCTCGGTGCAGCACCCGAGCAAGTCGCCGGCATCGCCGCTTCCCTTGGCCCAGCCAAAGAATTGCCGCAATGCGTCGCGAATTTGCTCCACGGTCTGGGCGGCGTTAGGAGTTTTGGCGATCAGATGGTTCGGCCACGCGTTCTCCGCGACGAGGCTGAGCGCATATCGACGAAGGGCTGCCTCCGCGGTGTGGTGCAGCACTACGTTCTCGAAACCTTTCTCGGCAGATTCAAATGAGTGGTGCACGGCGGCCTTGATGGCAGCGGAAGCGGCTGGTTCCTGCTTGTCGAACACAGCAAAGACCGTCTTGCCCAAGTCTCTAAAGAACTTGCCGAGAGGCGCAACCTGCGCATCGGTTTGCGCATCGATGACGGCCACCCCCAGGGCCTCAAGCGTCTTGTATTCTGTGGGGTTCAAGTCGTTAAGCCGGCGCGCCGCTGCAGGTATCGCATCGAACTCCGTTCGACCTTCGACAACAAGTACATATCGGGCAAGCAGCGCTTCACAGAAGCGGGCCCTGAACTCTGCCTTGTATGCCTTGGGCTTGACCGCTGGTGGGTATGTCGCCAGCATCGCAGAAAGCTTGCCCCCGTCACGCCGCAGCACATGCATCTCGGACGGCGCGAATTCTTCGAGCACATAGGGCGAGTGCGACGTGAAAAGCGCCTGTGCCGACGTCTCGCGCACGCTGTTAACGATGCGCTTCTGGGTATGTGGCGGAAGGGCGATCTCGGGCTCCTCCATCGCGAAGATGACGTTCTGCTTCAGGCCCGCGATGATAGATAGCAGCGCCAGCACCAGTGTATTGATCGTGCCGGTGCCCTGATGGTGATATGGCGCGCAATAGGTGCTGCCGTCCGGACGCTTCGCACCGGTGCCCATGAAAACGGTCAAATCCTTGCGCAGGGCCTCTCTAGTGAGATCCGACACGCGCATGTGAGGTTCCTCTGCCCAGTCAGAAGGAACGAATCGGCGAACAGCGTCCTGGACGTCCTTCAAGAGCGGGGCGATGCCGAGTTCCGGCTTATCGGCCACGGGGAGTTTGCGCAACTCGTTCAGCAGGTCTTCCCACATCGTCACGCGCTTGTCTTGAAGCCTGAGGATGACATCAAGCAACGACCCGCGCTCCAGGCTCAATGCCCGCGCCCCTGTCCTCAGCGTCCGGAGGTACAGGAAGCCGCACTTGCGCTTGTCGGTCGTTTTGAAAGTTGGGTGAGTACCTTCAGCTAGCACTGGGGTCGCGAAGAAAGTATTGCCCGTGAAGTCGTCTTCTTCCTTGTCGTAGCGACCCTCGAAAAACACCCGCAGCGCGGCCGACACGTCTGACGCATCCGTGCCTTCCGGGGGCGGGCCTACGAGTAGCGTCTTTTCCGTGGCGGACCACCACTCGATGTGGTCACGAAAGTGTCGCTGCTGCTCGGCGGACAGGTCACTGACGATAACTTCAATCCGAATGAGAACCGGATCTCCCTCTTCATCCAGGTAGCGCCCGGCGTGGAAGTCGTGCTCGTCGATGACGGGTCTTCGGGAGAGCCGTTCCGGGCCGAGGACGAGATCTATGGCCTCCAGCAGCGTTGACTTCCCGACGTTGTTGTCACCGAGAAATACGCTGTGGCCTGACAGCGTCACGATGCCGGATTCAATCCCACGAAACTTTTCGACCTTGACTTTTGCAATCTGCATTGGCTCCCCCGATTCTGCTCATGTGAGTTTAGCCAGTAACCAATCGTTTCTCCAAAGAGAGTCCACACTGAATCTGAAAGGACGCAGCCACGTCCTGCGGAGACTGCGGGACGTGGCTGCAAGGTGGGAAGAACAGAAAGCCGGCGGCGCTAGGCCGGCGATGGCGTGGAAATTAGGTAGCGACCAACTGCCGGGCCAGTGCGACCTCGACGGAATCGCCGTCCTGGTTGAGCACATCCAGCCCCGATTCGGGCACATCGCCCGAGGTGGACTGCGAGACCATGATCTTCTTGGCCATCAGTTCCAGGCAGGTCATCTGCGAGGAACCGGCGTAGCCGAGGTAGATCACGCGCACGGGCTGTTTCTGCCCGATGCGCCAGGAGCGGCGTGCTGCCTGTTGGAGCGAGTACACGTTGTAGCCACTTTGCATGAACACAATCGTCGGGAACTCCAACAAATCCAGTCCCGTCTTGACCAGCTCGGGATTGGTGACGAGCACGTCGATGCCACGGTCCAGTTGCTCGGCGATCCAGTCTTCTCGGCGGCTGGCATCCACGCTTGCGCGCAGTACCGCCACCTTGAAGCCCTCCTGCTCCAGCAGCCCCTTCAGGCGCGACGTGGTGTCGCGCGTGCCGGTATAGACCGTGTAGGCCAGAACCTTGCGGCCCTGTTCCTTCTCCGCTTTGCAGATATCGATCAGCTCACGCTCCTTGGGGCTGATCTCGAACTCATTGAACTGAGCCGGGACAAACGCCAAGGTGTTGCGCGTGCGCGGATGCACCACGGTCTCCGACCGGAAGCAGCAATCCGGCCAGGCCAGCAGCACGTTGAGCACCACCCCCAGCAAGGTCGTATCGCGTCGCGCCAGAGCCTGTTTCAGCTCTGCGGTCAGCCGACCCGCCAAATCGCGGTAGGCCGCAGCTTGCGCCACGTCCATCTGGACTTCACGAAACTCCTCGTCATACGGCGGCAGGACGTTGCCGCCGATGTCCTTGAGCTTGAGGAAAATCGTGAACGGCAGGATGCAGCGCAAGACGCCTTTCGGGCCGAAGCCGGGAGCCTTGACCGTGCGCACCGATACCTTGGTGCCCTTGGCCGTCTTGTGCGCCGTGCCGGCGCTCTCGGAGTAGATGTCCTTGAGGACGCCGTGATCGCGCATGAACGCCATCGCAGCCGAGGTCATGCTGCCGCTCGTGGTCGGGCGGTAGCCGTCTTCGATCATCCGTCCTGGCAGTGCCCGGAACAGCAGGTAGAACAGATCATCGCCGTAGCCGCCCATTAGCGTGCCGGTCAGCAGCAAGGTCTTGCGAGCCTTCGCCGCCAGCACGCCCATGGCCTGGCCCTGGGCACTGCCACCGTTCTTGTACTCGTGTGCCTCGTCGGCGATGAGCAGGTCGAACGTGCCTTGCGGCAGGTAGCGTTTGATGAACTCGGACGGTTGGTAGCCGCCCTCGCCAAAGCCAAACTCCATGTTGGCCATCGCACGTTCCATGCGCGTGGCCTGACGGTCGGAAAACACCAGCTCGCCGTTGCCATCCATGAGGTTGATGAACTCATGGATGTTGTCACCCAGCATCGAGGCCAGGAAGCCGTCACCGAACTTCTGCATCAACTTCTGCGCGGTGACTTCCCCGATGGTAGGGATGCGCTTCAAGGCTTTGAGGACGACCGAGGACTGGTCGCTGCCGGACAGGCTGCGCGGGCGGATCAGCGTCCACAGGGGCGCGGCGCAGTGGCTGCACTTCCTGCGGGACTCCTCGGCTTCGAGCCCGATCGGGTTGACCGGCTCGCCGTCGAGGTCGGTGATGAGTGTGCCGCAGTCCGGGCAGGCCGCCACGTCGCCGTGGCGGGTGCGCCGCTGGTTGAAGACCGGCTTCCAGTGGAACCCCATCCGCATCCTGACGCGCCCCAGGATGAAAAATTCCTGGCCTGTGGGCGGCACACCCAACTGCTCGCGCAGCTTGATGAGCTTGACCAGCGTATCCGGGCCATTGAGCACCCAGACCTTGGCGCCGGCCACCGTCTCCTGGATCTCGCGCCGCCACTTGTAGACCAAGTGGGGAGGCGAAAGCACCAGGGTACGGCGGTAGCCTTCGGCGTTGAGCACGGCGGCCGTGGCGATGCCGACAGTCGTCTTGCCGCAACCCATTTCGCCATTGACGATCGCAGCGCGTTCGCCTTGATCGACCAACAGCTCGGCGGCGGCATGGACAACGTCGGCCTGGGCCTGGAACAACTTGCGCTTGAGGCTGGCAACAACGAGTTGTCGCTGCGCCTGTGCTTGACCGGCATAGACCGGCGGGTTGGCGCGGTTGAGAGAGTCGAGCAGTTCGTCGCCGAACTCGCCGACAAAATCCTGAAGGCTCAGTGTGAGAGGGTTGGATTCCGCTTCAAGCAGTTCGCCCTGTACGGGCTCTGCATCGTTAGCGGTGGTGTCGAGATCAACGGACATGGTGGTGCTCCAAAGAAAAATGGGACATGCACCACCCCAGCGGGGCGATGGCATGCCCCGTGGTGGGAAGAGAGACGGCGAGCCGTCGGCGGTGGAGAAACGATCAGCGGATGGTCAACACCTCGCCCCGCGTGGCGGAACCTGGCGTCATGTCCCACGCGCGGATCACGGGAACGAACTTGTCGGTGAGGATGCGCGTCTCGGCAATCGAGCCGTCTTCGCGTTCGGTGAATTCCCGCTGGAGCGTCTTGTCCTTGTGGGTGTCACCTTTGACGACGAGTACGCGCCCCGTCTTGGATTGCACGACTCCCGAGATCGCGCCCGCGGCCAGAGCGAGGGCGAGATGCCAGTGGGACAAGGCTCGCGCCGGAGGACGCAGCGTCTGCTGCGCGGCTCCCAACTGCGTATCCCGCGACGGCCAGAGGCCTTGCAGCCTGCCAACCTCATCGGCGAACTGCTCCGGCTCCATCGTCACGCGGAAGAAATGCCCCGGCTCGGCCGGACTGGCGGGGACGATGTACGGCAGGAACGGCCACTCGCTCGGCAGCTCCTCGGCTTCGACTTCGCCAAGCCCAACCTGCAGCAGCAGATTGCGCACGGCCTTGACGCCATCGGGCGTCTGCTCGCGCTGGCGCACCCGGCGTCCGAAGATCACCACCTGCTTGAACTGCGTTTCCACCGCTCGGTAGATGCGCAGGTCGGTGTAGTGGCGCGTCAGCCAGCCGACCAGCTCGGCGTCGAGCACGTAGCCGGGAACGATGAAGACCAGCACGCCGCCGTACTGCAACAGGGGCAGCGTGCGCTGGTAGAACAGTTTTTCGAGGCGGGCACGGCCCTGACCCTGATAGCCAATGTTGCCGTTGACGTCCTTGGACAGGTCGCCATATGGCGGATTGAGCCAGAGCAGCCCGAAGGACTGCTTGGAAATCATCGTGTCCATCAGATCCGCGTGCAGGCAGTGATCGACCAGGCTGCGGGCATGGCGCGCCCGCTCTGCGTCGAACTCGACGGCGAACGCCTTGGCCTGCTCGCGCCCCAGGGCATGAGCCGCTTCGGCAATCGCCACGCCTTCGCCGGCGCAGGGATCGAGGATGCACATCGGCCCATTGGATTCAGGCGCACTGGGCATCAGTGCATTGAGGGCTCTTTCGAGCGTCGGTTCGTCGGTCGGGAAGTACCCGTTCTTCACGAAATTGCGGGCGAGCCGCGGGAACATGAGAGCCATGGAAGTCTCCTGGTTGGCGGGGATAAATGGCGCAGGCGGGCCTTGGCGTACCTGCGCAGGTGGTTCAAGCCGCTACCGTTTCCGGCGTCCAAATCTTGGCCGGGTATGGGTAGGCGGTGAGCACGTCACTGCGGATCAGCGAGCCGAGCGCCTGGGTCAGCGCCGGCACGTCGATGGCGAGCCGATGGCCCACCAAAGGCCCGAGGGCGAATGGCAAACGGGTCAGCATCTCGCGGCTTTGCAGCAGTTCCAGCACGGTTTCGCGCCAGTGGTCGAGCAGTGGCAGTGGGCAGGTGTCCTGCACCAACGGCCACAGGCGGTCAAATCGGTGGTCGCTATCGCGGGGCAGCAATGCCAGTGCGCTGGCGTTGGCCTTGTCGGGCTTGACGCAGCGCCGATCGAACAGCCACACGTTGGACAGCGAACCGAACAGCGTTCGCCGGTAGGCGCGGGTCATGCGCTTTTCCAGGCGATCGACGTTGCCGACGAACACCGGAACGCTGCCACCCTGGTCGGTGATGAGGTGGAACTGCTCCAGTCCCTGCTCGTCGCGCCCGAGGGTCAGGCGAGCCAGGAACTGCTGGACGGCGGTGTCCCGCGCCCAGATCGACAGGAAGATCAGGTTGCCCTGGTCATCGCCGACGCAAGCGTCGGCCATCACGTCCGGGCATTCGTCGATGCGGTACAGCGTGGTGGAGGAAGTGTTTGCGGGCATGGTGATGTCCTCGGATGAGAGGGAACAGCACCGCCCGCAGGGGCAAGCACTGCCCCTTGGGGTGGAAAGAAAAACGCCCTGGTTCAGACCGTCAGCGCCGTAGCTGGGGCCGTGCTTGCCTTGGGTGTGCGCCGCTTTGCGTGGTAGGCGCGAACGTCTGCACGCCATTCGGCGGACTGCTCCGGTGCGAGGTCCAGATAAGACAGCGGGCACGAGTAGTAGTACGGGTGCATGGATTCGTCCAGCGGCTTGTAGCCCCACTGGCCGCCGCTGCGCTCCAGCAGATCGCAGCGGATGGTGCACAGGGACTGGCCCGGTGCGAGATCACGGTGTACGCCTTCGGCCTTGGCTGTGACTTGCGTAACAGACCAGAGGACGTTGCCACGCAGCGCGTGGGCGATGACCTTAACGCTGGCGCGCTCGGTCTCTTGCGGTGCAATCAACTCCGCGATCAGTTCAGACCGTGATTGGGGTGAGAAATACCAGCCCATGAGAGGCCTCCTGGAAAATTGAGCCAGAAGCCTCCCCGGTGGGGAAGGCCCCCAGCGGGTGGATGAAGTACACCGCAGATGCGGTGTCCAGTACTACGCAGGTTGCAGTTCGGCCTGGCGGCTCCACTCCTGCGTCTTGAAGTCCAGCGCGTAGCCCAGCTCGCCCAGGCGGACGATCTGCGCGCGCAAGGTGCGGCGGTCGATGGTCGAATCCAGTTTGACGGACTCGCCCAGCGGCCAGAGCAGGCTGAACAGCGCGGCGTCGCCATCTTCGGTACTGCCGGGAGCAGTTGCCGCAGAGGGCGTCGGCGCATCCACGCCGAAGGGCGTGGTATCAACCAGCGGGTCCGTGGATGCCTGCACTGGTGCGGGCTTGGCGGGCCTGGAAGTTTTGCTGGGCTTGGCCGGTGTTGCCGGCGTTCCTGCAGGCTGTGTGCCCAACTCTTCATCAAGTGGATCGAGGTCCTGGGTGGCGAAGCTGCGTGCCTCGTCACGGCTCAGTTTGTCGATGTCGTAGAGCGTCATTCCGTCCAGGCTGGCGCGGATCTCGAAGCGCATGCCGCCACCGACCGGGTAGGACTTCGGGAAGATGTACCTGATGATGAACTCCCCGTCGTACTTGCCTTCGGGGTATTGCTCCAGCTCCGGGTCCTTGACCTCGAACGTACCAAGGTGCGTGGCGAGGCGTCCGACCGTGAAGGGGCCGTTCTTGCCGCGGATGGTACGCAGCGTGAGCTGGCCGGGGACGATGATGGGCGAAACCGATTGCTCGGGTGCCGATTTGGCTGTCATGGTGGTACTCCTGATGATGAATGACGGACGGCTGGTGGCAGCCGGTGGATGAGAGGAAATGAACCTCGCCCGAGGTGGGCAAGGTCCACTTGGCATCACGCCTTGAGCTGGCGCATGCCTTCGGCCAGGAGCCACAACGCCCGGTTCAGGCGCAGGTTCTGGTCGATGCCTTGCACCGGGCGGGTGCGCTGATTGCGGCCATTGGCCGAGCGTCCATTCAGGCCCCCCTTGACGAGGTTCTCTTGGACACGGTTGAAGACGGCCCACAGGTCATCCCTGCGGTCGTCCCAGCGCCTGGGCGCGAGCAGTTGACGCTCCGTGACAGGCGTCGGCTTGGCAGGATCGTCGTACTTGAGTGCCAGCGCTGAGTGCGCGAAGATTTCTGCTTCGCCCTCATCGAGGGTGATGGTGCACATCGCATCGCGCGAGTCCTTCACGCGCTCGAAGCCTTCAAGGACTTCGTAGGCGCCTTCGATCACCTGGCTGGCCACATCCCCCTTGTGCGGGACACGGATGTCGGCGGTGGTATCGCCGCAGACCAGGCCGTTGTGGCAGACGAATCTGAACATGCCTGCCAGCATCTGGTAACTGCTCGTGCCGTCGTGGCTGTTGAGCAGGATGATCTCGTTCGCCTCGTCGCCGTTGATCTGGCTGGCATGGCGAAGTCGGATGAGATGCTTGGTGTGCTCGCGCCGATCCTCGTTGCGCACGCGCGTCTGGCACACCATGAAGGGCTCGAAACCCTCCTGGCGCAGCTTGGCGAGCACGGTCGAGGTCGGTATGTAGGCATACCGCTCGGATCGGCTCCCATGCGGAGCGTCGGCGAAGATTGATGGAGCAATGGCGCGAATGCGGTCGTCCGAGAGCGGGCGATCTGAGCGCAGGATCGGGGACTGCGGAGCAAAACGGGATGCCAGAGACATGGCTGTTCTCCTGTGAAAAATGCGACAACCGCGCGGCCGTCTGACCACGCGGAACTCGGGGGAAGAAATGCGCGAGCGCGCTATGCGGATGGAGGACGCTGCAGATGCAGCAAGGAGAAGCGGCAAGGCCCCATGAGGGGCCATGCCGGATCAGAACGAAGCAGCCAATGCCGGCTCCTGCTCCTCGACTTCACCTTCGGGCTCGCACTCGGCGGGCTCGGCAGGCTGATCTGCAGCGGGGGCGGCGTCCTCGGCTTCGGGCGCGGGAGCGTCCTGGGCCGGCGGCGAATCTGCTTGCGCGGGGCTCGTCGGATAGACCTTGGTGCCGTCGATCTTGATCAGGCCGATGTGGATCAGTGTCGAATCCAGGCTTGCGGCCGGTTCCCCAGCGCGCTCACCCTTGGTGCGGATGTACGGATCGATCTTCATGTCGTTGAGACGGAAAGCGATCAGCACCTTGCAGTCCCCTTCGATGGCCTGCACGCACCGGCGAACCAGATGCTCGGCTTCAGGGGTGGTGACGATGGTGTCGAAGTACCGATACTCCGGTTCATCGACAGGCCCGGCCAGAGCGGCGACGGTGCAAGAGAGGAACGGGTCGCCATCTTTGGGTGTGACGTCCTTCGGACGGCTGAGGTAGCCGATGCCGCGGGTGACCAGCTCGTGCTGCCTGATCGAAGCCAGTTCGGCCCGGTCAAGCGGCTCGGCCTTGAGCAGTCGCGCCTTGAGGGACGCGGCGGCTTGGCCTTTCTGCTCACCCTTGTCGCGGATATACGCATCGCCCCACAGGTCGCCGAGGCGAAAGCGCACCAGTGGGCGCTGCTTGGGATCGTCAACGCCGATGTAGCGCTCGACCAGCTTCTTGGCCTCGGCACCCGAGACCTTGACGTCGAAATAGCGATAGCTGGGATCCTTTGCGGAACCGACCAGCGCGGCGATGGTGCATGCCAGGAAAGGCTGCGCACGGCGGCCGCCCCGAACAGGCACTTCACGGGCACGCTGGATGTAACCGATGCCCGAGGTGTGGAGGTCGAAATACGATTTCTCGTTGGACGTGGTGCTCATGGTGAATCTCCATAGGGATGAAGCGGAGACACACCGGCCCCACGCAGCGGGGAAAGGTGCGTAACCCCGCGATGGGTTGATAAGGCGAAAGCATCCACCACCAGAGACTGGTGGCCGCTCGCGGATGGATGCGGTGCGAGCTGGCTCGGTCACGCAGTGGGAACTGCGCCGCAACCTCGAAGACCGATGGTTGCCTGGCATGTCGCTGACAACGTCAGCAGGCATGGGCTCAGCATGGCCAGGCCTCGCGCGCGAGGCAGCCATCAATCGGTATCCGATCGATTCCCTTTGATGAAATCTCCCACGGCAGAAAAAAGGCCCTCCTTCCGAATGGAGGGAGAGCCTGTGGGGGCATGTCGCCTGGTACTTTTCGTGGTGTCACGCCGGTACAGCGCGGCGCCGTCGGGACGTCTCCGCGCCGATCACGCTCACATCGATCAGGCGCCAACGTCCGTCGTCGACGAGTCGCTCCAGCACTTCGCCGAGCATGTCGAAATACACCTCGTCGTGCCGATCGACCAACTCGCCGTCGCGGCGCAGCTCCACCGCATAGGTATCGCTGCCGGGCTGGTAGAGGATCGTCACCTGGCCGGCGAACTTCGCGGTCGAGACCGTGAAGCTGATCGCAGGAGGTGTCTCGATGATCTTGGAAGGCTTGGGATCGACCCAGGTGAAGTCCCGGGCACCCGCATCGACCAGCATGTGGGTGATCCGCCGGAAGCCATCGGGCGCCGGCATTTCCTCCAACTGCTGGATGAGCTGGCCCAGTTCCATGCACTGCGGCTCGGGGATGGGCAGCTTGGCCGGCGCAGAGCCGAGGATGTGCGTCTTGACGGTGTAGGGAACCCCGTCGGACGTCATCTCGGTGCGCTCTTCCGGGGTGTCCGCGCGCAGCCCATCGAAACGGTGCCGTGCGTAGGGTTGGACATGCACCTTGGTGCCCTCGCTGGGAACGGTGGTCACCAGGTTGGGATCGAGTACCGCGAACTCGCTGGGCTTGAGCTTGACGACGATGGCGTCTTCGCTGGCTGCGACCACCTTGCCGTCGAAGGGCTGGGGATCAATGACAAAGCCCAGTGTCGAGGACTGTGGCTGATCATCGAACACGCGGTACTTGAACGACCGCACGTTGCGGGGCACATGGCCTGCGACCAGCGAAGGCATCAGGGTCTTGATAAGAGAGCGATCCATGTGAATCTCCTTGAGGAAGAACAAGGGATTCCCCGCCCGCAAGGGAGAGGTCCCTTGTGGGTGGATGGGCGCGATGCGTCCGTAGAAAGAAACAACCAGCACGGTTTCCCGCGCTTGCAGCCTTGAAGGTCTTGGCTGCCTGGGCATGTGTCGGCAACGCCGACGAACATGGGGTAAAGATGGCCCTTGAGTGAGCGGCCTGCGCTCAGGAAACCGCACCGCGCCGCACCCGCTTTCCTGCGCCGCGACAAGAAAAGGCCCCTCGAAAGCGGCTGGGTGGTCAGACTTGGTACACGAAGTAGTGTTCGCGCTGACGTGGAAAGAACACGTGCTTCCACGAGTCGCCGCCGGTATTGCCGCCGTCGAAGACGACCATTTCGTAGGCATCAATGTCGGTGTCTGCCAGATCGGCGCTGGCGATATGGCGCATGTGCAGCATGCCGCTCAAGCGCTCGAACACCAGAATCTGGCCGATGGCGTCGTCCTGGCCCATGGCGTTGACGCAGGCTCCAAGCTGATGCTCGAAGTCGCGTGCGGGCGAGATGAGGTCGGGGAACATAAAGTGCTCCTATGGAATTGGACCAGCCCGGCTCCCAGAAAGGAGACGGGCTGGCATGGAGGGCAAAGAGGAAGGTGGGCGCGTGGTGTGTTTGCTAGGGCTCGGCCAGCGGCAGGCCCAGCAACACGGGCGCGTCAGCGTCGAGGATGAGGATGCGCACATCGGCCTGGCCAGCCAGCTCCAGGATGTTCGCCAGGTCGGCGGGTATGCCCTTGCTGCGGTGCTCCTGCCGAAGCTGCTCGGCGGTGATGCCCTCGGCGTGCTCCAGGTTCTTGTCCGTCCAGGGCGTGGAGATCAGCTTGACGCCGATCGCCGGGCTGTACGGAACCCGAAAGGCGATGAACAAAAAGGCCTCCGGCGTGGCAAGGTCTGCCAGATTGGCGAGGTACTGGCCGGTTTCCGGGCTGATGTGCGCGCTGCTGATCTCCCAGCATCGGCTGTAGTAGCCGGTCTCGAAACTCAGGCGCTGTACGACTTCCCGCGCGGCCTCGACCGAATAGCTGTCACCGACGTGGATCAGGCGACCGTCGAAGTCCTCGCCATGAATGGCATAGACCACGGCTCCGACCACGCCTTCGCCGTTAACGCCTTCATCGGCATCGCATTCGGCCAGCACCTCGGCACTCACAGGTTCAGAGTGGTTCGTGACCACCGCGAAATCGCTGGTGACGATGCAGGACGATGCAATCAGCTCCTCGTCGGAAAGGTGTTGCTGGCTCGGGTGGATATTTCGCCACACATGCGGGCTTCCGTCCTCGTAGCTGATGCACAGCGTTCGGACGATTTTCAGATTCCAGTAGCCGCGTACAAAGGGGTTGGGATTCTGGGTCATAGGATTTCTCCAGATTGAATAATGGAGCCAATCCCCGCCACCGGGAACTGGACCCCGGTGGGTTGAAAGTCGAAAAAGCGTCAGGCGGCACTGATCGATGGCTTTGGGCCAATCGGCGCTGGCTGACGGAGGGAAAATTGAGGGACATGGCCTGGTGGGCGCATGTCCCTCATGGGGTGGCGAACGACAAGGTGGTGATATTCCGGAAGCTGGCTCACCAACCGCTGTAGTTCACCAGCAGGTCGGCGATGACCTTGCGGCGTTGCAGATCGAGACCGTCGAAGTCCGACAGTCCTTGGAAGTGGCAGCGCTTGAGCATGGCACCGCCCTCGCGCGCGTTGTAGAAGCTGAACATGGCGGACAGGAACATGCGTTCTCCGCTGCTCAGGACGCCGAGAGCGTCGTTGGCACGCAGCATGTCGGGACGCAGATCCCACTTGCTCTTGGCCTGGTTCAGGCCTTCGCGTGTGCCGTCGCCAAACCATTGCGGGCCAGCGATCTCTACACCGCGCTTCCAGGCCTCGAAGAAGGCTTGGGGCGCGGCGGCGAAATGCTGCTCTTCCCGCATGATCTGATCGACGACTTCCTGTGGCAAAAGCTGGTTCATGACGTGATTCCTCCAGTTGGATCAGGGCGTGGCGAGCTGGGACCAGCCGCCTCTTTCTAGGGCACGTTGAGCCGCGACATAGCTGCGGAAGTACTCGCTGGATTCCCGCGAAACGGGACCTTCGGTATCGCGCGTGCCGATGTAGTGGCCGGCGGCGCTATGCAGGACTTCGAGCGGCAGGAACTTGCCGCAATGGATCAAGGCCAACTGGCCGAAAGAGGCTTGCTGGGACATGGATGGGCTCCTTGGAGAAGCGAGGGCCTTGTCCCTCACGGGATGGCAGCTCCCGCACGCGGTGGATAAAAAGCATCGGCGTCACGGGGACGCGTGTCCGCAGACCTGATGCGATACGGACTGGCGGGTTACGCGGGAAGAACCCGCGGCAGCCTGGAACCCATGGCTGCTGGCATGTGCTGACGAATCAGCTAACATGCGGGCAGCTTGGTGCGGGGGCCGCGCTGCGTCAGTTGGAAAACGGCATTCGGCCCAGCCCGGATTGATGGCCGCCGAGACAGAAAACCCGCATCGAGTGCGGGCCGTCAGGGTGGTGCGTGGCTGCGTTGGCTCACTCGGGCGTGTCGCCCAGGACATGCTGCTTCCACAGGGCGAATGCCTCGTCCCGTCCCAGTTCGGCCAGGACCACAATGGGTTGCGCCTGCCGCGCACGCAGCGAAGCGAAATACGCCTTACGGTCGGCGATGGCCTTGAGATTGATGCCATCGATGAATAGCAGTTTGCCGCCCTTGATGAACAGCACCTTGTTGCCAAGGTCGCGCTCGAACGCGGCTCGTACTTTCTCCGGTTGTTGCATGCGTCGGTTTCCTGTTGCTGTGGCCGGCCATTGGCTCGGAACGTTGATCGGAGAGATAAAGGCGCCGAAGGCTCGCTGACCTTCGGCTCGGGAGGAAATAACCACCCGTGGGCTGTTGCAGGCCCGGTCGTCGCTAGAACCGTCTGCTCATCAGCAATCACACCCGGCCCATGTCGTGGCTGGGGCCGGCATCGTCTGGCGCACATCCGCGCACAAAGGGAGCCCGTTTTTGCGCCGGTGGGCACCGGCACTGAATACCGCTGACCACAAAGGGTCTCCGGGTGGCTCGCGCTGCCAGGCAAACCATCGGGGGACCCTTCGCAGTGGGCGGGAGAAACACAGACCAGCAGAACACGCGGGAGGCGGTTCGCGGAAAAACTACCTTCAGGTCCCGCAGCCGGGGACGGCTCGACGGGACGCGCACACGGACAAGAAGGCGTTGCGCGCTGGGCGACCCGCAGGGGCGTGCGGGACACGGGCCACTCCTTTGAAACAGGGTGCGGCCCACGGGAAACGGAGTCGGTTAGGCACCTTTGCGACCGCTGCTACGCGAGCGCGAAGCGCCACGCTTGGGCGGACCAGATTCGACCGGCAGCGTGCCTTTGCAGTCGGGGTAGCGACTGCACGACCAGAATGGACCGCTCTTGCCGGTGCGCTGGCGCGTCGATGCGCCGCACTGCGGGCATGCTGGTCCATGGGCAAGCTTGATGGACAGGGACATGCTGCCGTACTGCGCGATCAACTGCGAAATCCAGGCGGCCTGCTTGCTGATGAACACGTCCAGGGTGAGCTGGCCCGCCTCGATCATGTCGAGCGCCTGTTCCCACACGGCGGTGGTGCCGGGGTCGGCAATCGCCGCAGGCACGGCGTCGATCAGCGTGAACGCCGCATTCGATGCGCGAATGGAGCGTCCCTTCTTCACGATGTAGCCACGGGCGATCAGCACGCTGATGATGTTGGCTCGCGTCGCCTCGGTGCCGATACCCGTCGTGTCTTTGAGCTTCTGCTTCAGGCGCGGGTCGGTCACGAAGCGCGCAATGCCCTTCATTGATTTGACCAATTCACCCTGGGTGTAGGGCTTGGCCGGCATCGTCTTGAGCGCCTTGATCTCGACCTCGGCCACCTGGCACGCCAAGCCCTCACGCAGTGGGGGCAGCACCTGGCTGCGCGCCGTGTCGTCGCCGTCCTCATCCGCTTGCGGTTCGGCCAGCACCAGACGCCAACCCTTGACGACCACCTGTTTACCAGTGGCCACCAGCGACTGTTGGCCGCAGGAAAACTCAGCCACGGTACGGTCGAACTCGTGGTGCGGGAGGAACTGCGCCAGGTAATGCGCCCGGATCAGCCGGTACACCGCCAGTTCCTTCTCGCTCAGAGCAGAGAGGTTCGCGGGTTCGAGCGTCGGAATGATGCCGTGGTGCGCCGTGACCTTGCCGTCGTTCCATGCACGTGAGCGCTGGGAGCGGTCGAGCTGCCCCATGATCGGGCGCAGCGACGGGTCGGTATTGAGCAGGCTGTCCAGGACGATGGGCACCTCGGCGAACATGCTTTCGGGCAGGTAGCCGGAGTCCGAGCGCGGGTAGGTTGTGGCCTTGTGCGTCTCGTACAGGGCCTGGGCGATCTGCAATGTCTCCTGCACGTCCAGCCCGACCTGCCTGGAACAGACCTCCTGCAAGGTGCTCAGATCGAACAGTAGGGGCGGGCCTTCACGCACGCGCTCGGTCCCGACCGACACCACCTGGGCGCTGCCCGCAGCGCGAATCTGCTGCGCCGCCTGCTGGGCGACCGGCTGTTGCAGACAGCGACCGGCGTCGTCGGTGCAATCATCGGGCGCAACCCACTGCGCGGCGAAAGCCTGACCCTCTGCGGACAGAGACACGTCGATGGCCCAGAACGGCACCGACTTGAAAGCCGCGATTTCGCGGTCGCGATCCACGACCAGCTTGAGGGTCGGGGTCTGGACACGTCCGACCGACAGCACGCCGTCGTAGCCCGCCTGCCGCCCGAGCAGCGTGAACAGACGGCTGAGGTTCATGCCGACGAGCCAGTCTGCCCGCGAACGCGCCAGCGCCGAGTAATACATCGGCAGCGTATCGGACGACGGTCGCAGCTTGCCGAGCGCGGTGCGGATCGACGCATCGTTGAGCGCCGATAGCCACAAGCGCTCGATGGGGCCACGGTAGCCGCACAGGTCGATGATCTCGCGGGCGATCAGCTCGCCCTCGCGGTCGGCATCGGTGGCGATGACGAGATGGGTCGCCTTCGCCAGAAGCGCCTTGACGACCTTGAATTGCGTGGCGGTCTTGGGTTTGACCTCGACCCGCCACTGCTGGGGAATGATGGGCAACTGCTCCAGCGACCAGCGCTTGAGCGCCGCGTCATAGACCTCGGGTGCTGCCGCTTCTACGAGATGGCCGATGCACCAGGTAATCGTGACGCCGGAGCCGTTGAGGCAGCCTTCACCGCGCTGCGTCGCGCCGAGAATCCGGCCAATATCCTTGCCCTGGGAGGGCTTCTCGCACAAGAACAGGCGCATGTCCGTCCATCCGATTTCCGTGGTTCATTGAGTTGCTGGAATCGAGGATGCCGGGCACAGCCAGGGGCGGCAGCAAACAAGTCGCAAGCGGTGGCGACCACTTTCACAGGATGGAATGGCTGGGGCGGAGATAGCGTGCAGCCGGGGTGTGCGAGCCGGGAGCCGCGATTTTCGGGAGCGCGTGGAAGCCGGTGGACGTAGATGGAGCTATCCCCTGGGGATAGCTCACGGGTGCATGGAGCTGCGAACAGTGGCCGGCCCATGCCGGGTCACTTCCTACGCCGCGGCTCTTTTGGCACAGCCGGTTCCTGGGCGGCCTGGGGCTTTGCCTCCGCATCCTGCGGCTTCGGGCTGAGGGTCACGGACTCGATGCGAAACGGCAGGATGCCGACGCTACGCGCGTTGATCTGCCAGGTCTCGCGCGGCTGATCTTCGTTGTCCGTCCAGGGCTCGCGCTCCATGCGGCCGACGACCAGGACGCGCATGCCTTTCTGGTAGAGGTTTTTCCAGTGCGCGGTGTCGCGGTGCCAGATTTCCACGGGCGCCCAGAAGCCACCGCGATCCTCGAAGTCGCCGCCTTTGGTGGGAACGGGGTTGTCGAAATACACGTTCAGCCGCAGCAAGCGCCGCGGCTCGTCGTTGCCGTTGGGGAACTCCCGGTATTCGGGCGGGGAGCCAATGTTGCCTTCGCCCCAAAAGTGCGTGCTCATGTTGCAATCTCCATGGTGGTTGAAATACCCGTGCCGCGTCGGCTTCGGGCGCGTGCTGGGGTGTCCGGTGTCATCACCGATCACGCATTCCAGGTGGGATGGACTTGAGCCTGCGCAGGTAGGCGTCTTCCGCCTCGGCCGCCTTGCTGGCGCATTCCTGTGCCTGCCTGCCCAGGGTGTGCAGCAGACTGATCTGCATGTTCAACGTGATGCGCTGAAGCTCGATCGCGTGCAGATCGGCCAGCAGGTTGACCGGCGTGCCGGTGCTCACCATCAATTCCTGCCACAGCGCCACGCCCATGGCTGAGCGGTCGTGTTTGCGCCAGCGCAAAAACGCCGTGCCTGCGCCAGTGCTCTGCTGGGCCAACTCCACGGGCAGCAGGTGGAAGGGATGCCCGACTGCCTGTTGCAGCACCTGCCGCTGCGTCAAGCCAATCAAATCGTCGCGCATGGCGAAGCACTGGCTGGCCCAGGCCTCAAGATCCCCCTTACCCTTAAAAGGCTTTAAAAGGCCTTTTAGAGAGGCCGCGTGTTCCAGCTTCATGAAGGCAGCCTGTTGCAAGCCCTGGAAGTAGCGAGGTTCGCGGTTCGGATCGCTCATGCCTGCTCGTCCTCGTCCTCGCCGGCGCTGATTTCGGGTGCTGCGCCAGTGGCGGGTTCGTCGTTGGGGGCATGCGCTGCAGCAGGACTCTCGACACGCTGTTGCAGGCCACGGCGCACGATGGGCGGTGCGAACTTCGAGCGGCGCGTGCCTTCCAGCACGTCCTCCGGCAGTTCGCCGAATTTCTCCAACGCCGCCCGTGCTGCGGCGTTCTTTGATACGAAGTCGTCGCGTGTACAGCCCGAATAGCGGTATTGCTGGGCCAGCGAGAACAGGCTGCGCAGTGCATGGGCACCCTCGTTGAGCCAGCGCTCCAAGGTGCTGCGGTCGATGAGCGCCGTGTGGTGGGCGAGAATCAGTTTGCGGGCGATGTCGTCGTAGTCGGCCAGCAGATAGACGGCGGCAAAGCCGAGCTGCGCATTGACGAACAGCGGCAACTTGACGGGCTGAACGTTGAGGTTTTCGCCCAGGCTGAGTGCCGGCGGCACGCTCGCCAGCGCCTGATCCACCTGCTCGCGCAGCGATTGCAGCGTGGTCTTGGTCTGGTCGAGCTTGACCTCGATGCGCAGCATCCACCAATCCGAGTACGGGTCGTCCTGCTCCGAACCACGCCGCATCTTGTTCATTTGGGCGATGTAGCCGTTCAGGCCGACGATGCCCGGTCGCCCCTCGGCAGCGGCACGGCCATGCCAGATGCGCGAGGCGTGGTGGGTGTGAAGCGTCAGCGACATCGCGCTGCGCAGGGAGCCGAGATTCAGTTGCAGAGGTTCATTGGTTGCCATGGTGTCCGCTCGTTGTGTGGAAAGGAGCGGTCAGCTTCGGCAGGAAGCGGAAGGCCGTCAGTCAACAAACCGAAACCTGCCAGACCCCGGTTCAGCGCGTGGTGGCCGCCTGCGGCGCGAGCTATCCCCTGGGGATAGCTCCATGGAGCGCCAACGAACGCTGCAGGTCGGGATCGGGGCGGACAACGCCGATACTGCGGCAGATGTTCGAGGCCAAGCTTGCGACTGCACGGCATCCGCCCCAACGGTGGAACTATCCCCAGGGGATAGCTCTACTGGCATCCATGGGCATCCACTTCACCGCCTTGTCGGTCGGCTCACTTGCTGGCGAGCAGATCTCGCAGTCGCTCGATGTGCTGCCTGGCGACTTCTGGTGGCACCGGCTTACCCTGCGTTTGGGGTGGTGGTGCGGGTGGTGGCCGTTCGTTTGGCTGAGTGGGTGCCGGTGGCGGGTCTTTCTTGGCCCAGGCATTAAACTCACCGTGGATGGCCCGCTGGATGATGCCGAACAGATACCCTGCGGGATTGCGGATGCCGTGGTTGCTACAACGCGCTGCCCATTCGTCCAGCACGTCCTGCCTCAGCGAGGGATCAACCTGCTGCAATGCCACCTTGGCACCCGCCTGCTGTTCCGCCTTCAGTTGTGCAAAGCGCTTGGGCCATTGCAGATCGCCCAGCGCGCGCGCCTGCGCAGTAGTACGTATTTCATTAATACAACTACTACGTACTGTACGGGCCTGCTTCGGTTTCAGAAGAGAGACGTCTGGCGCGGGTTTCGGCCCTGCTTCGGAATCCGTAGTGGGTCGTTCACGATTCCGAAGAAGGCCCGGAGCCCCTTCTTCGGAATCGTGAATGGCGTCCTCCTGTTGATAACTATCGCTGGCCGTGGGGTTCTGGTTGGCGAGACGTTCGGCCATCACCTGCAACCGTGACGGGAGGGTGCGTCCGGCCAGTAATGGGTCTTCGCCGATTTCCTTGAGCGTGTGCAGGCCCACGATCTGTACGGCCTTGGCAGAATGGCCGAGCGCCTGGCTGACGAGTTGCAGGTAGTCCGGGTCGAGCTGCATGGCCTCGAACGGTGTCAGAGGTTCGTCGTGCAGCACGTACAGATTGCCGAGGATGCGGCCAGTCTTGGGGTCACGCCGTCGCCTCACCAGGCTCAGCCAGCGGGTCAGGCGCATCAGTGTCAGCGCCCGTGCCACGGTTTCATGCGAGGCCTGGCCTGCGCAGGGCATGGACGCCAGCCAGGGCCGCAACTGCTCGTAGGTGGGAAATGCGGTCACACCATCGTCGTTGAGCATCAGCCGGAACACTTGCCAGGCGTTTCGTTCCAGCGGTGTCAGGCGGCGGTCGAGGAACAACTTGCGTGGCACCGTCTCGTGCCGGTTGCCACTGAACAGGAAAGCATCGCCGGAGGTAGGCGTGGGCGACTGTGCCGGTGTAGACGCAGGTGCGCTGGGGGCGGGCTTGGGCGCAAGGTCTTTCAGCGCAGCATCGAACAGCTCTGCGAGTGCGATGGGGCCTTGGCGTCGGACTCGTGGTGCGGTGTCGTCCACGGCCATGACTCAAGCCAATCCCTGATCGACCCAGCTCTTGATCGAGGCCCAGACCACCGACAGAGGCAGCGACATGCCTTCGGCCAAGTCCATGGCGGCATCGAGGATGGAGGTTTCGTCTTCGAGATCGACCGTTCTGCTGTTGGTCACGGCCTTCCATTGCCGCCACAGCTCCGTGTCCTGCTCCTCGTCCAGCACGGGGTGCCGGCCCTTGCGCTTGGGCAGACCGAGGATTTCACGGCGAAGCGCCACTTCCTGATGCGTCAAGCCATAGAACTTGCTGACCATCTCCGTGCTCGCGCCCAGCCTGAGCATGCGATCGACTGTGGCGATTTCCTTCTCCACGTCCTGCGCCTGCTGGAGCAGCCGCCGCAGCACTTCGCGGTTGACCGTCACTGAGCACCAGGAGACGTTGGCGTTGGCCAGCACGCTGATCAGCGCGGGATGCTTGAGGGCGTCCAGCTCTGCCTCGCCAAACCCCATCAGTTTGCAGCGGCGCAGTTGCCCATTGCGCAGGTCATAGAGGGCCTGGGCGATGACAGCCTGGTTGAGTGGGTGTGCTGTGGACATGCTGGCCTTCCTCGCTTAGGTTCCAGAGTCCGCAGTGCCGGCTTCGAGATCGAGCAGGCGGCGGGCCAGTCGCAGCAGGCGGAACAGCTTGACCAACGCGGTGTCGCTCAATCTTCGGGTTACGTCGCCCTGGCCGTACAGCAGCGCCGGCAGGTCGATGACGACTTGCCCGTTGTCCAGACCGACGTCGGCGGGCTGCTGACCGGCCAGGCAAGCCAACAGCGTATGGACGGCACGGCCCTTTGGCGCCAGGCTTGAGGTATGGGCACGGCAGGCGAAGCCGATACCGTCTGGGCGGTCATCGATGCACTCGCCCAGGTCTGCCTCGACCGCAATCTCGCGGGCGAACTGCGCGACGTGGATGCGCAGGTGCTCGGGTGTGTCCAGGCCGGGGGCGATGTACCAGACATCCGAGATCGGATAGAGCCCGCCAGCCTGCACCGGGATGGACTGCAAGACGTTCGCCGAGAAGTCGCGCGGCAGTGTATCGCCCAACTGGTCGGCGACCATGCGCTGGATGGACTCAAGCCGTTCGGTTGTCGGCGCCGGGGAGACGATGTGCTCTTGAAGCAGGCTGCCATCCGTGTCGCTTTTGCCCGTTGATGGCGTTGCCGCAGGCTTCGCGGCGGGTGGCGCGGTATCGACAGGTGGGCGCGCGATGGCCTCTGGCTCTGGCAAGGCAGGCGGTGTCGAGGGCGGCGTCGGCTCGCTGACCAAGGCACGCTGGCGGCTCTCGGATTCGGTCATGTCCAGAGCGAGCACGTCGTAATCGACGTCCAGCAATTCGGCCATCTGGCCGATCAGTTCGTCCTGTACGCGCTGCGTAGAGAACTCGTCGGCCTGGACATCGAATTGCGACAGCACTTCCTGAAAGAACTCGTCGAAGTCCTGAACCAGTGAGCGGCCTTTGGCGTAATGCTCCCAGGTGCGCTCGCAGGCCTTGCGCATGACCGACAACCGCTCGACCTGGTGACGCCCCAGGCCGGCGTAGAGCACGGTCGGGATTGCGGGCAGCAGGTAGCGTACGGCGTCGGCCATCCGGCTGATGTGCGATTGCTGCACGGGGTATCCGTCGGCGGCCAGGCGGCGAGCCAGCTCGGACTGGCTCAGGGTGGAGCGGATTTCCAGTTCGTAGAACTCGCGCGCTTTCTCGACGCCCAAAGCGCGCTCGATGAAGGTGAGGCCACCGCGCAGTTCGTTTTCCGCAAGATGCCCGGTGAGCGCGACGATCTCACCACGCTCGGGCCACGGGCGGAACAGGCATGAGACCCGAAAAAAGCGTTCGTCCTTGGTCTCCGACCAGAGTTCGCGCAGGATTGCCAGTCGCGTGTTGCCGCCATTGCGGATGATGTAGTGATCGTCGCCGGGCCGCCGGGTGATGGCCGGAGCCGCGTCCAGGCCACGCTCGCGGATGGATGCCTTGATTTCCTCGTACACCGGATTGCGCTTCTTGCGCGGGTCGTGGTCGTAGGGGTGCAACTGGTCGAGCGTCACGACCATGGGCGTGTCGGCGATCGGGTCGCTCAAGGTCGTTGCTGACGGGCCGCTGCGCTCGAACCCGGACGCAAGCAGTTTGCCGGCCATCTGCTGGGAGGTGATCTCAGTCATGGCCGCCTCCCTGCGCTTGGGATCGGGTCTCGCGCTCGGCACGACGGATCTGCGCACGGGCGTTGAGGGCTGCCCGGTGATCGCTGGCCGTCGAACTGGTGTAGATCGCGGCGCAGCCTGCCTTGGTGAACTTGAGGTGACCGCCCGCCGTGCGCTTGACGTGCCAGCCTTCGCCGACGGCGAACTCGATCAGGGCGCGCAGCCGGCTGTGGCCTCGGGCCAGTTCATGTGCGTTGGCCATGGGGCCTCCTGGTATCAAGAGGCTGTGGCGGACGGCCGGACACTGCGGCAAATCGATCCTGCCACTGCGGGAGCAATTCGCCGGCAAGATCGCGCATGGTGGCGAGCGCGGCGGGAGCGACTCTGCCCACTGGCTGGCGGTACTCGACCCGATGCACCGGCAGACCGCGCGTCGCGGCACGCGGATAAGCCTCAATGGCCGGCACGTCGGTGGCCAGAACCCGAATGCCGGTGTGGCCCTGGAACAGATCGCGCAGCGCCTGCTGGATCAGACGGGCGTTGGCGGACACCGGATGGACGCGGTTGATGAGCAGGTGCAGCGGCGGCGGCTCGATACCCAGCTGCCGGTACGGCGCAATGTCCGCCAGCAACTGCATGGTGCCGCGCCGCAGTTCGCGGGCGGCGAGGATTTCCGGGGTCACTGGCGACAGCGCGAGGTCGGAGGCCAGCACCGCCATCTCCAGCAGCACCGAGCGCGCGCCCTGGGTGTCGATCAGCACCAGGTCGTAGAGGGGGTTCAGTATCGGCAGCAGGTGCCGCAGCCGCAGTCGCCCGTCTGGCGCGTGCAGCAGCAAAGTGTTCAGTTCGCCTCGGTGGTCGTTGGAGAGCACCAAGTCCAGGCCCGCGATGATCGTGCGGGACACAAGCTGGCCAAGGTCACGCTCGTTGAAGGCCAGCAATTCATAGATACCGCCCGGCGCACGATGGGCCAGCTCGTAGTAGGAGGACAAGGTGGGCTGCACATCAAGATCGAGCAACAGCACGCGCAGCCCGGCGTCCGCAGCGAGACCGCCCAGGTTTGCGGCCGTGGTGGTCTTGCCGACCCCGCCTTTGGTTGAAATGATGGATACGACCTGCATGGCGTTCTCCGTGTCAGGATGGAAAGTCCGCGGGAGAACGGGTCAGGCCCTGTTGTTGACGCGCTCGTCGATCCACTGATCGATTTCGATGGAGTCCCAGCCCACGGCGCGCACGCCCAGACGCAGCGCCTGCGGGAACTGGCGTTTCTTCATCAGGTTGTAGATGTGGGCGCGCTTGAAACCGGATTTCGCTTCGACTTCTTCCAGGCGCAGGATGCGGCGCTCGTTTGGCTGCAGTACAGGTGTTTGCGACATGGCGGTCACTCCTGAACGCTCAGTAGCGTTTGTTGGCGTGACCTCTATTCAATAGACACGGCTGCGAAAAGACATTGCAAATGCAATCTCCGCGACTGCACATACAAGCTGGCAAATCTCAGCGGGAGGCGCTACGCAGCCGGCGCCTGGCGGTGGCGAACTTGCCGTTCAATGTCCGCTCCGCGATGCCCATGGCACCGCTGTGATGGGCGACCAGCGCGCTGACCACGGCCTCCTGCGTCTTGAAGCTGGAGTACGGCGTGCCCGATGGCGACTGGCCGAGCATCAGCTCCAACAGGCCGCCAACGATGTTCAGGTAGGTGGCCTCGGCTCGATCACTGATCGGACACTGCGCGCATGCCGGAATCACCGTGGGCTGCTTGAGCAGCGCGTCATGCTTGTCCTGCAACTCGCGAAGCTGACGTTTGGTCTGTTCCAGGACGGATTTCAAAGCCTGGCGTTCGACCAGCATGGCTTGCCCTGTTTCCAGAGAGATGAAGGGATGGGTGATGCGCTCGCCGCGGGAGAAGAGAAAGCCGGGCCGCTGCTCGGGGTAGTGCTGGCGCATCCAGCACTTCAGATCGACATGACGTACCGTCAGATCAGGCGATTCGATCAACGCGGTGTCGCGTGTCGTGATGCCATGCTGCCCGAAGGGCAGTTCCCCGTTGAGGATGCCGTCATAGATGCGGTCGGTGTACAGCCGCAGTTCGCCCAAACGCGGGCAGTCCAGCGACTGCGGCAGATCCATAGGCGACGAGACCGAAGCCAGGATCACCTGCTCGTATCGCAGCAGTCCGGCCCAGCGGATGGACGCTTCGAGCGGGCGGTAGAACACCTTTGATGTTGGTGCATCATTTTTGTTCTCGTGCATGCTCCGTCTCCTTCCAGGAGAAGAACTACAGGGCCGACTGCTTTTGCAGCCGTCCTCATGGTCGGCCTGTTGTCCGCGCAAGACGCGAGTGATGACGCCCGCTTTTGATGACTTCTGATCAGTTCGCGCAACGAGTAGGCGTTGTGTGCTCGATGTGCAAAAATCCATCGGGCACAAGAAAACCGAGCGTCTGTCGCGGCTCGACAGTGACGCTTGCGCTATCAGGATCGTGAGAAGTGGCTGCTCTCGCAAAACCGTATCGGTATGGTCTGATGCGCCAGCGGTTTCAAAAAGCGGCGAACGCTCGGAATCTATTGATCGGGGCTTGAGATTGGCAACGAAAATCCGCTGGTGTCATATCCGATCGAGATACTGATATAGCGAGATAGCATTACCGAGAAGTCGCCTATGGTGACTGCCGAGCGCTGATCCGACGCTAAACGCTGCCTGCCAAAACGTGGAAATTGCGAGTTGGCCGCGCAGAAGACGGATGGGCGGCCATGCGAAGCGATCGACGTTCCCTCCTTTGACCTTGACCGGACGGTGCTGCCGCCCGGCCTCAGCTCAACGGGCGACGGGATCTTCGGGCATATCAACCAACATTGCCGTTTTTACCAGGCGCTCTACAGTCTGCCTGGCCAGCACCGGAGACGCCTCCGATTGCTCTGCAAGCTCATCGGTTTCTATGGCATGTGCGGCGACCAGTCGAGCTGCAAGATGCAGGTTGGTCGGATCGACGGCCTCGATGACTGGACACTTGCCCAGGGCATCGTATGGCCGTAGCAGTGCGTGATAGATGTGCCAGGTGTCGATACCGCGCGGCACCAGCTTCAGGACAGCCTGAATCAGCTTGCGCTTGATGGGGTCGAGTTGCCAGTCCGGGACGCGCTGCCCACGGTGACCCAGATGGATCGACAGGAGATTGCCGGCCTGAATCTCGTAAGTGATCCAGCGGCGGGACTTGCCAACCAGCTTGGCGTAATCGGCCACCGACAGGTTGTGGGATGCCTCGAATATCTCCAGCAATTGCAAGCGCTCGCGCTGCACCTCTGACAGCGTGGGTCGCGCGTACTCGGGCAGATGCACCGCCGAAAGTCGATAGACGGAAGCTGGAACCGCTGGTGCATCGGGTGCAGGCGCAACGATCAACTGAGGGGCGTTTGGATTCAGGGCGGGCGGCTGCGCTGCCGCCTGTCCGGCGATTGTGGGCAGGCCCTGCAACGTGATGGTCAAGTGCGTGCTGGCAACTTCGACCTGATTCTGCTCGAACAAGTCCAGCCGGTCGGCCCAGTCCTGCATCATGACGCGGCGTTGCTCGACGTACTCGGCGTGGTTGTAGGTCGCGCTGATCCGATCCGGATCGGCATGCGAAAGTTGGGCGTCTACCCACTTGGGCGGATACCCCAATTCATTGAGCGCAGTCGAGATGGTGGCGCGAACGCCATGCCCAGTGAGTTGGTCTTCATAGCCCATACGCTTGAGCGCGCCATTGAGCGTGTTCTCGCTCAGAGGGTTTTTCAGGCACCAATCACCGGGGATGAGATACACCTGTGCTGGCTTCAGATTTCCCAGCAAATGACGAACGACCTCTTGTGCCTGCAACGACAGTGGCACGATGTATGGCGGGATGTCGGCGAAACGCTGGCGCTTCTTCTTGGTGAGCTGCTTGCGTTGCTTGAGCCTGACAACCGGGATGATCCACAGACCGCGCTCCAGATCAAACTGATCGGGCGTGGCGTAGCGCAATTCACCGGTGCGCACGCCCGTGAGCAGCAGCAGACGTAGACCCAGTTGCGTATTCAGGCGACCGCTGTACTTGCGCAACGTCTGCAGCATTGCCGGCAGCTCGGGCATGCGCAAAAAGGGATTGTTCTCCACCGGGGGCAGCGGCATCGCCACCACGTCCAAATCCTTGGCCGGGTTGTCGCCCATGTTGGGCACCACCACCGAGGCGTAGGTGAATAGCTGGCTGAACCAGGTGCGCAGCTTCTCGGCCACCGACAGCGAGCCACGCTTTTCCACTCTGCCGATGATGTCCAGCAGGTGGGCGCGGGTGACGTCGTAGATGGTCAGGTGGCGCAATACGGGAAACACGTCCTTGGCGAAGACGCGCCCGATCTGCTTGGGCGTACTTTGGCGGCCCTCATTTTCCAGAGAGAGGCTGCGGTGGGCCAGCCATTTGTCGTAGATGGCCTGGAAGGTGTGCTCGCCCGCCAGGACGATGGCGTGGCGCTTGCGCTTGCGCTCCGAATGCGGGTTGATGCCCTTGGCCAGCATGGCCCGGGCCTCGTCGCGCAGATTGCGAGCGTCTTTCAGGGAAAGCGCGGGATAGCCACCGAAGGACATGCGCTCGCGCTTGCCGCCCCAAGTGAAGCGGAAGTGCCAGGCCTTGAAGCCGGTGGCGGAGATGTAGAAGTAGAGACCGTCGAAATCGACAAGCGAATACGCCTTGCCGGTCACCTTGGCCTGTCGAACCTGGAGGTCTGAAAGCATGAGTCCAACTCCTGCGAAGCGAGTTGGATGCCATGTTCCCGACGGAACCCCGGCTCCTCCAGCAACAATACGGTTTTGGGGACCTCCGTATTGCCAGTGTACCGCTCAACGTACCAGTTAGAACCGGCTGGGAGTGGATTTCGCTGGATGCCAGTGGATTGAGATCAGGTAAAAATCTCAATCCTGACAATGACTTACGACGTTCCCTGGCGTTCGGTGGAAGTCCCTGGAAAGTCGAAGTGGAGCGGGTGATGGGAATCGAACCCACGGCTCTAGCTTGGGAAGCTAGGGTATTACCATTATACGACACCCGCAGCGGGTGCCTTTATACCGGAACCTGCGGTGGAAATGAAGCGCAAAGCGCATTCGCTTTGCGCGTGGTGCCCGTCATACCGCCATCGCCTGCAGTTCGCGCAGGTCGCCTTTGGCGGGCAGTTGCAGGCGTTTGCTGGGGGCATTGAAGAAGTCCAGCAGCACGCGTTGGCTCTGCAGCCAGGCGGCCTTGTGTTCCATGTCGAGGAAGTGGCCGGCGTCGTCGATCACGGCGAACTGGGCGTGGTCGATGTGCTGGGCGAACAGGCAGGCATCTTCCACCGAGGTGTACTCGTCACGCTCGCCGTTGACGAACAGCAGTGGGATGTCGATGGCCTGCAGGCATTCCATGCGGCAGTGCGCTTCCATGCTCAGCACCTGCTTGATGTGGGCGTACATCTGCCGGTATTCGTGTTCGTCCAGGGTGCTGACGTGCTTGTGGTTGAAGCGCTTGAACAGCGACGGCAGGTGCTTGCCTATGGTGCTGTTGACCAGCAGGGCGATGTTGTCGCGATCCACCGCGTTCAAGAAGCGCAGGCCCTTGTGCAGGTAGTCGAGCATCGGCACGTTGAGGATCGGCGAGAAGGAGCAGATGGCGGCCTTCTCCAGCGTCGCCGGGCATTGGGCCAGGGCGAGCATGGAGGCGACGCCGCCCCAGGAGAAGGACATCAGGTAGTTGGCGCTGTAGTGGTCGATCAGGTGCAGCAGGATCGCCGCTTCGTCTTCCTTGGTGATAGGCGTGAAGTCCGTGTTGTGTGGCTTGGACTGGCCGGCATAGGGCAGGTCGAAAGCCACCACGTTGAACTGTGGCTGCAGGTATTTGATCGTTTGCGCGAACGAGGCGGTGGTCGCCAGGGAGCCATTGACCAGAATGATGCTCTTGCTTGCGGCCGAGTTGCTGTAGAACTCCGTGTGTACCTTGTGCTTCCTGTTGATCTCGACGACTGCGGTTTCTGGCCTCATGTCGTTTCCTCCTGGCGCAAGTGAGCGTGGCGAGCGGGCGACCGTTCGCGCTGGATTGAGCAGTTAGAAAAGCGCCTGAGCGTGACAGCATGATGTCAGGCTGGAGATTTTTATAAGTATAGGAATTTCAAGCAGTTAGGATCGAAACAGGCGAGCGCTCCAGGCTTTTTCAGGGCCTTGGAGAGGGCGGTGTTACCAGGCAGGAATCCAGTCGGCGCAGAGCGCCAGTAACTGAAAGAGCACATCGTTGTCGCGTGGTGACCAATTGGTCATCTAAAGACTTGTGGTTCGATTCAAGCAGCTAGCTTGCAGCTACGCAAGGGTAAGTCACATTTTTATCGTGCTTTATGGCTGCCGTTGGTCGGCTCGTGTTTGTTGCTGCGTGGGAGGGGTCAGACGCTGGCGATTTCCGCCTCCGTCAGAGCGCGGTACTGGCCGGGGGCGAGTTGCGGGTCGAGGACGATTTCGCCCATGCTTTCGCGGTGCAGGGCGACGACGCGATTGCGGAAGTGGCCGAACATGCGCTTGACCTGATGGTAGCGACCTTCGAACAGGGTCAGCCGGGCTTGGTGGCTGCTCAGTACCTCAAGCTGGGCGGGCAGGGTGGTGAGGTCTTCGAAGGCGAAGTACAGGCCTTGGGCGAAGACCTCGGCGTACTCGGCGGTGATCGGCTGTTCGGTGGTGACGTGGTAGACCTTGGGCTTGCGCTGCTGTGGCTGGGTGATGCGCCGCGACCAGCGCCCGTCGTTGGTGATCAGCAGCAGGCCGCTGGTGTTCAGGTCGAGGCGGCCGGCCAGGTGCAGGTCGTGCTTGTCCGGTTCGTCGAGCAGATCGAGGACGGTGCGGTGTTCGTCGTGCTCGGTGGCACTGACCACGCCGACCGGTTTGTGCAGCATCCAATAGCGCGCGCTACGTCCGGCTTGCAGCAGCTCGTCATCCAGCTCGACGCGCTGGAAGTCGCGCACCTCATGGTGCGGGTCGTGAACCACCGCACCGTCCACACGCAGGCGGCCGGCGCTGATCAGCAGGCGGCTGTCCTGGCGGCTGAAGCGGGGGAAGTTGCTGAGGAAGCGATCCAGGCGCATGGCTCAATCGCCCTCGCGGGGCTCAGTGGCTTTCAGCGCTCCAGCGCAGGCTGGGCACAGGCAGGCCTGGTCACGTTGCTCGGGCGTCAGGCGCTGCAGCGTAGCCGGGTCGATCTGCGCGTCGAAGCACCAGCAGGGTTCGTCACGCCCGGCGGCGACGCTGCACTGGTTGCTCTTGCCGCATAGCAGGCAGTGTTGAGTATCCATCAGAGATCGAGGCAGACGCGGTCGCGCCCGGCCTGCTTGGCACGGTACAGCGCGCGGTCGGTGCGGCCGAGCAGGGCGTGCAGGCTCTCACCGGCGTGCCACTGGCTGAGGCCAAGGCTGACGGTGACCTGCAGGCTCTGGCCTTCGACTTCATGGCGCTGTTCGGCGCAGTGCTGGCGCAGTTTTTCGGCCAGGTCGTGGGCGGCCTGGCGGTCGGTGTTCTTCAGCAGCAGGATGAATTCCTCGCCACCCCAGCGGCAGAGAATGTCGGACTGGCGCAGCGTGCCGCGCAGTTGCTGGGCGAAATCGTGCAACACCTGGTCGCCGGCGAGGTGGCCGTGCTGGTCGTTGATCAGCTTGAAGTTGTCCAGATCCAGCAGTACGGCGCACAGCGGGCTGCTGTCGCGCTGCGCTTCCTGCAGGGCCTGTTCGGCGAGGATGTCGAAGCCACGGCGGTTGGGCAGGTCGGTGAGGCTGTCGGTGGTGGCCAGGGCGGCGATGCGCTGCTGATAGCGTCGAATCGCCAGGCTCACCAGGGCCAGCACGATGGCGGTGATCAGCAGGCACAGCAGCAGGTTGATGTAGAGCCCCTGGCGGATGTCGGCCATGGCCTTGTCCTGCTTGTCGACGAACAGATACCACTCCAGCTCGGGGATGTAGCGCACATTGAGGAAGTGCTCGCGGCCCTGCTCCTGGTATTCGAACTGGCCGCTTTGTGGCGTGGGCAGTTTTTCCATCAGGCCGTCGAGACCGGGCACGTCGGCCAGTAAATCGCCGGCCTGGGCGCCCATCGGTCCGCCTTGGGCGCTGGTGAGGGTGATGCGCCCGGTGGTGTCGACGAAGTAGACGCTGCGCTCATAGCGCGCCTGATATTCGTCGATCAGCTTGACCACGGCATCGACCGCCAGGCCGACGCCGGTGGCACCGATGAAGCTGCCGTCGTAGTCGAGCACCTTGTAGTTGATGAAAATGGTCAGGCGGTCGGCGTTGGCCAGGTCGACGTCGACGTTGATCTCGTAGGGTTCCTTGAGGTCGCGTACGCGGTAGTACCAGACATCGCGCGGCTCTTCCGGCTTGACCTGCTTGAGCACGCCCTTGGCCTGGTAGTAGGTGCTGGTCTTGTCGGAGACGAAGAAGCTGGTGAAGGCGCCGTAGTGCTCCTGCACTTCACGCAGGTAGCGGGTCATCTGCCCGGTGTCTTGTTCGCCGGCCAGCACCCAGTCACGCAGGAAGGTGTCACGGGCCATCATCGAGGAGATAAGGATGGGGCGCACCAGGTTCTTCTGGATTTCCGAATAGACGGTGTCGGAGGTCAGCGGCAGTTCGGTGTTGATGATGCTGTTACGGATCGAGTCGCGCGAGGCGTAATAGCTCAGCAGCGAGGTGGTGAGAAAGCCGCTACCGAGCAGGAACAGGAGCAGTAACACCAACGAGGTTTGCGTGTGCCGTTTGGGGCGCAGGGACATGGGTGAATCCGGGAGCGGGCTAATGGCGTGATGCTAGCTTGCCGGAAGGGGATAGCGCCAGTTGTGATCATGATCGGTGCTGTATGTGGGGAGGATGAAAGTTGGGGTTATGCCAATCCGGCGAGGCGAGCAAAGTAGCCTTGCGTAGGAGGTCCGCCCCGGGGCGAAGCTTTGCGCGCCCGCGTCAGGCAGGTTCGCGGCGGGGCGCCGCTCCTACAGGTTGGGTGTATCGACATTTGACCGGGTGGCTGGTTTTCCCGGATTGCATCCGTATATGGACTCCTCCCGTTTTGCCAGTGAAATAATCTGCCTCTGAACCTAGGTACGACTGCTTCCGTATATTCGACTTCTGATAAGGCGTTAGCCTTGAGCCATGATGAATTTCGCTCCTGTGCGCCTAACCGGGCTAGCGGCCTTGCAAAGCAGAGGGCCGATGGATGCAGCAGGTTACACACAGGTCGGTGCGACCGGTTCGTCATCAGTTCATGTCACTGTGCAATCGAGTGGATCTCTACTACG
>NZ_QASO01000036.1 GCF_003052605.1 Ectopseudomonas oleovorans | reverse complement strand
GCTATGTCTGAGTTAACTGTTGCATATCCCTATACCCCAACGCCTCTTTCAAGCAAATCAATGGGTTGAGCTGTGTTTTGTAGCGCTCAAGCAGGCGGCGCCAGCCCAGATAGTTCGTTAGGTACTTGGTGGCCACACCATGAAAAGGAATCATCCAGCTCTTGAGTCGGCTGTCGTAGGCATTCACGTTCTGGATGTGGAAAGCACCATCAACCCGTCGATTCTGGCTCGGGTTAATCGGTCGGTGAGTGATGCCTTCAACCTTGGCGAAATGGGCGTAGACACCTGCGCTGTCAGTACAGAGAATCGCATCCGCGTCTATCAGCGGGCGTAGCCGCTCCCCTATGTGCTGTGCATCCAGCTTTTCCAACTTGAAGTCTGCCTGCTGACCACTGCGATCTCTTACCACCAGCACAGGAATTTGCTCGGCAGACAGTCCGCCGCCTTGGCGCCAGACGTAAAGACCGGTCAGCAGGAGGATCAGCGACACCAGCGAAACGGTCAGGCTGGCGAGGATGTTCCAGCTTGCCCAGGTAGGGTGTCAGCGACAGGCGCTGCTCCTGACTGTCCAGCACCACGGGCTGTAATGCCCAGCTTGGCCGATCAGGCAGAAAAGCAGAAAAGCCAGACAGAAACGAGGCATCCGTGAACCTCTGGTGACCCTGCGCGTGGGCGGCTTTTAGCGTGCCGGGTGGCTGCCGCAAGGGGCAGAACACGTCAGGGGGGGAACCTGTGTTCCCCCCCTGTCCTGTGTGTCACTTTGCCTTTATGGCCGATGGCCTTCAAGCATCCTGTTCGCGTTGCCCGAGCAGGCTATCCACTGGTGGTACACGGGTATCGCTTTCCATCTGAGCGTCATGCTCCAGCTGGTGGCTGAAGCGCTCCAGCGAACCCTGTGCCGGTTGCGCATCGCTGGCGAACACCGGCGGGCTCATCATGTAGGCAGTGAGCAGGCGGCTGAGGGCCTTGAGGCTGTCGATATGGGTACGCTCGTAGCCATGGGTGGCGTCGCAGCCGAAGGCCAACAGCGCGGTGCGGATGTCATGGCCGGCGGTGACTGCTGACTGTGCGTCGCTGTGGTAGTAACGGAACAGGTCGCGGCGAACCGGTACCTCATATTCAGCTGCCAGGCGCAGCAACTGGCGCGACAGGTGATAGTCGTAGGGGCCGCCGGAATCCTGCATGGCCACGCTGACGGCGTGCTCGCTGGACTGCTGGCCTGGTGCGACCGGGGCGATATCAATGCCGACGAACTCGCTGACGTCCCAGGGCAGGGCGGCGGCGGCGCCGGAACCCACCTCCTCGGTGATGGTGAATAGCGGATGGCAGTCGATCATCGGTTGCAGGCCTTGATCGCGAATGGCCTTGAGCGAGGCCAGCAGCGCCGCAGCGCCGGCCTTGTCATCGAGGTGACGGGCGCTGATATGGCCGCTTTCGGAGAACTCCGGCAACGGGTCGAAGGCGACGAAGTCGCCCACCGCAATGCCCAGCGTGTCGCAGTCGGCGCGCGTGGCGCAGTAGGCGTCCAGGCGCAGTTCGACGTGATCCCAGCTCACCGGCATGCTGTCGACGGCGGTGTTGAAGGCGTGCCCCGAGGCCAGCAGTGGTAGCACGCTGCCGCGAATCACGCCGTTGTCGGTGAACAGGCTGACGCGACTGCCCTCGGCGAAACGGCTCGACCAGCAGCCCACCGGTGCCAGGCCGAGACGGCCGTTGTCCTTGATCTCGCGGACGATGGCGCCAATGGTGTCGAGGTGCACGGAAACGGCACGGTCGAAACGTTCGTACTCGCTCTGACGCCCGCGCAGGGTGGCGCGGATGGTGCCACGGCGGGTCAGCTCGAAGGGGATTTCCAGCTCTTCGAGGCGCTCGGCGACGTAGCGCACGATGGTGTCGGTAAAACCGGTGGGGCTGGGGATGGCAAGCATCTCCAGCAGCACTTTCTGCATATAGTCGAGGTCGGGTTCGGGGAGTGGCTGCATGGAGTCTCCTGGGGCTGTCTGGTTCGTTGCCCGCTGAAATCAGCTGGTCGCCTGGCTTAGCGGAAAGAGCAGGTCGACGAAGCGTTCGGCGGTTGGCTGCGGTTCGTGGTTGGCCAGGCCGGCGCGTTCGTTGGCTTCGATGAATACGTACTCGGCTTGATCGGCGGCAGGCACCAGCAGGTCGAGGCCGACCACCGGGATTTCCAACGCGCGCGCGGCCTTGATGGCGGCGTCGCGCAGGGTCGGATGGAGGATCGCGGTGACGTCTTCCAGAGTGCCGCCGGTATGCAGGTTGGCGGTCTTGCGCACGGCCAGGCGCTCGCCGGCGGGCAGCACACTGTCGTAGTCGAGGCCGGCGCCATGCAGGGTGCGCAGGGTTTCGGCGTCCTTGGGAATGCGGCTTTCGCCGTCGGTGGCGGCCTGGCGGCGACGGCTCTGGGCATCGATCAGCTGGCCAATGCTGTGGCGGCCATCACCAATGATCTCGGCCGGACGGCGGATAGCCGCGGCCACCACTTCGTAGCCGATTACCAGTACGCGCAGGTCGTGACCTTCGTGATAACTCTCCAGCAGTACGCGCTGATCGAACACGCGGGCGCGTTCGATGGCTTCCTGCACCTCGCCCGGCGTACGCAGATCCACGGCCACGCCCTGGCCTTGCTCGCCATCGACTGGTTTGACCACGACCGAGCCATGCTCGGCGAGAAAAGTGGCGTTGTCTTCGGCGCTGGCGGCCAGGCGCTGGGCCGGCACGCTGAGGTCGGCGCGCGACAGGGCACGGTGAGTCAGGCGCTTGTCCTGGCACAGGGTCATGCTCACGGCGCTGGTCAGGTCGCACAGCGATTCGCGGCAGCGGATGCGTCGGCCGCCGTGACTGAGGGTGAACAGCCCGGCCTCGGCGTCATCCACCTGCACTTCGATGCCGCGGCGCAGGGCCTCGTCGACGATGATGCGCGCATAGGGGTTGAGCTCGGCCTGCGGGCCGGGGCCGAGGAACAGCGGCTGGTTGATGCCGTTCTTGCGCTTGAGGCTGAAGGTCTGCAACTCGCGGAAGCCGAGCTTGGCGTAGAGCTTCTTGGCCTGCTTGTTATCGTGCAGCACCGACAGGTCGAGGTAGCTCAGGCCACGGCTCATGCCGTGCTCGATCAGGTGACGCACCAGTACCTCGCCGACACCGGGTCGGCTGCATTGCGGGTCGACCGCCAGGCACCACAGGCTGCTGCCGTTTTCCGGGTCACGGAAGGCGCGTTGGTGGTTAAGGCCCATAACACTGCCGATCACCGCGCCGCTGTCTTCGTCCTCGGCTAGCCAGTAGGTCGGGCCGCCCTCGTTGTAAGGCGTGAGCTTGGCCGGGTCGATCGGCAGCATGCCGCGGGTCTGGTACAGGCAGTTGATGGCCTGCCAGTCGGCATCGTTCTGCGCCCGGCGAATACGAAAGCCGCGAAAGCTACGACGCGCCGGACGGTAGTCGGTGAACCACAGACGCAGCGTGTCGGAGGGGTCGAGAAATAGCTGCTGAGGCGCATGCGCCAGCACCTGGTGCGGGGCCGCCACGTACAGGGCGATGTCACGTTCACCGGGCTGTTCGTCCAGCAGGGATTCGGCCAGGACAGTGGCGTCGGGGTAGGTATGGCCGATCAGCAGGCGGCCCCAGCCGCAATGAATGGCTTGTGGCTGGCTGGGTTGGCTGCTGTGATCCTCGGCCAGGCGGGCCTGCAGGCGCTCGTAGGAGGGCGTCTGGCCGCGCAGCAGGCGTTGGTTGAAGGCAGTGGAGCGCATGGAATAGTCCCTGTCCGTGTTCATTACGTCCGGTCTTGGCCGGATCGTCATTGAGTCGCGGCAAATCCCGGCTTTACCGGGCTACGACCATTGATCCTGCAGGAGCGGCCAAATGGCCGCTCCATTTGAGTTACAGACCCTGTTCGCTCAGCCACAGGTTGAGCGCCGCAAGCTGCCACAGCTTGGAGCCGCGTAGCCGCGTGAGCTGGCCCTGCGGGTTGGTCAGCAACTGATCGAGCATGGTCGGGTTGAACAGGCCGCGATCCTGGCTGGGGTCGAGCAGCAGGTCGCGCACCCAACCCAGGGTGGCGCCTTCCAGATGCTTGAGACCCGGCACCGGGAAGTAGCCCTTGGGCCGGTCGATCACCTCGCTGGGGATGACCTTACGCGCGGCTTCCTTGAGCACGTACTTGCCGCCCTCAGGCAGCTTGAACTGCGCCGGAATGCGCGCCGACAGCTCGGCCACGCGGTAGTCGAGGAACGGCGTGCGCGCCTCCAGACCCCAGGCCATGGTCATGTTGTCCACGCGCTTGACCGGGTCGTCGACCAGCATCACCGTGCTGTCCAGGCGCAGGGCCTTGTCCACTGCAGCATCGGCACCGGGCATGGCGAAGTGCTCGCGCACGAAGTCGCCGGCCATGTCGCCGGTCAGCCAGGCGGGCTGCATGCAGGCCGCGTATTCGTCGTGCTCGCGGTCGAAGAAAGCCGCGCGGTAGGCGGCGAAAGCATCCTTGGCGCCATCGACCTGCGGGTACCAGTGGTAGCCAGCGAACAGTTCATCGGCGCCTTGGCCACTCTGCACCACCTTGCAGTGCTTGGCCACTTCCCGCGAGAGCAGGTAGAAGGCGATGCAGTCATGGCTGACCATCGGCTCGCTCATGGCACGGAAGGCCTGCGGCAGCTGCTCGAGAATCTCGTGCTCGCCAATGCGCAATTGATGATGGCGGGTGCCGAAATGCTGGGCGATCAGGTCCGAATACTGGAATTCGTCGCCACGTTCGCCGCCGGCATCCTGGAAGCCGATGGAGAAGGTCAGCAGGTTGTCCACCCCGGCTTCGCGCAGCAGGCCGACCAGCATGCTCGAATCGACGCCACCGGAGAGCAGCACGCCGACGTCGACCGCCGCGCGCTGACGAATCTCCACCGCTTCGCGCATGGTCTGCAGTGTGCGGTCGCGCCATTCTTCAAAACCGAAGTTCACTTCCTCGCCTTGCGGGCCGAACTGCAGCGTCCACCAGGTGTGCTGCTCGACCTTGCCGTCGGCATCGACACGCATCCAAGTGGCTGGCGGCAGTTTCTCCACGCCCGCCAGAATGGTGCGCGGCGCGGGTACCACGGCATGGAAGTTCAAATAGTGGTTGAGGGCGACGGCATCCAGCGTCTTGGCGATGTCGCCACCCTGCAGCAGGGCTGGCAGCGACGAGGCGAAGCGCAGGCGCTCACCAGTGCGCGACAGATACAGCGGTTTGACGCCGAGGCGGTCGCGGGCGATGAACAGGTTCTGCTTGTCACGCTCCCAGACGGCGAAGGCGAACATGCCATTGAGCTTGGGCAGCAGTTTCTCGCCCCACGCGTGATAGCCCTTGAGCAGCACCTCGGTGTCGCCGCCGGAGAAGAAGCGATAACCCAGCGCCTCCAGCTCGGCGCGCAGCTCGGGGTAGTTGTAAATGGCGCCGTTGAACACCATGGACAGGCCGAGATCGCTGTCGATCATCGGCTGGCCCGAGGCTTCGGCCAGATCCATGATCTTCAGGCGGCGATGGCCGAGGGCAATGGGGCCCTGGCTGTGGAAGCCGTGGGCGTCGGGGCCGCGAGGGGCGAGGTGGTGGGTGATGCGTTCGACTGCCGCCAGGTCCGCGGGGCGTCGATCAAAACGTAGTTCTCCAGCTATTCCGCACATAGTTCCTTACCGGTGTTGCCGTTGGGGAGTGGCTCGTGATCGAGCCTTTTACACCAAAACAAAATAATGCTTTCATGTCAAAGTTTTGGTTTTCATTAATTGGTGCTTATGAGCGATAAAAAAGTTCCTGTTGAAATAGATTTGTCATCTGTCATGGCCTTCGAGATGCCCCTGTTTCAGGCGCTGCGGCGCTTGCAGCAGGCGGGGGAGGTGCACGCCAAGCGCCTGGCCCGCTTCGGTGGGCTGACGCCCATGCAGTTGATGATCCTGCAGGTACTGGCCAGTGAAGCGCGCCTGACCGCCAGCGTGCTCAGCAGCCGCGTTAGCCTTACCGCTGCGACGCTGTCCGGCATGCTCGATCGCTTGGAAGAGCGTGGTCTGTTGCAGCGCCAGCGTGATGATCAGGATCGCCGGCGCCAGTGGCTGTTGATCAGCGATGCGGGCCGTGAGCTGATCCAGCAAGCACCTTCGTTGATGCCACCGGAATTCAACCAGCGTTTCGCTGCGCTGGCCGACTGGGAGCGCCACAGCCTGACAGCGGCGCTATTGAGAGCGGCCGAGCTGTGCGGCGAGATGGAATGAGCTGGGCGATGACCCTAGGTTGCCAAACCGGCCTTTCGTAGGAGCCCCGCCCCGGGGCGAAGCTTTTCAATGGCGCATCGCCCCGGTTCGCGGCGGGGCGCCGCTCCTACGCATTCGCAGCGGCGACGTGTAACTGCCAGGCATCAGGCGGTGACCCCGCCTTTTTCAGAAAAAATTCAAGCGGGGTGTTGACTTAGCATCGCCGCCTGCATAAAGTGCGCGCCTCGCTAAGGCACATGGGTGATTAGCTCAGCCGGGAGAGCATCTGCCTTACAAGCAGAGGGTCGGCGGTTCGATCCCGTCATCACCCACCATAGCCCAGTGAGAAGGACGAAAGTCCACCGACGCGCAGCGGTAGTTCAGTCGGTTAGAATACCGGCCTGTCACGCCGGGGGTCGCGGGTTCGAGTCCCGTCCGCTGCGCCATTATTTCCCAGATCGATGATTCATCGGTTTGAGATGGCAGAGTCCGCAAGGACGCCATCAGATGCAGTAACGCTTAAAGAGTTTTCTGGGCGAAAGTCCAACCGACACGCAGCGGTAGTTCAGTCGGTTAGAATACCGGCCTGTCACGCCGGGGGTCGCGGGTTCGAGTCCCGTCCGCTGCGCCATATACGAAACCCGTCGATCGCAAGGTCGACGGGTTTTTTATTGCCTGTGATCCGGGGTAATCAATCGCCCTGCGGTTTTTCGTCATCTTGTCTTCACACTGGCAACGTAGCTTGCTAACGAAAGATGAAATGCCCCAGGAGAATGCCCGATGGATGACTATCAGGAAGAACTGCTCGAGCGCGACGTCCTCAGTCAGGACATGCCCGATGTGGACGACGACGCCACCGAACTCTGAGCTTCGCCGCTGGCCCTGCGCTGTGTGCGGCGGTAGTCGCCGGGTGTTTGCCCGAGCCAGCGCTTGAAGGCGCGCTGGAAGGCTTCGGCCGAGGCGAAGCCGAGCAGGTAGGCGATCTCGCCAAAGGCCAGCTCGGTATCACGGATATAGGCCGTGGCCAGGTCGCGGCGGGTATCGTTGAGGATGGCGCGAAATTGCGTGCCTTCCTCGGCCAGCTTGCGCCGCAGCGTCCAGCTCGGCAGATGCAGGCTGCGCGCCACTTCCTGCAGATCCGGCTCGTGGCCGTGCAACAGTGGGCCGAGTAGCTGGATGACCTGTTCGCGCAGGCTGCGCGTGCGGGTCAGTTGATCGAGCTCTCGTTCACACAGCTCCAGCAGGTGCCGCCAGGTGCCAGGGCAATGCTGTGGATTGCGCAGGGCCAGGGTTTCGCTGCTCAGGCGCAGGCGATTGGCGCCAGCGCTGAACTCGACGGGGCAGCCGAACAGCGCTTCGTAGCGTTCGCCGTAGTCCGGTGCAGGAAATTCGATCTCGACCTTTTCCGCGGTGATGGATCGGTCGACCACCTGGCTCAGGTTGGTCTGCCAGCCGGCCAGCACCGAGTCCACCACGAAACGGTTGTAGGCGTTGTAGGGGCTGATGGAATAGAAATGCAGCCAGGCGCCGCGCGCATCCTCGCTGAAGCCCGAACGGCCGCGATAGTTGGCGGCGTACAACGGCTCGAAGCGGGTCAGGGTGCGTGCCGCTTCGCGCAGATCAGGCGCCTGCGCGGCGCAGATGCCGGCCAGGCCAACCTGGCTGAGGCGGCTGTGACGGCCCATCTCCAGGCCCAGGGCGGGGTTGTCGCACAGGGCAATGGCGCTATGGCCAAGGCGCATGAAGCGGGGGATCGACAGGCGTGCGCGTGGCTCGCTCAGGCGCGCGGTGTCGAGGCCGAATTGTTGCAGCAGGGGCTGTGGATCGTGCCCCTTGGCGCGCAGTGCGGCGGCCAGTGGTTGGGTGAAGCCGACGGAGAGGTCGCCAAGGCGAACGCGTGAGCTCTTCATAGCCAGATATTGACCAGTTGTGCGCCCCGGTCGCTGGCGCTGTGAGTGCTGCGGCCTGCATCGAAGGCGAGCGCGGTGGGCTGGCCGCTGCGCTCCCACAATCTGCCGCGCAGATGGACTTTCAGCCCGGCGCGAATGCCATGGGCCTGCAGGTGTGCGATGAGCGGCGTGTCGTCCGTCTGGTCGTCGAGGTCGCTGGGTATGGCCAGCAGCTCGATGGCTTCATCGTGCGGCGTCTGAGCCCGAGCAAGGTGACGGGTGTCGCTGCCGAGCAGCACGCCAAGTCGACCGGCCGGAGTCTCCAGCACCTGCAGGGTGTCGGCTGCTGCGGTGGTCAGTGTGCCGGCCTCGAAGGCATGGCGCTGCGGTTGCCCCAGTGGTTGGCCGGTTCGGTCGAATACCAGGCTGACGTTGTACAGCGGCCCACGACCGACATTGAGGCGACCTTCATGCAGGCGAGGCTCGGGCAGGACGATGGAGCCGGCCACTAGAGTGACCCGGTAATCGCGGGCCAGGTCGCCGAACAGTTGCTGATAGTCATGCGCCATGCGCTTGGCCTTGGTGCGCAGCAGAGCATCGTCCAGGCGTGCGTCGCCGTCAGCGTTGAGCCAGGCGCCGAGAAAATCCACCGTGTTACGCGCTGCCAGCCAACGCAGCGCCTGGTGGCGCTCATCGGCGCGGTACAGCGCATCCTTCTCATCAATAGCTAGCAGCCAGGTGCCGATATGCTCGGGCAGTACGACGACGGTGCGTTCGCTGAGCAGGCCTTGTTCGCGGGCATGATCCAGATAGGCCGCCAGTTTCAGGCGCAGGCGCGCCAGGCTCTGGTAGTCGGCGGCGAACAGCTCGGGCTGGATGCCCAGCAGGTTGCCGCGCGTGCCGAGCTGACCAATATCCAGCGCCACCTGGCTACGCAGGTCGGACAGGTAATGGCTGCCGGGGCGTTGCTCGATCCAGTGGGCGTAGCTGCCGAGGGCGGTCAGCAGGGCGAGCGATAGCACGAGGGTGATCAGTAGGCGCATGTCAGATTTTCGGCTTGATTGCGTTGCAGGGTAGGCCGGTGGAGTCGTGCTGCCAAGCGAGATTGCAATTTTTGATCATTATCTTGTCAGTTTTGATCATTGAGCCTGGCTGGCAGGCTCTTTATCGTCTGGCTCCATAACCGACCGCGTGCCCATGAGACCGCGGCAATCCGTGAACTGCACCGCGATGTGGAGAATTCCATGACTGCTCGTTACCCGCACCTGCTGGCCCCGCTCGATCTCGGCTTCACCACGCTGAAGAACCGCACCCTGATGGGCTCCATGCACACTGGCCTGGAAGAGAAGCCGGGCGGCTTCGAGCGCATGGCGGCCTATTTTGCCGAGCGCGCCCGAGGCGGTGTTGGCCTGATGGTGACTGGCGGTATTGGCCCGAACGAAGAGGGTGGCGTGTATTCCGGTGCGGCCAAGCTGAGCACGCTGGAAGAGGCCGAGAAGCACAAGATCGTCACCCGTGCCGTGCATGAGGCCGGCGGCAAGATCTGCATGCAGATCCTGCATGCCGGGCGTTACGCCTACAGCCCGAAGTCCGTGGCGCCCAGCGCCATCCAGGCGCCGATCAACCCATTCAAGCCGCGCGAGCTGGACGAGGGAGGCATCGAGAAGCAGATCGCCGACTTCGTCAACTGCGCCGCGCTGGCCCAGCAGGCCGGTTATGACGGCGTCGAGGTGATGGGCTCGGAAGGCTACTTCATCAACCAGTTCCTGGTGGCCCACACCAACCACCGTACCGACCGCTGGGGCGGCAGCTACGAGAACCGCATGCGCCTGCCTGTGGAGATCGTGCGCCGCGTGCGCGAGGCGGTCGGGCCGAACTTCATCATCATCTATCGTCTGTCGATGCTCGACCTGGTCGAAGGCGGCAGCACCTGGGACGAGATCGTCCTGCTGGCCAAGGCCATCGAACAGGCCGGCGCCACCTTGATCAACACCGGTATCGGCTGGCACGAGGCGCGCATCCCGACCATCGCCACCAAGGTGCCGCGTGCCGCCTTCACCAAGGTCACCGCCAAGCTCAAGGGCGAGGTGAACATCCCGCTGATCACCACCAACCGCATCAATACCCCGGAAGTGGCCGAGCAGGTGCTGGCCGAGGGCGATGCCGACATGGTGTCCATGGCGCGCCCGTTCCTCGCCGACCCGGAGTTCGTCAACAAGGCGGCCGAGGGCCGTGCGGACGAGATCAACACCTGCATCGGCTGCAACCAGGCCTGCCTGGATCACACCTTCGGCGGCAAGCTGACCAGCTGCCTGGTCAACCCGCGTGCCTGCCACGAGACTGAGCTGAACTACATCCCTACTACGCAGGTGAAGAAGATCGCCGTGGTCGGTGCCGGCCCTGCCGGGTTGGCCGCTTCCACCGTCGCCGCCGAACGTGGCCATAGCGTGACCCTGTTCGATTCGGCCAGCGAGATCGGCGGCCAGTTCAATGTAGCCAAGCGCGTGCCGGGCAAGGAGGAGTTCTTCGAGACCCTGCGCTACTTCAAGCGCAAGCTAGAAACCACGGGCGTCGACGTGCGCCTGAATACCCGTGTGTCGGTGGACGACCTGGTGGCGGGCGGCTTTGACGAAATCATCCTGGCCACCGGCATTACCCCGCGTACGCCGGATATTCCGGGAATCGAGCATGCCAAGGTGATCAGCTACCTGGACGCGATTCTCGAGCGCAAGCCAGTCGGGCAGAAGGTGGCGGTGATCGGCGCTGGCGGTATCGGCTTCGATGTATCGGAGTTCATCACGCACCAGGGCAAGGCCACCAGCCTCGACCGTGAGGCGTTCTGGCAGGAGTGGGGTATCGATACCGCGCTGGAGGCCCGTGGTGGTGTGGCCGGCGTGCAGGCGCAGCCACATCCGGCGGCGCGTCAGGTTTTCCTGCTGCAGCGCAAGAAAACCAAGGTCGGCGACGGCCTGGGCAAGACCACCGGCTGGATTCACCGTACCGGGCTGAAGAACAAGAATGTACAGATGCTCAACTCGGTCGAGTACGTGAAGGTCGACGATGCCGGCCTGCATATCCGCATTGCTGGTGGCGAGGAGCAGGTGCTGCCAGTCGATACCGTGATCGTCTGCGCTGGCCAGGACCCGCTGCGCGAGCTGCAGGAAGGTCTGGAAAGCGCCGGCCAACGCGTGCACCTGGTCGGCGGCGCGGATGTTGCCGCCGAGCTCGATGCCAAGCGGGCGATCAACCAGGGCTCGCGTCTGGCTGCTGAGCTGTAATGATGACGCCCCGCCTAGTGCGGGGCGTTTGCTATCTGGCCTGAAAACAACAAGGAGGAGCCGGTGTCTCTCAATGCCCTGCTGCAACCTGCCGCTGCAGCCAGCCTCGAGCGCTGGCACCAATTCGTCGCCGCCAGGGATCTGAGCGCCTTGCCTGAGTTGCTGCACCCACAGGCGGTGTTCCGCTCACCGATGGCACACACCCCGTATCCGGGAGCGCAGGTGGTCAATATGATCCTCAATACTGTGCTCAAGGTATTCGAGGACTTCGCCTATCACCGTGAACTGGCCACCGCCGATGGCCTCAATGTGGTGCTGGAGTTTTCCGCGAAGGTTGGTGGGCGCGAGTTGAAAGGAATCGACATGATTCGTTTCGACGATTCGGGGCTAATCCTCGAGTTCGAGGTCATGGTGCGGCCAATGAGTGGCCTGCAGGCGCTGGGTGCCGAAATGGCGCAGCGCCTGGCGCCTTTTCTCGCCGCAGCCAAAGGCTGAGCGGCGCTCTACATGAGAACGTCCACTTCTCGGTAAAAGCGCTCGGCGCCTGGGTGCAGCGGAATCGGCAGACCACTGGTGGCGCGCTCCAGTCTGATGTCCTTGGCTGCCGGATGCGCATCGGCCAGTCGGTCGAGGTTCTCGAAGAGCAGCTTGGTCATCTGATAGGCCACGGCGTCGGAAACGCTGGTCTGGCTGACCAGAACGTTGGTAATGGTCGCCGTCGTCACGTCGTTGGCCTGGCCCTTGTAGGTGTCGGCAGGAATGGTGCCCGACTGATAGGTGCTGCTGCCGATACCGCCGGTAAGGATGTTGATCGAGGTTGGATTGGCGTGAGCGTTGGGACTACTGGCCAAAATCGCGGCAGCGGCGAACAGGCCAAGGCGCTTGGCTAAGTGCATGGGAATTCTCCGTTGTTGTTATTTTTAGCTAAGGACGCGGCAGTGCTGTGCAGGCAGTCTTCTGGCGCCGGAATAGGCACTCGCGAAGCGGATTGAACGATGAGGGGTTTGCAGTGAAGTGATAGCAGAACATGGCTGACCTCTTGTCTTTTTTATCAGTCCGGCCGCGCGACAGGCGCGCGAGCTTGTACGTGCCAGAGCAGGTGACGTGCCAGGTTGCCGGATCACCGCCATACAGCAGTCGCGGCTGAAGCCCCTCTCACTGAGCCAGCACGGTTTGCCTCCCCTCTTCAATTCACAGGTGACCGATACATCGTAGGGCGGGTGCAACCCGCCAGAATGGCGATGGCGGGTTGCACCCGCCCAACGCGCTGAATTGTGGGGCACCGCAAACCGTGGGAGGGGCTTCAGCGGCGACAAGCTCTAGAGCGGATGAGCCCAATGCTACGGGCTGAAATAGGCAAAATTCCGCTTGTGAGGCAGGGGTGAAAAGCAAGAATCCGCCGATAGAGTTGTGTTGGGCAGGCTGTTACTCATCCCGGCGGACCGGACCGCTGGCAGCTTTCGTACTTTCCGGTCTGGTCACATTTTTGCGCCAAGCAGTGGCCTATTTGGGCTGGCTCGCAGAGTGAGTGCCAACCCAGTCACATTGCTGTGGTTGGGTTTTCCCCTAGACTTGCTCGAGGTATCAAGGACGATATCGGTGCAGAGTCTGCGCTGCGCTGTCACGCGACGTATTCCCGGTTGGTCCAGAGGGTCCTCAATGAGCATGCAGAACAAGCCGCAGATGGTGGAAGCCGTGATGTTCTTCAGTGAACGCGGTATCTGCAAACAGATGATGTTCCCTGAGTTCGAAGCCTTGCTCGATGGTGTAGTGAACATGCCCGAGTTCGCCGACGAGCAGATGCGTGCGGTGTTCGTGGTGATCAATCCGCGCCTGCTGGTCAGGGCGGCGGTGTTCTTCTTTCTGGATTTCGACGAAGACGGCCGCCCCGACAAGGGCTGGAATATTCCTCTACAACATCTGGCCGAGCGTGCCGGCCGTGGTCCGGATCTTGGCGCTGGGCCGATTCGTCTGGCTTGTCGCAGTCAGTGCCCGGTGTCCTGGCACCAGATGCACCTGTGGGACCCCAGTCTGGCGCCGGGGCAAAACGATCTGGTATTGCTGCGCGATGCAGTCAAACGTAACCAGCTCGGGCTCTTGATCGAGGACGACAGTGCCCAGTCGGTGGTTGCCGAGCGTTTGCAGGTTGCCTCCGAAGACAAATGGTATGCGCCGGATCCGGCCAAGGAAGTGGCCGAACAACTGGCGCAGAAGATGGATCATGAACATCGCGCCAAGACCGCGCAACTGATTCAGCAGCAGCGCCTGCGCATCACCAGCCTGACCCAGCAGCATGAAGACGAGCTGGCCAAGTTCAAACTGGCCAGCGAGGAGCAGAGCAAGAATCTGCAGGCGCAGATCCATGGACTGCATCAGGCGCTGCGCCAGCAGGAGGAGCTCAACGCCAACCTCAAAGCGCAACTGGCCGCCCAGGCCGAAAGTTTCCAGAGCAGCCGTGAAGACATGACTCAACAGCTGCGTACCCTGGAGCGTCAGGGTCGTACCGAGGGCGACATCCTGCGTGCGCAGTACGATGGTGAAATGCGCGCCAAGGTCGCTGCGGCCGTGGCGGAGTACAAGGAACAGATTGCCATACGCGACGTCGAACTGGCCTATCGCAACGAGCTGGATGCCCAGTTGCAAGCGGAAATCGAACGCCTCAAGCGTGAGCGCGATGCATTCGCCAGTCAGGGCGGTGATCAGGTGCTGGATCGCCTGGCCAAGCTTGGCGTGGTGTTCGTGGTGTACCATCCCGGCGCCGGGCACCTGACCATTCCCCTGCAGGATGTCGCCCGCTATCAGGACAATCCCATGGCCTACGCCGCTGGCAAATGCTTCGTTTCCGAAGAGCAGTATCGGCACTGGTTGGCGCATTATCAGCAGCCCAGCTGCGACGCATCCTTGCCCAGTGGGGAGCGCTGTGCCATTCCCATCGATCGTGTCGATACGCCCAGCCGTTTCACCCTGGGTGATTCGAACTGCTGCGCGCGGCACAAGGCGAGTAGTCGTCTGCGCACTGTCAGCTGACCTTGCCAATACGGATTCCCACCTGGCGCCCGCGGGCGCCGCTACAACCTCTGCAACTGGACTGGCTCGAGGCTGCCGGCGTCGAGCTCGCCTGCCTGCGCCTGGATCTTGTCGACCCACTGCTGTCCGGCAACAAGTGGTTCAAGCTCGCGCCCTATCTTGAGCAGGCCGCTGCGGCCGGCGCGCAGGGGGTGATCAGCCTGGGGGGAGCGCACTCCAATCATTTGCATGCGCTGGCGGCGGCGGGCCGGCGTTTCGGTTTCGCCTGCGTCGGTCTGTTGCGTGGTGAAGCGCAGCAGACCCCGACCGTCGATGATCTGCAGCGCATGGGCATGACGCTGCACTGGCTGGGTTACGGCGGCTACCGTGCGCGGCATCAGCCGGACTTCTGGGCGCCCTGGCTCGCCCGCTATCCGGGTTTCCAGGTAATCGGCGAGGGCGGCCTGGGCCTTCAGGGCGCTAGTGGCTGCAGCTGTCTGGTGGCGATGGCCGAAGCGCAGTTGGCCGATATCGGCTGGTCCGATTTCGATGCCTGGTGGCTGGCTGCGGGGACCGGCACCACCCTGGCTGGTCTGCTGCTGGGTGATGTTCGGCGCCGCGTGTTCGGCGCGCAGGCGGTACCCAATGATCACGGCGTCGTCACTCAGGTCGCCACGTTGCTGGACGAGGCTGGGGCGTCGGCGCGGCGTTACCAACTGATCGAGGCAGCACGCGGCGGTTTTGCCCGTATCGATGAGCCGCTGCGCCAGTTCATCCTGGAAACCGAGCAAGCCTGCGGTGTGCCATTGGAACCTGTTTATACCGGCAAGGCGTTGATGGCGCTGCGCGATTTCTGCGAGCAAGGTCAACTCGCACGCGGCACTCGGCTGATCTTCATTCATACTGGCGGCTTGCAAGGTCGACGGGTGTTGATGGGCGCTAGTGCCGACTACACTCAGGTCTGACCAGCGGAGCCTGGAAATCCTCATGAGCGAACCCCTTACCCCCGAACAACTGCGCAGCCTGACGCCGCTCAACGCGCTTTCCGCGCAGCAGTGGCGCGAGTTGCGTAGCCAGTTGGTGCCGCAGCCGCTGCTGGCCGGGCAACTGCTGTTTCGTCAGGGGGATCAGGCGCGCCTGACCTGCTATCTGCTGGCCGGCGAGTTGCAGCTGCAGGATGCCGCGGGCAGGACGCAGACGTTGCAGGCCGGCAGCGAGATCAGCTGTCACCCGGTGTCACCCGGCCTGCCACGGTTGCATGACGCTCGCGCCTTGACCGATATCAGCGTGCTGATGATCGACAGTGCCACGCTCGATCGCCTGCTGACCTGGCGCCTGGCGCATCAGGACCTGCTGCTGGCGCTGCAACAGAGTGGCGCCGATGTCGAGTGGCTGGAGCGGCTGCTGGAAAACCCCTTGTTTGCCAAGGTGCCGCCGGCCAACGTGCAGAACATGCTCGCTCGCTTGCAGAAGATCGAGCTGGCGGCTGGCAGCCAGATTATCGAAGAGGGTGCCACTGGCGATTGCTGCTATTTCCTGGAAAGCGGCCGCGCCGAGGTGATTCGCGGCGCCGGCAGTGATCACCAGGTGCTGGCGGAGCTAGAGGTGGGCGCCTGTTTCGGTGAAGAAGCGCTGCTTGCTGATCGGCCACGCAATGCCACGGTGACCATGGTCGAGGCGGGCAGTGTGTTGCGCCTGGATCGTCAGGATTTCTTTGCTTTGCTCAAGGCTCCAGTCGTGGCCGAGGTGTCGCTGGGCGAGGGCGCCAGGTTGCTGACGCAGGGCGCGCAGTGGCTCGACGTACGCCTGCTGGAGGAGTACGAAAAGGCGCATGCGCCGCAAGCACTGCATATGCCGCTGCAGCTGTTGCGCCTCAAGGCGCGCCTGCTGGATCGCTCACGTACCTACCTGTGCTATTGCGACAGCGGCAAGCGCAGCAGCAGTGCAGTGTTTCTGCTCTCGCAACTGGGTTACAGCGTTTATGCCTTGCGCGGAGGCCTGGACGTCCTGCCGGCGGTGCAGCGTGATGCGCTGCTGTGTGAAAGCGGGGCGGGGTACCTGGCGCGTTCCGGCGGGCGTACCGAGCGTAGCCGTTGATTGGCGCTGGCCCTGCGGCCTATCAACGAGGTGGGTGACGCCCGCGGATTGCCGGTAGCAGCATCCCGGATTGCATCGGGCTACGACTGCGCCGGCCACTGATCGTTGACCAGAAAGATTCGTTCGACCTCTCGCCAATCCCCGGCGTGATCTTCCTCCAGGCGCACCAGCAGCTGCGCCTGAGCGTCCGGTCGTAACAGCTTCAGCCATTGCTGGAAGGTGTCTGCGGGCCAGGCCTCGCCAGTCTTTATCAGCGCGGGTGCGAGCCAGGCCAATCGCGGCAAGGGTTGCCAGCGAGCGTCTGGTTTGGTCGCGGCGAAAGCATCCCAGTCGCACTGGTGTAGCCAATTGCCCCGGCAGTGCTCGGTACCCGCGCCGCGAGGTGATGGGCAACCATAAGGCCAGGGATAGAACAGGTAGCCGCCGAGCCAGAAGGCGGATCGGGTTTCGCCCAGTTGCAGGTCGTTCAGCGCTACCCGTGCCTCGCGGCGCGAAGACAGGGGTAACTGGTGCTGCGCGAGGTGGCTCAGTTTCAGATCGAGCCGATCATGACTGCCCGGGCCTAGCCAGTCAGCGGCGTCGCTGCCGTCCGTGCCGAGATAGAACTTCACCGCCAATTCAAGATGGTGTTCGCCTTCTGCGTCGCGCAGCAGCAGGTCCAGTTCGCCCAGGGTCTGGCCGTTCTGGCGGATCGGCAGGTTGGCGGCGACGACCTCGACATCCGGCGCCGCGTGCAGGGCGAACTGCCACAGGCGTTCGTAATAGAGACCGAGGCGGCGCACCGGTTTCGCGGCCAGCCAGGCATGCAGGGCATCGGCATCGTTGTCCTGCTGCACGAGCCAGTCAGCCAGCCGCTGCGGTTGCCGCGTCCAGCAACTGGCCTGTAGCGGATGACGCTGGACTTTCGTGGTCTCACCCAGCATGGGTGGCGAGAACAGCGCCCAGGCCAAGTCACGCACAGCCGGGGTGCGCAGCTCAAGCAGCAGGTCATGCAGCAGTTCGGGATTGCTCATGGCCCCGAGCATAGCGCAGTAACAGAGGCGGTTTGCTGCCGGCCAGAGCTTTGGCCGATAATCCCTCATCGTTTCTTATCTGTCTGGCGGGAGTCCCATGGAGCAATTTCGCAATGTCGGCATCATCGGGCGCCTGGGTAGCACGCGGGTGCTGGAAACCGTGCGGCGACTCAAGCGCTTTCTGCTCGACCGCCACCTGCATGTGATCCTCGAGGACACCATCGCCGACCTGCTGCCGGGACACGGCCTGCAAACCTCCTCACGCAAGATGCTTGGCGAGGTCTGCGACCTGGTGATCGTCGTCGGTGGCGACGGCAGCATGCTCGGCGCCGCCCGCGCCCTGGCACGGCACAAGGTGCCGGTGCTGGGGATCAACCGTGGCAGTCTGGGTTTTCTCACCGATATTCGCCCTGATGAGCTTGAGCTCAAGGTGGCGCAGGTGCTCGAAGGCCAGTACCTGACCGAGAATCGCTTCTTGCTCGAAGCCGAGGTGCGTCGTCAGGGCGAGGCCATCGGCCAGGGCGACGCGCTCAACGACGTGGTGCTGCACCCCGGCAAGTCGACGCGGATGATCGAGTTTGAGCTGTACATCGATGGCCAGTTCGTCTGCAGCCAGAAGGCCGACGGCCTGATCGTCGCCACGCCCACGGGGTCTACCGCTTATGCGCTGTCCGCTGGCGGGCCTATCATGCATCCCAAGCTCGATGCCATCGTGGTCGTGCCTATGTACCCACACACCCTGTCCAGCCGGCCCATCGTGGTTGACGGGCACAGTGAGCTGAAGGTGGTGGTGTCGCCGGATATGACCATTTATCCGCAGGTCTCCTGTGACGGCCAGAATCATTTCACCTGCGCGCCGGGCGATACCCTGCATGTGGCCAAGAAGGCGCAGAAGCTGCGCCTGATCCACCCGCTGGATCACAACTACTATGAGGTCTGCCGCACCAAGCTTGGATGGGGCAGCCGCCTGGGAGGGCAGGACTGAATGTCCCTCGACCCCCGTCGTGGCTACGACCTGATCGGTGATATCCACGGTTGTGCGCAAACCCTCGAACGCCTGCTCGAACGGCTGGGTTACAGCCGCCAGGGTGGCGTGTGGTGCCATCCGACGCGCATGGTGATCTTCCTGGGTGACCTGGTCGACCGCGGCCCGGGCATCCGTGAAACCCTGCATCTGGTGCATGACATGGTCCGCGCCGGCCAGGCGCTGTGCATCATGGGCAATCACGAGTTCAATGCCTTGGGTTGGAGCACGCCGGCGCCGCCGGGTAGTGGCCGCCAGTACGTGCGCGAACACAGCCCACGGCATCAGCGCCTGATGCGCGAGACATTGGCGCAGTTCGAGGATCACCCGCAGGAGTGGCGCGAATTCCTGCGCTGGTTCTACGAGATGCCACTGTTCATCGACGCCGGGCGCTTCCGCGTGGTGCACGCCTGCTGGGATGATGAGTTGATCACGCCGCTCAAGGCGCAATTTCCCGATGGCTGCATCGACGAACATTTCCTGCAGGCCTCGGCGGTGCCCGGCAGTTTCGCCAACATGGCGCTCGATCGCCTGTTACGCGGGACCGACATGCGTCTGCCGCATGGTCTGACCCTGACCAGCGGCGATGGCTTCACCCGCTCGTACTTCCGCACCAAGTTCTGGGAGGAGGACCCGAAGACTTATGGCGATATCGTCTTCCAGCCCGATGCCTTGCCGGAGCTGGCGGCGCAGACGCCGTTGACCGAACTGCAGAAGGACGAGCTGCTCAGGTACGGCGCGCATGAGCCGCTGCTGTTCGTCGGTCACTACTGGCGACGTGGCAAGCCGGCGCCGATCAGGCCCAACCTGGCCTGCCTGGATTACAGCGCGGTGGTCGGTGGCCGCCTGGTGGCTTATCGTCTGGATCAGGAAACACGTCTGGACGCGGGTAAATTCGTCTGGGTCGATGTCGACCCTCAGGAGGCGCCGCGATGACGGCTGTGGTTGTGTTGCGCTTGCCGCTGGATCGCGATTTGAGCGGTTTCATCGCTCTGCTGCAGCGTTTGCGTGTGCCGCACCGGGTATCGGAAGAGGGCGGCGAGCAGGTGCTCTGGGTGCCGGGGCAGGAGCTTGCAGAGCAGGTGCGCGAGCTCTATGCGCGTCATCCGCAGGGCGATGATGCCGGAGAGCTGCCGCCAAGCGTCGCCCCTGTGCGCGAGAGTTTCGCCACTCAGCTACGGAGCAGCCCGGTCACGGCGTTGATGTTGCTGACCACCTTCATCGTCTTTGCGGTGACCCTGGCGGGCGAGAACTTTTCCACCATTCGCTGGCTGAGCTTCGTCGATTTTCGTATCGACGGTGAGCGCATTTATCTGACCTATCTGGATGCCACTTTGGGCAGCGGTCAGTGGTGGCGCCTGATCACGCCGATGCTGATTCACTTCGGCTGGCTGCACCTGGCGATGAACAGCCTGTGGTACTGGGAACTGGGGCGGCGCATCGAATTTCGCCAGGGGGCCATCGGCCTGCTCGGGCTGACCCTGTTGTTCGGCCTGACGTCGAATTTCGCCCAATACTGGTGGGCCGGGCCGTCGTTGTTCGGCGGGTTGTCCGGCGTACTTTATGGTCTGCTCGGGCATTGCTGGATTTACCAGCGTCTGGCACCGAATGCTGCCTATCGTCTGCCGCCCGGCGTGCTGGTGATGATGCTGGCCTGGCTGCTGATCTGCATGACCGGCATCTTCGAGTTGTTGCAGTTCGGCGCCATCGCCAACGCCGCGCACGTCGGCGGCTTGCTCACCGGCTGCCTGACCGGGCTGCTTGGCGGTATGCTGGCCCGACGTAGCGCTTGATTCGACTTTTTGACCTGTAAGGCGGGGGCAACCCGCCAGCTCGGCGTTTCGGCGGGTTTCACCCGCCCTATGATTTACTTGGAGAGCTGTATGTCGTCCTTTCTCGATGCGATTGAAAACATCACCCCGGAAATCTACGAAAGCCTCAAGCTGGCCGTGGAAATCGGTAAATGGCCGGACGGCCGCAAGCTGACCCAGGAACAGAAAGAGCTGAGCCTGCAGGCGATGATCGCCTGGGAAGTGCAGAACCTGCCGGAAGAAGAACGCACCGGTTACATGGGGCCGCAGGAGTGCAGCAGCAAATCCGAGCCGGTACCCAACCTGTTGTTCAAGTCCTCGGATACCCTGCACTGATGAGTGAATTGGGACGTGGCTCGCTGAGCAAGATGAAGGCGCACCTGGACGCACCGGTGCAATACGCCTTCCGTCTTGGCGACGAAGAAGTACCGGTCAACCCGCTGGTGGGCAAGCACCTGCGCCTGGAATACCTCGGTGCCATCCATTGCACGCACTGCGGACGCAAGACCAAGACCAGCTTCAGTCAGGGTTATTGCTACCCCTGCATGCAGAAGTTGGCGCAATGCGATATCTGCATCATGAGCCCGGAGAAGTGTCATTACGACGCCGGCACCTGCCGCGAGCCGAGTTGGGGCGAGCAGTTCTGCATGACCGACCATATCGTCTACCTGGCCAATTCCAGTGGCGTGAAGGTGGGCATCACCCGTGCCAGTCAAGTGCCGACGCGCTGGATCGATCAGGGCGCGACCCAGGCGCTGCCCATTCTGCGCGTGGCTACCCGGCAGCAGTCCGGTTTCGTCGAGGACCTGTTGCGTAGCCAGGTAGCGGACAAGACCAACTGGCGCGCGCTGCTCAAGGGCGATGCCGTGCCGGTCGATCTGCTGGTGATTCGCGAGCAACTGTTTGACAGCTGCGGTGCGGGCATCACCGAACTGCAGCAGCGCTTCGGCCTGCAAGCCATCCAGCCGCTGGGCACCGCCGACGTGCTGGAGATTCGTTACCCCATCGAGGCCTATCCGGCCAAGATCACCAGCTTCAATCTGGACAAGCTGCCCCTGGCCGAAGGTACCCTGCTCGGCATCAAGGGCCAGTACCTGATGTTCGACACCGGCGTGATCAATATTCGCAAGTACACCGCCTATCAGCTGGCCGTCCACGAGATCGCCGCCTGACACCCGATTGCCACCGGCGCCCGGGGCGCCGCAGACGAGAGGCCAAGAGCCATGCGCACCGAACAATCCAAGACCATTTATCTGAAGGACTATCAGGTTCCCGACTACCTGATCGACGAAACCCACCTGACCTTCGAGTTGTTCGAGGATCACAGCCTGGTGCACGCGCAGCTGGTCATGCGTCGTAACCCCGAGGCCGGTGCCGGCTTGCCCAAGCTGGTGCTGGATGGTCAGCAGCTGGAGTTGCTGGAGCTCAAGCTCGATGACCGCGAGCTGGGTGCGGGTGATTACAGCCTCACCGACAGCCACCTGAGCCTGCAGCCGACGCAGGAACGTTTCGTGGTCGACAGCAGCGTGCGCATTCACCCGGAAAGCAACACCGCGCTGGAAGGCCTGTACAAGTCCGGCACGATGTTCTGCACCCAGTGCGAGGCAGAGGGATTCCGCAAGATCACCTTCTACCTCGACCGCCCGGACGTGATGAGCAAGTTCACCACCACGGTCAGTGCCGAACAGCATGCCTACCCGGTGCTGCTGTCCAACGGTAACCCGATTGCCAGCGGCGGCGAGGAGGGCGGTCGTCATTGGGCCACCTGGGAAGACCCGTTCAAGAAGCCGGCCTACCTGTTCGCCCTGGTCGCCGGTGATCTCTGGTGTGTGGAAGACAGCTTCACCACCATGAGCAGCCGCGAGGTAGCGCTGCGCATCTACGTCGAGCCGGAGAACATCGACAAGGTGCAGCACGCCATGGACAGCCTCAAGCGCTCGATGAAGTGGGATGAGGAGGTCTACGGCCGCGAGTACGACCTGGACATCTTCATGATCGTCGCGGTCAACGACTTCAATATGGGTGCCATGGAGAACAAGGGCCTCAATATCTTCAACTCCAGCTGCGTGCTGGCCAAGGCCGAGACCGCCACCGATGCCGCGCATCAGCGCGTCGAGGCGGTGGTGGCGCACGAATACTTCCACAACTGGTCGGGCAACCGCGTGACCTGCCGCGACTGGTTCCAGTTGTCGCTCAAGGAAGGCTTCACCGTGTTCCGCGACAGCGAGTTCTCCGCCGATACCCACTCGCGCACGGTCAAACGCATCGAAGACGTGGCCTACCTGCGCACCCACCAGTTCGCCGAGGACGCCGGCCCCATGGCCCACCCGGTGCGCCCGGACGCGTACATGGAGATCTCCAACTTCTACACCCTGACCATCTACGAGAAGGGTTCGGAAGTGCTGCGCATGATCCACACCCTGCTCGGGCCGGAACTGTTCCGCAAGGGCTCGGACCTGTACTTCGAGCGCCACGACGGCCAGGCCGTGACCTGCGACGACTTCGTCAAGGCCATGGAAGACGCCAGCGGCCAGGACCTGACCCAGTTCAAGCGCTGGTACACCCAGGCCGGCACGCCGCGTCTGGAGGTCAGCGAGGGTTATGACGCCGCCGCGCAGACCTACAGCCTGAGCTTCCGCCAGGGCTGCCCGGCCACGCCAGGGCAAAGCGAGAAGCTGCCGTTCGTGATTCCGGTGGCGCTCGGCCTGCTCGATGCCCAAGGCAACGAGCTGCCGCTGCGCCTGCAGGGTGAAAGCGCGGCGCAAGGCACCAGTCGCGTCTTGTCGGTCACCGAGGCTGAGCAGGCCTTCATCTTCGAAGGCATCACCGCAAAGCCGCTGCCGTCGCTGCTGCGTGGCTTCAGCGCGCCGGTCAAGCTGCACTTCCCTTATGACCGCGATCAGCTGATGTTCCTCATGCAGCACGACAGCGATGGCTTCAATCGTTGGGAAGCCGGCCAGCAGCTGTCCGTGCAGGTACTGCAGGAACTGATTGGCCAGCACCAGCGTGGTGAAGCCCTGGTGCTGGATCAGCGTCTGGTCACCGCGCTGCGCACCCTGCTTGAAGACGAGTCGCTGGATCAGGCCATGGTCGCCGAGATGCTGTCGCTGCCGGGCGAGGCCTATCTCACCGAAATCAGTGAGGTGGCGGATGTCGAGGCCATCCACGCCGCGCGCGAGTTCGCTCGCAAGGCGCTGGCTGACGCGCTGTTCGCTCCACTGTGGGCGCGCTACCAGGCCAACCGTGAAGTCTCCAAGGCCACCCCTTACGTGGCCGAGGCGGCGCACTTCGCCCGTCGCAGCCTGCAGAACATCGCGCTGTCCTACCTGATGCTCAGCGAGAAGCCTGAAGTGCTGGCGGCTTGCGTCGATCAGTTCGACAACGCCGACAACATGACCGAGCGCCTTGCCGCGCTGGCTGTGCTGGCCAACTCGCCGTTCCAGGAAGAGCAGGGTAAGGCCCTGGCCATGTTCGCCGACTTCTTCAAGGACAACCCGCTGGTCATGGATCAGTGGTTCAGCGTGCAGGCCGGTTGCCCGCTGCCGGGTGGTCTGGAGCGCGTGCATGCGTTGATGCAGCACGAAGCCTTCACCCTGAAGAATCCGAACAAGGTGCGTGCGCTGATCGGCGCTTTCGCCAACCAGAACCTGATCAACTTTCACCGCGCCGACGGGGCGGGCTACCGCTTTCTCGCCGACCAGGTGATCACTCTCAACGCCCTCAACCCACAGATCGCTTCGCGTCTGCTGGCGCCGCTGACCCGCTGGCGCAAGTACGGCTCGGCGCGTCAGGCACTGATGAAGGCCGAGCTGGAGCGCATCCTCGCCTCCGGTGAGCTGTCCAGCGATGTCTATGAAGTGGTGAGCAAGAGCCTGGCCTAAGGCTGATGCCGCTTAGGCAAGGCTGCGAAAGCTGTGTTTCGTAGGAGCCCCGCCCCGGGGCGAAGCTTTTCAGGTTCGCGGCGAGGCGCCGCTCCTACACACTCGGTACGTCGACGCTTGACTGGTTGGCTTTAGGCCTGAAACGGGTTTTGCTCCACAAAAAAAGTGTTACCGACCTCTGGTTGGTAACACTTTTTTGTTACCCAATGAAATATGCATGCAGTCCGTTATGCCTTTGCACACTTAAGTTCGGGCTTCGTCGCTTGACAGCGAGGTGATATTCATCACCCAACTGCGCTGCGAGGCGCGTGGTAATTGGCATAAAGCGTCGGATCGTAGGACAAAGTGCGCCATCTTTTCTGATCCATTGGTCAGTGGCTGATCAGTCACGAAAAGAAATCCGGCAATCGCTCTGCAAGGCGCTTTTGCGCTGATACAACTGTTTGAATTGGCGCCATGGTTGCAGTGCCGAGCAGGACTTGACCGCGTGCAAGCTCTCGCTGGTCGTTGGAACACGTCGCTACAAAATAAAAACACAAGCCGTCGCCAGTACGGCATATCGCGACCCGGATTCGGGATCGCTCAAAAGAATGATCTGTCCACGGAGTGTGTCTCGATGGAAATTAAGTCCCGCAAGCCCGTTCTACGTTTTGCCCCGGCCAAGGCCGGCTTTGCGTTCGCAGGCGTTCTGCCGTTGCTGGTCGCCGCCCAGGCTCAAGCGGTGGAGTTCAGCTTCGCCGATAACGAAATCACCGGTTCCCTCGATACCACCATCTCCTACGGTCAACTGTGGCGCGTACAAGGCCAGGACAAGACCAACGACGATATCAATACCAACGACGGTAACCGCAATTTCGATACCGGCCTGGTTTCCGAAGTGTTCAAAATTACCTCGGATCTCGAGGCGTCTTACCGTAACTACGGCGTCTTTATCCGTGGTACCGCGTTCTATGACACCCAGATCATGGACAAGCGCAACGACTATTACGATGCCAACTCGCCCGCTCAACCGAGCCAGAGCTTTCCTCGCGACAACAGCTTCACTCGCGAGACTCGCCACAAGGCAGGGCGTGATGCACAGATTCTCGATGCCTATGTTTATGGCAACTGGGATGTGGGCAACATGCCGGTTTCCGGGCGTCTGGGTAAGCAGGTATTCAACTGGGGTGAGGGCCTGTTCTACCGTGGTGGTGTGAATACCACCAACCCGGTCGATGCTGCCAAGTTCCGTCTGCCAGGCTCGGAGGTGAAGGAAGTATTGGTGCCGGTCGAGGCGCTGAGCTTTAACCTCGGGTTGACAGATAATCTGTCGATGGAAGCTTTCTACCAGTTCAATTGGAAAGAGACGGCTATTGACCCGGTCGGCACTTATTTCTCGGAGACGGATTTGTTCGCCGATGGTGGTTCAAGGGCTTATACCGTTCCTGATTTGAGTACTGCTAGCGGTCAACAGTTGCAGGCAGCGGCTAATGGTTACGCAAATTTTGTAAATACTACCTTTCCCGGTCTTCCGGCAGTGGGGCAGCAAGCGATCCTGAATACAGGAATTTTGAGCGGCGGCGCTAATGGCTATGTGTCTTCTGCCAGGGCTATTCAGGTCGCGAATGTGGGTGGGGATCTAAATGCAAAGAATGACGGTCAGTATGGCTTGGCATTCCGTTATATTGCTGAAGAACTCAATAGTACTGAGTTTGGTTTTTATTACGTAAATTATCATGCCAAGGAACCGACCATTTATGCGGATCTTAATGGTTATCAGGGTGTGGATGTAGCTAGCTTGGCGGGTTATGCGGGCGGGCTTGTAAATGCTGCTGGCTTGGCGACGATAGATGTGCTGGGGAATATTCAAGCCAAGCGTGAATATGCCGAAGATATTCGCATGTTTGGTACTAGCTTCAATACCACAATAGGTAATGCTTCCGTGTTCGGGGAGCTTGCATATCGGCCGAATCTTCCTATTGGTATCGCCACGACAAATGACCTCTTGGGTGATGTAATCGCTCAAGGTGCCGGTCTGGCAGATAACTCGAACACGGTTGGTAATGGTACCGCTCTGATTGCTGGCAGTCGAGTAAGTCGCGATGGTCAGATACACAACTATGAGCGAGTAGAAGCGTTTAATGCATCTTTGGGCACGATTTATAACTTTGGCCCATCGCTGGGTTTTGACTCGCTATTTGGTATTGCTGAGTTGTCTTCCGAGCACCTTCGTGGAGATAGCCTCAAATATAATTCGCGGGATGGCGTCCGTTACTATGCTGGACGAGCCAACAACTCTTATGTGTCCGGCTACGATCGCGACGATCAGGTCAACAAGAACGCTTACGGCTACACCCTGATGATGTCGGGCACCTGGAACGACGTTTACGCTGGCGTGAACCTATCGCCCTTCGCCGTGTTCAAGCACGACTTCGAAGGCAACTCGCACCAGACCGGTAACTTTATCGAAGGTCGCAAGGCTTACACCGTCGGTATGCGCGCCAGCTATCTGAACAGCCTGGAAGCCGAGATCCAGTACACCGAGTTCTACGGCGCTGGCCAGAACAACGGTGCGCGTGATCGCGACAATATCGGCGTCAACGTCAAGTACTCCTTCTAATAACCAAAATCGGAAAGAACGCCGGGCGCTTGCGGGCGCCCGTCACGACTCTTCATGGAGAATTACCCATGCTGAACAAGCACAGGCTGATGGCCGTAGCCGTTGCGCTGGCATTTTCCGCCGGCTCCGCGCTGGCTGCCGTTTCCCCGCAGGAAGCTGCCAAACTTGGCGATACCCTGACCCCCTTCGGCGCCGAAAAAGCCGGCAACGCTGCCGGCACTATCCCGGCCTGGACCGGTGGCATCACCCAGCCGCCGGCGGGTTACACCCGCTCGGGCCAGCACCACGTCAATCCGTTCCCGGACGACAAGCCGCTGTTCACCATCACAGCGGCCAACCTGAGCCAGTACGAGGCCAATCTGACGCCGGGTCAGATCGCCATGTTCAAGGCTTACCCGGAAACCTATCAGATGCCGGTGTACCAGACCCGCCGCTCCGGCTCCGCGCCGCAGTGGGTCTATGACAACACCATCAAGAACGCCACCAGCGCCAAGCTGGTCGATGGTGGTAACGGCTTTATCGACGCTTACGGCGGTATTCCGTTCCCGATTCCGCAAAATGGTGTCGAGGCGCTGTGGAACCACATCGCCCGCTACCGTGGCACCTACATCGTGCGCCGTGCCTCGGAAGTGGCAGTACAGCGCAACGGCGCCTATTCGCTGGTGACCTCGCAGCAGGAAGCGCTGTTCAAGTACTACCTGCAGAACGGCTCGTTCGCCGATTTGAACAACATCATGTTCTATTACCTGTCGTTCACCACCAGCCCGGCGCGTCTGGCCGGTGGCGCGACCCTGGTTCATGAAACCCTCGATCAGGTGAAAGAGCCGCGTCAGGCCTGGGGTTACAACGCCGGCCAGCGCCGCGTGCGTCGTGCGCCGAACCTGGCCTACGATACCCCGATCGCCGCGGCTGACGGTCTGCGTACCGCCGACGACACCGACATGTTCAACGGTGCCCCGGATCGCTATGACTGGAAACTGGTGGGCAAGAAGGAAATCTACATCCCGTACAACAACTACAAGGTCACCAGCCCTGACGTTAAGTACAAGGATCTGCTGCAGGTCGGTCACCTCAACCCGGCTCTGACTCGTAACGAGCTGCACCGTGTGTGGGTGGTCGAGGGCACGCTGAAGTCCGGCGCCCGCCATATCTACTCCAAGCGCACCCTGTTCCTCGACGAGGACAGCTGGCAGGCTGCGGTGGTGGATCAGTACGACGGCCGTGGTGAGCTGTGGCGCGTGTCCATCGCCTATCTGAAGAACTACTACGATCTGCCGACCACCTGGTCTGCACTCGATGTGTTCCACGATCTGCAGGCGCGCCGTTACCACGTGCAGAACCTGGACAACGAAGAGAACAACACCATCGACTTCACCCAGGCGGTTCCGGACGACGGTTATTTCAAACCGGCTGCCCTGCGTCGCCGCGGCACTCGATAATAGTCGTGTAGTCTCACGCGAAGGCCGCTACGGTAGTAGCGGCCTTTTCGTATCAGCTTGGCGAATAGGCTTCTATCACGCGGGTTCTGCCTTAACAAAACATAACGTCACGCCAATTGTCAGGGCTTTCCGAAGCTCGCTAGGATGGGCAGCCTGCTAATCAGCAGTACCGCCTATAACAAGAAAGGGGGAAGGTATATGAGTGAGCCCGTCATGCGGCGCACCCAGTCCGGTCTGGCGCCCAAACAGGCGCGCAAATCGGCGCTCCGTGTCCATTCGCCGCTGGCTAAAGCGCTCTCGCTGTGCAGTGTGCTTTCCATTCTGGCTTTCGCTGCCGCACCCTTGCAGGCTGAGACTACGGCTGGAGCCGATGCTGTCTATGCCATCGAGTCACCCAAGGCCGTACACAGCCTGCTGCTTGATGTGGTCAACACCGGCGAGCGTCTGGTCGCCGTGGGCGACCGCGGCCACATTCTCTATTCCAACGATCAGGGACAAAGCTGGCAGCAGGCCAAGGTGCCTACGCGGCAGATGCTGACTTCGCTGTTCTTCGTCGATGCTCAGCATGGCTGGGTGGTCGGTCATGATGCGCAGGTTCTCACGACGACCGATGGTGGCCTGACCTGGACCAAGCAGTACGAAAATCTTGAGCTCGAAGCGCCGCTGCTGGATGTCTGGTTCAAGGATCTTCAGACCGGTTACGCGGTAGGTGCCTACGGTGCACTGCTGGAAACCACCGATGGTGGTCAGAACTGGGAAGACATCAGCGATCGTCTCGACAACGAAGACGCCTATCACCTCAATGCCATTACGGCCGTAAAGGACACTGGTCTGTTCATCGTCGGTGAGCTGGGCCTGATGTTCCGTTCCGCAGACTGGGGGCAGACCTGGGAGCGTATCGAGGATCTGCCCTACGAGGGTTCGCTGTTCGGTGTGATCGGTACCGACCAGCCAGCCACTGTGTTGGCCTTTGGTCTGCGCGGCCACCTGTTCCGCTCCACCGATTTCGGTGACAGTTGGCAGCAGATCACGCTCAACACCCCGAACAATGGTCCGCTGGAATTCGGTCTGGCCGATGGCGCGCTGCTCAACGATGGCAGTGTCGCGGTCGTCGGGCACGGTGGCACGGTGCTGCGCAGCAAGGATCACGGCCAGACGTTCAGCCTGATCAACCGCCCCGACCGCCTCTCGCTGGCCGGAGTAGCTGCACTGGATAACGGCAACCTGATCCTGGTGGGGCAGGGCGGCGTTCACCTCGCCGCCTCGACTGGCGCCGATCTGGGCCAACAATAACAAGCCGGGAGCCTTTGCATGACCAAGCATCAACAACAGCCTGCTTCCTTCCTCGAGCGGCTGATTTTCAACAATCGCCCGGCGGTCATCCTGATCTGCCTGCTGATCAGCATCTTTCTGTTCTATCAGGCTGCCCAGGTACGCCCGCAGACCAGCTTCGAGAAGATGATTCCGCTGGGGCATCCCTACATTCAGAACATGCTCGAGCACCGTAACGACCTGGCTAACCTGGGTAATACGGTGCGCATCTCGGTGGAAGCCACCGACGGTGACATCTTCAGCAAGGAATACATGGAAACCCTGCGGCAGATCCATGACGAGGCGTTCTACATTCCTGGTGTAGACCGTTCCGGACTCAAGTCGCTGTGGAGTCCGAGCGTGCGCTGGACCGAAGTGACCGAAGAGGGCTTCGCGGGGGGTGAGGTGATTCCGCAGACCTACGACGGTTCAGCCGACAGCCTCGAGGAGCTGCGCAGCAACATCCTCAAGTCGGGTCAGATCGGGCGCCTGGTGGCGAACAACTTCAAGTCCAGCATCGTCGATATTCCGCTGCTCGAGTCCTACCCGGACCCGAACGATCAGAGCAAGCTGATCAAGCTGGACTACCAACAGTTCTCTCACGAGCTGGAAGAGAAGATTCGCGAGAAGTACGAAGCGCAGAATCCCAACATCAAGGTGCATATCATCGGCTTCGCCAAGAAGGTCGGCGACCTGATCGATGGCCTGGTGGGCGTGGCGCTGTTCTTTGCCGTCGCCATCGGCATCACCTTCGTGCTGCTGCTGTGGTTCACCCACTGCTTCAAGAGCACCCTGGCCGTGGTGATCACCACCCTGATCGCCGTGATCTGGCAGCTTGGCCTGCTGCACACTCTGGGCTTCGGTCTCGATCCCTACTCGATGCTGGTGCCGTTCCTGGTGTTCGCCATCGGTATCTCTCACGGGGTGCAGAAGATCAACGGTATCGCCATGGCCTCGGGCGAGGCGACTGATGCTCTGTCCGCCGCGCGCATGGCCTTCCGCCAGCTGTTCATTCCGGGGTTGGTGGCGCTGCTGTCCGATGCCGTCGGTTTCGTCACGCTGCTGCTGATCGATATCGGGGTGATCCGCGAACTGGCCATCGGCGCCTCGATGGGCGTGGCGGTGATCATCCTGACCAACCTGATCCTGCTGCCGGTTCTGATTTCCTATATCGGCATTGGTAAACGTGCGGTGCAGAAGAGTCGCGAGGAGGCCACCAAGGATCACCCGGTCTGGCGTGCCATTTCCAACTTCGCCCATCCGATGGTGGCGCCGATTTCTGTGGTCATCGCCGTTGTGGCGCTGGCTGGCGGCGTTTGGTACGGGCAGAACCTGAAGATCGGCGACCTCGACCAAGGCGCGCCGGAATTGCACCCGGATTCCCGTTATAACCTGGATAACGATTTCGTCATCCGCAACTACTCGACCAGCTCCGACGTGCTGGTAGTGATGATCAAAACCCCCACCGAAGGCTGCTCCACCTACGAAGCGCTGTCGGCTATGGACGAGCTGATGTGGAAGATGGAGAACACCGAAGGCGTGCAGTCGGCCATCTCCATGGTCACGGTGTCCAAGCAGGTGATCAAGGGCATGAACGAGGGCAACCTGAAATGGGAGACCTTGTCGCGTAACCAGGATGTGTTGAACAACTCCATCGCCCGTGCTGAAGGCCTGTACAACGCAGACTGTTCGGTGGCTCCGGTATTGATCTTCCTCGAGGACCACAAGGCAGAGACTCTGTCGCGTGCCGTGGCTGCCGCCGAAGAGTTCGCCGCGCAGCACAACACCGAGGAGCTGCAGGTGGTGCTGGCAGCGGGTAACGCCGGTATCGAAGCGGCCACCAACGAGGTGATCGCGGCCTCCGAGACCACCATGCTCATCGCGGTCTACGCGGCGGTGAGCATCATGTGCCTGCTGACCTTCCGTTCGCTGGCTGCGACCCTGTGCGTGATCCTGCCGCTGGTGCTGACCTCGGTGCTGGGTAACGCGCTGATGGCCTTCATGGGCATTGGTGTGAAGGTCGCCACCTTGCCGGTGATCGCCCTGGGTGTGGGTATCGGTGTCGACTACGGCATCTACATCTACAGCCGTCTGGAGACCTATCTGCGTCAGGGGCTGTCGCTGCAGGACGCCTACTACGAGACGCTCAAGTCCACCGGCAAGGCGGTGCTGTTCACCGGCGTTTGCCTGGCGATCGGCGTGGCGACCTGGATCTTCTCGGCGATCAAGTTCCAGGCCGATATGGGCCTGATGCTGACCTTCATGTTCCTGTGGAACATGATCGGTGCGATCTGGCTGCTGCCGGCTCTGGCTCGTTTCCTGATCAACACCGAGAAAATGCGCGCCAAAGCTTGATGCCTATCGCGTAGAACGAAAACCGCGGCCCTTGGGCCGCGGTTTTTTATGTGGGTGCGCCAGGCATGGCGCGTAGCGCCGTGACTGGCGCTGTTCGGTTCACTGTGGTGGTGAGCCTGGCGACTTGGAGGTGAAAGTCCTCTACACACCCGGCAAGGGGAAGTGTTAGCTGAAGGCAAGGGTGTCGCGGGTGACTGCGAATCTGAAGGAAGCCGGAAGCAAATGGCTGGCCTGACGAACAGGAAGCGGATGGAGGCGGCGTAGCGGGGTGAGGCGGCCCAATTCGTCAAAGCCCGGTACTTGCACGGCACGCTACGACGTAGATCCGCCAGGCATAAGCTGGAAGGTCGCGCGAATTACCCTGGGAGATCTGCATGTTTGCCGCTGGGCTACCGGGCGTCGAGAGGCGACGGGATGGGCGTGCAGAAGTCAGCCGAGGCCGTAGTAAGTGACGAGCAACCACGTCACCAAGGGCCGAACAGGTCATACCGCCGGTAGGCGTTGGAGTCTCATGGGATGTCGAACCGCAGAAGCTTCCCCCCAGGGGAAGGCTGTTCCCCGGCATGGTGGACGGAATCCGCGCATGCCGGCTGACAGTGCGCAGACATCGATGGCGTCTGTAACGTGGACGAAAGCGGAGCCGAACACGCTGATGGAGCGGGTGCTGTCGCCGGCGAACCTGAGGCGTGCGTATCGACGGGTGGTGAACAACCGGGGCGCACCGGGGGCCGATGGTCTGTCGGTGGACGAACTCGCGGGCTACCTGAAGCAGTATTGGCCGTCCCTGCGGGAGCGGCTGCAGACGGGTGAATACCAGCCGTACGGCGTCCGTGCGGTGAACATTCCCAAGCCCGAGGGCGGGGTCAGAACGCTGGGGATACCCAGCGTGCTGGATCGCCTGATCCAGCAGGCGCTGCTGCAGCAACTGACGCCGCTTTTCGAACCGCTGTTCTCGGACTTCAGCTACGGCTTTCGTCCGGGGCGCAGCGCGCACCAGGCCATCGAAATGGCCCGCGCCCATGTGGAGGCGGGCTATCGCTGGAGCGTGGAACTGGACCTGGAGAAATTCTTCGACCGGGTCGACCACGATCTGCTGATGGACCTGCTGGCGCGTCAGGTCGAAGACCCGCGTGTGCGGCGGCTGGTTCGGCGCTACCTGGAAGCCGGTGTCATGGCGGGTGGGCTCGTGAGCCTGCGACGAGAAGGCACGCCGCAAGGCGGGCCGCTCTCGCCCCTGCTCTCGAACATCCTGCTGAACGAGCTGGACCGGGAGCTGAGCCGGCGCGGCCATCGCTTCGTGCGCTATGCCGACGACGCGAACGTCTACGTCCGCAGTCGGCAGGCGGGCGAGCGGGTGCTAGCCAGTCTGGAGCGTTTTCTGGAGCAGCGGCTGCGGTTGCGGTTGAACCGGGCCAAGAGCCAGGTCATCCGCCCGTGGCGCAGCAGTTACCTGGGCTACGGCATGACCGTGCACCGGCAGCCGAAACTGCGGATTGCCGGCAGCAGCCTGCAGCGCCTGCGCGAACGGGTGAAAAGCCTGCTACGTGCTAGGCGGGGTAGTCAGCTGACCTGGCTGATCGAGCGGCTCAACCCGGTTCTGCGTGGCTGGAGCAGCTACTTCAAGCTGAGCCAGAGCAAGCGGCCTGTGGAAGAGCTGGATGGCTGGGTGCGGCGGTTGCTGCGCAATGTGCTGTGGCGGCACTGGAAACGACCGGTTACCCGGGCACGCAATCTGATGCGGCTGGGCTTACCGGAGGAGCGGGCCTGGAAGTCGGCCACCAACGGGCGCGGCCCCTGGTGGAACGCCGGCGCCTTGCACCTGCGGCAGGCGCTGCCGAAGAAACGCTGGGATGCGCTTGGACTGGTGTCAATACTGGATACGATCACTCGGCTTAGCCGTATGGCCTGAACCGCCGTATACGGAACCGTACGTACGGTGGTGTGAGAGGACGGCGGGGGCGACCCCGCCTCCTACTCGATCGGATCGCCGGCAAGCCGGCTCCTACAAAGATCGAGTGCAACGGCTTAACTGACTGGCATTAGGCGGACGCCGGTTTTTTCATGGGGTTCGATCGCCGCGCAGAGGCTCACTGATCGAATTCGTCCCAACCACCCATTTCCTTCCAGCGATTGACGATGCCGCAGAACAGCTCGGCGGTCTTCTCGGTGTCGTAGCGTGCCGAGTGCGCTTCCTTGCCGTCGAACTCGATACCGGCCGTCTGGCAGGCCTTGGCCAGCACGGTCTGGCCATAAGCGAGACCGGCGAGGGTCGCGGTATCGAAGCTGGAGAAGGGGTGGAAGGGGTTGCGCTTGATGCCGCAACGGGCCACCGCGGCATTGAGGAAACCGAGGTCGAAGCTGCTGTTGTGGCCGACCAGGATCGCGCGCTTGCAGCCGGCCGATTTGATCGACTTGCGCAGGCCCTTGAAGATCTCGCCCAGGGCATGCTCCTCGCTCACCGCCATGCGCAGCGGATGATCGAGCTTGATACCGGTGAACTCCAGCGCCGCCGCTTCGATATTGGCGCCCTCGAAGGGCTCGATACGGAAGAAGTGGGTGTGATCCGGATAAAGAAAGCCGCTCTCGTCCATCGCGATGGTCGTGGCGGCAATTTCCAGCAGGGCATCGGTGGCGCAGTTGAAACCGCCGGTCTCCACATCCACCACTACCGGCAGGTAGCCGCGAAAGCGCGCCGCCATGGGCGTACGCGGGCCAGAGGGCAGGCTGGGTTCGAGTTCGTCTTCGTAGTTGTCTTCGCTCACGCCTGGGCCTCCAGCAATTTCCAGCGCAGGGTTTCGCCGGCGCGCAGCGGCACCACATTGTTGTCGCCCAGCGGCAGGCTGGCGGGTACGGTCCACTCTTCACGTACCAGGGTAATGCTGTCGGTGTTGCGCGGCAGACCGTAGAAGTCCGGGCCGTGGAAGCTGGCGAAGGCTTCCAGCTTGTCCAGCGCATTGCGCTGCTCGAAGGCTTCGGCGTACAGCTCGATGGCGGCATAGGCGGTGTAGCAGCCCGCGCAGCCGCAAGCCGCTTCCTTGGCATGCTTGGCATGCGGGGCCGAGTCAGTGCCGAGGAAGAATTTGACGTTACCGCTGGTGGCGGCGTCGAGCAGGGCTTCCTGGTGCACGTTGCGCTTGAGAATCGGCAGGCAATAGAAATGCGGGCGAATACCGCCGACCAGCATGTGATTGCGGTTGTACAGCAGGTGATGAGCGGTGATGGTGGCGCCGACTTTGGCCGAGGCCGCCTCGACGAACTGCACCGCGTCACGGGTGGTGATGTGCTCGAACACCACTTTCAGTGTCGGGAAACGTTCGACCACGCGAGTCAGGTGCTCATCGATGAAAGCCTTCTCGCGGTCGAACACGTCGATCTCGGCGCGGGTCACTTCGCCATGCACCAGCAGCAGCATGCCAACTTCGGCCATGGCTTCCAGCGCCGGGAAGATTTTGTCGATGCTGGTCACGCCCGAGTCGGAGTTGGTGGTGGCACCGGCCGGGTAGAGCTTGGCGGCATGCACGAAACCGCTGGCCTTGGCCGCGCGTACGTCTTCGGGGCTGGTGTTGTCGGTGAGGTAAAGCACCATCAGCGGCTCGAAGCGGCTGCCAGCCGGGCGCGCAGCGAGAATGCGCTGGCGATAGGCGTCGGCCTCGGCGGCGTTGCGTACCGGCGGTACCAGGTTGGGCATGATGATGGCGCGGCCGAAGGTGCGCGCGGCATCGCCGACGGTATGTGGCAGCACCGCGCCATCGCGCAGGTGGATGTGCCAGTCATCGGGACGCAGAAGAGTCAGACGGTCGGACATGAAGGCTTCCAGGCGGGTAAAACGTGGCCGCATGGTACCTGAAAAGCGCCTGCTCGCGCTCGCGCCTGCGTGACAATCGCACGCAGGGGGTTAAGTTTTCGCGCACCTGACCGATACCCCTTGGGAGTGCCGTGAACCGCCGTGGAGCCTGTCGTGCGTGCGTCCAATTTCCTTCTGATCAGCCTGCTGGCAGGCATGCCTCTATGCATGCCTGCGCATGCCATCAGCTTCCAGACCCGGCTGGAGAAGGTGGAGTGGACGGTGGAGGGCGATCAGTTCGAATGCCGCCTGAGCCAGCCGATCAGCAACTTTGGCAGCGGCGAGTTCGTACGCCGCGCGGGTGAGCAAGTCACCTTCCGCCTCAAGGCCCGCGAGCGCTGGATGGGCGCGGGTTCGGCGACCTTGCTGGCGGCTGCGGCGCCCTGGCAGCCAGGGCGCGGCGACATCAACCTGGGCGTGGTCAGTGTTGGTAACGGCGAGGTGCCGTTCAACAGCTCGCAGGAGCAGGGTGCACGCCTGCTTACCGGCCTGCTGGAAGGGCGCAGCCCGGTGGTACGCCATCGCACCCTCAATGGCGGCGATAACCTGGAAGTACGGTTGCTGCCGGTCAAGTTCCACAAGGCCTATGACGACTACCAAGCCTGTACCGCCAAGTTGCTGCCGGTCAATTTCGATCAGATTCGTCAGGCGCAGATTGGCTTTCCCGGTGGCGGCATCGATCTCGACCCAATGGCCAAGGCCAAGCTCGATATCATCCTCGACTTCGTCAAGGCTGACCCAAGCATCAACAGCTTCCAGATCGATGGTCACGCGGACAACAGCGGTAATCGTCTGACCAATCGCGACCTCTCACGCCGTCGTGCGCTGGCGGTGCAGGAGTATCTGGTGGCCGGTGGCGTACCGATCGAGCAGATCACCATGCGCTTTCATGGCGAGCGTTACCCGCTGGTGCCAAACAATAACGAAGCCAATCGTGCCAAGAACCGTCGCGCGACCCTGCGCCTGGAGCGTGTGCCAGCGGCAGAAGTGCCACAACAGAGTGCGCCTGCCCCGGCCACCACGCCGGTCGACCCACCCGGAAGCAGCCCATCCTGAATCCAGTCGGCGTCGCTTGCGCAACGCTGTGTGTCGCGCCCCTGTAAATTGCGGCGCGAGGCCAGTAGAATCACGGGTTTTACCGTACAACCCGTGGAGTGATGGCATGGCGGACGTCAAAAAGGTAGTTCTGGCCTATTCCGGTGGCCTGGACACCTCGGTGATCCTCAAGTGGCTGCAAGATACCTATAACTGTGAAGTGGTGACCTTCACCGCTGACCTCGGCCAGGGCGAAGAGGTCGAGCCGGCCCGCGCCAAGGCTCAGGCGATGGGCGTCAAGGAAATCTACATCGACGACCTGCGCGAAGAGTTCGTCCGCGATTTCGTCTACCCGATGTTCCGTGCCAACACCGTCTACGAAGGCGAGTACCTGCTGGGTACCTCCATCGCCCGTCCGCTGATCGCCAAGCGCCTGATCGAAATCGCCAACGAGACTGGCGCCGACGCCATCTCCCACGGCGCCACCGGCAAGGGCAACGACCAGGTGCGTTTCGAGCTGGGCGCCTACGCGCTTAAGCCAGGCGTCAAAGTCATCGCTCCGTGGCGCGAGTGGGATCTGCTGTCGCGCGAGAAGCTGATGGACTACGCCGAGAAGCACGCCATTCCGATCGAGCGCCACGGCAAGAAGAAGTCGCCGTACTCCATGGATGCCAACCTGCTGCACATCTCCTATGAAGGCGGTGTGCTGGAAGACACCTGGACCGAGCACGAAGAAGACATGTGGCGTTGGACCAAGTCGCCGGAAGCGGCGCCGGACACCCCGACCTACATCGAGCTGACCTACAAGGCCGGTGACATCGTCGCCATCGACGGCAAGGCCATGACCCCGGCGCAGGTGCTGGCCGAGCTGAACCGCATCGGCGGCGAGAACGGCATCGGCCGTCTGGATATCGTCGAGAACCGCTTCGTCGGCATGAAGTCGCGTGGCTGCTACGAGACCCCCGGCGGCACCATCATGCTCAAGGCCCACCGCGCCATCGAGTCGATCACTCTCGACCGCGAAGTCGCTCACCTGAAAGACGAGCTGATGCCGAAATACGCCAGCCTGATCTACAACGGTTTCTGGTGGAGCCCGGAGCGTCTGATGCTGCAGCAGATGATCGACGCATCCCAGGCCAACGTGAACGGTGTGGTGCGCCTGAAGCTGTACAAGGGCAACGTCATCGTCACCGGGCGCAAGTCCGACGATTCGCTGTTCGACGCCAACATCGCGACCTTCGAGGAAGATGGCGGCGCATACAACCAGCAGGACGCGGCGGGCTTCATCAAGCTCAACGCCCTGCGCATGCGCATCGCTGCCGGCAAGGGCCGCAAGCTGGTCTGATCGACCGCTTCAGCCTGCCAACGAACCCCGGCCTTGTGCCGGGGTTCGTCGTTTCAGGTCTGTCAATTTCGACGCTCAAACAAAAGCCCCGGCTTGCGGGGCTCTTGTAGAAGGCAGCGGCTCTCAGATATCGAAGTCGTATTCGGCCAGCTGTTTGTGCAGGCGTCGTTCTTCGAGGAAGTTGTCGATGATGCGGCGCTTGGTCAGGTTGGTCTTGGCGACTTCCACCGCAGGCTCGGCATCGTCTGCATCGTCTGCGACAAAGTCTTCGTCCAGCTCGAGGTCTTCTTTGTCTGTGCTCATTTCTTCCACTCCAGGCCATTTACTGGGGCCAATGGCGCACCTTATAGCGGCAAAAATTGAGCGGGTAAAAAAGATTTTTTCAATCAGAGGATCGCCAGATTCTATGGTCGATCAATCGTCGGAAGTTTTCGCCTTGTACTCGCACAGATCTTCGATGCGGCAGGCGCCACAGCGCGGTTTGCGTGCGGTACAGACGTAGCGCCCGTGCAGGATCAGCCAGTGGTGGGCGTCGAGCAGATAATCCTTGGGCACGAACTTGAGCAGCTTCTTCTCCACCTCGACCACGTTCTTGCCCGGCGCAATGCCGGTGCGGTTGCTGACGCGAAAGATGTGCGTGTCCACAGCCATGGCCAGTTGGCGAAACGCGGTGTTGAGCACCACATTGGCGGTCTTGCGACCGACGCCGGGCAGGGCTTCGAGGTCTTCGCGGTTGTTCGGCACCTGGCTGCCGTGCTTTTCGATCAGGATGCGGCAGGTCTCGATGATGTTCTTCGCCTTGCTGTTGTACAGGCCGATGGTCTTGATGTATTCGCTCAAACCCTCGACGCCGAGGGCGTAGATGGCCTCCGGCGTATTGGCTACCGGGAACAGCTTGGCCGTGGCTTTGTTGACGCTGACGTCGGTGGCCTGGGCCGAGAGCGTCACCGCCACCAGCAGCTCGAAGGGCGTGCTGTAGGCCAGCTCGGTCTTTGGCTCGGGGTTGTCCTCGTGCAGGCGACGGAAGATTTCCAGGCGTTTGGCGGCGTTCATGGCTCAGGACTTCAGGCGTAGCCCAATGAGATGGACTCCTCCCTCCTACGGCGTCATTGCGCCAGACTGTAGGTTACGAAACAAACAATCCCGGAGGGGGAGCCCGCATGAAACTTAAACGCATAGGCGTGGATTTGGCAAAGCAGGTTTTTCAAGTTCATGGTGTCGACAGCCATGAGCAGGTCAAATGCCGCAAGCAACT